>JAXHVR010000008.1:5444-81643 GCA_034189005.1 Cyanobacteriota bacterium | reverse complement strand
TTGGCGTTGGTATCCTTATGGCAGCCGGTTAATGCCAGCAGTATTAATAGTGGTAAGACTTTTTTCATAGCGCCCATTTTGGTTTCTCCTCGATTAATAGTTGAGCCACAAAACTACTATAACCAACTTTTCAAAAACAATGCCACCGTCAGAAACGGTGACATTGTTAAATGGAACTAGCTCGTAGCTTCGAGCAAAAATCTTACCAAAGTCCTCTGATAGGGGCTGGTGGTGGTGGTGGAGTAACGGGGGTCCGAATTCTGCTTGGCGAAACCGGTTGAACTTCGGGCAGTTGGGGTACTACCGGGCTGCCGACATTGCCAAATTCTCGCCGGATGAGCGATCGCACTGCACCGCTATCTATGTTCTCATACATTGCTGCGGATATGACTTTGAAGTAATCAACGCAGTCTTTACCGCCGCGATCGCTCATGGCCGCATAGATCCGCATCCCCGGTATTAAGCCGGTTACTCCCAGAGCGCTCTGGGGCATATAAATTGCCCTGACTTGGCCCCGCTCTTCTACGTCAACGGATACGAAGGTTGGTTCTCCATCGTTGGCCGCTATGCCTGCAACGCCTATGGTTGCTTCTTCCTCTACATGAACTGTTACTACATGGCCTACAACACTACGAACGTGGCCTACAATTTCATATTGGGCAGCGGTCCCACCGAAACGCCCTTGGGCCACTGTTTCTGCTTGGGCAATTTCTTGTGTTTCTGCTTCTTTGGGAGCAGCTTGGGCGGCTGTGGCCGATGCCAAACACATCAAGGACAGGCAAGCCCCTGTTAAAATCTTGTTTTTCCGAAAATGCATGATTGCCTCGCTTTAGTTTTACTTGGGCATTAGATGCTTTCGCGCTCCAACAGTCCCCGATTTAATTTATCTAATATAATCTGCCCAAACCATATCATCCATAATTCTTTTTGACAAGTCTCTAATATGGCCACTTTTTGCTTTTTATTAAAACAGCACTTAAGAAACTAGACGAACTAAAAAACTGCGGTTAAAATCGACCATAATTCCATTAGTCCGTCCCAAGCGGCGGCAGTGGAAGCGAACAACGATCGAAGAAAATAAAACAAAAATCGAGATGAGGAATCAAATAGTTAGGTTGTGGCTATTGACAGCCATACTATTAAACTTCATTCCACTAGAGGCGGCGGCTTTATCTGGGGCAGATCGATCGGGTCGAGAAGTGGGAGTCTCCACGGATGCGGCAGATTTAATCTCGCCCCGGGCAAAACCAAAATTACTCCCAAATAAAGAGGGATTAGAAAATCTCTTGAGCCCGGGAAACCACAGTCCGGCAAATAATGCAGATGAGAGAAATGAGATTCGTTTGGTAATTAAATTGAGCGATCGCCTGGTTTATGTTTATGAAGATAACGAGGTAAAAACAAGTTATCCCATAGCTGTAGGTCGAGATGGATGGGAGACGCCGACGGGGAATTATGAAGTTATCCAAGCTATCGAAAATCCCAGTTGGGAACATCCTTTTACTGGAGAAATCGTCCCTCCAGGACCGACTAACCCTTTAGGGGCGAGATGGATCGGTTTTTGGACGGACGGGACTAATTATATCGGTTTCCACGGAACCCCTGAAGAGGAAACCGTTGGAACTGCAGCTTCTCACGGCTGCGTCAGAATGTACGATGAAGACGCGATCGCTTTATTTGAAAAAGTAAAAATAGGGACTCCAGTAATAGTGGAGCCTTGAATTTACTCTTAATAATTAATTGGGAAAATGTTGATTTGTTAATTGTTAATTGGAGGGAAAAAACGATGAGCGAGCAAAATGAAAATAAAAGAGCATTTAATACTAGGAAAAAGACAAGATTCAAAAAACAGTTAATCTTTGGCTGGCTGATAGCCGGAATGGGGATTTGCTGCGGTCAACTGGGGGCGATCGCCAATCCTACGGCCGAAATAGCAAACAACAATTCGCCAGTCATCAGAACCAACCCCCAACCAGTCCGCATACCTCTACCAAAAGTGTTAGACCCAAAAAAAGACTACGAAATCCATCTAGGACAACCCGAAGGCTCGAACATTCGTTTAGTATTGAGATTAGGCGATCGCCGAGTTTACGTCTTTGACGGAGAAAAGCAAATAACCAGTTACCCAGTGGCAGTCGGCAAAGACGGTTGGGAAACGCCGACGGGCAAGTTTGAAGTGATCCAAACTGTCAAAAACCCCCAATGGCAAAATCCCTGGACGGGAGAAATAATGCCTGCGGGGCCGAATACGGCTTTGGGGCTGAGGTGGATCGGTTTTTGGAGCGATGGAGAAAATACCATCGGCTTCCACGGCACGCCAACTATAAATTCCATAGGCAGTGCGGCTTCCCACGGTTGCGTGAGGATGCGCAACGAAGATGTGGTCGCTTTATACGAAAAGGTGCAAATAGGAACTCCAGTCACGGTGGAACCTTAGAAACGCAGAGACGAGAAACCGGGTTTTTTCAAAAATACCTTCGCCATGCAGAAAAAATACCATTCGTAGGTTGGGTGGAGCGACAGCGCAACCCAACATCTTCGTTGGGTTGCGCTATCGCTACACCCAACCTACAAGAAAATGGCGAAGGTATTGTTCAAAAAAACCCGGTTTCTGGCGGGCGAGTTATAACAATTAACAATTAACAATTGTTAATTGTTAATTATCTAATCAAGAGATTCGCGATATTCAATTAAAAGTTTTGGGATGTAGTCGTAACCGTCCACGCCGATAATCGGAAGAATTTGCGCTCGCTGCTGTTGTAATTCCTTTTGAAAAACTTCTCCTAACTGCCCCTGTAAAACTATTAGTAAAGCGGCAGTTTCTCGCCAGTCGCTAGCGCCAATTTGGGACAAAAGATACATCCCGACGGAACCAGTAGAAATAGCTTTAGAGAAATTTTGCAAACTATAATAAGCCCGGGCTAGATAAGCCAAATTAATACCTTGAAGATATAAATCTCCGGTGTATTGTGCCGCTTGCCAAGCTTCGGCTAAATTTTTGAGGGCTTCTTCTGGTTTTTCTAAAACAATATAGGCAATGCCAAGACTGCTAAAACATAGAGATTGACTTTGGCGATCGCCTAATTTCACGGACAACTCCAAACCTCGTTCTAGATAATTAATAGAGCTTTCGTAAACCTCTAATTCCATTGTTTCTTCTGCCCTGGCTTGGAAAACTTCGCTATAACCAAAATTCGCTAAAGCATTAGCTTCGCCCTGGCGATCGCCTGTTTGCCGAGAAAGAATTAAAGCCCGCTGGCTGTAATTAATAGCCTCTCCATAATCCTTTTGCGCGACATAAGTGCGGCTTATATGATTTAGATTGGCAATTTCGCAGGAGCGATCGCCCATTTCCCGAGCTATTTCTAAAGCTTCTCCATGAAAAGCTAATGCCCCTTCGTAGTTGCCTAAAGTTTGCTGAGAATAACCCAATAAAGTTAAAATTCTCGCTTTTTCTTCAGTACCTTTAACCCGGCGCATGGGTTTGTCTAAATAGCTGAGGGTATCTTTGAGATATTGCCCGGAAAAGGAAGCAAAAATACCGCCATAAAGAGGGAAATATTTTTGCCTAGAAAAGGCGCGCAGAATTTGTAGGGCTACCTGAAAACAAGCATTAACAAAACTAGAATTGCTGCCGAAGCCATCAGCTAGCTGACACCAGATAGCGGCAAAGGTTAAAAAGGTAGAAATAGAAAGTTTAGTTCCTACTTTAGCGTCGTAAATCAATTTATCGAACCATTGAACCAGCCCTCGTTGGAGGCATTGTAAAACTACGGCTAATTCTACTAAATCTCTTTTTTCGATAGTAATTTTTGCGGCAAATTCTACGATCGATTTATCGAGGGCGATGGTATTAAAAAATGCGGAGGGGAAAGGGCTGTTGGCTTTTTTTGCCCACAACTCCCAGGGGCTGGGTCGATCGCCCGTGCCGCCAAAACCGAGGGAAGAACGCTGGTACATCCAGCTAACTAGATGAGGTTCCAGTCGCTGCCAGCAAGCTAGTCCCAGGGCGATGCCCCTGTGGAACTGTTGGAGGTCGTTTTCTAGGTCTGGGTCGGCGCTTTCCGGTAGTTGGGGCGATTTTAATGCTTTGGCTAGTTGTTCTAGTTGTTTTAAACTGAGGGGTTGTTTTTGGTTGGGATCTATGGCGCCTAATAGGACAGTTAGGCGGTCTTCTGGTTCGGCAGCGAAGATTTTTTGTATCGAAGAGGCGATCGCTTCTCGGACCTGATTTTCTTTTTGCCACCTTTCCCACTCGCCCCGGATGGTTTTGAGAGCTCGCAGGCGGCGGGTTGCTTTTGCTTGTTTTAGTTCGTCGGTTTCCGTATCTACTTGCTGTTGGGTCGTTGCGAAGCGATCTGCCAGACAGCGATCGAAGATTTCGCCGCTGCCGGTTTCGATTTGCTCTACGAGCATTTGATATACTTGCTCTTTAGAGCGAATTTGACCCTTGAGGGTTGTTTCGACGATGCTATCTATAAGGGATAAAGAGCGATCGTTCCACGACGTAGAATCTGACATCGGTTGATTTTACCTAAGATTTAATTGTCAAATTCTATTTTACAGCAAAAATTTAGGTTGGGTAGTCGCCCGAGAGAAGGGGAACCAAAGACGATCTGCCTCAGTTGACAAAATCGGTCTCTATTCCTACAATAGGAAGCGCAGTTAGTTTTAGCAATAAACTGCCTTTGCATTTAATTTTTTCTGGTAGCGATAGAAATACTCGCACTACCAGGAGTTGACAAAAGGTAGCGGTTATATCAATTAACAATTAACAATGTACAATTAACAATTGAGTTAGAAGCGTGGAAGTCAATTTCTGACTTGCTTTAGGCTTTTCCCTCTTTTTATTTTATAGGGGATTGTTTATTGCGACTTGATATTACAACTGCCCTAGAAGCTTACGATCGCGCCGAAACTTCTCTCAATTCGGCGGAGCGAAGTTTGGAGCAAGGGGAAGCGGCAGAACGTTTTGTACTCAAAGGGCAAGATAAAGCAGTGGAAGAACGAGAATTGACAGAACAGGTGATGAAACAGGTGCGCGGAGTTTCAACTGTGACTGACGAAGGACAAACTTACTACCGAAAAGCGGACAGTGCAACTGAGTCGGCTCACAGATTGGCAACTTTGGCGTGCCAAGAGCTTGAATATCGGGTAGGAAAACTGCGGGCTTTTAATAGTCCCAGTTCTCTTACGCAAAACGCAGCGATCGCTTTTAAACCTCCAAAAAGTTCGCGCTTGCCCAATCCTTCTCCAAACAAACGTCCCACTGGAGCAGGTTATGCCGATCCCGACGAACGAGCCGAGGCAACTTACAAACAAATTAGAGGAATGAGGGATGACGTTCCTCAAATTGCAGCTAATTTAGATATTCCCGAAAATATCGTTAGCGCGGTTCGCAACCACGTTTTTATCGAAGAACATGATATTGCTGTGGGAGCGGGACAAGTCGATCGTCAGCGATTTGCCGCAGACCCAGAAATTGCCGAATTATGGATATCTGCTATTCGAGGTACCTTGTCAGGAGATGACCTCTACACCTTCCAACGCATATTTGCTCACGAATATGTAGAGCAAGCGCTGATGAAACGAGGACTTCCCTTTCGTTCCTCCCATCCCGAAGCCTGGAAAAAGGGTTACAATAAAGCAACCTCCAAACATTACGGTGCCCACGACCTAGCGCCGCTATGCGACATTATGCGCGATCCCTTCGAGCATTGGAAGTTGCTCGGACTTGCAGCGACGCAACTTCCTACTGGAGATTTAGAGCTATCTAAACTTGAGGCTTTAGTAAAAATTATTGAGGCACTAATTCTATGATTACCAAAGAGCTAACCCAAACTGCACTTGACCGTCTCCTGACAATTAACTGGCGGGCAGACGATTCTCGAATAGATTCTCACGTCGCCCTTTTCCAGGAGTATCTCAGACGGATGTCTCTCTGGGCTAAAACCCTAGATTGCCAAAACTTATGGCCCTTTTTCGATGTGGCGGCACAGATATCTTCGTCGGTAGAAGTTTCTGATGAGGCGCTCGCGCAACTCAAAGAACATTTAGCCAACTTCCGACTCCGCAAGAATATCAAACAGACTTGCGAGTGGTATCTTCGCTGGGGGGCGATCGCAGATACTACCACAGTACAGAAACTCGACCTTCCCGCCCCCTACGAGCCTTTAATATTAATGTATGAAAGAGGAGCGACTTTTTACACCGAACACGGTTTTTTCTGCGTTTCCTTGGCTTCATTTCCTATGAAGAATTGGAGCGACTATCATAGTTTAAAATCTGTGGTAGAGTTAGACGATTCAGCTTTAGATATTCTTGACTCTAGCAATGTTGATATTTATGAATAATTGAAATATGACTGACACTAGAAATTTACTTTCTGGATTAAAAGAATACAAAGAAAATTTAAACAAGCATCTTAGCACTTTACGCTGTCAATATCAGCAGCTTAAAAATCAATCGCTCGAACAGCAACAAACAGCATTAAAGCAAACAGACAACGACCTTGAGTCTGCAAATAATTCCGCGATCGCTGCGAATCAACTATCAGAAGAGATAGCGAATTTATTGGAATTGACGCAACAAGAACTTGAGAGAACCTATAGCGATTACCAGGTTTACCAAGAGAATCAAGTTGCGGCAAAATCTTTGTTGCCGACGATCGTACATTTGACCAAACAAGCAGACAATGCTTGTGGCTGAGTTGTATTTTGGGAATGAGATGAAATGCCAGATTTATTAACTATGAAAAATGACCGAGTTTTAGCATAAATTTTCCCAAAAGATCTCGACTTCAATGACGTAGAATTTGACATCGGTTGATTTTACCTAAGATTTGATTGTCAGATTCTATTTTACAGCAAAAATACAAGTAGTATTTTAGCCCCAGAAAGCTCGTTCGTAGTAATCGCTTTAGCGATTTTATTCTATATAAATCGCTCTTCGCGATCGCTACGAACGATCGCTTTCCCGATTACCTAAAACCGAGCGTCCTGCAACTCCCCGGGGCGGACCGATATCTTTTGAGTTTGCGTGCCGCGCTGGATGGAGATGCTTAAAGACTGGCCCATGTTGGTATTTTCTACCAACTTTTGCAACTGTTCGGCGCTGGTAATCTCCTCGTTATCGATCTCAGTCACGACGTCGCCGCGACGCAGACCGGCCGCCGCCGCCGGACTGTTCGGAATCACTTCCATCACCAAGACTCCCTTAGTATCGGGAACGATCGCCAAGGAATTTGGATTCTGCTTCAACTGTTCGATAATCTCTGGAGTCAAGGTTATCATGCGAATGCCGATATAAGGATGGGGAATTTTTTCTCCGCGAGCCAGCCGATCCTTAATATCCTTCGCTTTATCGATAGGAATGGCAAAGCCAATGCCTTGACCGTCGGCGCGAATGGCAGTGTTAATGCCGATAACTTCGCCGCGATCGTTCACCAACGGACCCCCAGAATTACCCGGGTTAATCGCAGCGTCGGTTTGAATGAAATCTAGGCGCTTATCTGGGATGCCGGCTTGGGAGCTCGGACGCTTGAGAGTGCTGACAATACCCAGAGTAACGGTATTATCCAATCCCAGGGGGTTGCCCACGGCGATCGCCCAATCTCCAACCCTCACATTCTCAGAACTTCCCAGAGAGGCAACGGGCAGATTTTCTCCGTCAATTTTCACTACCGCTAAATCCGTGGGCTCGTCTATTCCCCGGACTTCTCCGGTGAAACTGCGTCCGTCTCGCAGAACTACCGTCACCGTATCTGCTCCCTTGACAACATGAGCGTTAGTCAGAATAATACCGCTATTATCGATGATAAATCCCGATCCTTGTCCCCGTTGCTGATATTCGTTGGGCATTTGGGGAAACACACCTTCCCCAAAGAAGCGACGGAAGAAAGGATCGTTACTAAAAGGATCGGCAAAATTGTTAGATACCGTGCGTTCGGTATCGATGCGAACTACCGCCGGTCCTATTTGGTTCACCGCTTCTGCGACAAAGTTACCCGCCCTCGCTCTTACGGAACCTGGTATCTGGGCTACCATTTCGGAGGTTGGGAGGTGGTTATCCGCACTGGCCGGGGGCATGACTAATGCTGGAAACGACCGCAGGCTAGCTAGGGTCACGCCCATACCGACTAAGACTGCCAAGGTGTGGGTGGTTACTCTGCGGAATTTATTAGTCTTTTTATCGGTAATTGACATTAATTAAACCTCCAATGGTTTTGTATTGTTTTGATTTGGCTCACGAATTACTTCTGTGCTTTTAACTACTTATTGGCAGAAGCTATGGCGATTTTTGCCCGGGATGCCAGAGCGATCGCTCCGATCTCCCACTTTTGCCACTGGGACTTGGGAAAGTCCCTTACATCGGTCCCTGGGTCGTGACTTTTTTCTGAAATTTTGATGCCCAATTTTCTAGCTGGGATAGAACTTGCTTTTTAGTTTTGCCCAACCAGTTTTTAACCGATCGCGACTTGTCGTTTAGCTCGTCTTCCCAACCGACTACCTGGCTTTCAATAACTTTTACATCTATGGCCTCCGGGTCGTGAATTTTTTTACTTCCATAGATTTTAGCATCAAATCCAGAATCGTTAATTCCTAAATTTTCTTCTAAATAACTTGCCAAATCCTCAAACCAGATTTCCTTTACGGAATGGACGCGGTTGGCATTGTTAACCTCGTCCTCCAGCCAGCGGTAGTTTTGGCGATCGCGAACTCCATTCATAATTTTCCTCCTCTATAGCAAGCCGTAGATCGTTCGTGATATTTTAGAAACCCGGTTTCGCAGAAGTTACCGGGTTTCTGGCCCCAAAATTTTCATAATCCATTTAGGATTGCTATATCTAATTATTAATTTGTCTTGTCTTTGTTATTAATTTATTCCCTACAACTTAAAGATATCCAAACCATACTCGGGGAGTTTTCGGCTGTTCCTCCCGGTAGAAGGGGGATTACCGAACCGAAGCATGAAATAAATATTGAGGCGAGGCAGTATTTCGGGAACTAAAATAGGGAGTAATAGTATCTTTTAATTAAAGCGTGCTTTAAAGTCCCAAGAGTAGAACAAACCGCCCTTAGAGTTCGGTTGCTGTCACTAGGAGACTGGTTAGAGCGTTGCTAGTATGGAGATAACTAAAAGAAAATAACTTTATCGAATAAGGGAAATAACCATGAATGACTTATCAAACAAAAACCCCGACTTTTCTGAAAACTCTCAAGGCACCAAGGACGACAATCATCTTTTGCAGTACGTTCAATCTATGAACTCTGATATCGTATCTCAACTGTCCCAACCAGACTCCGAAGTGGCGCGGTTGATGGAACGGAATCTTAGAAGTATGTTAGGAAGCCTACCGCCGGAGCATTTTGGGGTAGCTATTACTACCAGTAGGGAACAACTCGGCAGTTTGCTAGCTTCGGCGATGGTAAGCGGCTACTTTCTCAATAATGCCAAACAAAGAATGGAACTTGAAAGGTCTTTGTTGAGTTCCGCTACAGATAGCTAGGGTGGCGAGTGGGGCGCGCGGATAGATTATTTCGGACAACCTCGCAGAGCGATCGCCCCCTTTTCTTTTTATCTCACCAAATTTAAGCTCGAATCTAAAATCTAAATAGCTATTAAAATCTAAATTATGAATTTTGCCCTTCCCAGCAGAAAATGGTGGGAATTTTTAATGGCAAAAAATAAGTTTTGGGAGGCGATCGCTCCGACTAAATCAGACAAATGTTCGGACCGCAAAATTAATAAAAAAAACAATCCTTGACAAAAGCATCTATTTAACTTAGGATTGGGAAGTTGTGGTAAAAAAGGAGTGCAAAATGAGCGAACCAGCAGAAATTTCTTACGGACGCTATTATTGGTACGTTAAATTAACTCAGCAGGTCTCAGACAAAGGCGAAACTTACGTTCAAGCAGACGAGGTACAAGTAAAAGACGGCGTTCTTCTCTTCCTTCAAAATCAAGAAGAAGGGGTAAAAATTACCATGGCTTTTGCTCCTGGGACTTGGTTGAGCGCCTACATTACCAGCCTGAAAAAAGAATAAAGTAGGCAGTAAAAAAACTGCCTGGGTAAGAATTAAAGTCGATTTTTTTTAGCAAAAAAAAGGGTTGCCAGTCTTAGCTGAAGCTAGACGGCAACCCTCCTAGTTTTTTAGGGAAAAATAGTTCAAAAAAAAGGTCGTTAGATCGAGTCGCAATAAATAACCATAAGAAAATAAAGAGAGGAAAAAGGGGAATGGAAGGCAGAACAAAGATCCCGGACTTTTCCCTCAATTATTAATTATTAATTATTAATTGTTAATTGATATTAATTGCTAGGTCCAGAGCGACCCCGACCTCGGCGGGCCTCCATTTTTTGACGCATGGTCCTGTTGTTCTGGTGTCAGGACGTTACGAATTTGCTCGCGGGAGGACTGACGAAGCGATCGCATTTGTTCCCGTTGTTCGGCAGATAAATTCATCTGCCGTAAACCTTTACCTTTCTGCCGGCCTTGTTGTCTGAGAGTTTCAAACTGCTGCCGTTGTTCTGGGGTGAGAAGGTTCTGCATTTGAGATTTAGCATTTTCCTGAATTTGCTCTATCTCAGCTTGCTGTTGTGGGGTGAGGTTTAATTCCGAGAAACGGTTGCGAAATCCTTCAGCGCTAGCTGCCATCGGACTAAATGAAACAATGGCGGCTGAAACTCCTGCCAGTAGAGATAAGAATTTGATTTTCATAACTTTTGGTTCCACTGAATTGCTGTTCGATATTCTCATAATATAAACACCAGCCCCAGAATGACATCAGGCAAAAGTCATAAATTTATCTACGACTTTACTCCTATAGATTCGTAGGTTGGGTGCAGCTTCGCTCAACCCAACAAAATAGTTTGGTTTCGCGCTCGAAGATGTTGGGTGGAGGTTCGCGGAGCCCAACCGTTAAAACAAATGGCGAAGGTATTGTTAGAAAAACCGGGTTTCTGGGCTATGATGAAGAAGTTTGGAGGAATTAAGGATGACTGAAATCGTATTTGTAGTTGAAGAAGACCCAGACGAAGGTTATAATGCCAGAGCGTTAGGCGAGTCAATTTTTACTCAAGCTGATTCTTTGGAAAGTATTCGAGAAATGATTCGCGATGCTGTTCGCTGTCATTTTTCGGAGGAAGAAAACCGACCTCAAATTATTCGCTTGCAAGCTGGAAATCAAGAAACCCGGTTTTTATCAAAAACCGGGTTTCTGGGCGACGACGAATAAATTAGTTAAACATTACAATTTATAATCCAAAGGCTGACAAAAATCCTCAATTCCCGTTTTCAACGCATAAATAACCACCGGTGCTGCCAACAATGGCGGGCAAACTTTCTTCTCCAATAAATAGCCAACAGCGTTAGTCAAATTACCCTTAATTAAATCATCCCTAAACTCTTTTTCGCAAATACCAACCCGACATCTTTTAGCCTCGCTTTTCAACCAATTCTCCGAAGTATTAGGTTCCATACCGACTTTTAAAGCCAAAGAAATCGCCGCATCCTCCAAATCTCCCTCGCAATCTTCTATTAAATCTAAAGCCTCCATCGCCTCTTCATATTCAGAGATTTGAGAGCGAAACCGAGCAATTTCTTGAGTAGTTAAAATAATCATAAATCCCTCTAAAAATTAAATCAAATCGATCTATCGTTATCCAACCAAGCCCCAGTTAAAGCCACCGCCAAACCATCAGCAGCATCGTCAGGTTTGGGAATTTCTTCTAAATTTAATTCCCGCGCCACCGCCTCTTGCACATCTAATTTGTTAGCATTGCCATAACCCGTTAATGCCTGTTTGATTTGAGCCGGAGTAAACTCCAATGAAGGCACCTCCCGTTGAGCTAATACTAATGTTAGCACTCCTCTAGCTTGGGCGACGATAATTGTATTTCCCATCCGGTAAAAGAACAACTTTTCCACCGCCGCAAAGTCCGGTTTAAAAGTATCAATTAAGACGTGCAAATCGTCATAAATTGTTTTTAATCTCCGCCCCATTTCTTCCCCCGCAGGAGTTTGGATGACACCAAAATCCACCGTTTCGACTTCTGTTTCGTTATGACATTTAATTACTCCAAATCCCAATCTAGCCAGCCCCGGGTCTAATCCGAGAATTATTTTTGACATGGTAGTTTTAAGTAATTAACAATTAACAATTGTTAATTATTAATTGTTAATTATTAATTATTCCTATTCTGCCAAGCCAAAAACGCTACTATAAACCTTTTGCACTTTGGAGCCAGAATCGATACTTTCTAAGGGGTCTTTCCGCAGTCGGTGTCGCAGACATAAAGTAATCACCGTACCAATATCTTCTACGGTTACTTCCTGACGACCTTCAAAAGCTGCTAAAGCTTTTGCCGCGCGATTTGTTACCAAATCTCCGCGCAAACCATCCACATCTAATTCCGAACAAACTTGAGAAATTTTTACTCGGAAATCGTAGTCAATTTCTACAGAATTAAGATTACCTTGAGCCTCTACCAGTTTCTTTTGTAATGCCTCTTGTTCTGGCTGATATTTTTGTAAAAATTCCTCTGGATTTCGATCGAAACCGGCTCGCTGTTCGACAATTTCTACTCGCAAAGTGGGTTCTTTAACGGTTCTAATTTCGGCGTGCATTCCAAATCTATCTAATAGTTGGGGCCGCAATTCTCCTTCTTCTGGGTTGCCGGAACCAACTAATACGAAACGGGCGGGGTGACGGATAGAGATTCCTTCCCTTTCTACGGTGTTCCAGCCGCTAGCTGCCGAGTCGAGCAAGACATCAACTAGGTGGTCGTCGAGGAGGTTAACTTCATCTACATATAGAATGCCACGGTTAGCCTTGGCAAGCAGTCCCGGTTCAAAAGCTTTGACGCCTTCCGAGAGGGCTTTTTCGATATCAATAGTGCCGCAAACTCGGTCTTCCGTAGCGCCCAAGGGCAAATCTACCATTTGGACTTTTCTGGCGATAACGGGGATATCTTGGTTTTGGGCGACGCGATCGCGTACCGGATCGCTCATCAGATCGGCATCGCTGGGGTGAGAGTTGAAGGGATCGTCCGCCACTACCTCAATTTCCGGTAATAGATCGGCCAGGGCCCGAATGGTGGTGGACTTGCCGGTGCCGCGATCGCCCATTATCATCACCCCGCCTATTTTGGGGTCGATGACATTTAAGAGGAGGGCCAGTTTCATTTCTTCTTGGCCCACAATTGCGGTGAAGGGAAAAACGGGACGCCGCCTACCTGCTGACGGGGTTTTGGCGTTTGCGGTGTTGCTAAGTTGGGCTGTTGGACTCACGATCGATTTTTTGTTTTAATTACCGTATTTTATTGTTGCATATTGGCGTATGCTGCGCAACGCAGGCCCCAGACATTTCGGGTAAATTATTGTTGGGGGGCGATCGCGGAGCGTTGCGGATGCAACATCGCTTTTTGGGTTTAATGGCGATCGGATTTATAATTATGTTAATTTTATTATTAATTTTTGAGAGCCATTATGTTAGTTGAATTTTCTGTAAGCAATTTTAAATCGATTAAAGAAAAGCAGACTTTAAGCCTTATCGCCGACGAATCTAATGTAAAATCGGATAATGTTTTTACTCCAATAGAGGGCGACGATCTCCGGCTGCTAAAGTCTGCGGTTATTTATGGAGCTAACGCTTCTGGTAAGTCGAATATTATCGAAGCTTTCTCAAATTTTCTACATTTTATCAATCAAGTAAATTTTGATGTTAACGACGATATTACTTTTTTTAAACCCTTTCTATTAGATTCAGCTTGCTCGCAAAAACCGACAAATTTTGAATTCGTTTTCATCTTAGATGGAGTAATGTACGAATACAATTTAACCTTCGATCGCCAAGAAGTGATTGGGGAGAGTTTGTACTTTCACCCCCAGAATAAAAAAGAAAAGTTGTTCGAACGTGAAAGGTCAAAAGTTACTCTAGGGGATTCTTTTCAAAACCAAGATGAAGTTTTTAAAAAAGCTTTCAAGAAATCTGCTTATTTATCGCTAGTTGCAGCGGAAGAACACCAACAGATGGGCAAAATATATGAATATTTTGAAGACTACGTTGTTTTTAGCTCAAATAACACTGATATTAGAAAAGTCTTAGAAGTAGATATTACTAAAAAGTTATTACAAAACAAAAATCTTAAAAAAAGACTGGCAAAATTAATGAGAATTGCTGATACTCAAATCGATAACTTTCTTATTGAAGAAAGTGAAGTAAATTTTGGGGAGCAGTCGCCTGAAGATATTCCAGACGAGGTGCTAAAATGGATAATCGATCGTCATAAATATGAAATACTTACCGTTCATAAAAGCTACAAAAATCGTCATCCAGCCAGCACGGTTAAATTCGATTTGTCAGAGCAAGAATCAACGGGAACTAAAATACTTTATGCACTGGGCGGTTTAATTTTATTTGTTTTAGAAATGGGTGATGTTATTATCGTTGACGAACTAGATAATAGCTTGCATCCTAAGCTTTGTAAGTTTTTAATAAAATTATTTCATAATCCAGCAAGTAATCCTAAAAACGCACAAATAATCTTTGCTACCCACGAAACAACTCTACTGGATTGGGAATTGTTTAGAAAAGACCAAATCTACTTTACAGAGAAAGATAAATATGGTGCAACCGAGCTTTTTTCGGCACAAGATTTTGAAGGCGTAAAAGATGACGTGCCTTTTGACGAGTGGTATTTGCAGGGTAAATTTGGAGGCAAACCTAATATTAAAGAAATGGAGTTTATTTTTGGCGATGAGTAGGAAAAGAGGAAAGAAGAAGAAACAGTTAAAGCCTTCGATTTATATCGTTTGCGAAGGTACTAATACGGAACGTATTTATTTTGAAGCGATCGCCGAACAAGATGATGTATTTCAACATTTTGCTATAACAGTTTACCCAAGCGAAGAAGAGCAAATTAAAGCGTTAAAAAATCCGGGCGAGTCGATTAAAACAGATGCGAAAAATTTGGTAAAAATTGCCTGCGAAGCTAGCCGCGATTATGATGAAGTGTGGGCAGTTTTTGACAAAGATGGTTATACCAAACATCAAGAAGCTTTTGAGAATGCTAAAAAACCTGGCAGAGGTAAAAAAGTTGTTAATATTGCCTTCTCCAGCATTGCAATTGAGCATTGGATTTTATTGCACTACGAACGGAACAAAACGGCTTTTAATAAATCTCGGGATGCGATCGATTACCTATTAAACAAAGATTATTTTCCTGGTTATTCCAAAAAGGCTAATATCGAGATATATTCATCGCTTAAAGAACTGACTCAGACAGCTATTGAAAATGCAGCATGGTTGCGGATGGAAATGGAAACCGAACTCCAGGCTAAAGATGGTAAAATTTATGAATTAAATCCTTACGTTACTGTGGATGAGTTGGTAAAGAAACTTTTAAGTTTTAATCCTGTAACTTACGGCAAAATTAATCAAATCGTCGGGATAGTTGAGATTAGTATTAAAATTAACTCCCGTCAGCAGAAAAAAAATATACTAAAAATTAATTTGACAATTATTAATCATCAAAAGATCGGGTATTTAATTAATAGAGAATATTTGTTTGTAACAAACGAGCTAGGAGATAAGTTCTTAATGTCGAACGTTAATGAAGTAATAGACCCAGAGACAGAAAAAAATATTACCTTGGATTTTTTAATTACTAACTCTAGCAGTAATTTAAGATTTAATTTTATTGGAGGCGATCGCCACCTAATTATCGATTTATAAAAACGGTGCGCGATGCTTTTATTCATAATAAATGGTGCGCGTTGCGCACCCTACTTGCTTGTAGTAATCGCTTTAGCGATTGATATCTATGAATCGCTAAAGCGATTACTACGAACTTTTGCTACTACAAATATCGCGGATCGGACTCTAATAATGCCTCAGCTTCCGCCGAAGGTAAAGGTTTGGCAAAGAGATAACCTTGACCGTATTCGCAGCCGAGCAAACGTAGTTTTTCCAACTGTTCTTTAGTTTCTATTCCCTCCGCAATGATATCCATTCCTAACAAATGAGCTAAATTAATAATTGTCTTAACGATGCTGGTGTTAGTGCCATCTCCCTCTATTTCCATCTTACTGACAAAAGATCGATCGACTTTTAAAGTGTCAGTGGGAAAGCTATTCAGATAACTTAGCGAAGAATAGCCCGTACCAAAATCGTCTATTCCTAGTTTTAGGTTCAGGGATTTAAGTTTATTTAAAAGAGCGATCGCCTCTTTCACATCTTCCATAATTACGCTTTCTGTTATTTCTAATTTTACATTCTCAGCCCCAACCCCCGATGCTTCTATAATTTCTTTTATCCTCTCAAATATATCTGGTTGAGACAACTGTTTCCCAGACAAATTGATGCTCATAATTAGAGGGGGAGCGAATTGAAACTTCTCCTGCCAAACCTTTAGCTGACGGCTGCCTTCTTTTAACACCCATTCTCCCATGGGAACTATTAAACCGGTTTCCTCAGCCACCGGAATAAACTTCCAGGGAGTAACTAAACCCGATGTTGGATGTTGCCATCTAATTAGGGCTTCAAATCCTATTATTTTGCCGGTTGTTAAACAGATTAGAGGCTGATAATAGAGTAAAAATTCTTCCCTTCTTATTCCTTTGATTATATCGCTTTCTAACTGCAATATTTCCACTGCATCGGCGCGCATCGCTCTTTTAAACACTTGATAATTTCCCGGACCTCTTGCTTTAGCGCGATACATTGCGATCCGAGCATTTCTTAAAATTGTCGAGGCTTTACTCTCTATATTTGGCTCCGCCACAATACCAATGCAGGCGCTAATTGTTATCTCCGTATCGCCGATATAAAATGCTTTTTGTAGAGCTTGGTTAATTTTTTTTGCTACTTTAATTGCGGATTCGACATCTTTAATTTGGTTTAGTTTTATAGCAAATTCATCTATGGATATTTTAGCTAAAATTTCGTTATTTAATAAGCATTTTTGAAGTCTTTTTACTATACCAATTAAAATGCGATCGCTCGTAGCATGACCGAAACAATCGTCAATAGCTTTAAAACGATCTAAATCTACATACAACACCCCTATTATATCGTTTTCAGATGACACATCAACTTGGCTTTTGTTTGCCATCAAATCTACGGCTGGTAATTTGCCGCTGTCAGTTTTCCTCTTAAAACTATTGAGAAATAACTGCTGGTTTGGCAAACCAGTGAGGGAATCATACAACGAATAATAAAGTTGTTTCCAGGCAATAACCCCTATCCCCGATACCACAAATCCTAATGCTGGTGGCACTAAAGGCACCCACCCGCCTAAGAGAAATAAAACGAAACTAATCGTCCATAAAATACCATTAGAAACCGTAAATAATAACCCTATTTTCACCGGATGGGCGACTCGCCAAGCTAATAATCCACCCACCAAGGACCAGCTACCTATCCAGATCGCTTCCACCCACTCCGGCCAAAACCAAAACAGCGATGACAAATTTGGTAGGAATTCGGAAAGTTTCGCAAATAGAAAATTATCGGAGGGTTTAATTTGTCTTTTACCCGGCAAGGCAGCAGTGACGATCTGACTTACCATTTGTGCTTGGATTTCAACTCCTGACATTTTTGGCTCTTCGGTTTCTGCCGGACTATAAGGAGTAAGAAATAAGTCTTTAGCGCTGGGAGCAGTGGTACCGATTAGCACTATTTTATCTTTGACCCAACTTTCTTCAATTTCTCCATTTAATAATTCTGTTAAACTGACTTTTCTAGCTATTTTTTCGGAACTTTTATAATTTATTAATATTTGGTAGCCGCGAGTGTCGCTGCTTACATATCCCCCATCGTTAGAAACTAATGGCATAAATACAGCTTTACCCAAGATAATTTTATCTTGATTTTCTGGACTGTTTTCTAGTTTAATTCCTTGCCGCTTCAGATATAATAGAGCTACTTGCAATGAAAAGGAAAAATATATTTTGTTTTCTTCGCTGGCGAACATTAATTGTCTGCGGACTACTCCGTCTTTATCGAGCAATAAATCGTTAAAACCAACTCGTTCTAGCGGTACGCTAGGAGGAGGTTTGACTCCTGGTGTTTCTGCACTTTTGATTTTTTGAATGGCAATAATATTGGGTGCCTGAAACTGAGTTACTAATTGCTTGTTACCAGGAGTTACGGGAAGGTCTCGATATATGTCTAAACCGATCGCTGCGGGCTGATATTTTTGCAGTTCGGCTAATGTCTCAGCTAGGATGCGATCGGAAAGGGGCAACCTTCCTATGTTTTGAATGTCGCTTTCTGTTACACTAACTAAAAGGATTCTGGAATCTAGCTGCTGGTTTCCCTTTAGTCTTACGAATAAATCGTAAGTTTTTAGTTCTGAGGGTTGCAGCCATCCCAATTGCCTCGCTGCTAGTACCAGCAAGGTCACGGTTAGGCTATTTAATAGTACCAAGTTGTAATGTTTTTTAGGCAGGTTACTCGATTTTTTACTATTACTTAGTATCCCAAACAAAAATGAATTAACGAGACGTAAATAGCTCATTTTTAATTATTTAATTTTTTGGTTTATTAAAAGATATTATTATTTACAAAAAAATTGGGTTACAAAATAAGCTGTTCTGAAAAAAAAAGCGGCAAATTCTTGCTTTTATTCATTCTTGAGTTCAACCCATTGAATATAGCAATCCTAAATGGATTATGAAAAATTTGGGGGCCAGAAACCCGGTTTCTTTAAGAAACCGGGTTTCTAAAATATCACGAACGATCTACGGCTTGCTATATAACGTTTCCAAATGAGATGTAAACGAAGAAAATGCTTTTTACTAATAGCAAAAAATGCTCTCAACCTTCTTCCCCATTACCTATTACCGTTTTCCCCATTACCAAAAAGCGTCAGGCTTTTGGATACAACTCAAATAAAATTGCTATATAACATTGGCAATTAAACATTACCAAAAGAAGCAACTTCGGTAGTGGTGTAAAATGCTCCTGTTGACTTTTCCCTGACTTAAAATTATGACAACTCAAGCTCAAGTTCCAGTAATCGTTAACGGTGCGGCGGGTAAAATGGGCCGCGAAGTGGTTAAAGCTGTGGCCAATTCCACGGACCTTATTCTATTCGGGGCCATCGATATAACCCCGGAACTCCAAGGTCGCGATATTGGCGAAGTAGCGGGATGTGGCCCTTTGGAAGTACCCATCGTTAGCGACCTCGAAGGAATGTTGGCGATGGCAGGCCAGGAAAAACAGCCGGGAGTTATGGTTGATTTTACTCACCCAAAAGGGGTTTACGATAATGTCCGTTCGGCGATCGCCTACGGTATCCGCCCTGTAGTCGGTACGACCGGTCTTAGTCCCGAACAAATTCAAGATTTGGCTGAGTTTGCCGAAAAAGCTAGCATTGGGGCCTTGATTATTCCTAATTTCTCTATCGGTATGGTTCTCCTCCAGCAAGCAGCGATCGCCGCTTCTCAATACTTCGACCATGTTGAGATTATAGAACTTCACCACAATCAAAAGGCTGATGCTCCTAGCGGCACTGCTATTAAAACTGCTGAAATGTTGGCGGAGTTGGGTAAAACTTTTAATCCCCCAGAAGTTGAAGAAAGCGAAAAGTTACAGGGCGCTAGGGGTGCTTCGGCTGACGAACAAATTCGCATTCATAGCGTCCGCTTGCCCGGTTTAATCGCCCATCAAGAAGTTATGTTTGGGGCTGCGGGTCAGGTTTACACCCTGCGTCACGATACCAGCGATCGCGCTTGTTATATGCCCGGCGTGCTTTTAGCTATCCGCAAAGTCCTTCCACTTACGACTTTAATCTATGGTTTGGAAAAGATAATTTAGGCAATGGTTAATTGTTAATGGTTAATTGTTAATTGTTAGTTGTTAATTGGGGAGGAACAACCAACAACTAACAACTAACCATCCACAATATTGTAAACTGCAAATAAAATCTAAAATATGTATGTTAATTCCTTTAACTCGCAAGACTTACGAACAACTAATTCCCGCCGTCGCCACTGGCGACCAATATGCTTATTGCTGGGGAAAAATTTCTGACGTGTTAAAGAGGGCTTTAATTTCTGCTGTAGCGGCATCGGTTATTGCCGTTATTAATGTTTTACTCTTTTCTAGCGGTGGTTCTTTGTTATTAGTAACCGGACTCATCGCAGGTCTTTACTGGTTGTGGGGGCCGGTTTTTGCCGCCAGTCTGCGCAACCTCAAATATCGCCGCTATCCATATAGCGGTTTTTGGCAAGGAAGAGTTTTAGATGTATTTATTACAGAAGAAATTGTTGGTGAAGAAGAAACTGTCAATAAAAGAGGGGAATTAGTAATTGTTGATAGCTTAGAACAACGCATCAATTTAGAAGTAGGCGATCGCACGGGATTTACCACTAGCATTCAAGCACCTTTACGTCGTTCTTATCAAGAAATAACTCCCGGTCAGGTCGCTTTAATGGTGGTAATGTCCGATAGAAACGACTTAAGCAGAATTGCTCTGTGTTCCGATATTTATATTCCCAGTCAAAATCTCTGGGTTAGCGATTATCCTTTTCTCAGAAAAGACGTTTTTATTGAAGTTAGTCGCCAGATACGTTCGGAACTTAAAAGCAACAGGCGATCGGCCCGTCCGTAAACATTTTCCCAATTAACAATTAACATTTTCCCAATTAACAACTAACATTTTCCAAATTAACAACTAACCGGATAACAGGCGAGACGCCTGTTCTACGGGGGAATAAGAAATCATTGTATGTAAATATTTTTGCATGACTACTTATCCTAAAAAGAGAGGCTTTAAACCTGAATTATTAATTATTAATTATTAATTATTAATTATTACTAACCCTGGCCTTGTTGTCCGTAGGCTTGCCAAGCCAAATCCACCAAACCGTTGACTATGGCCACCGCCACCACGGCGCTACCCTTGCGCCCCTCGATCCGAATATGAGGAATCATCGAATCGTTCAGTCGGGACTTAGCCACATCTACTCCCACAAAACCAGAAGGCGTAGCAATAACCAAAGCAGGTCTAATTTCTTCTGCTTCGATTAAATCGACAATTGTAGTTAGGGCAGTTTGAGCTTCGCCGATGACAAAAATTCCTTCTGGATAGCGTTTAGCTAAAGTTTCAATACCCCAGGCTGCCTTCGTTTTTTCTTTTTGAACTCTGGTAATAGCATCGAGAGAGCAATATACCGGATTAGCAAAAGTGCTTTGAATTTCCCTAGAGATTCCCACCTGAACCATCGGCACATCTACCACAATAGTAGTTCTAGCAGCCATAGCAGCCGCACCAGATTGTAAAGCGCGATCGCTAAAAGCAATCAGAGACTTATACTCAAAGTCTGCCGTAGCATAGATCGCCCGGCGGACAATTTCATACTCTGCTGGTGAAAAGACGTGGGAACCTATTTCTCGATCTATAATTGCCAAACTCTTAGCATCTGTTGGGTGCCATTCCATTGTTTTTATAATAGTTAGTTTTTTTAATAGGATTCATTTTTAAATAGAGCTTGGGAAAAAGCACTTTTTCCCAAGCTCTAAAACATTCAGCGCCCGCCCCTGACGATTACATTTCCGATGTAGAAGATTCGTTAAGTACGGGAGTCAGATAGGCTACCAAGAGGCCGATGAGAAAACCAGAGATATTTCTAACCAGAGGTACCCAGTCGGAAGTTCGAGAAACTACGGGGCCGATTCCGAAGGCGATAAATAGAATACCCCAAAGAGGCGAAAAAATCAAGGCCCATTGCCAGGCAAAGGATTGTCCCGGTTCGCGAGGTTGAGCGGCAAATCCACAGATCGCTCCACCGATAACTGAGGTAATTAGAGTTAAAATCCATTGCTCTCGCGGTAATCCCGGCACTACTCGGCAACCTCCTTGGCGCAGGCAAGTCTCGATGGATTCTAAGGATTGGACTATGGCTTGGTCTTCGCCGTTATCTCTGACGAAGAATTGATTGCCGTAACGGGTTTGTAGCTCTACCCAGAAGGTTCGGGGTAGATATTGATAAAGGGCGCGTCCTACGTTGAAACCTAGTAAGTTGCCCCCCCGACCATCGGCGATTAGCAAGACACTTTTTTCGTCTAGCTGCCAATAGTCTTTTACTGCTCGACCTGGGGTGCGATCGAATTGGGTTAAAACTCGCAGTTTCCAACCAGTTTCGGATTCAAATTTTTCGAGT
Source organism: Cyanobacteriota bacterium (assembly GCA_034189005.1). Classification (GTDB taxonomy): domain Bacteria; phylum Cyanobacteriota; class Cyanobacteriia; order Cyanobacteriales; family Microcoleaceae; genus CALKCV01. The sequence continues at coordinate 59,474 of JAXHVR010000008.1, read as the reverse complement.
TTGTCGGCCAGTTCTTGTTCTTGAATCTCGGTTAGGTCTTTGGCCAGGTCTATGATTGGGGTCTGAATTTCAGGGAGTAACTCTGGATTGTCATAAGCTCGTGCTGCAGGGGCGATCGCCCATAAAGATATTGCTAGAAAAAATGCTGCAATTGATACAGAAAGTCTGGTTGAAAATGATTGCTCCATGGGACGTTTCGCTTCTTTTCTTAAAAGTGGATAAATATCGGCTGGTTTAACCTAGAGAGTTTTTAACTAATTTTTCTTTACATTACTTTACTTTACTTTACTTTACCTTAACTTAAGACCAACCAAAAACTAGCAGCCTATATTCTTAGGTTATTTCATACTCATAACGAGTAGTTATTTCATCAGTGACAAAAGCTGGCAAAGTTGTTAATCGCTGCTGGAGGCAATGTCTTGACAAAGAGAAAGAAGGCGATCGCTTTCTTCCAAATTAGGATTAGTCCTCAAATAATCCTCAACCCAATTACAGCCCCTAACCAATAAATCGTCCAAGTCCAAATTCCACAACATAACCGTCGTGTCATAACTGCCCGAAGCCAGTAAAGTCCCATCGGGACTAAAACTGACGCTCATGGCGCTATCCTCATGGCCACTCCAAATTTTCAACAAGGCCCCATCCGTACTCCAAAGCTTAATTTTGCCGTCGTAACTAGCCGAAGCAACGATCTGCTCCCCTGGATGAAAACTAACGCTAGTGACGCTATCGCTAGCTCCTTTTAATAAAGTTGCCAGTAACTTACCTTGGAGATCCCATAATTTAACTCTATTGTCATAACCTGCCGTGGCAATTCTCTTACCATCAGGGCTAAAACTAACATCTAAAATAACATTATGATGAGCCTTAATTCTTTTTAGCAACAAACCATCTATTTCAGCATATTTACCTTCAACTAAAGTCGAATTTAAGCTCCAAAGATGAACCATTCCATCTTCGCTAGCAGAAGCTAGTATTTCTCCATCAGGACTAAAACTAACGCTATTTACCCATTTAGTATGCCCCTTTAAAGTTTTAAGCAATGTACCATCAATGCTCCACAACCTAATAGTTTTGTCTTTGCTGGCGCTTGCAATTAGTTTACCGTCGGGACTAAAACTAACGTCTAAAAGGCTATCGGTATGTCCTTGAAGAGTTACAATTACAGAGCAAGGAGAGCTAAATAATGGGTGCATCGGGGGAATGAATAAAGCCAGGAATTTAACGCTTTTTGGTAATGGGTAATAGGTAATCGGTAATAGGAAAGAAAGCATTTTTGCTTCGATGAGATGCTCCCTAAATAATGGATAATCAACAAATTCTAAATTATTACTAGAAATAGAAGATTCGTCGCAAGGAAGATCGGATTGTAAATACCAAAGTTTAACCGTATTGTCATAACTACCAGAAGCAAGAATTTTGGCAGTGGGACTAAAAGCAACGCTCTTAACGCGATCGCTATGTCCTTGGAGAGTTTGTAACAAAACCCCCTGGCGAGTCCATAATTTAATAGTATTATCCCGAGCGCCAGAAGCTAAAAGTTTCCCATCCGCGCTAAAAGCCACATCTAAAACTCGATCTTTATGCCCTTGAAGGATTTGTAACTCTAAATCGTTAATGCTCCAAAGTCTAACGGTTTTGTCATAACTTGCCGAAGCTAAAATCTTGCCATCAAGGCTAAAATTGACTTGAGTAACCTTATCTCCATGCCCTTCCAAAATTTTTAATTCTTTCCCTTCGCGGTTCCACAAGCGAATGGTATTATCTGCTGAAGAAGAAGCTATAGTTTCACCGTCTGGCGAAAAAATTGCATTGAGAACCCAGCTAGAATGTCCCTTCATCGTTGTTTCCAGAACAGCCTTTTTTCCAGACCAACTCCAAAGCTTAATTAAAAGATCCTCCCCACCAGTAACAATGCTTTTACCATCGGGTGAAAAATTGACAGTGTAAACTTTTTTAACGCTTCCAGGAGTGCTATGTTGTAAAACTGCTAATAATTTACCCGATTCTAAGTTCCAAAGTCTCACGATTCCATCATCCCCCGCTCCAGCTACAATATCGCTATTGACGTTAAAGCTGACCCAAGTAACCGCAAATTCAGTTTCTATGGTCCGCAGCAAAACACCAGTATGGCTCCAAATTTTGATGGTTTTATCCAAAGAAGCAGATGCCAAAGTTCGACCGTCGGGACTAAAACTGACAGCAAGAATGGTATTAGTATGCCCTTCAAGAATTAGGGGTCTGGCTTGGATGCTGCAGTTAAAATCCTGCTGTTGGGCGCAGAAATATTTGCCAATCTCTGTGGAATTAACGGGACAATAACTGCCTATTTTTGCAGGAATAATTGAGGAATTAGTATTGAAAATATCTGTCGTAAATTGTTCTTGGCTGCTTTTGTTGTTAGCAGCTTTTAGAGATAAATTGCAAAGTTCGCGATCGATATTCCAGAGCTTAATCGTTTTATCTCTTGAAGCAGAAGCTAAGAGATTTTCTGTAGGACTGAAACTCAGTCTGGTAATATTTTCTTCGTGACCTTTTAAGGTTTTTAATAAAGTGCCATCCGGCGACCATAGCTTGACAGTTTTATCTGCGCCTCCCGAGGCGATTATATTACCGTCATGGTTAAAAACTACTCCCCAAATTACATCCAGATGTCCTTCTAATCGATTCTTTTCTTTAACGCCGTAAACTGCCTGTTGTAGAGAAGCAGCAATTCTGAATTTGGTCTCGCTTAAAGTACGACCGCGACCGAGATTTTTTTTTAATTCCTTCCACTTGAACCCTACTTTTAAACTTTCTAGCAAAGCATCTAATTTATGATTGGAGAAATATAAAGCCTCTGAAGTTGCTGTTAAGGCCTCGATTTCTGCCAGATATTTTCTTGATTCTGCCCTTTGCCAAAAAAAGACTGATGCTAGGGTGGAACATCCAAACAAACAGACTCCCACTATTGCTGCTGCTAGTCGCTGTTGCAAAACTCGATTTAGTTTTTCTTGACTTATTTTTGTGTCCGCCTCTGCTTTGTATTTTTCGGCCTCTGCTTGACGCAAGCGTTTTTCTAAACCAAATCTTTTCCTGATAGGATAGACTAAATAATCGTGGATTAATTGATAGCGTTCTTCTGAGAATTCTTTCCAGACAAAAACTAAACCAGAATCAACTAATATTTCTAAAATTAAGTAGATATCCTGTTGGTAGTTTCGCCCGGTATTGCCGTAAGCGATCGCTTGGGTTACGCCATCCCCTTCTGGGTTCGATTCATCTTTTCGATAAAAGTTTCGCTCCAAACGATCGGAAAAAATTTGCATTTTTTGACCGACGATAAATATTATTTCTTCTTTGCTTTTACGAGGGCGAGTAAATTTTTCATCCGTTAAAGAAAACAAGACTTGTAAGGTTATTTCTTCATTTTCTAAACCGCAATCCTTAATAACCTGCTCGATAAAGTTTCTGACCAATTGTTCTTTGGCTTGCTTGGAATTAGTACCTAATTTTTTGAATTGAGCTAAGGTGGTAATTGGAGGTTGTTGGTCTTGTAGTTGGGCTCCTACTACTTGTAATTCAATGGGGCGTATTTCTTCTTTCTCATCTGCTAAAGCATTGACCAGAGTATCAATTAGGGCTGGTTCTAGATCGAATTTTGCTCGTTTGGTCAAACATTCTATGACTTTATAAGCATCTGAGAGAGAAAAGTTACTTAAAGAATAGCGATTTTTTTTATCTAAAATATTATGACCTACGGCATCAAAACCTTCTAAGCGATCGCATTCTAATAAATAATGCAAATAATCTTCCCGCATGGACAAAATTATTTTTACAAAAGGCAATTTAAAACACTTTTGCAAAAAATTATAAAATGCCGTTCTTTTCTCCCTATCTTGTACGGTAAAAAAAAACTCTTCAAATTGGTCAAAAATTAAAATAGTTATCCAATTATTTTCAGCATTTTTCTGCAACTGCTCCAGAAGTTCGACTTCTAAATTCTTAATATTATGTATTATGTTTCTCAAGCCGCGCGGCAGAGATGTCCTGGATAATTCTGTAGTTTCTTTTCCCCAAGTAGGTATGCCTTCGTTTAAATCCTCCCTCTCCACAACCTCGCTGCTTTTTTGCTTTTCTTCCTCTATTTTTAGCCTTTTTTTTAAACCCGAATCTAACTCAGCCATCCAATCGCTATAAACTCGGGTCGCCACTGGTACAATATTACGGGCGTTAATGCTGATGCTTTCCATAGTCGGCACTAACCCTGCATTAACTAAAGAACTTTTCCCTACTCCAGAAAGACCGTGAATAATAATTAATTTATAATCGTCGCGGCTAATTCTTTCTAATAAGTTTTTAATATCTTGTTGGCGACTGGAAGCAGCAATTTCCTCTGGCACGATGCGGCGAGTTGGCGAGAGGTCGGTTATGCCAACTTGTTGTTGGCATTGCAACTGGGCGGCACCGATAAAAGCTAACATTCCGTATTGATGCTCCACTTGTCTCTGCTCTTTTTTTAGGCGAAAAGCTTTGAGATATTGACCCTTTTCGTAGTAGAGCGATCGCAACTCGTTTAAAATATCTAAGTACAGCTTCGGGCTCTTATTACTGGGAGTAGAATTACTTTGTTGTAGAGCTTCTTTTTCCGTTTTTCTCGAAAGTTCTAACAATTCTAAAGCCTGGCGATCGTCTCCTATTTTTTTCAGACTGCGCCCTAACAATAATCTATATAAATTACCTTCGGCGGGCAGAGACTTCCCATGTCGAGCTAAAATTTCTAAAGCTAGAGATGCTAACCGATCTGCCTCCTGCCAATCATAATTAGCAAGAGCTACTTCCGCTAAAAAACCATAATCTCTTGCTACTTCTTTGTGGGTACAATATTGAAAATGTAGTTCGATTCCTTTTTTAGCAATAAATTGCAATTCTTCCCAAGCTTCCAGTTGTTGCAGCCCTTCTGCTAGTAAAGTAATTACTTCTGCTACTAATTCAGGAAGATTTGCACGCTCAAATATTTGTATAGACTTTTTGAAATTACGACCCGCTCTTTTCCATTCTTCAGAGTTTTTTAGAGGGTTGCTTCTCGCTTTCCGGCGATAACATAAAGCTATATAAAAGTAAATTATTCCTTGCTTTTCTAATTGCAAATAGCGATTGCTTTTTTTTGGATAACTAGGCTTTTCTGGTTCTAACAAATCCAGCCTTTCTCGTTCTTTTTCCCAAAAAGAGAAGCTTTTTTGATAATGCGCTAAGGCACTATCGAGCTTGCCAGAAGCATAGTCATCCCAACCTAAAATAAATTCTAAATCGGTTTTGAGAACCAGTTCTAATTCTTCTGTTAAACTACCTAAATCTTTGAGAGCTTGCTCTATTTCCTGACGAAAATTTTGGCATAAACTGTTTGCCGATGCTGGTTCTTGCAGTGCGGGATAGCTGTAGCCGATCCGGTTAGTGGAAGAGCCAAAAACAAAGCGATCGCTTTCTTCCCTCTCGTTAGCTGTAGATTTTTCCCTGTTATAAAATTCTTTAAAAAAGTTTTCTCGGTTTTTTAAAAGTAGCTCGATTAACTCTTCTTTTAAGAGTTCAAATTTAATCGTCGCGGCCGCCCAACTTTTAAAATCTGGCGCTAATTTAATTAGTTTTGCTACAATTTCGTCTGTTACCCACAAAACTATAGGAAAATTAAACGTTTTTCTAAACTCATCTCTAACTTGGTTGGTAGAAAGTAGTAAATCGTCAATATTTTCAACTTTATCCAAGCCAAAAATTGTTAAAGCAGAAGGTTGCTCGGGAGACCTTTCTAATTGACATTTAATAGTTGTGTATAGAGTATTTACCTTTTCAGGTAAAACTAATTTGTCTATTTTTAGAGAAGATTCTTTAACGAGGGAAGCTACTATTTTATCTTGCAAACTTTCATAGTTACAGCAGGCTAAAATTAAGGAAAACTGACCTCCAGATAATGATAGGGCTCTTACTAATCTTTTGAGCGATCGCTGATTATGAGCGGCACTATTATTTTTTTCTCTGAAAGCATTCATCTTTTTTTATTATCCTTTTCTGCTTCGATATCGAAACTGTGGGTGCATCGGGGGAATGAAAAAAACTAAAAGTTTAGCCCGTACTTGTTAGTCGTCAGTTGTCAGTTGTTAGTGGGGCGACTAACAACTGACAACTGACAACGAGCGTTGAAATATTGGTTTTTTTACAAAATTGAGATGCTCCCCTTAACAGTTCTCGCGAAGCCAAGCTTTATACCTGCTAGTTTCTGCCAAAACGGGATTAATTTCAAACCAATGACCCTCTCGATCGCGATACTCAAAAACAAACATACTTCTCAATAAAGTTTGACATTCCTCCTCCCCAGTCACCCTTTGTTTTTGCACCACTTTAAACAACAATTCCCATTCATCAATAGTAATAGCTCTGAGCATATCATCTCGATATTCCCTAATCACATCTTCCAAACATTCCCGAGAAAAAGGCGGGTCTTCCTGTTGCAAGCAACTATAAAGCAACATCAACAAACGCCTCATGTGACCGCCACTAATTCGGCAAAGTCTCTCTAAAGTTTCTGGAGTATCAAAGAGTTCTGGTATTAGCTCGATACGCTCTCTTTCCGAAAGTTCTGGAAACGCTCTAGCTAATACCATCTGGCGCAATAATGCCATACCAGGTTCGTAATCTGTAGCTTCTTCAGTAGGTGTTAAACTCCTATATTGCACCGGCACCATTGGTAAAACCTTTGGTTTAACTCCGAACCTACTAGAAAGTCTGCCATAATCGTTAGAAAACATTAAAGTTAAAGGAATAGTATAGACCACATGACAGTTGAGTTTTTTCAACTGCTCTCCCCGGTCGACAAATAAATATTCAGGTTGGGTCCGTCCCCAGGATTTAGGAGAGTTATCCACCCGGTCTAAATTATCTACAATTACTACCAATCCTTGCTTTCCCCGTCGCTTTAATTCCTCATTAGCTCGTGCCAATAACTCTTCATTAATTGATTCTAAAATCGTGCTGGTTCGAGGTTCGAGATATTGTCTTAACTGAGAGCGTAATTTTGGAGAATCCTTCGTTTTCGCAGTAATTTTTGCTATGCCAACTGACAGTTCCGCTTCCGCATTAACATCAATGGAAGTCTGTAAAATATCAGCTATTTCTCCAAAAAGTTTTTGGAAATATCCAGGTCGTAGTTTTATTTTTGCAGCTTCTAAGTTTTCGCTAACCTGACGGGCGATCGCCAATAAAATATCGCTGATGTCCACGTCCCCCATATCTAAATCTTGGGAAGACTCAAAGTAAACCACTTGGAACCCTTTTTTCTCTAAATTATCTTTGAGACGGAATAATTCTGTCGATTTACCGCAGCCAATATGTCCCGTGAACAACTGGCAGCTAGGATTATTGCCAGATAGCAGAGTAATAGTTCGTTGCAGTTCTCTAATAATATCGCTACCTCGAACCGTCGCAAAGTCTATATAATATTTCTGCTCTTCGGGATTTCCTACCACCAAAGTTTTACTTGGGTTGCAGGCCTGATAAAATTTTGCCAGGTCTAAGGTCGGTACGTTTAGTTTCATGTTGACTGACTTCCGATAAAACTCCCTCAATATTTCTTCCTTGAGGCAGTGGTGCAACTTCTTATTTTGTTAATTTTTCTTCTTTTTAGTTAAGGGTCAACTGCCATAAAGGGTAAAAAGTATGATGGTTTCTCCCCTTACGACAAAGGTTGAGCAATAATAAAATTTCCTCAAACAATTAGGCATTGAAAGGGTATTAAAATAATGAGTAATTTGACAAAAGTTTCTGAGTCCGTGTTAAAGCATCGCCGTAAAAAATTGCGCCACCACCGACGCTGGAAGGTAGTGGCAATAATTTGGCAAACCTTTGCCGTTACAGGTATAACGGGGGGATTAGTTTGGGCGATCGCTCAACCTTTTTGGGGGATATCTTCTGCCAAACAAGTCAACGTCGAAGGCAACCAATTACTTCCTGATGAGGCGATCGTCTCTTTATTATCTCTGGAATATCCACAATCTCTCTGGGCGCTACAACCTCAACTCCTGGCCCAAAACTTGCAGTCTCAACCGCCCATCGCCCGCGCCCTAGTAACGCGCCACTTGTTCCCTCCCAGTTTGACTTTACTGGTGGAAGAAAGACATCCAGTAGCGATCGCCAGACCGGCTGTCACTCCCGGCCCCAACGACTCCGATCGAGTCGGATGGCTAGATGCTCGGGGTAACTGGATACCTTTAGAAACCTATTCCCATCTCGCTCAAAGTCAATCTCTGCCAACTTTGACGGCCATAGGTCCGAAAGAACGGTATCAGCAATATTGGCATCTACTTTACAAAACTCTGAGTCGTTCTCCTGTTAAAGTTTTTGAAATAGATTGGCTAGACCCGGGAAACCTAATCTTGACAACCGAACTAGGAGTCGTGCATTTGGGGCCTTTTAGCTCGAAATTACACGAACAACTAATGGTTTTGGATCGGATGCGAAAGTTGCCCGAGCGACTAGATTCGGGTAAAATTGCCTACATTGACCTGAAAAACCCAGCCTCTCCTTCCATTCAACTCATCGAAGGAACCAGCAAAGATAAAGGAAAGCGAGACTAAGTACCCGTGCAAAATTAATTAGACAAGGAACAGGCGAGACGCCTGTTCTACGGGCAAATCTTTGTCCAAATATTTTTGCCTACCTACTTAGAACAGTCCATCTAACCTACAGACTACAAACTATCCGAGAAGTATTGGCCTGGTTCCTTTGACTTTTTACTTGCCCGGGCCAGGTAGAAACGTACTCCCTCGCGATTGAAAATGCTATAACTTCTTTGATAGTGCTTGGTCAAAAGCGCAATTTCGCCTAAAATGTGGTTAAATTATCGCCACCCTCGTTTTCGAGAGTAGGTGAATTAATTGTTGTAAAAAAAATGTTTATCAACTATCCCCGATAATGAGACTTCAAACAAACAATGGGGCAAATGAAGCAACTACCCATTCTTCAGCACAAGGAAACTTTCCTTTATCAGTTGATGCGAGTAATCCTTTTGGCAATAGTGGTGGGTTATATGGAAACAAAAAAAATACACAAGCAGGGGAAGACCCTAGAACAGAAGAAGCTAGGAGTACCGATTTAGTGTTAAGTAATGCTGCAAAAATAAAAGTTATTGGTGTCGGCGGGGGTGGTGGCAACGCCGTCGAACGCATGATTGCCAGCGAGATGGCAGGCGTGGAATTTTGGTCCCTTAATACCGATGCCCAGGCCCTCACTCGCTCTAGCGCTCCTCAACGCTTACAACTAGGACAAAAGTTGACCCGTGGTTTGGGGGCCGGAGGCAATCCCGCGATCGGTCAAAAGGCCGCTGAAGAGTCCCGCGACGAAATTGCTAATGCTCTGGATCACCCGGATCTAGTTTTTATCACTGCTGGTATGGGTGGCGGTACAGGTACCGGTGCTGCCCCTATTGTGGCTGAAATTGCTAAGGAAGCTGGGGCCCTTACTGTGGGAGTCGTGACTCGTCCTTTTACTTTTGAAGGACGCCGCCGCACTACCCAGGCTGAGGATGGTGTTTCTAATCTCCAAAGCCGCGTCGATACTCTGATCATTATCCCCAATAACCGCCTCCTGTCGGTTATTAACGAACAAACTCCCGTACAAGAAGCTTTTAGATATGCCGATGATATCCTTCGTCAAGGGGTACAAGGCATTTCTGATATTATTACTGTCCCAGGACTGGTTAATGTTGACTTTGCTGACGTCCGCGCTGTTATGGCTGATGCGGGTTCGGCTTTAATGGGTATTGGTATGGGTTCTGGTAAGTCTCGGGCCAGGGAGGCTGCTAATATGGCAATCTCTTCTCCTCTGCTTGAGTCTTCTATTGAAGGTGCTAAAGGTGTTGTTTTTAATATTACTGGCGGTACGGATCTGACTTTGCATGAGGTGAATGCTGCTGCTGAAATTATTTATGAGGTCGTGGACCCTAATGCCAATATTATTTTTGGGGCGGTGATTGACGAGCGACTTCAGGGTGAAATTAAAATTACGGTTATTGCTACGGGTTTCTCGGGTGAGGTTCAGTCTATGCCTATCTCTCAGGAGGCCGCACCAACACCTAGACGCTCTATTCCTGCAACTCCGGCCCCAGGGCCTACTCCATCTCCAGAACCGAAAAAAGGTCCGGGACTTGATATTCCCGATTTTTTACAAAGACGCCGAAATTCTCCTCCTAGATAGGATGTTAAATTTTAGATTTTGGCTTGAGAGCTAAAATCTAAAATTCCTAGTTTGGCGATCGCTCTTAGTAATTAATAATTAATAATTAATAATTAATAATTGTTGGACATTCATCCTCTGGGTGCCGAATTACTGTTAAGACAACCCCCGTCCGCGACTTGATTTTTGTTGAAATTATTTTGCACTATAGCAATCCTAAATGGATTATGAAAAATTTTGGGGCCAGAAACCGGGTTTCTTAAACAATACCTTCGCCAAAATAAAAAATACCATTCGTAGGTAGCGCGATCGCGTAGCGAAACCCAACAAAATCGTTGGATTTTGCTCGTTGATGTTGGGTTGCGCGGGGCGCTCCACCCAACCTACAAGAAAATGGCGAAGGTATTGTTAAAGAAACCGGGTTTGTCTTCAATATCACGAATGATTTAGGCTTGCACTACTACTTACTAATTCTAATAAATCTTCTATTTTCTTAATATTAGGATCCCCCGCCAGATAGCCGATGCCTCGATGCAGGTGCAGTCGGAATTGATTCGCTAGGGTTTCTTTGTCCGTCCCCAAACCGTCGTTATGGCATCTTTGTTTTAGCGCTATTAACAGAATGTCTGAATATTCTCCACCAAATATTCGCCACGTTAGTTCGACGTTACTATCTGCTGGTATTGGTACTGGGGACGGCATTGTGGCTTCTGCTAGGGAATAGCAAAATCCCCACCTACATAAGGTATTCCAATTATCGATTTTTGTGCTGCGTTTGAGTTTTGTTAATTGGTCTTTTGCACCCTGGGAGAGTCTAATTCTTTCTAACGGCGGTTCCATAATTGGTTTTTTTATTTAGATTTTAGATTTTAGCAAAAAAATTTTTTGAGGGGTTGCGCTGTTGGCGGTTTTTTGATATTCTTAAGAATGAAAGTATTCATAATGGGAATATTAGCAGTTGTAAAAAAAACGCAAGTATCCCATTATACTAAAAAATATAAGTCAAGTAAACCCCTTTGTCAAGGGGTTTCGGGAAAAAAATTTCGCGCCGGGAAAACGGGCCCGTCCAACTACCAAAAATAGCCCTTTTTAATAGTTGTTTGGCGATCGCCCGAGTCATATTCGAGGAGATATTCCCGGGCGATCGCCCCAGACTCGCGGAGATTTTCCACCTCAATTTTACCAATTTCCGTATCCGTAGATAAGAGAATAACTTGATGGCTGGCAGAAGGAAAATAACGCTCGACCAAATGGTAGCGATGAGAAGAATCTAATCGGCCCAAAGGCGTATCGATCGCTACAGGCAAACGCCGCCCGGAAACTCTAGCCAAACCCCATAAAAAAGAAATAGCCAAAAGCTGTTTTTCCCCTGCGGAGAGGCGATGTTTTGGCACAGGCAGTCCTTCTGGGTCGTAAAGAGAAAGAGCAAAAGTGCCGATATCGATGGCCACGCGATGCACTAGATCGGACTTGTACAACAAACGGCGAAAATAGTTAGCAACTTCAACTTCTAATTTATTTAACTTTTTTAAAGTAAGTTTTTCTTTAAAAAGCTGCAAAGTTTTTTGTACTTTACCGCAAGAAGCGATGAGATGTTGGGCGTTTTGGCGATCGATAGTTTTGTCGGTATAAGTAGATAAATCTTTTTTAATTTTTGCTATGGTATCTGCTAATTTATTGCAACGATGTTCGCCATTTTCATAACTAGCTTTAGCTTTTACGAACTCAGTTTTTGCCTCTTTAACAGCACTTTCCAACTGCTGATATTTTTCCGGTGCCGCCGCTGCTGCAATTTGTTTTTCGAGAGATACCATTTCTAATTCCAGGTTGCGCAGAATTTCGAGTTTGTCTCTGGCGGTATCTCTGCAAGTTTTCAACCTGTAATGCTGCAAATTTTCCAGTTGAGTCAAAGCTTCATTATCCGCCATTAACCAAATTTCATCCTCAGATTTTATATCGGCTTCGATAGTTTGATTATCGCTGTCGAGAAAAGCTTGAATTTTTTCAATTTTCTGCGAGGTTAAAGACAATTCCTGGAGGTAGTCTAACAAGCGTTGGTCTCGATCGCGGAAAGCTTCCAGAGCAATTTCCCCTTCCTTGTGAAAAATTTCGTCGTTAGCTTGCTGGCTAGCCTGTTCCAAGAGATTAGAAACTAGAGTTAGTGGTAAAGCACCAGCGACTAATTCTGCCATTTCGAGGCGATTTTGGTCTATCTGTTCTGTAGTTTTATTGAGTTCTTGCTGTAGCTGGTGCTTTTCTGCGGCAATTTTGCCTCCTTCAGTGAGGAATTTGTTTGTGGCTTGCCAGTCGCGTTTTTTAGCTTTTTCTAATTTAGTTTCTAAGGTTTCTAATTCTTGTTTGGCGGCTGCAAGTTCCTGGTTGTAACTATTGAGATTTTGTTCTATTTCATCCAACTGGGCTAATTCATTTTGATTGACTAATTGTTTGCGCTTGCGACTTACGAGAATATCTAGATCGGCGGCGAGACGTTCGGCGAGTTCGAGTCCTAATAGAGATTGAATGGCATCGACGACTACTGGGGGAGGGGTTTCTTGTTCTGCTAATTCTTTAACTTGTTCGCCATCGAAGAGAAAGAGGTTGGAGATACCGAGGGGGAGGAGATTTTCGATGTATTCGTCCCAGGTCTTGGCGAGATAGGTGTCCGGCCATTCTCCGTGGAGGATGCCGAGTTGGTCTTTGCCGCCTTTAGGGTTTTTAGTCCATGTGCGGACGATGCGATATTCCACGAGGCGATCGTCTCGGACGTGTTCAAAGGCTAGTTCGATGCGGGTGTTTTCGTTTGGGGGGGTGTTGCGGTTGACTGACTGGGAGAGAAATTCCCTATAGCTGAGGTTGCCGCGAGTGGAACATTGCGCCCGTTGTCCGTAGAGGGCGAGGCGGATAGCGTCCACGAGGGTTGTTTTGCCGCCGCCGTTCATGCCGCCAAAGAGGATGATGGGGCGGGGTTGATTTTCCGATGTGGGGCGGAGGTCGATGGTTTGTTTGCCTTGGTAGGGGCCGAAGTTTTGGAGAACGAGTTCTAGGAAGATCATTGGGCAATTAACAATTAACAATTAACAATTAACAATTAACAATTGGGCCTGGTTGGCAAGGGATATTGCCTAGTTATTCTTCTTCCTCCTGGGAGTTTCCTTTACCAAATTTGAGACTTCCCCAACTTAACTGTTTAATATTCTCCACATCTCCTGTTTCTGCGGAAGTTTTCAAATCTCGTTTGTAGTGGGCGTTGTTAATAGCTTCCTCCTTGGAGTGGGCGCTAGTTTGAAAGCATTTTTCGAGGCTATCGTAGAGACCTACGCGGCGAGATTTGGTGTGATATTGACGTTCGGTATCTAATAGTTTTGCCATAAGTTCTAAGTGCATTTCATCTTTATCGCAAAGTTCTTCGAGAACTGCCCATTCATCGCTACCCAAAAGACTGCTGCCGGCGCCTGGACGAGAGTCTAGAAAATCGAATCCAGTGACATCTTTATAAATGCGAGGCAAGCTGTCGTCAAATTCGTGTTTTTCTTCCAACCAGATGCGACGAATTTCGCTAAGTTCTTCTAGGGAAATTAGGGTTATCTCGCCCATATTTTCTGGGGCGGTTTGGCGGATTTGTTGTTGTGCTTGGAGGAGTTTCCTCAACCAATTTTCCCGCCATTTTTTTGTGTATGGTCCAGGAATGGGTTCTACAGATTTTTTACCATCTTCTTCCCGTTCAAATAATTGAACCGTTCCCCAAATACGGCGAAAATCTCTTTTGTTATGGTCGTCTGGGATGTCTAATTCGTTGCGCAGATCTAATAGAGGCTGCATCCATTCTTTTTCTTGATCATTTTGAATCATTGCCTCCATAGATTTGTCTTTGCTAACCATAGTACAAACCCAACATCCAAAGCGAGAACTTCCGCAACTGGGAGTAGAGGTATCTACTACTAGAGGGCATTCGTTGTCGGCAGTGGCACCTCGGTACATGGTTAATAGGTCTTTGTTGTCGTTTCCCCAGGGATTTTTGTATTGCATTAGGTAAAGCCAGACTTCATCAGTTCGCCAGTCTTCGATGGGGGTGTAAACCAGGGAATTAGGGAGGCGGGCATTAGGGCTGAGGCGATCGCGAACCCTACCAGTTTCATGTTTGGCCATTGTTATTGCACGGGTTATGCTTTCAGCTTTGCGACTACCTAAAATGAGAATAGTTTCACCGTTGGCTCTAACAATTTCCCGTATAAATTTATTAACTGGCTGAATTTTCAACCGATCTGTACACCAGCGAAATCCGGTGCGAGGAGCAGGATAACCTCTGCCGATTAAGCATATCCAAAAAGTTTCTTTTATGTCTGGATAAACTAAATGAGCTTCTATGGGCATTTTATCTTTTATTGCAGCAGCTTTCATCAGTTTTATAGATTTATTTACCCAGGCAGAAACTACAGGATTTTCTACTTTCGTATCCGTGGTAATAACATAAACTTTTTTAGTTCTTTTTTCTGGACTAATTTCTGCTATTGCCTTCCAAACAAGCTGTAAAACTGCCGTACTATCTTTGCCGCCGCTCCAACCAATTACAAAAGGTATTTCATCTTGAGAATATAACTCTTTAATTTCTTCAGTTAAAACTTTGATATCTTCAATTAATTCCTGAGTGTTGCGCTGAGGAAATAGCGACGGTTGAACCACTACCATATTTTCAAACTCCTATATTGCTTATTTTGGGCTTGTGTGCTAATACTTCGGATGACTACAATTAAAGTATTAGTTCATTTTAGCTTTTTTGTAAAGGGAATATTTTGCCCTACTTCACCGCTTTTAATAGAAGTTATAATAATTAAACAGTAGTTTATCAGATTGTTTTATGTTTGAAAACAAAAGCCATGAAACTTTAGGCAATCAAGGGTTAGATCGGTTTTTGGAACCTTACTTTGCCCAGTATCATCGAGATAGGTGCTACCCAGGACTAATTTTTGAACAGGGAAAACGAAAAATGGTCCAAATTAATGTTCCGGCCAGTGACTTACCCGCGCTGCTTAAGTCGCAACCTTCGGCGAACAACGATCCCGATTCTGGGAAAAATCGCCCAGAAGTAAAAGGCCATGCAGACGAAATTAAGGAGTACATTCTCAAACGTGCTAATAAAGCTAAAGCCTGGATTCTAGGAACATTGACCGCGAATGTCAACCCAGAGGAAATTACAATTATTGAGTTGGGAAGGGGAGTTTGTTTAGTGGTGATTCCACGAGAAGTAAAATTGGATATTACTGACGGACAACATCGCAAGCGTGCTATCCAGGACTTAATATTAAGCTCAGAAGCTGCCTCAATTGCTGATAGCGACTTTCCAATTACGTTGGTTTTAGAGGCTGACTTTAATCAGTGTCAGATAGACTTTAAAGACATGGCGCAAACCAGGCCCCTTGAGAAATCCCTTATTTTGTCTTTTGGTGAATTTGAAGGTCGCGTGGGTATTACTAAGTATTTAATTGACCATGTTTTAATGTTTAAGGACAAAACAGAAAAAATTAAAAATTCTCCTAATGCCAAACAAAAATTGATTTACACAACTAATTACATAGCTAAAATGGTTAGCTACGCTTTTGCAAACGAACATAAAAATGAGCTTAAAGATTTTGATGTCAAGATTGCATCAGAAGATTTAGGAAATTGTTTAAACCAATTGTTCTCAGAATGCGTTGATAGTCAGTATATTGCTGAAACGCCACAAGAAGAGCTAACGGTGGAAAACATCAGGGAGTTTAGAGAAAATTGTCTTTTAGGTACAAGTGCTGGATTAGAAATTTTAGGGCGTTTACTATTTTGTACTTACAATCAGGACAACAAGTATTTTAATAGAGAGCAAGTGTCAGAAATTGCCCAAATTGATTGGTCAAGACCAAGTAAGATTTGGAAGGAAAATGTAGTTTTATCAACAGGTAAAATAACGGCGAGCGTCAGTGCTGTAAGAATGGCAGTAAAGTCAGCAAAAGAACACTTAGGATGGGCTTAATCCTTTTCCAAAAACCTCCCCCAAAGCAACCAGCACAACTAAAAGAGGAAGTCCCGAAAGATTGATGAAAAAATCCATAAAAAAAACTGGGGAAATAGCGATAGAAATCCTCGAACAAGACAATAAAGAACGAGAAGCGATCGCCCTTTTATTAGAAAAATACCTCGGCAAAGACAATCAACTTTTAGTGCAAAAAACCCAAATGGGAAACACAAACGCCTACATCGGTTCCTCCACCCTAGAATGGCTGAACAATCGAGTACGTTTTGCCTCCCAACTGCCACTATTTAGGCAAAAATCCGACCCCGAAACCGATAACATCATCCGCAACGCAGAAACAATAGATGAAATCCTACAGCGACCCTTAGACTGGTCCCGACAAGCACCTTTAGCACTCTATCTCGCAACAAGAAAAACTCATAAATTTCCTCCTTTATTAGTAGTAGTCAGCCCCAACTGGGTAGATAATCCTCAAGCCCCAGAATGGGATAAAAACAAACGGGCAACCAAATCCGCAACAGATTTTTTACCATTAGATAAAGACGCAACCATAGGATTATTAAACCTCAGTTCCGACCTAGCAGTTTTCGCCCTCGACGGTCAACATCGGCTGATGGGCATCCAAGGATTAATGGAATTAATCAAAACCGGAAAATTGCGGATGTTTACTAAATCTAAAAAACCCGTTGTTTCCCTCATAACAGTCGAGAAAGTAACAGAAAAATATGGGTTAACAACTTCAGAATTACAAAAATTAGCTTACGAAAAAATAGGCGTAGAATTTATTCCAGCAGTTGTCCGAGGAGAAACCAGGGAAGAAGCAAGACGAAGAATTAGGTCTATTTTTGCTCATGTAAACTTAACGGCGGTAAAACTAAGCAAAGGGCAATTAGCATTATTAAACGAAGACGACGGCTTCGCAATTATAGCTAGAAAAACCGCCGTCATTCATCCTTTATTAAAAGAAAAACCGGGTAGAAAACCTCGGGTAAATTGGGATACAGCAAATCTATCCGCAACCTCAACGGCATTAACAACTTTGCAAGCAATTCAAGAAATGTCCGAAAAGTTTATGCCCGATCGCTTTTACCAGTGGAAAGCTAGCTATAAAGGTTTAGTCCCCATGCGCCCCGAAGAATACGAATTAGAATCCGCTTTGGAAGAGATCGCGCGCCTTTGGGATTATTTAGCGGAATTGCCAAGCTATCAAGTATTAGAAACCGGCGTAGAAACTCCAGAAATGCGGCGATTTAGCTTTGAAAAAAAGCCCGGGGAAGGTCATATTTTCTATCGCCCCATCGGTCAAATTGCCTTAGCCGAAGCATTGGGCATTTTAGTTTCTAGAAAAGGCTTCTCTTTGGAGAGTATTTTTGAAAAATTAGCAAAGTTTGATGCCGAAGGCGGTTTGAGTGGAATGGAGTTTCCAGATTCGATTTGGTATGGAGTTTTATTTGATTTTAATAGAAAGCGAATTTCCGTAACGGGGCGGGATTTGGCAGCGAAATTAATGGTTTATATATTAGGCGGAATAGACGGCAAAATGGAACGGGCGCAATTGCGGCGAGATTTAGCAGAAGCTAGGAGAGTAGGAGAGGATAAAGCAGTTGATTTTAACGGTAATTTTGTGGACTTAAAAAAGGTAGGTTTGCCGCAAATTTTATAATTGGTTCGTAGCGATCGCTTTAGGGATTTGAAATGTTAGTTAAAAATCGCTAAAGCGATTACTACAAACAAACTTTATCCCAGAAATCGATTTTAAATGTTACTTCAAAATCGCTAAAGCGATTACTACAAACTTTATCGTAGAAATCGATTTTAAATGTTACTTCAAAATCGCTAAAGCGATTACTACAAACTTTATCCTAGAAATCGACTTAGATCGAATTCTTCTTCTGGTTGAGGTTTCTGGTGTCTTTCCGACATTAACATCAATAAAATCCTCTCGGCATAGTCAACAGATCCGCGCAATTCATCTTCCAAGACCTCCAAGCCACCGTTGGCATATTCCTCAAATATTTCGATGCGAGTCGCTTCAGCTTTCGTGTCAGTGGGAGAGAGAATATTAATATCTTTAGTATCGGCGATCGCCACCAACTTAATAACGCTATCGTAACCCCTCGACCAAAATACTTCGATGCCAATAGGAGAAGGATCCCTTTTAGCAACTTCCTCCAGTGGCACTCGT
Source organism: Cyanobacteriota bacterium (assembly GCA_034189005.1). GTDB lineage: Bacteria > Cyanobacteriota > Cyanobacteriia > Cyanobacteriales > Microcoleaceae > CALKCV01. The sequence goes on along the minus strand of JAXHVR010000008.1, from coordinate 41,085 downwards.
TTTTTACGCTTAATGCCCAAGGCGGCGGCAAATACCATCACATCGGCGTAAGTTTGGAAAGGTCCGGTGTTGCCATCCCCTTGGGTTAAACCTTTAACTAATTCAGTTTTATTTTTAGCTATTCTGACTCGGTTCATCTCGATCTTTTGGTGTTTAGCTGAGATTTTAGCAGCAAGCGGTCTCTGGTTTTAATATTGCCCCACAAGCTGAAGCTTCAAAACTCAAAAAGATTAATTATTATCAGTTTGGTTTTCCAACCATTTCTGCAGGTCTTCTATGCCGTTAAAATCTAACAGTTCTTCTCCCAAAATATCTAATTGTTCGACAGACAATTGTTCTATTTGGTTGCGAATGTCTGGGGATAGTTCTCCAAGCGATCGCTTAAGTTGACGTAAAATTAACTTAATTTCTCCTTTTTCGATCCCTTCTTCCACTCCTTCCCGTCGCGCCAAAATAATCTCATTAATCCTGTCCGCAATAAACATCTCCCGCTTTTCTAACGCATCCAATTCCTTCTTGCTTAACTTCCCACGGTTGGCTAGATTAAATGCCATATCTATTTCTGATACTTTCTCCAAAGATTCCGGTACCACTTCTAAAGAAGGTGCTGACTTCAGAAAATAAATCCACTTATCGCTGAGACTTTCTAATTCTGATAATTCCTTGTTAAACTTCGGTAATTCCAGAAAGATTAATTTCAATTCCTCTCGGTAGCCAAATAATTCTTTCTCCTCTTTCCAAGTAAATCGATTGATAATTTGTTTAGTCTTTTTAAACAAGACAAAATCCGTAATCGTCAAAGCTATTACTGGTTGGAGTAGAGAATATTTTTCCCCCGTATCTAATTGGTTGCTGTAAGCTTTGCTGAAGTTATAAACTACTCGTTTTTCAAAGTCTTCCACGTTCAAGGCTTGCATTTCTATAATTACCGTCGAACCGTTATCTAACACTGCCTTGACATCTAAATAAGTATCTTTGATAGTTGCGGTTGCTCCCGGATTATAAGGATTAATTATTTTCAGGGATTTAATGATGTTTTTCTCTTGATAAATTATGGCATTGAGAAAACTGATTAAGATGGGATGACTGCTGTTAGAACCGAATATTTTTTTAAAGGCAAAGTCGGTTTTGGGGCTGATGAATTTCATAGTTTTTTGCTTTTTTTTAGTTGATAAATTTTCTTGGGCATTGCGCTTTTTTAAAAGTACCCCTAAACAATTGAAATTTAGGGAGAACCTCAAACTTAATAATTAGCGTTAATTTTACAAAAGAGGGTTATAAATGTAACCGTAGTTGCCTCCTCGCAACACCCATCTAAAGTCAATCGGTACCGCGCTTCCATCGTAGCCTACGCTAATTCTTTCCCAATTTCCCCTCAACCTTACTGCAGCAAATCCTTCGGAAAAGTTGGTAACAGAATAAAATTGCGGTTCAATTATTAAGTCACCTTTTTTATCGATGAAACCCCAGATAGGTTCTATTTCGTATTCCCCTGTAGTTTCCCCGCCAATACCTACTGGCGCTAAACCTTCAGAGAAAGAACCAAAGGCATCAAATTCTGGTTCTAATACCACCTTTCCAGTTTTGTCAATATAAGACGATTTCCCATCAACAGATACTAGGGCTAAACCTTCTGAAAAATTCTCAGCGCTGCTAAATTTTGCCTCTACTATCCAGTTGCCATCGAGGTCGATATAGCCCCATTTATAATTATCAGCTTGTACAGCGGCTAAACCTTCCGAAAAATCATTAGCTTCTCGAAATTGGGCTTGAATTCTGGTGTCGCCGTTAGTGTCGAGATAACCCCATTTTTGGTCGATTTTAATCCGCGCCCGACCTTCGGAAAAATCGGTTGCGTAATAATTTTTGGGTTCGATCGCAAACTCACCGCTTTTGTCAATATAAGCAAATCTATTCTCAAAAGTTACCAAAGCTAGACCGTCAATAAAATCCCCCGCGCCGCTAAATTTACTTTCTATTGCTAAGTTACCATTCTTATCTAAATAACCCCATTTTCCTTCATATTGCATTTGAACTGCTGCCAATCCTTCCTTAAATTGTCGCAGAGTAAAACCGTAAATTTGCGGCGGGATAACAATCTTTCCCGTCTTGTCAATGTAACCGCCTTTGTTATTAATTGAAACTCCCGCCAACCCTTCTGAAAAAGGAGTGTGGTAAGTTCTGTCTGGGTTGGGGGCTATGACAAATTCTCCCGTTGAATCGATAAATCCACTCTTCTTTTCACCCTCTTTTTTAGCCGCAGCTAATCCCTCGGAAAAAGAACTAGCAGACTGAAATCTTAGCGGAATTGCGAAGATATTACTGGTCGCGAGATATTGAGATGAAACTCGATCGGCAATGCCTAAAGATCGAACCATTAAAGCAGCGACTTCTCCTCTAGTGGCGCTGCGGTTTGGATGAAACTTTCTAATATCGGGATAATTGACAACAATTTGATTAATAGCTGCCACAGCCATCATCTTTTTAGAATAACTAGGAATATCCGCAGCATCGTCGAAATATTGCTGGAGAATTTCCTCTGGATTTAATGGTACGATATAAGCTCGTTCCGATGCTGCTAAAACGATGGTAGCTTGTACTCTGGAAATTTGCTCTTCCGGTCGAAATGTTTTGTCTGGATAGCCGGCAAAAAACCCTTTCGCAGATGCAGTTTCGATGTCTTCTTTTGCCCAATAATTATCTGGAACGTCCGTAAAAGCAATTGGTTCTTTGATTCTAGGCGCATCGGGATATGCCCGACACATTAATACAGCAAATTCGGCGCGAATTACTGGTGCATCTGGGCGAAAAGTTCCGTCGGGATAGCCTTTGATTATCTTGCTATTTTGTAACTTGTAGATAGCATCTTTTCCCCAGTAATTTTGAATGTCTGAAAGAACCATTATTTTATCCTTATTTGTTTATTTTGCATTGAAATAAACCCTTTTAGTTTTATTTTTAAGAAGGATTATCCTCATTCCCTAGTGCTGAGGGTGGAGGTTTCCTATTGGATGCCTTTTTTGTTCGGAAGGCCGGGGACGCGATCGCGCACTAATTTATTGTATTCTTGACGCATCAAATTACTCCTTTATTTTTGCGTTAGATATGCTAAAATGTCACGGTCGCTGTTTTAATAAACGAACCACTATGACAAATTTCAGCAAGCATCTTTACAGTATAACACTCTTATTTTGCCTTTTTTTAGCAGGCTTAAGCCTCAATGCCTGTAGCTTAGAAACTGGGGTTGTTAATTCGCTGGCTGTTAATTCGCAAAGCGTTTATCAAGAAAGGATTTTTCATAACCCCGATGGCATTGGTAAATTTTATCTGGGTAGGGAAATAGCAAAAGTGATGGGGCACGAAGGCGCGGGATGGTTAGAAAGACTTAGTAGAAGTAGTGGAGAAAGACCGGATCTGGCGATCGCTTCCCTAGATTTAAAACCCACCGACGTAGTAGCAGATATCGGGGCGGGAACCGGTTATTTTAGCTTTAGAATTAATCCTTTAGTACCAGAAGGAAAAGTCTTAGCCGTTGACGTTCAACCAGAGATGTTAGAGTTCATTGAATTCGTCAAAAAAGAGGAAAATATTACTAACGTAGAGACAATTTTAGGAGAAGTTGACGACCCAAAACTCCCTGAAGAGCGAGTTGACCTTGCCTTAATGGTCGATGCTTATCACGAATTTGAATATCCCCGAGAAATGATGTTAGGAATTGTCAAAGGACTTAAACCCGGGGGGAGAGTAGTATTATTAGAATATCGGGGAGAAAATCCTTTAATTGCGATTAAAGGATTGCACAAAATGACCGAGAAACAAGTTAGGAAAGAAATGGAAGCGGTGGGTTTAGTTTGGGTGGAAAATAAAGATATTTTACCGCAACAGCATTTTTTAGTGTTTAGAAAACCAGAAAGCGTGGGGCGGGAGGGATAAAAAAAAGGGCGGCTGGCGATCGCTGGATTAGTTGACAAAAAATTGATTTCTTTTATAATTGTATTAGGACTAGATTTTGAACTTTGCTAAAAGCGGCCATCGCGAAAAAAGAAAGTCATAATTAATTATAATGAGGAGGATAGCTATGTTCGAGCAAACTCTTGGAAAATGGGGAAACAACCTCATAAGTTTAATTCCTCGCTTATTCGCAACTAAAACCCATACCAAGGAAGAAACTGAATTACACGAGATAGAGCAAAAAAGGAGAAATAAATACACCTTGGAAGAATTACTAGAAGGAATGAGTACCGATAATTTTCATTGCGAAGTAGAAACAGGAGATTCTGTTGGAAATGAAAGCTGGTAACAAACCAAAATACATTCCAGACAGAGGCGATATTATCTTCATAGACTTTAATCCTACCAAAGGTCGCGAACAGGGCAATGCTCAAAATAAACCGCGTCCTGCTATTATTATATCGCCTCTGAAATACAACAAACTATCATCGTTAGCTTTGATGTGTCCAATTACATCAAAAATCAAGGGATTAAAGTTTGAGGTACCCCTTGACGAACGAACGGAAACCAGGGGTGTAATCTTGTCCGATCAAATTAAATCTTTAGACTGGACAGCAAGAAAAGCGAACTTTAAAGAAAAAGCACCGCCAGAAATTATCGAAGAAGTCTTAGCAAAGATCGAACCATTAGTTCTATAAATCTCAGAAATTGAGTCGCACTCAAGCAATAAAAAAATCCTAATCCGCCCACTCCAAAGACCATTTACTATCGTTAACCGTGCTTTTGGAATCCAACTTTTCAGAAGGAACTTGCTGATTATTTATCGCTTGGGATACCCAACTTCTAACCATGCCCAAACTTGGCAATTTATCAACGATTCTTTCTTTACGGTTTGCCTTAACCATCTTTGAATATAAAGTTTCTGGATATTGCGATTTTAATTCTTCAACTGTATGCACTCCCACCGCTTCTAATAACTTAGAGTATTCCTCGGCGACACCTTTTATTTGAAATAAATCCGCTAATTGTACCCATTCGAGAATTAAATTGCGGTCTATTTCTGTTACTCGTTCTAAATCTTCTATATCTTTGAGAGAAGACCCTTTTTCTAGGAGTTCTTCGAGGGTAGTAATGCCAACTTCTGCTAGTTTGTTGGCGTGGACTAAATCGATGCCCTCAATTTCTCGGATGTTATAGTTCATTTGTCGCTGTCTTCTTGAGATAAATAGCCTTTACTTCCATCCTATTACATCTCGCCTCGGGGGAGATGATTTCTTTAACTTTCTTAACAATTAGGTAGCGAGAAGGCATCCGCAACGCGGGGCGCCATCGCCCTCTTTTACTATTGCGATCTACTCTTACTAAATGTCTCTATTAACCAGCGATTCATTTGTGCATCTTTTTCTACCTTACTTAATTTTAATGCTTCGTCAACTAAGTCTATCGATAGCCCTGGCAACACTATTGATTCCCGAATTTCTTTACTTCCACCTTCTGTCATTAAAAAAGCAATTATTTGCCGTTCTTTTGCATCATCAACCCAGTATTCTTTAACTCCAGAACGTTCGTACAATAACCGCTTTCTTCCCAGATCGTCATTGACAGATGTAGCGCCTATTTCTATTACCAATGTAGGCGGATCGTAAATGTCTAAATCTACAGGTGAATTAGTCTCTGGCGGTATTCTCAAATCAGAACCTATATAAAAAGACAAGTCAGGCTGAAATTCTCTCATGCCTTTTTTTCTAAAACTGGTGTTAATAAACTCGACAACTTCAAGATTATTGAAAGTAGCATACAAGCTAACAAATTTGGACATAATCGAGTTTTGTCGTCCGTGACTAGAACCAACTGATGCCATTTCTATCCTCATGTAATTGCTATAGTAATAAAATCTACCGATACAATCTGAGTCATCTGCGAAGGCGATAAATTCTTCCCAACTTGCCTTAACCCAGGTATCGGTAACTAAATTTTTCGTTGGGGATGTTGTAATTACCATATTCTGCCTCTCGATATTTTTGAAAGTTCGGAACAAGCACTCTTAGTGCTTTTAAATAACTATAGCAATCCGTTGGTATAAAGCAATATTTTAGAAACCCGGTTTCTTTAAGAAACCGGGTTTCTGGTCCCCGAATTTTTCATAACTCGTTTAGAGTTGCTATAGATTTAAAGCACTCTTCGTGCTTACAACAAACTGATTTAGTGCTTTTTAACGAGTTCTTTTAGACCCATGCTAACACAAAGCCCTAAAAATCCTCCTCGCCGACCTCAAGAATCTCCGTATATTCAAACTCATTGGGACTGCGTTTCACCAAAGGATAATCCACCCCGCCCAACTCGATCGCATCCTCCTCGCAATCAGGTTTAGGAGAATGATAGCAAAGCACATATTCTTTACCAATATAATTCGTCATTTCCTCCGCCACTTCGCCGCGCCACTGAGTCTTAGTCACCAACACAATCAATTGATTTGCCAACTTAGGAATTATCCTCGCAATTTGCCGGCGATAAATCTCGTCCAAACTACCAAAAGGAGAATCCATAACCATAGGAAAAGTGCTGCTATCTGGACCCATCAAAGCATTTTTCTTACTCCAATCTCGAACCTCATCAATAATACTACCAATAAACGCCAAACTGAGGATTTGATTTTCCCCGGTCGAAGCGGCAACCAAAGCATCCTCGCCCCCTGTTTCCTCCACTAAAGTCAACTCATATTTCTCGTTTAATTTAGGAATATAAGGAGTAAAAGAAATTTGACCGAATAACCCCTGAACCCGCTTCTCTAAAGAAGCTCTAAACTGTTTTTCCAAACGTGCTTGCACCTCAATTAACCTCTCAATAGCATCCTGAGTCCCAGCAATTCTTCTCTGAACTAAAACCTGCTTAATCTCGTTCATTTGCTGTTTATCAATTCGCTTGTCCAGAGTTTTCAGTTCCCGGTCCAAATTTTCAAGTTGCAGTTGATTGGAACCAGTTTCCCGGTTTAAATCTCCCATCCTAAGTTCAATTTCATCCAGACGCTTCTGCAAACTCTTAATATCCTCATCTGGAAAATTTCGCAACTTATTATTAATATCGTCCAACTGACTCTCCACTAGAGAAAGTTCGCTTCTCAACTCCTCGATATTAGCTTGATTTCGGTCGATTTCTTCCCAAAGTTCCGGTCCTTGTTTCTCAAATTCATCTATCCGAACGCTCATCCGAATAGCAGCTTCCTCCACATCAGCAATACCCGCCTTCTCCATCCAACTTTCCACCTGCTTCCGCGCCTTAGAACTCTGTTTTAATTTCGTACCGCAAATACAACTTTCCTTCTCCAATAACTGTTCGACAAACTGCTTTTTAATCCCCATCGGCAACTCGCCTTTATCGTTAAAACCGGCTACAATTTCTCGAAAACCGGCCACCGCTTCTGGCAAAAGCACCAGATAACCCTTGTTAGAAATTGCCCGCTTCCAAAGGTCTCTAGCTTTATTCACTTGTTCTCTAATACTTGCCGCCCGCTGTTTGATATCGTCTCGTTGTTGCGGCAAACCTTCGGCACCTTTAAACTCTAATAAACGACTGCTAATTTCCTTCTTTAATTTACCCTGATTTTTTAATTCTTTCTCTACTTCTATTTGACGCTGGGAAAGCTGTTCTATTTCTTGTTCTATTTTGCTCTTATCTCGCAAAAACTTCTTAGTTTCCGGGTCTCCTATTAATCTCAAATCAGTTTCCAGAGATTTCTTCGCTTCTCCCAAATGTCTGATCGAACGATTTAAAACTTCGATACCTAACAATTCCTTAGTTGCTTCGGCAATTTCATTTTTCTTTTCTTCCCTAACAATATGCTCGATTCTTTCCCCATCAAAAAAGAAATATCGATGCAAACTTTCCGGCAAGATTCTACCAATAATATCCTCGGGATGTTGCGGTGGTGGCGACCACCTGCCGTCGTCTCCCGCTACCTGCATATAAAGGTCGCTTTTGCCGTGTTCGATTTTATTTTGTTCGTTTCTGTAAGCGCGACACAAACGTTTAGCTTGATAGCGTTTCTTGTCGTGTTCGAACACAATTTCCACCCAAGTAGCTACTGCTTTACCCGGTTTTGCTTCCGTAATCGATCGCTTATTTACCAGTTGTTCCTCTACCTGGAATGCAGAACTAAATTTGTCGTAAAGCACCCAGGTAAAAGCGTTCATCATAGTCGTTTTACCAGCGCCATTATTGCCGTGAATAATCGTAGTATTGTGCTTGCCAGATGCCAAAACAATCTTCGGAGTTTTCCCGTAGAATTGCCGAAAGTTACAAAAAATAATTGAAATTAGTTTCATTGGATTACTTCCTTAATAATTTTGAGAATATCGTCGTTAATTTTTGGCGCTCTTTTATAAAGTCTATCTCTTTCTATTTCCAGAACTTGTTGGATAATTTGCCGTACTTCTGGTGGGGCCTTGACTATGGGTTCTTGTATGTGACTGAGGGGGTTATTTTTCTTGGCATCGTAACCGGAAGTTTTCTCGGCAAAAATGCTCGACAAGGCGGAAATTACGATATTTTCTGAGTAATTCACGGCAATTAACAATTAATAATTAACAATTAACAATTAACAATTAGCAATTATTGCATTTATTGAATCGGTGAAATAGATATTCGATCCCCCTAAATCCCCCTTAAAAAGGGGGACTTTGAATTTATCTTACTCTTGCTCCCCCCTTACCAAGGGGGGCCGGGGGGGATCGTTCCAAATTTACGGAGATTCAATAATCGCTGTAGCAAGCTTTTTAAAGGTCTAAAGGGGGACTTTGAATTTATCTTACTCTTGCTCCCCCCTTACCAAGGGGTGCCGGGGGGGATCGTTCCAGATTTACGGAGATTCAATAATCGCTGTAGCAAGCTTTTTAAAGGTCTAATAAGCCATACCTTTTTTGTACTTCTAATAATTTCAACCTAGCTTCTCCGGCATTATCGGCTAAGTCGGCAAACTCTAAAAAGCGCGTCAATTCTTTTCTTAAAAAATTGCGTTCGACATCTTGAGTTTGCCTCCCCAAATCGGGCGGTAAAACAATTGTATCAAATAAAGTGGCTCTTTCTTTACCCGGATAAGGACGCAAAACTCGTCCCCGTCGCTGAATAAATTGTCGGGGATTGGTACTACTAGCTAAAATTATAGCATTTTGAATGGCGGGTATATCTACTCCTTCATCCAAACATCTAATAGCGACTAATCCTTGCAGTTCTCCTGCTTCAAATTTTCGCCGCAAGTTTTCTCTTTCTTTGAGGGAAGTTTCGGCGGTGTAGGTGTTGACTCTGTAGCCTAATTCGGAACCTAAAATCCTGACTACTTCTTCTTTTTGTTTTGCAAAAATTAGCGGTTCCGTCTCTACGGTTCCGTCGCCGCAATAGAATAAGGTATGGCTGGTATGGAGGCGATTTTTCATAATGCTTTTTAGGGCATTGAGCTTATTAGCTGCGGATCCTATTAAACGCGATCGCTGTATTAATAATGCGGTTACATCTTCGTCGTTCTCTATATTGTTTCCTTCTTGATTTGCTAACAATAACGCCCAACCAATTTTAGTCGTTAATCTGGCATAAGCCCGAGTTTCCCATTCGGTTAATTCTACTAAAATAGGATAGTAATTATAGCGGACTAACGCACCTTTTTTAATTGCATCCCCCAGAGTAAGTTGGGGAGGTAAAATCGGACCGAAATATTCTAAAATTGCTTCGGTTCCTCGATCGTCAAAATGCCTTTCTGGGGTGGCGGAAAGGGCTAATCTCAAACCGATATTTCGGGGCAAACTTTCTTCTACTTTGGGGCTGCCTAAATTGTGCGCTTCGTCGCCGATAATTAGGGTTTTTTCTGGAAAATATTTAAGTTGAGATTGGAGGCTTTCTGATATTAAGGTAGCGTTGGTGGTGATGACGGTGACGAAAGGGCGATCGCCCCAGCAAACGTTGTATAAAGCGGCGGACAGTTCGCTTTGCCAGGCGCGGACGCTTTCAAAAGCTAGCAAGGGTTCGAGACCAAATTTCTCCGCCTCCCGCCCCCACTGGGTGACTAGGTGGCGATAGGGGCATAAGACGAGGAGGGCTTTGAGGCCGATTTTTTGGTAAAGTTGAGTGGCGATCGCCAAGGCAGCAATGGTTTTCCCGCTACCAGTGGCCATCTTAAACGTCCCCCTCCCCCGATTGTCAAACCAATTCCCTACGGCCTCCTGTTGATAAGGCCGCAGTTGGATCGAGGGGGGTATGGCAGGACATCCCTTCTGGGGTTCGTTAATTGTTAGCGATCGATTCACCTCTGATTTAGCTAAATACATGATGCCTAGAAATTAACAAGATTAGATTATATAGCAACTCTAAACGGGTTATGAAAAATTCGGGGACCAGAAACCCGGTTTCTCCAAGAAACCGGGTTTCTAAAATATTGCATAAGACCAACGGATTGCTATAGTAGCTTCCGAGCATCTGAGGCTGATTGAGGTTCTTGCTGCGTTCGCACGGATTGGGAAAATGTTAATTTTTAATTATTATGAGTAAAACCGGACTTTTTGTAGGGATGCTAACTTTAGACTTCCTCTATTTAACTAATACTTATCCAGAGAAAAATCAAAAGGTTGTCGCCACTGACTATGCCGTTACTGCTGGAGGTCCGGCTACTAATGCTGCTGTTAGTTTTAGTTACTTTGAAAATCATTCCCATTTATTAGCAATTTTAGGAAGCCATCCGATTACTCAGTTAATTAAATCTGATTTAGAGCGTTACGATATTACTGTTTGCGATTTAGATAAAAATCGCTCCGAACCGCCCCCAGTTTCTTCGATAATTACTACGGAAAAAACAGGCGATCGCTCTGTAATTTCTATTAATGCAACTAAATCTCAAGTTAGCAGCGAAGTTATTTCGCCGGCTACGATGGAAGGAGTAGATATCGTTTTAATAGACGGCCATCAAATGTCGGCTAGTTTGGAAATTGCCGAAATGGCTAAGGCGAAAAAGATTCCCATAGTTATAGATGGGGGCAGTTGGAAACCGGGTTTTGAGGAAGTGTTGGTTTTGGCGGATTATGTAATTTGTTCCGCTAATTTTTATCCCCCAAAATGTAAGCTGAGAGAGGAAGTTTTTTCTTATCTTTCGAGGTTGAATATTCCTTATATTGCGATTACTGGTGGAGGGGAGGCGATCGAATATTTGAACGTCGGTTATTTTGGCAGATTAGAAGTGCCCCAAATTGAAGCGGTGGATACTTTGGGGGCGGGGGATATTTTCCACGGGGCATTTTGTCATTATGTTTTAGAAGAAGAAAGCTTTGTCGCTGCTTTGGAGTCGGCGGCGAAGGTTGCTTCTCATTCTTGTAAGTTTTTTGGTACGCGGGAGTGGATGGTTAATTGTTAGTTGTTAGTTGTTAATTGATAATTGATAATGAAAAAGCGATCGCCCGAATTTTATAGACGTTTCAAAAATGGAAAACTCGGCGACGATATCGATTTTGTCGAGTGGAGTTCCTTTTATAAAATGAAACTTTTTCTGGAAAAAAAAACTCGAAGTCCTTCGATAGATATGTAGGGGAAAAGCATTCGGGCGGTAAATTTGTTAATAAACCATTAATTTTGAGGTCCGAATGCTTTGCCCCGATCGCCCATTTAATTTGATGTTGAAAAAAATGTCTTCAAAAAAAGAACCACAAACCAGAATTATCCTCTCAGAAAAAGATGCCGAACTCGTCTTCAGTCTAATAAAAAATCCGCCCCCACCAAACGAAAAATTAAAAGCTGCCGCTGCGAAGCATCGTCAATTTTTCCATGAAACGCATTGAATTATTGAATATAGCAATCCGTGCAGGATTCGTGGAATATTAGAAACCCGGTTTCTTAAAGAAACCGGGTTTCTGGACCCCTAATTCCAGGGCCTCTGCACAGAGTTTAATTATTAATTATTAATTATTAATTATTAATTGTTTTCAAATCCAACAAACAATCGATCGCTTCTGAAAATCAACCCCCGCCAAATACTCGTACTCCGCCAAACTTCTAACATTTCCCAAACCATAAATATCAAAGTTTTCTGAAGGGGTTTCCATTCCCAAAATCTGGCGAAATCTCTGTTCCGACACCCGATTAAAAACCCACCAATCTTCTCTATCCGACCAATGGACCGGCCGCTGTCCGCCGCTATTATAAAAATGCCAGCATAAAGGCCGATGGGGATGATAAATATCCCAACCCCTCGTCCAGGCCCTCGTCGCCAATAACACCTCCTCCCCACCAAAATAAATCTGCGGATCGTAGGGCACTTCTCCAATAAGCTTCGCCTCGGCAAAGATGTACCCCGCCGCGATAAACATCCCCGGTTGCGGCGCGGAATATTCCCTCAAACTGCCCCCCGCCTTGAGACTTAAGATGCCGGAGGCGGAAAAGTCTTTTGGTTCTAAGCTAGTGGGAGTATCGTCCAGGAGATTTCTCGGAGGTTCGTAGGCGGGGGGATAGGCGCTTAAAATTGCTTTCTCGCTGGGACACATTGCCAGCATTTCTATAATTTCCGCATCCCACCGGTCGGCAAAGCGCATGTGGGCGTCTATTTGGAGGGTGTAGCGTTCTTGCTGCCACAATTTTTGAACCAGGGCGCGGGCCCAACCTACTCCTCGGGCCTGACTGGCAGCGATCGCCACGATCCGACAGTTCTTAAATGGCCTGAGTTGTTCGATGTAGTCGAGTTCTTCCTGGGAGGCGTATTGCCAGCAGATGCCGAAGGTTAGGCGATCGGGGTAGGCGGCGCGGGCGATCGCCTCTTTCACCGTCGGCACCAATTCTTTATCTCTATAAGCGACAATTTGTATAAAAATTTTGTCCACGGACTGGCTGTTTGCTTTGGTTGTCTTTTCAAATCTAATATAAAGGACGTTTTTACAGGCAAGATGCCCGTCCAAACCGTAGAACAGGCATCTTGCCTGTTATCTTCAAATCTTAAAAAATAATTAAGAGGACAAGAGAAGGACGACATCTAGCGCGCAAATATCGATCTAGATCGCTAATAAAAGTCGATTCGATCGCTTGCTTCGCTCGATCGTAGTCACTGCAAAAATTACTTTGAGAGTACATAATAATAATAGAGATTTAGTTTTCCCAAATACTGTAAGTCCAGATACTGTTTGCGAGGAAATCGAGGGTTAACCCCCCTAAATTAGCCATTGTTTTTACTAAGAGCGATAGGCTATAATTTATTTTTTAAAGAGGGTTTCCACCTACGCAATTTCACTGAAGGGTAAAGGAAATTTTCTTGTAAATTCAGGGTATCTACGGAATATTAGACATGAAAACTACAACTAACGCCCAGCAAAAAAGCCTTACAAAAGCACCCGATCCAGTGGAATGGGTTGAAGAACATCATTTGATAGCAGGATTGATGGACGGTCCCCGCCACTTTACCCAGACACTTTCTCATCACGGCCATACTGGGGATGACGAAGGACTAATAGACAACAGTATTATGGATTTCCTCAAACCGCATTACAGCGAAGAATCGTGGAAAGATGTGGAAAAATATCTTCTGGGTTATTAGTCAAAAGCGTTTTAAGGCGAGAATGGCTATTGAATAAAATTAGACTTTAAACAATTAGTTTTGCCATCTAAAGCCATCTAAATATCTGCTTTTTCCGGCATCGTTGACATCGGGCATTACTCCGATTATAACCAAACCAATTTTTCGATAAAAAGCGCTTGCACGACCGCGCAAGTTTTTGATTTGCCTTTGGGGGTTTGTCAATATAAAAATCAAAATTTACCAGTTTGTAGTAATCGCTTTAGCGATGGGCGAGAATACTTTTTTAAAATCGCTAAAGCGATTACTACGAACTAACCTCAGTTTGTAGCGATCGCTTTAGCGATGGGCGAGAATACTTTTTTAAAATCGCTAAAGCGATTACTACGAACGAACCTACTGGGTTCCACCCGACTTAAACGCTTACTAATTATTATTAACTAACAAAACTGGTTAATATTCCTAAAAGTTTCGGCAAGTTACCGATCGAATATTCCTCTAAATCGACGGTAACGACTTGAGATTCTAATTCTAAAAATTGCCAAGCAGTTCCAGTGGTTACAACCCCATAAATTTTAGGGATATCCTTGTCTTCTCTGCGATTAAAAATTTGGGCGGCGAGCATTTCTGCGATGCATTGAGCAAAACCGGATTTGATATTATCATTTTTAGCTTCTACCAAAGTTACAACTGGTGCTTCGATAAAAAGTTGCAAGCTGGAACGACTAATAATAAAGTCACAAAAACCGTTCAATCCTTGTTCTATATTGACGTTAAACTCGGTGCCGGAAAAGACGCTTATTTGGTTGTTTAACTGTTTTTTGATGGCAAATAAAATCGGCGCAATTATTAACTCGGAACGTGCTTTTTCTGTAGCGATAGCAACGGCTAACGGTAGGTAATATTGTATGGCGTCTTGCAGAAATTGACTGGGTGGAATTTCGGGGAGGTTATTAAATTTTCCGACTGTTTCAATAATAGTTAGATTAAAGGTTTTTGTTAACTCTTCTAGGGTGAATTTGCTCTCAGGCATGGGTTGTTTTAAGGTTGAGAAAATAGAAGATATTTAGCAAAAAAAAACCCGCCATGTTTTGCTCTGGCGGGATTCTTTTACGCATCGGCTGACCCCCATTAAGGGAAACTTGTTATCTGTTTAATCAGACTCCAAGGGTTCGCAGGCCGATTGGCGACTTCCCCGACCAAAGGGAGGCGTTACTCGGACCCACCGTGCGTACATGACTAGATTCATTCACGACCAATTCTATTTTATTATAGCAGACCGCTGCGAGGAGGAAGGTAGGCGATCGCTAATTTGCTACGGCCTTCCTGCGTCCATAAGCGAAGGCCCTATCTTTATTAATGGGGCTTTCGCCGATGAAATTTAGACTGCCATTTTTTTGCATTAATCGAGATATTCCGCAGTCGGTGGTGTCCCGAGTGTCCCGATGCTATTTTACAAATCATTTAGGATTGCTACGATAGAAAAAAAAAGGAGAACTAACCATGAGATTTATCAGTCCCAAAACCGACTTTGCCTTTAAAAAAATCTTCGGTTCCGACAAGAGTAAAAACATCCTTATTAGCTTTCTCAACGCCCTAGTTTACAAAAACACAAACACGATTAAATCTCTAGAGATAATTGACCCGGCTAACCAAGGCTCTATCGAAGCTTCAAAAGATAGTTTTCTGGATGTAAAGGCAGTTTTAGATAACGGTTCGACGGTAATTATAGAAATGCAAGTCATCCACACCGCAGCTTTTGAGAAGCGAGTAATTTATAACCTGGCAAAAGCTTATGGGAATCAATTAGGTAAAGGAGACAAATATCCGACTTTACGACCGTTTATTGCTTTAACGATTACCGACTTTGTGTTGTTTAAAGACAGCTCCAAAATAATTAATCGATTTCGGTTAAAAGAGGAAACGCTACCATTGAATTATCGAGACTCTTTAAGCTTAATCTTTCTGGAATTGCCCAAATTCAACAAAGAACTTTCAGAGTTAGAAACCCTTAGCGACAAGTGGATTTATTTTATGAAATCGGCACCCGATTTAGAAGTAATCCCCGAGTCTCTGGGGGCAGTGCCAGAAATTGAAGAGGCATTAAATGTTGCCAACCGCGCTAGTTTAACTGCTGAAGAATTAAATAAGTTGGAAAGGCAGGAAATGCTGATTCAAGACAGGAGAGGCGAGATTGATTTTGGTAAAACCGAGATCGTTTCTAAAATAATCTTACTTCAACTTCGGCAAAAATTTGGAGAAGTCCCTCTAGAAATTCAGCGGCAAATAGAGGATTTATCTGTGGAGCAATTAGAGGTTTTAGCAGGAGATATTTTAGGTTTTAGCGCTGTGGAAGATGTGGAGAATTGGTTGGAGAGTCAAAAGGGGTAGTAATTAGGAATGTAGCCATCCGTGCAGGATTAATGCTCCTAATAGAGATGTAGGGGCAACAGCATTATGGCGGTAAATTAGGAATAAAAGTATGTGGTGTCGGAATGCAATGTCGGCGATCCACGTTTAATGTATTGCTTTTTATCTACTTTTTAAAATATCGCAAATTCTTTAGGACTGCTATATTATAATTGATTTGATTAGAAAGCAATTTAATAGCAGCTCAAAATAATTGAATGAGTCAGCCAAAGTTATTACTGCCACCCTGGAGAAATCCAAATTTAGGGAGGGGACGCATATTTAGTCATTTTACAAACTCTGAGGGAGTTACTGGAATTACTGGAATTATTGGGGATAGTCTCGATAGAGGTCAGGAGGCGTTCGCCGACAAACTCCAATTCGGACAAGGTTCAAATCCCTTCTACGCTAATTCTCCAGGGGATATATTTGTCACAGAACTTGGCGTAGAAGCGACAGTAGGGGATTTGAACCTAATTGGTGTATTTAGTGACAAACAAAAGTTTGTAGTTCAGTTCTCAGAAGAAACCGCTTTAGTCTTAAATAAGATTCGAGTAAAACCTGTGAAAATATCTTATAATGTACTGACATCTGGAAGCAGTATTTACACTATTCCTGGTGGCACTGCGATGATAGGTAAATTTCTCGTAAGGAGGGTTAGGTTATGAAGAAATTAGACATTTACCAAACTTTGGAATATTTAGAATCGGAGGAACTCGAAACACAAGTTATTGCCCTAGAAGCTGCCGCAGAAATAGTTAACTTATTCGCACTGAAAACTGTAGAAACTTTTAGCAAAGCTGCCCATAAATTTCCTCTGGCAGAACGCCTTTATCGTTTCGGTTCAATTATCGTGCCGCATCTCGAACAGCTTCTCGACCGAACGGAAGATTCAGAAACAAAAATTCTGGCTGCAGTGGTACTATTAAGATTGGGTTCGTCGCGGGGAATTGATGTTTTATTAAATGCCATTTCCCGCGACGAACAATATCCCTGTTTGGCAGCTAGCAGTTTGGCAGCAGCAGGTGTTAAAAAAGCAATTAATCCTATAGGCGATCGCCTCAGAAGTGCAACTTTTGAAGAGATAGATTTAATCGTCGGTTTGCTGACTGCTTTGGAGGAATTAAATGGCGAAATACCTGCGGATATTTATCGGCGTTTTACGGTTGCCGATGCCCCGTGGCAGATTAAATTTATGCTGGAAAATGGGGAGTTGAATGGGGGGCGAGAGTTAGTTTTAGAGAGCGTTGGGGCCCACTATATTCGGGAGATTAACTATTAAAAAAGTGTATTGTCGACGATAATGCCCCCTGGTTGAGGTTGGTTATTTTGAGGTGTCCGTTGCCGTAACCCGGGCAGTTTCCGACTGTGGCAGTTGAAAATACCAGTTGAATTTGAGGCATAATACGATCGTTTCAAATATAAGGTAAGGAGAAGGAAAGGTGGGAGTCGTCTATATAGGCGATCGCGCGGTGGGCAAAACTCATTTTGCCCTAGAATTGGCCAATCCCCAGGGGCAATACGTCCGGGTTTCTATGGTGGGCCAAACTTACCAAAACCTCAAGGCCAATCTCCTGGATAGCGATGGGACGGCCAAACAAACTAACAACATCGAAAAGCGTCCCCTCAATGTCCAAGTACGGTTGCCCAGCGGTCTTAGCGAAATTCCCGTAGATTGGATCGACTCTCCTGGGGAAATCTTTCGCAGGTCGTGGCAGTCGGAACACCCCCTGGAATGGGACTCTTTTCAAGAAGTTGTCCGCCAAAGCGAGGGGGTTTTGCTGATTTTGCAACCCTATCGGGAAATATTGCGGCCAGAGCTGGATGCGACAAATTTTGTGACTCAAGAGCAGTGGTGTCATAGATTTGAGCGTTGGGCAAGGTTTTTTTGTTATGATTGCCCCAAGGTTAAGCATATTGTTATTTGTCTGAACAAGGCGGATTTAATAAATTGCAAGCTCTCTCAGGAGTCGGAATGGTTAGCTTATCGACCCGATGGTTCTTCGATAAAATGGCTTCAGCGCCATAACCATGTAGTTAATAGTTATTTTAGATTGGTAAAATCACAAATAGAACTAATAAATAGGACTCGACCTGGGTTATCGGTTCGCTGTTTTATTACCAGTATCTACGATCGTAGTTTGCTGGAGTTGCCCTGGCTCTATTTAGCTAGTTATTTTGCTAATTAATGGAAGAGGAAACATGGGGAATATTTGTATTATCGGACCTAGCGGTGCAGGCAAAACAACTTATCTCGCAGGATTGGCATATTGGCCGGATACTAATAACAAAGTTTTTGAAGTAACTCCCATCACAAAAGAGGCACAATTGTTAAAGAAGCAAGCTAAAAATATTATTCGCAAAGGAGATTCTTTAGAGAAAACAGAGATAGATGGGTTCAAAATCAAAACTGTTTACGATTTACCGCTGTATTCTTTTCAAATAGAAAAAAAAAGGAAGTGGCGGCGGGAATCAGAGGAAATAAATTTAGTAGTTCGAGATTATCCAGGGGAAATTTTTGACGAGTTGGTGTCGGGAGTATCCAATCAAATACATCAAGAATTTATCGATGAATGTTTAATTCCAGATATTGTGGGCTGTTTGTTACTCCTCCATAAATGGGACATAGACAGCGACGATTTTTACAGCGATATGGTAGAGAAATTCATGGATTTAATGGACGATCGCGATCGCCTGCAAAATTTGCGACTGGCAGTGGCAATGAGTAAATGCGAAAGGGGGGAAATTTGGCCGGGTCGTTTGGACCCGGAGTTGGACTTATTTGAAGTACATTTGCCCAACACTAGAAAAATTTTACGCCAGAGGATTCCTCAAAATAATTTGCAATTTTATGCCATCTCTACTTTTGGAGTGCTTGAAAGGAACGATCCTCGTCCCAATCGTACTGATGAGGAGGGGAGTCTGGGCTCTATTTTGCGATCGCCGCTTCAGTGGCGACCCTACGGGCTGATTTCGCCCTTATATTGGTTAAGTACGGGTAAGAGGATGGGATCTGGTGATTAAATCTCTATTTAAAGATAAAGGTAAAGAACCTCAAGAGGAGAATTTATCTGGTGTTCTGCGGGTTATTGGCGATCGAACTGCTGGTAAGACTACTTATATGGCTGCTTTAGCTAGGTGGCCCAATTCTCAAAATTCCCGTTTGGTTGAGGGGGTAACTGCTTCTAATAAAGATGGAGAAGAGTTGATAAAAAAGGCTCGGGATATTTTGGAACAAGGGGAACCGATGAAACAAACTCCCCTACTTAATAATGTTTATGAAATGAAGGATTATAGCTTGAGGATAACTCTAAAAAAAGAGTTGGTATTGGATAGAAAGAAATCTTTGGTTAACCTAGATATAAGTTGCAAGGATTATTCGGGAGAGTTTTTTAGCGAGTTGCTGAATCAAACTGATTCGCCTTTATTTAAGGACTATTTAGAAGACTGTTTGTTGGCATCGGGAATTTTGTTGTTGATTGATGGCACGGCCCATCAAAAAGATGCAGAATACGCTAGAGCGATCGAGAAACTTTTAGTGCAGTTAGACCGTTTTGAGGAGGAAATTCAAAAGCGGAGAATTGCTCTGGTTTTGAGTAAGTGCGAATTGGTAGATTTGTGGATAAATCGGCACAGGCCAAAATATTTAGCCAAAGCACGCTTCCGAGAAACTTGCAGCAAGTTGGAGTTTTGGGAACGAGGGGGTTCTGGTAGTATAGATTATTTTGTCGTGTCGGCTTTTGGGGTTTTGGGAAATAGGTTTCCCAGACCTAATTCTCTAAAAATAGAGCGCGATCGGGGTGGGATTTCATCGGTTTTAGAAGAGCCTAAAAGGTGGCGACCTTTTGGTTTAGTTTCGCCTATTTATTGGCTTTGTACTGGCAAACGCAATCAAGAATTAGATAAGGATTAAAGCAAATGGCTACTTATGAAATACACGAATTCAGTACTGGTATAAAAGCAGAAATATCTTCCGATGGCAGTTGGAGATCGCGGGGGTATAAGGTAGGAGAATATATGAACTCAACCTTGTCGCAAATCCCCTATGTCGTTGAACGAGCTATTGCTAACAATATGTTCGCAGTATCCAAGGATCGCCACAGTCAAAATCCTACTTTTGTAGGACGGGAGATTAGGGGAAATAATGGAGAGCCAGATTGGTCGGTGGTAGCGGTAGTTACTCCCGGGGGAGATGAGTACGCACGTTTTAATTCTTTTTATCGATATTTTTTATGCCAGGGAGCAGATCGACTCTGGGTAATATTAGATGCGATAGATGATTATTGCCGACAATATGGACGAGTGCCGATTTTCAATCCATCTGAAATTAAAGAAATTGGAAAGCCGAAACGTCACACTGTGAATAAAAAACCATCAGTCAAGTTATCTTTCACTAAAGAAAAACCTTTCATTCTTAAACCGGGAGAGCTATCCAAGCTACAGATAATTAACGCAATGGCTGAGAAGATAGCCAATGGTAAACCCGTATCTTGGGCATACGACGTGGAGGCTGTGGAGCAAGTAGGACAATTTTTAGTGATTCAAGCGGCTGACGATCGAGCGTATCAGCTTCTAGGGAATGCTTCAACTAATAATCCCAGAGCCATGCTTCCACCGGGTGTCGATGAAGCGAGGATTAAAACAGCAATCAAAGGCTTGATGGGTGGTTCGCCAATTAGGCAGGAATGGATTCAGGTTCTTTTACAGAGCGATCGGGTAACACCAGAAAACTGGAAAACAATTTTTGACGATCTGGGTGCTACTACTGGTATTAAGCAGAAAAATTCTAATCCTCAAACGGTACGACTGTTAACTTTAAGGGCGATCCTTGTGCCAGAGACTTTGCCTGAGTATCTCGAATGGTTTGGTATTGATGGCAAGGCAAGTAAAAAAGAGGATGATCGGCAAAAAATTTCTCTTGAGTTTCAAGGAAAACTAAAAAATGATATTTCACAACTAGAGCCGTTAATTGATGAGACCATGAAGAGCGTGCTGGAGCAAATATTGACTAAGAAGATATCAATTCCAGCATTTAGTTGGTTGTTAACTGCACCAAAAAGTCTTTGGTCGTCATATAAGCAGCCACTAATAGAAAACATTAAAAGTGACTTGAAAAGCATTGGAAAATCCCTGGGTAACCCAGAGTCAAGTTCTTTAATTTATGGAGATTCTGTCTGGCAAAATTTAAGCTCGTCGTGGGAAAGACGTAACACTAAAGCCAATAAATATTATCAACCTTTCGCGGATTTGTTTGAGAAGTTGGGTGATTATGAGTTAGCTTCCTATTTTTATCAAGTCAGTAAAGGAGTCGTGCCGAAAAATGTATTTAGGGAAGCTTTTGGAAACAAGGACGAACACGATATTTGGGGTTTGACACTAAAGAGAGAAATTACTTGGGATGAGCGTCTGATTAGTTGGTTGACAAGATATTCTTTATATTTGGCGATAATAATCCTTCTTGTGCTAACTCACTCATATTCTTATGTATTAGGTTTAAGTAAAGGTGAAGATAAAAAAAACTCAGAACAGGTAGTGCAAAGAAGCTCAAACGGGAAAACATTACAACAGGCAAGACAAGAAGGGTACGAGGAAGGAAAAAACGATGGTTATGAAGAAGGATTCCAAGCTGCACAAAGCATTCCTAATTCTGATGTAATGACTCGGAGCGAAATGGTGATAGCACTTGAGAAATTCGAGACAACTGTTGCAGTGATGGAGGAACTTGTCGCTCGACTTACAGATCGACTAATGCAAAAGTTTCCTCAAGCAGAGCGACAAACAATCCGCAATGGAGTAATAAATGAAGTTAAAACTATTATTCGCAAGCCGAACCTTAATTATAGCTCCGCAATTCAAGGTAATGAAAATGACAAAAAGCAATTGATAGATGCTATATATTTGTATCAAAAAGACACAGGAGAAAGAGGGTATGGATACATAGATGATAATTTTGAAACAGATGAAAGAATTGAAGAAAAAGTAAAGGATGCTTTACTGTTCAACTTTGCTAAGAGAACGAAGCAAGCTTTAGAAAACCTGATAAAGGAGTTGTTGGAAGATAAAACCTTAAAGGATAAAAACGTTTATCGTACCCAGATCATAGATGCCATCAAAAAGACTCTTGTAGGAATAGATGATTATACAAATGTCATGGAAAAAGGAAACCCACAAGACGTGGAAAAGTTTGTTAATTCTATTCGACAATACCAAGGTGGAGGCGATGGCATAATTGATTATAATCAAAAAACATATCGGAGGCTAAAAGAAGATGTAAAAAAACAAGTGCTAAAAGAGCTATTGCCAGTCCAAGAAAATTTTTAAACACAATAAATGCGCTTCAATAGTTGGAAAAAGTGCCCGAAAGTGGCAGGATTAATATTTTCAAAGTTATTGGCTTTGTACTGGGAAACGCAATTAAGAATTAGATAAGGATTAAAGCAAATGCCTACTTTTTTAATTCACGAATTCAGTACCAGTATAAATGCAGAAATATTGCCCGATGGCAAATGGATATCTAAGGGGTATAAGGTAGGAGAATATATGAACTCAACCTTGTCGCAAATCCCCCATGTCGTTCAACGAGCTATTTCTAACAAAATGTTCGAGGTATCCAAGGATCGTAAGAGTCAAAAACCTACTTTTGTGGGACGAGAGATTAGGGGCAACAATGGAGAACCAGATTGGTCGGTGGTAGCGGTAGTCACTCCGGGGGGAGATGAGTACGGGCGTTTTAATTCTTTTTATCGATATTTTTTATGCCAGGGAGCAGATCGACTCTGGGTAATATTAGATGCGATAGATGATTATTGGCGAAAATATGGACGACAACCGATTTTCAATCCATCTGAAATTAAAGAAATTGGGGATATTCGGTACTTAATTGGCTATTTTGTTAAATAAAAAACCATCTTATTTCAGAAAAAATTGGGACTAACCAACCCGTAAAATGTTGTCGGGCAAGACGAGTGAGAAGAAATCATGCTTTCATAAATTTCTTGAATGAGGACGAAATTATCATGCCTTCTAATGCACAACTCAAACTATTTACCAATATAAACGAATATTTATGATGTTAAAGTAATCGATTATGTGGAGGATTTTTCAACAGCAATAATGCTAATTGTTGCCAGTAATAACGATACAGCAACTTGTCCTCACTGTGGAAAAGTTAGTCGGAGTTTACATGAAAACAATTGGTCTTTAATTAAAGATTTACCCATCAGCGGACAAGATGTTTTTCTGAAAATAAATATTCGACAATACCAAGGTGGAGGTGATGGCATAATTGATTATCGCCAACAAACATATCAGAGGTTAAAAAAAGATGTAAAAAGACAATTGCTAGAAGAGCGGCGGCGCCCAAACAATAGTCTCCAATAAATTCACCCTTAACAAACAAAGATGAGAACCTACCTTTACATATTATCAGGAATCGCATCCGCCCTCATGGGGTGGAGCCTCGGTCATGTCATCATCAGCGACTTTCAATGGTTGGAACAAATCCCCGAATTAGCCCTATTTCCCTGCGTGGCAATTTTCCTCGCCATAGGCATAGTGGCCATTGATATTTTTCTGAGCAACCCCACCAGAATCCAACGTAACTTAAAAACAGGTTTTATCCCCTTCACAATTGCCGCCGTATTTGGTTTATTAATCGGCATTGCTTCTGGAGGCATCGTACAACTTTGGCTCCACCCCCAACTGCGGGATAATATGTTTAACGTACCGGACTTTTTTGTTAGAATAATCGGTTGGGTTTTAATCGGAGTAGCAGTGGGTCTCGGAGAGGGATTAACTTGGCGCTGGCGTAGTATAGAAGCAGGAGATTCTCGCCGCTATCGACAGCGTTTCTGGACTAGCTTAATTGCTAGTAGTTTGACTGCTTTAGTCGCAGCATTAATATTTGAAAAGTTGCGGCAAAACTTTGGAGGTGAAATTCCAGAAGCATTAAAAGCTTGGGAAGAACCTATGGGCTTTTCTTTGTTAGGAGGTTTGTTAGGCTTAGTCTTAAGTTTTTCTACCTCTCCCAGTCACGCGATCGCCCTCAGAGCAGGTGCCGGTTTTGAGTATGTAGAACCGATAAAAAGTTTTGGTCCCATTCACCCAACTCAACCTATCAATCATCCCCGCATTGAAAAGGAAAAAAAACCGCCGTTAAAATTTGTTAGCGATAAGTATGCCCATCGAATTGAGGAAGGATTATCCATTCAATTACCCGCTAGAGGAAGAATTAAAATCGGCTCTGGAGAAGACGTACATATTTTTATTCCTGGATTGCCAAAAAATGTGGCAGAACTCAAATTAAAACCCGGTCAAACTGTACTGTTTCCTCAACCAGAATTTTATGACAAAATAGAGCATAGAGGTCGGTCATTAACAAGCCCGAGACCGATTCCATTAAAACATAACGATATGATTACATTTAAAGAGGAAGATAGCAATGGTAAAAAACTTTTCAGATTTGTCTACTACAATCGTTTCTTGGATCCCCAAGGTTAGCCTATCTTTGCTGTTAGTAATTTGCGGGATTAATCCTAGTTTTGCTGAAGTCGAAAGAGTGGAAATTATCCAAGCAAAACCAGACAAAGATAACGGCAGCGTAACCCTACGCTTCCAAGCATTCGATCGCAACAATAAAGCCGTAATGCGCTTGCCAGTAAGAAATGTTACTTTGAGAGTTTGTTCCAAGGGAGATCGAGAGTGCCAAGAACTAGAGTTAGGCAATAAAAAATGGAGAAAGCGCGCCCCAGAAGAACTACCCCCAGCTTGGGTAATTGTCTTGCTAGATTTTAGCGGCAGCATGAGGCGATGCGAGGAACTCGGTAGTTGGGATGAAATCAAGTTTCAATGTGACGGTAAAAGTAAATTAGAGGGAGCAATTGAAGCAATTCAAAAATTTAATGAAGATGTGGCTCGACGCAGCAAAAAAACTCAAATAGCGATCGTGCCTTTTAGCGAAAGTGGGGGGCGTTGTGTTACGGGAAAGAAAGTAAACAGGACAACGCTGGATGAGTTTAAACCAGCCGGAAGTGACGAAATCGAAAAAACTCTCGACGAACTACGAGAAACAGCCCCAAAAGATATTTGTGGGGCGACAAATATTTACGATCCTTTAATTGCAGCAGTAAGATTTTTAGGAGACGAAAACGAGCCTCGTTTTAACCCCCCAGAACCAGATTCGCAGGAAAAAACAGAGTCAAAGGAACCGGAACCAAGATTATCGATTATTTTGCTTTCAGATGGCTATCACAGCATCTATGGAAAATATGGAGAAAGAGAAGCAAAGATGGAGCAAGGGCATTTTGGCGACCTTATTTTAGAACTAGAAAAAAATTCTCATGTTACTGTAAATACTATAGGTTACGGTAAAACGTCCCAAGAATTAAAGCAAGAGTACGGTCTCAAGGATGAGCCAAATATGGAAAATTTATATTTGCTCAAGGATTTACCAGTGGGAGACGTAACTAACCATGAGGGACTGAAACAGATTAGCCAAGAATTTGTAGATCGAAAGTCTTTGACAAGAATTGCCGAAATCACTAGAGGAATCCACGAATTTTCTGCTAACGCCAATGATGTAGCTAATGCTTTAACTGACTTCCTCAGTGCGATGCTTAACGAGTATGAAATTACCTACGTTCAACCAACAAATTTCGATCGCGGTTCGGCACATAACGTTCAAGTCATCGTTAAGCCTCCAGATGGTGGTGAGGTAAAGTCTAAACCAGAACCTTATACATTTTCATGGGTTGGACCAAAGCTACCTGCAAAGTCCCGAGGGATTCTATTTTTATCTGTATTAGCAATGGTTTTAGGAGGTATTTTCGTTCCTTTCTGGTTATTCAAAAAATCCCTTCAATGACGGTATTAAGCAACGCAAACCAAGTAGCAAGATCGCCCCAACAAAAACTAAACCATCGCCTTTATTCTAACTTGCCAAAATCTGAAAGTTTTAATCATCCCTGGATTATAAATTTTTTAACTCTTCCTTCATTGCCATTAAAATGCTTAAAATATTAAAATTGTTCTGACCCCAAAAAATGCAGAAAAAGTGGAAATCGTACAACAGGATATAATAGACCCAAGCATCGAAGTTGGTAGCGGCGATCCGTGGAGAGGAACCGGCAAAGAACCCCAGTGGAATAATCCTAAATCTATCAAAGCTTATGACCATATCGAACGCCATCACGGTCCTAAACTTAAACCCGAAAATTTTAGAGGTAGAATTGCTAGTAAAAAGACTAATCAAGGGCAATGGTTAAACGCACAAGACTGGGTAGAGGCGGAAAAATTTATCCCTAAATATTATGGCAAATATATCGTCGATTTTCAACGACCTATTGGCAGAGTTTATCTTACTGATGGAACAGTAGTAGAAAATGTCACTAGGGCTTTTATTATCAGAAATCAAGAAGGAACGTTAAAAACAGCTTATCCTGTTTTAAATACCGACGATTTCTCATCCTTAACTAGGAGAAATTAGCAATGAATAACCTTCATCAATTTAAAATAAAACTCGGAGAACCTTTAGTAGAAAAGTTTGCCGATCCTCCCGAAGATATCTTAGGAGAATTGTCTCATTTTGAAATGGGAATTAGGCGTTTTTGTTATGAAAGCGATCGCCCCATCTATATCCAAATAGGCGAAGCACAAATCCAAGTATTCTTAGACCCCGACATCTCCATGCTTCTCGAAGATAACTTACCCCAAAAAATTGCCCAGTTATCCCGTGGGGAAGCAATAAGATTAGAATTTGTTGAGAGTTGTTGCGTCACCATAGAATTAGTGCCAATCGGCAGCAACGTCAACTGCAATTTACAATATTTTGGCTATTCGGATAATAACCACAACTTTTCCTTAGATGGTAGCTACCAGCAATTTCAATTAAACTGCCAACAAGTCTTAGAAACATTAATCAATTTTTTCATCAAAATCGCAGGCATGGCAGCGGAAAAAGGTTATATTACCAGACAAGAAAGAGACCATTTTCTCTCATCGGCGATTGTTGTTTTTCGGTAATAGATAATCTGTTGTTGGGTTTCGTTTCACTCCACCCAACCTACAATTTATTAATGGTGAGGCGAGAGATTGCTACGGCTGAGTTAACGTTCTCCCCGATAGTTTAACTCATTTTCCGACCGCCTCGCAATGACAATACTAACTTTTTTTCTTCAGTCAGCGCCATTCCTTATTGAGATGCACCTATGATACAATAAAAACAACCTACTCTGGAGGTAATTATGTCAGAAGCTTTTACCATTCCTCCCCAGGAATATCCAGACATAAGTCAAATGATTCTGGAGGACGACGAACCTTTGGATAGTTTTATTAATGAAAAACAACAACGTCTTTTAACTACCGTATTTTATAGCGGTGCGGATACAGGAATTAACGTTCCTTTTATAGCTGCTGCTAATGTCGGTTTATTCCCCCACGTTCGTCATTCTGGTATCGTCCCAGATGCTTTTTTAAGTTTAAATATTGCTGCGGGGGAAAATTGGTTGGCGCGAAACGTGCGTTCTTATTTATTCTGGGAATTTGGCAAGCCCCCAGATGTGGTCATCGAAGTAGTTTCTCCCACTCCAGGCAACGAATTAGGTAGTAAACTTAACGACTACGCCAGACTGGGAATTCCGTATTATGCGGTTTACGATCCTTTGAAGAAATTAGGAAAAACTCTGTTGCGAGTTTTTCAACTTCAAGGGGGTTCTTACGTTCTGAAAAATGATGCTTTTTTTCCAGAAGTTAATTTGGGTTTGACTTTGTGGACTGGTTCTTTTGAGAAGTCTAATCTTACTTGGTTGAGATGGTGCTATGCCGATGGTAATCTCATTCCCACGGGAGATGAATTAGCAGCACAAAAGAATGCCGAACTTTCTTTTAAAAATACCGAACTTTCTCTAAAAGATGCCGAAATTTATAGAAAAGATGCTCAACTAGCAGAGGAAAAAAATCGAAGGAAACAGGCATTGTTATTCGGAATAGAAATGGGATTAAAGTTCAAATTTGGCGACGAAGGAACGGCTAAATTTACAGAAATTGCGGCTATTGATGAGGTGGAATTGTTAGAGGCGATCGCTTCTCAAATTCCTTCTATTAACTCCCTGGAAGAATTGGTAATAAGTAATAGTTAGTTGTTATATAGCAAGCCATAGATCGTTCGTGATATTTTAGAAACCCGGTTTCTCAAAGAAACCGGGTTTCTTGCCCCCTAATTTTTCATAATCCCTGCACGGATTGCTATAGGAATAAGAGATAAAAAATCAGGGGGTTAAACGCTGTCTGGGGGCAAACGAAACGGACATCCAACTCTATTTACCTTTCCTATCTCGGTAGCTCTTAAAACCAAAACCGCTGCCAAAACCTCCACCAAATATAATAATTATTTTAAAAAAATCCTGGTATAACGCTACATCCTTATTAACTAAAAAAACTGTCAAAAAACCAAAACTTATAACCAAAATGATAGTGTAGATAAGAGCGTACTTTCGAGCAGATTGTGCGTCGGCAAAAGCTCTTTCATCATCTTTTTCGACATTTTCAAGTATTTTAGAAATATGCTGCTCGGTGATTTTCTGTTGAATTGGCGAAAAAGACCCAGAAGAAAATCTCTGTATTGAAAGAGATGCCTCCACAACCCTTTTCACTTCTGGAGGAAGATTTTCTAAATCTTCAGAAACTATTTCTAAATCCCCAGCCCCCGACTGTTGTTTTTCTGGTTCTGTTTCGCTTCTGGGATTAATTTTTTCGTCTTCGTTAGGCATAATATTTTTTGTGCTAAAGCTTCCAGATTTCTCAATCCATGAAAAGTGCTTCTGTTGCATTCAAAAAGCAGGAATCAAAAAAAGGCATCAGCTTCCTTTCCAAAGCAGATTCAATCTTTTCTTCGACTTCATTTTCAAGGAAAAGAGAACAGGCATACTTAACTAAAACCTCAAAAGTTCTCTCCTCAATTGTTCCTTGAAGTTTCAAATAAGACAAATAAGACAAAGTTATTTTAAGTCTTTCTAAATTTGACTCCTTAAGAACAGACCTCGATTGTTCCCTGGAATTCAATTCTTTGATAAGCATAAACAGACTCCCTAACTCGACCTCAATTTTATTATATAGCAAGCCTAAATCATTCGTGATATTTTAGAAACCCGGTTTCTCAAAGAAACCGGGTTTCTGGCCCCCAAATTTTTCATAATCCATTTAGGATTGCTATAGACCCCCCTGGAAATTCATAAATAATAAGAATAAGAACCATCTAGCAACCCGACCGAATGCGGATGTCCATCCCATCAGGGGCCTTCCACGGACCCCCACTGGCCCGCTTTTTCTCAACAATTTTAATCCGATCGCCATTGCTGGTAAAATCGACAAGACCAAAAACAAACCAACTCTAAAATCTAAAACAGCCCCTAGAATGCCCTCTACCAAAGTCGAACGAGTCCCAGGAGTAAACGACCTCCTACCATCCGCCTGCCAAAGCAACCAACAGATCGAAAACACCCTCGCCAAATGCTTCGAGTCCTTCGGGTATCGCCCCATAGATGTCCCCATACTCGAACACACGGAACTCTACCTCAGAAAATCCGGGGAGGACATCGTTACCCGCCTCTACGACTTCACTTACCGCAACCGCCGCCTCTGCCTGCGGCCAGAATTTACGGCCTCGGTGGTTCGCGCCTATCTGGATAACTTGCAAAATCTGTCCCTGCCCCTGCGCCTCTATTATTCCGGTCCCGCTTTTCGCTACGAACGGCCCCATTCGGAGAGATATCGGCAATTTACTCAAATGGGCATCGAACTCCTGGGGGCGGCGGGGGCGATCGCTGACGCGGAAATCATCTCTACCGCTTCGAGTGGCATCAACTCCCTGGGATTAACCGACCATAAAGTAGTCATCGGTCATATCGGCGTACTTAACGAATTCCTTGATAACCTCAAACTAGAAAGTCGCCTGCGGAGTTTGCTACTTTCCCAGATGGAAACTCTCAGGAAAGAAGGTCAAGAAGCGGTACAAAAACGCCTAAAAAGAGTCTATTCTTCCTTGGGAAATTATAAGGTTGAGGATGAAGAGAACGACGACTATTCTACTACCAACACCCTGACAGAAATCTTGCACGGCATGGAAGAAACTGAGGGACGGGAGGCGATTTTGCATTTGCTAAAAAATATGAATATAGGCTTAGATGGCAACCGCGACCCAGAAGAAATAGTCGATCGCCTCTTAGCAAAAATTAAACGCCAAGACCAAACCCTCTTGGTGGGGCAAGCGTTAGATTTTATGAAAGAATTAGGGCAACTCCAAGGGGAACCTTCGGCAGTTCTACAAGAGGCTGAAAAACTACTAGCAACTTATGGCATCGATGCCTCGCCTTTACAACAATTGCACCAGATAATCGACACTTTAGAATTCCATAATGTTGATAAGAGTCAAGTAAGTTTCGATCTCGGAGTTAGTCGCGGTTTGCAATATTACACCGGCACGATCTTCGAGATTTACCACGGGCAACCGGGGGCGGAAATACAAATTTGTGGCGGGGGCCGATATGACGATTTGGTTTTAACTTTTGGGGGCGAAAAGCAAACGCCGGCTACCGGTTTTTCTTATGGGATGGAACGCCTGCGATTAGCTTTAGAAACTGAGGGTAAGTTGCCGGTAAATTCTGCTTTGGTGGATGCGTTAGTGGTGCCTGTTAGTTCTGAAGATAACGGTTTCGCGATCGCTACTGCCCAAGAATTAAGACAGTCCGGTTTGAGGGTAGAATTTGACGTTATAGGTCGGGGAGTTTCTGCTAATTTGCAATATGCTACTAAGCTGGATATTCCTTTTGCAATTATTATCGGTTCTGATGAGAGAACTTCAGAAAAGGTGCTTTTACAAAACATCGCTTCTGGAGAACAAAAAACTTTGGGCGTTAAGGAGGCGATCGAGTTAGTTCGTAGTAATCGCTTTAGCGATAGATCTGACAATCGCTAAAGCGATTACTACGAACGACGACTAAAGTCGTTACTACGAACGACGACTAAAGTCGTTACTACGAACAATTACTAGAAAAAACTATGAATCAACCATTAAGAATAGCTTTACCGAGTAAGGGGGCTTTAGACACTGGAACTCGCAATTTATTAAGCGCCTGCGGCTTAAAAGTCTCTCGCCCTAACGACAGACAATATTTCGGTTCCATACCTTCTCTGCCCCGAAGCAAAATATTATTCCAAAGGGCGGCAGATATTTTTACAAAAGTAGAAGAAGGCAGCGCCGACTTAGGAATAACCGGTTACGATGTCGTAGCAGAAAAAGGAGAAGGACACGAAGATGTAGTCGTTATTTGGGAGAGATTGGGTTATGGAAAATGCCAGTTAGTTTTAGCCGTTCCCGAAAGCTGGATTGATGTTTCTTCTGTGGAAGATTTAGCAGATTTAAGCTTGACTTTTCGGGAGAAAGGAAAAAATCTCAGAATTGCTACTAAGTATCAAAATATGACGAGAAATTGGCTGTACGAACAGGCGATCGTTAATTTTTCTTTAGTAGAAGTTCAAGGGGCTATGGAAGCGGCGCCTAGTATGGGATATGCAGATCTAATTGCTGATGTTACCAGTACGGGTACGACTTTGAGAGAAAACCGTTTGAAGCGGATTAATGGGGGTACTCTTCTGGACTCTCAAGCTTGTTTGATTGCTAATAAAAGGTTGTTGCTGGAGGATGAAACTAAGCTAGAAACAACTAAGGTGATGTTGGAGTTGATGGAGGCGCATTTTGAGTCTAAAAAGTATGTTTCGATTACTGCTAACGTCCGGGGAAAATCGGAGTCGGAAATAGGCGATCGCCTCACGGTCGAAGGCGGTTTAAATGGAATGGCAGGTCGTCGAGGCCCCACTATTGCTAAGGTTTATTCTGGGGGCGACAGCGATTGGTTTGCTGTGACTGTGGTGGTGAGGCAAAATATGTTATTATCCGCTATTAATCATTTAAGAAATGTGGGAGGTCTGGATATGACTGTCGTTTCCCCTCAATACGTTTTTGCTTCTCATTCTTCTGTTTATGAAGCGTTTTTAGAGAAGATAAAATAATTGTAAATTGTAAATTGTAAATTGTAAATTGTAAATTATGCCACACACGATTGTTACTGATATTTGCGAAGGAGTCGCGGACTGCGTTGGCGCTTGTCCTGTTGCTTGTATCCATGAAGGACCGGGGAAAAATATCAAGGGAACTGATTGGTATTGGATCGATTTTGATACTTGTATTGATTGCGGTATTTGCCTCCAGGTTTGTCCGGTGGAAGGGGCGATTTTGCCTGATGAAAAACCGGAGTTACAAAAAACACCTTCTGAATAATTAATAATTAATAATTAATAATTGTTGGGTAGCGTTAGGTTTGTCCCTAGCGATATTTTAGAAACCTGCGTTTGTGGGGGAAAATTTGCTATCGCAAATATGATGAAAAAGGTACAATTGTTAATTGTTAATTGTTAGTTGTTAGTTGTTAATTGTTAATTGTTAATTGTTAATTGTCAATTGTTAATTATTTCTAGCGATCGCCTCCAAACTATTACTAACCATGCCGAACATTCCTATCCCCGGGAGTGTTGCGGTTTGCTCTTGGGTACCCAAGACGGCGAGAGGAAAACTGTAGTCGAGGTTTGGCAGGCGGAAAATGCTTGGCGGGATGAAGCTGAAGAATATTGGCAGGAAGATAATGACTTGACAGAAGAGCGCCGATATGCAATAGCGCCCGAATTAATGTTAAAGGCCATGAAGGAGGGGAGAGAGCGATCGCTCTCTGTAATCGGCATTTATCATTCTCACCCCAATAACCCCGCGCGACCTTCGGAGTTCGATCGCCTCTACGCTTGGCCGGAATATTCCTATATCATCGTCTCGGTGGTAGGGGGGGAAGCGACGGAAGTTTTGAGTTGGAGTTTGGGCGATCGCCAGCAGTTTAAATCGGAAGAAATTATTAAGGATTAAACCAGTAGTGAAAAAGTAGATTTAATATTAACAGATTTGACCGAAGTGGATGGTGCGCGGCGCGCGCCCTACTAGCGCTTCCCAGTTAAAATTGTGGGTGGGCAGACGCACCGGACGCGGGGACGCACCGGACGCGGGGACGCGGGGACGCGGGGATGTGTTAATGTTACCCATCATTTTAGCTGTGTTGCGCTACTACAAATACTCAAACCAAAAGATAAACTAATAAGTAAGTAGTAAGCACTAACTGAAATTGCGATGCTAAATCCAAACCTGGAGGAAATCCAGTTAAGTAAGGAAGAATACGAACGCTATTCGCGCCACCTAATCTTACCGGAAGTAGGATTAGAAGGGCAGAAGCGTCTCAAAGCCGCCAGCGTTCTTTGTATCGGCACTGGCGGTCTCGGTTCCCCATTATTGCTGTATTTAGCAGCAGCGGGAATAGGACGAATTGGCATAGTCGATTTCGACATTGTAGATACTTCCAACCTACAGCGCCAAGTAATTCACGGTACCTCCTGGGTGGGGAAACCTAAAATAGAATCGGCGAAAAATAGGATTCACGAAATCAACCCTTCTTGTCAGGTAGATTTGTACGAAACCCGCCTGATGTCCGATAACGCCCTAGATATTTTGGAGCCTTATGA
The DNA here is from genome assembly GCA_034189005.1 of Cyanobacteriota bacterium. Classification (GTDB taxonomy): domain Bacteria; phylum Cyanobacteriota; class Cyanobacteriia; order Cyanobacteriales; family Microcoleaceae; genus CALKCV01. Next base: position 7,583 of record JAXHVR010000008.1, on the reverse strand, counting down.
TATCGTGGTAGATGGGACGGATAATTTCCCAACTCGCTACCTGGTAAACGATGCCTGCGTACTTTTAAATAAACCCAACGTTTACGGGTCGATTTTCCGTTTTGAAGGTCAGGCGACGGTGTTTAATTATCAAGGCGGTCCCCACTACCGCGACCTCTATCCCGAACCCCCACCCCCAGGAATGGTTCCTTCTTGCGCTGAAGGGGGAGTTTTAGGAATTTTGCCCGGGTTAATAGGGGTGATTCAAGCAACAGAAACGGTGAAAATTATTCTGGGAAATGGCAATACTTTAAGCGGTCGTTTGCTGCTTTATAATTCCTTGGATATGACTTTCCGCGAGTTGAAATTGCGACCAAATCCTGTTAGACCGGTTGTGGAGAAATTAATCGATTACGAACAGTTTTGCGGTATCCCGCAAGCAAAAGCAGAGGAGGAAAAAAATAAGGTGGAAATGCCAGAAATGACTGTGGTGGAATTGAAGCAGTTAATGGATAGCGGGGCGGATGATTTTGTCTTAGTTGACGTCCGCAACCCCAACGAGTATGAGATTGCTCAGATTCCCGGTTCGGTATTGGTGCCGCTGCCGGATATCGAACGGGGCGAAGGCGTCGAGAAGGTTAAGGAATTGGTTAACGGTCATAAATTGATCGCTCATTGCAAGATGGGGGGGCGATCGGCGAAGGCGTTAGGTCTTCTCAAAGAAGCTGGTATTGAGGGAATTAATGTTAAGGGTGGAATTACTGCTTGGAGTCAGGAAGTAGATTCTTCCGTTCCTCAGTATTAAGCTCAGAAGCTTTTTATTGTTTGGGGTGCGCCGGGGCGCACCCTAATTTTTTTTTTGCATAAATTGGGCCCAAAAAAGGAGGAAACCTGCCTCGAAGGACGAGTTGCTTTTCTCTCGATCCCCGGCAATTATTAAGCTATTTTACAATTTTTTCTGTTTAGTTAGACTTATGTCAGAATAGGAATAGGGAAGAATGCAATGAGGCTTCTCGATAATCGTTTTGAGGGCTAAAGAATGGTTTATCTGAAATCGGAAACCAACAAATCAACTTCTAGCGCGGGGTTAGAACCCAAGTCAATCGATGCTCAAATATTACAGTGGGAGAAAAGTATGTGCGAGGAAAAGAAGATAAAGTCTAGGGATGAAGCTTTAGTAAAAAAGCAATTAGAAGAACTGCCGGAATTACTGGCGTCTTTAGAAAGTTTTTCTGAGAAAAAATAGGGGGTCAAAGGTTATAAATTGCTCCAGGGAGCAAAAGACAAGTTCATGAAAGTAAGTGAAGGGATTAAGGAGGGGCATGAGGGTGTAGGAAGTTGCCCCTTTCCCTTATTGCCATTCTCCAGTAAAGATATTTTTAACGGCGATCGCGATTCGATCTATATCTTCTTTTAATAATGGAGGCCAACTAACGCCGGCGCGGCGTCCCGCTTCATAATAGTTGACGCTTTCTATTGCTAATAAATAGAGTCCTAAGACAAGTTCGCGGTCTAAAAGAGGGTCTTTTTGTAGGGCCTCGAAAGTCATTTTTAGAGCTAATAAAATATTGGTAACGTGACCGGGAATTGGTGGTTTACCTTGTTTGAGACGCATGAGAAAGGCGTCGGGGTTGATTTCTGTTTCTAGGGCGGTTCCTTGGTCGATGAGAAATTGACTCGCAGTGTCGAAGTCCATTGTTAGTTAGTTGTTGATTTGAACGGTGATATTTTAACAGTCTTTTGGGGGCGATAGATGGGTTCCCAAAACATTAACTTAAATTACTTTCGCATAACTGAAAAATATACCGAAGCAACCCTAAAACTCGTTCGAGATTGCCAGTCATTCGTAGGTTGGGTGCAGCGAAGCGCGAAACCCAACAAAATCGTTTGGTTTTACCTCCCGTTGATGTTGGGTTACACTACGTTCCACCCAACCTACAAAAAAAATGGTTGCAATTTGGAATTAAGAAACCCGGTTTTTTGAAAAAACCGGGTTTCTGGACGGACTAATTTACCCTACTAATATCAAGTCGATCGTTCTAATTTATTGACTTCTCCTTCCAGATTTTCCAAAAGTTCCGAGACGCTAATATCAAATCCTTTTGCCAAACTCATCAAGGCAGTAAAAGAAGGATTTCTGACTCCCCTTTCCAACCCAGA
>JAXHVR010000008.1:0-5344 GCA_034189005.1 Cyanobacteriota bacterium | reverse complement strand
CTAATTTATTGACTTCTCCTTCCAGATTTTCCAAAAGTTCCGAGACGCTAATATCAAATCCTTTTGCCAAACTCATCAAGGCAGTAAAAGAAGGATTTCTGACTCCCCTTTCCAACCCAGATATGTAGGTTCGATCTAAATTAGCTCTGAACCCTAATTCTTCTTGGGAAATGCCTAAAGATCTCCGACGTTGTTTGATAAGGCGGCCCAAAGCAGCAAGATTCTTGCTTTTCGATTCGTTCATGGGCCAATTTTGCTTCGCTGTTGACTATCTGGCTACGGACGATGTGTCACAATCAACGCTTTTTTGTCTATTTACGACCCAAAATAAGCGATTAAATATTGGCATCCCGTCCAGTGGTGGTAGGGCGATCGCCGACTAGATCTTGCGAAGATTATTCCAGGATTTGTTAAGGTTGGGTTAGGGGACTTTATAATTAACAACTCTCCTGCTTTGGGAGAGGTAGGTGTATCTAACTATTCTCAGCCTTCGTTCTTTGGCGAAGGTTGGGAATAGTTCGTCGTTAATAGCCCCAGTTAGAAAGAAAGGAAGGAGGATCGAACTTACTGCTTGTCAATCTTGTGGGGAAAACCCCCAAACAAGTGCGTAGATTTTAATAAGTAAACCTACACTATAAGGACCATGCACATGACTCAAGAACTCCGCCTAATTATGGAAGGAGATCTCAACCTCACTAAATTAGGCTGCATTAGCACAGTACACAACCCTAAAGACCTCAATCATCTCGAACGCCGACAGCAACAACGGGGCATCAGTAACCCCATGATTAAAGTTGCCCTTATGTATGGGGATCGGCAATTCAGTCACGGGGCCCTTACCTTTACCATTACCGACAGGAAATTGAAACATACTCCTTATAGGCGGTTCGTGGATGCCCTGCGGGGACTGCGAGTTGTCTGTTTGGACGGCCCGCCAAATGCCAGAGTTATGACCGCTTATTGGCATCAAAAAACTAAACGTCGGGTTCATAGATAGCCCAATTTAATAAGTTTAGTTCTCTAAAATTCCTTCTTTCTAATTAATGACAAAAGTTACTCTTTTTTCATAAACCCGGTTTCTCCAGCGAAGCCGGGTTTCTAATATTTAACCGTCGCTTTTAAGCCTAATAATTAATAATTGAAACTATATAGCAAGCCGTAGATCGTTCGCGATATCTTAGAAACCCGGTTTCTCAAAGAAACCGGGTTTCTTGCCCCCGAATTTTTCATAATCCCTGCACGGATTGCTAAGTAGTCGTGCAAAATAATTTCAACAAAAATTTGGTCGCGGACGAGTCGGGTATTAACGGTAATTCGGCATTCAGAGGATGAATGTCCAACAATTATTAATTATTAATTATTAATTATTAATTGCTTATAGCAATCCTGCTTGACGGGCTGCTACCATATATCGAAAAATGTACTCCACTAATTCCACATAATGATAGGCATCTTCGGCTGTTTTTGCCCAGACTGTGATGCCGCGATCCAGAATTAATAAAGCGGGTATTTCTGGGGGGGTCTCCCGGAAGCGATCGCCTATTTCTTCAGCTATTTTCCCTACTTCTAAACGATCGACAAAAACCGACATTTCCACCGGAGGGTTTTCGGATTTTCACTCCCACAGGTTAGCCAAACGATCGCGAACTTCAAAAAAATCGTTCCAGGGGATATAGGACTTGTGGCGATCGTCTAAATACTTAGCTAGGCGATCGCGCGCAAACACCAACGATGCCTCCATCGCCATATTAAGATCCGTCACCGAATCTCCGATCGCTACTTTCTCCCGGGCGTCGTACAAATTCATCACTTCCACCTTTGCCAGCAACTCCGTCTCCCCCTCAAAATCGGAACGCACTCGCAAAAACTCCCCCCCAGTCTCAAGATCCACGGCATAAATACCAGCCACCCGGTCGGTCAAATCTCCCAAAACGGTTTCTACCATTATCCGAATGCCCCCAGACACTACCACGAAAGGCACATCTCGGGCATCGAGAAAATCCAACAACTCCACCAAACCAGATCGCATCTGTTTGGTACGAGAAAATTCTATTATTTCCTGGTAACGCCTCGAAGGTATAGATTCCAACATTTCTCGAACCCCTTCTCGGAGGGTCATTCGCAGGTTATAAAGTTCTGGTATCACCCGGGCTGATACGAATGGGGAGAACTCTGTTATCAAGGCGACGAAAGTTTCCTCGGCAGCGATGGTGCCGTCAAAATCGCAGAATACTATTTGTTTCATTTTGTTATCCAGTTCGTAGTAATCGCTTTAGCGATTGATATAGATAAATCGCTAAAGCGATTACTACGAACGCTGTTAATTGTTAATTGTTAATTGCCAAAGCGTCAAAAAATGCTTTGACGCCGGCGGCGCGACCGTCTGGATGATCCATAATGCCGGTGCCGGCGTTGAGGATAACGTCGGCACCGTAGTCTGTGAGGACTTGGGGAACGATTTTCGGTTTGATGCCGGCGGAGGGAACCGGGAAGACATCCCGCGATCGCAACAACTCCCGAATCTTAGCTTCCTCCTCGGGGTCGAAAGGCAAACTGCCGTAATGGGCGGGATAGAGTACGGCATCGGCGCCGGCATGGGCCATCAAAGTTCCCAATACTACAGAATAGTTCAAACCGTATTCGGGGGAACCGCACATTGCCCCTGCTAGGGCGGGATGGGCGAAAATGGGAACGTTAATTTCTGGGTCCGCAGCGATCGCCTCTAAAGCGGAAAAGCCATAAGCTAGAACGTTCAACAAAAGAGCGTTAGCGCCGGAACGCACTAATAACCTAGCTGCTTCCTGGAGATTAGAACTCTCCCCCACCCTGGCAGTAACGTTGACGGCATATAATACCGTGCGGCCGGTTTTTTCTTTCACCTCATTGATGACTTCCAGGCAAGCCTGGAGGCGAGATAAAGTAGGAGTTTCTTCTACATTAGGCATAATCTCGTCATCTTTAATTAAGTCCAAACCGGCATAAGCGACATCTTTTAAAATAGCGGCGTGGTCTTCGGCGGAGAGTCCCAGGGCGGGTTTGAAAATTGCCATAACTAAGGGGCGATCGCCTACTCCTACCAGTTCCCGAATGCCCTTAATGCCAAATTTGGGACGCAGACCGTAACTTTCGCTCAGGCGGACTGCTACTACTTTAGCCGGTCCCGCCATAGAATATTTGCCGAAGATGGCGGTTAGGAGGGAGGGGATATCGCCTTCGACGTTGGCTTCGGGGAAAGCGATGGTTGCTTCGCTGGTGCCGTCGGGGTTTACCACCCCCTTGATAACTTCCCCCAGATGGGCTTTTAGAAATTCTTCGCGATGTCCGAAGCGGGCATCCCAAGTGCCTGCGGTTTGCCCGACGGCTATAATTTGGGCTTGACGTTCTGCGTCTGTTCCTGCTGGGAAACGGTAATCAACTTCGATGGTCATGGTTTTATTAGTTGTTAGTTGTTGTTCGTAGTAATCGCTTTAGCGATTCATATAGATAAATCGCTAAAGCGATTACTACGAACTAGCTTATGGCACTCAAACCGTTTAAGGATAATAATGGTTAGCTTGTTAACCATTACTTAATTATTAGATGTTAATTTAACCGGCATACAGATATAATTATCATCCAGCACATGAATTAAACCTTGCTGGCGCAACTGACCCATCATTCGAGTTACGGTGACGCGAGTCGCACCGATCGCGGTACCTATTTGAGCGTGGGTTAGAAGCCACGGCAAGCGATCGCCTCGCTGTTCTAACTTTTCCCCCCACTGGCACGGTTCGCCAAATTCTTCGGCTAATAAGGCGATGGACCCATAGAGGCGATCGATGCTTCGGCGCTGCCCCAGGACACTCAGCCATAAAAGTTTTCGCTGGTGTTGATAGCGAAAGGCATCCAAGACTTCCCGCCGGAAGTGGGGCCAGTTGTCTAGGTCTTGCCAGTACATCCATAGTACGGTTGTTTCTTCGCAATAGGCGTAAGCTTGCAGGGTAAATGGCGAGGTTTGCGCTAGCTCAAAGGGCTGCCCGGGTCCGACGAAACCTAAAAATGTTTGTTCTTCTGGGTCCGTCTCTACGGGTTTAGGCTTTGATTTTTTCCTATCGGGAACGGTGTAAGTGCTACCTGCTAGACGGATAAATCCTTTCTGTACTAAATACAACAGCCCAGGCCTGGTTGGTATCCGCTCGTCTTTATTAAAGATACGACTGCGGTAGTGTTCTTCGGCCCAATCTATAATTAATTGCCAAGTTAAAAACGGTCTATTTTTATGAGAAAATGTAGCATTTGATTCCATGTCTTCGAGAATTAACAATTAACAATTAACAATTAACTTTTTCCCCATTTGTTTAAATGTAACAAAAAATAGGCGACAATCCTACGAATAAATATTTTTTGCTAAGGAGGCTTTTAAATATTGACAAAAATTACGCCTAAGCGTACGATCGCTAATTTGTTGAAAAAAGCCTTAGATTGGTATCGCAGCCAGAGAGAATTACCTAGTCCCGACTCGGTGGCTCCTCATAAAGAGGTCAAGTTGCAGACTAGCGCTCTGCGTAAAACTAACGATTATAGAAAAATTATTTATAAATCAGCGATCGCTCTAAAGTTGGCCCATTTATGGCAGTTGGCCCCTATGGAGGTCGCCGAAAAATTGGCTAAGTATTCTCGCAATAAAGGGGTTATAAACCTTAGTGGCAATACCCCCGACGAATGGGCTGCTCGTATAGAAGTTACAGTGGTTCCACCGGGGCTGTTGCTGTTCGAGTTGACGGATGGGGGTATAGCTGCTTGGTTGCAATACTTCTGCGAGGGAGTGCCGCTATCGGTGGGAGGGGGAGATTTACAATTTTTAGTTCCAGATGCTCTGTTTAAAATTCAGTACAGTCACGCCCGGTGTTGTTCTCTGTTGCGGATGGCTGCTTCAGGCGATCGCCTCTCCCCCCTCCCCGACACGAATACTTTTGCTCTGGAAACTCCGAAGTTTTTTTCTTGGGAAGAAACTGACGGAGGACTGCGGTTGAAGCATCCAGCGGAACGTGGCTTAATTTGGCAACTTTTCTCTATTTGGGATCTGCTTTATTTCCCAACTGCAACTCCCGAAGAAATTAACTGGCAAAAAGCCGCAACTGCTTTGAGCGAAGCTTTTCAATTTTTTTACAGTCAATGTCGTATTTTTGGGGAGGTAAAAATTGAAAATCCAGAATTAGCGAAGGCGAGATTTGGTTTGATTTTTATTACTAAATATTTGTTGCGACGGCTCTTGGAAGAAAAGTTAAAAATAAAAGCTCCTAGAGAATTATAAAACCGTAGAACAGGCGTCTCGCCTGTGCCTGGAAACAGGCGAGACGCCTGT
>JAXHVR010000079.1:6419-25632 GCA_034189005.1 Cyanobacteriota bacterium | reverse complement strand
GCTTAAATACCACTGCATTGATAGTCTCCAGCGTTTGTTTTGGCGTTTTGCACATGAGCGGCAAACAACAATGGCCTTATATGATTTGGGCGACTGTGGTAGGATTTCTACTCGGATACAGTGCCTTGGCAGCGGGTAATTTATTGGTGCCCATCGTAGCTCATATTTGCACTAATATTATTTCTAGCAGTATTTGGAAGTGGGAACATAATAATTAATAATTAATAATTATAGCATTTATCGAATCGGTGAAGTACATTGAACGATCCCCCCCAGCCCCCCTTGAGAAGGGGGGAGCCGGAACAATTCAAAGTCCCCCTTCTCAAGGGGGATTTAGGGGGATCGATCGGGGTGTACTTCACCGATTCAATAATCGCTATAATAATTAATAATAGGAATAATTAAGATTTAAAGTCTCGAATTTTTTACATGGGATTGGTGAAATTTATGGGTGATTTGGTCGCGCCCCGATCGAATTGTATCGTTTAGATTTTAGCGATCGCCTCTTGAATTAAACCAAATTCAAAACAAAAAAAACTACAAAATCGTCCTAGATCCAATTACTAATTACAAATTACATATGAGTATGGTCATTTCCAATGAAATCTTAGAAGCAGCAGGAATGTCGGAAACCGAATTTATCCGGGAAATTGCAATTATGTTGTTCCGACAAAAAAAGATCGGCCTTGCCAAAGCAAGTTACATCGCCCAAATGAATCAAATTCAATTTATGCGCTTTCTTGGAAGTCGCGGCATTCCAATTCACTACGGAATTACTGAGTTTAAAGAAGATCTAAAAACTATCGAATCAATGGGATTATAATGATTGTAATTAGCAATACTTCACCGATTATTAGCTTGGCTGCAGTCGGAAATTTAAACTGGCTGCAAAATATCTACGATCGCATTATTATTCCTACAGCAGTTTATAACGAAATTGCTAATGCAGGGAAAACAGATGTAGGAGCAGCAGCAGTTCAAACTTTACCCTGGATTGAAATTCAACAACTAACAAATGATTCATTAATAAATACATTCCCTAAAGGACTGCATAGGGGTGAATCCGAAGCTATTGCACTTGCTGTTGAATTAGATGCGGATTTACTATTAATAGACGAAGAGCTAGGAAGAAAAGTAGCTAGAGGATTAGGAATTAACATAATAGGTGTTTTGGGAATAGCGATCGTCGCTAAACGGAGAGGATTTATTCCTAATGTAAAACTTTTGATGGACGATTTAATCGCCCAAAGCGGGTTTCGAGTTAGTGCAAAACTATACGCAGAAGTTTTACATCAAGCTGGGGAATAGTTATACTTCATGCGCTAAGAAATTGCGTTTAAAGAGAGGAAAAAGGGGAATGCAAGGCGGAACAAGAAGCCCGCACCAACACTCAACCCAGAAAATGATAATTGGGAAAATGTTAATTGGGAAAATGTTAATTGCTACGAACGGGATAGATCGCTACCCCCCTCAAACTCCTGCCGCAAGCGATAAATAACCGTATCTGGGTCCACCCGCTCTACAATATCTCGTATCACCCGATCCTGTCCCAAAGGGCCCCAAGTGCAACCCTTCTCCAAATAAACCTGAGCCGCGCGTCCCACAGTATAAGCCCCATAAGCAGCAATGCCGGCTTGAGTAACTGCCACCCCGGCATAATTCGTAAAATCAAACTTCCCTACTCCCAACAACAAACCGGTGCCAAACTCCCCCAACAACATCCCACCAGCGCTGAACATAATCGTTTTCCAAAGTTTCCCCGCCTCGTAACCGGTCATCGGCAAATTATAAAGTCGCGCCAGAGAGCGAATTAAAGCTAGATCGGCTACCGTAGCGCCCAATACGTCTAACACCGCAACAGGATTTAAAGCCACCGCTAAAGCTTTGGATGCTGCATATTGCAAGATTAAATCTTCCGCTTCGGCTTTTCGCAGCTTAATACTTTTGCTCGCAAGGGTAGTTTCCGCGTCCCTCGCTTGCACCAAAGCGTTAAGCGCCAAGAGCGATCGCCCCTCCCGACTTACTATCCTCACCAGTTTATTTCTTAATTCCTCTATCTGGGGCGGCGGAGTCTCCCACTCGTGAGTCACTTTGCCGTTATCCCACTCAACCCGCACCTGCACCGGCGCAGGTTCCGCCGCCACCATGACGATTTCCAAATCTGGAGAATTGGCAGACGACCCGACCTCTTCCCTTAAAAAATCTGACATCTCCCCCTCAGCATTAGTCTCTGGAGGGATATCTTTGGAGTCGAAACAGAGCGATCGCAGATTTTCATAAATCTCCAGACGTTCTTCTTCGGTATAGAGGTCGATTTTGTTAAACACCAAAATTAAAGGCTTTTGGGCTTTTCTCAACTCGCACAGCGCATCGTACTCCGTCCGAGTAAGAGCCCCAGAGACGACAAACAAAATCAAATCGGCTTCCCGCGTCACCTGTCTTGCCATATCGCCGCGCACTTGACCTGCCACTTCATCCAGTCCTGGAGTATCGATTAAATCGATCGCCCCTACCCGTTCTTCTGGTTCCTCTGCCGTCACCGGCAAGGTCGGAGTCCAACGGACCGATCGCGGCCATTGAGTTACGCCGTTTATAGGTCCAGTTTGGAGAATTTTCTCTCCCAAGAGGGCGTTCAAAACTGCCGACTTACCCCTACTCACCAAACCAAAGGTAGCTATGCGAATTACCGCTTCGTCGAGTTTGTCTAAATTTGATTTTAATATATCTAATTTACTTTGCAGGGTTGCTTGGAGTTCGGCGCTAGTATGTTTGTTCTCTTTGCGGCGCAACCCCGAATATCGAGCGATCGCTTGTCGCAAACTTGCCCTGGCTCGCTTGCGATCGCGCTCCCCAGGACCAGAATAACCGGACTTAGAGGCGTTTTCTTGCGCTGCGGTTGTTTCGTTTTGAGATTTATAATTAGTCAAGGCTATATTCATTTTTTTTTATTAGAAATGGGTAATTAATTATTATTAATAATTCTGTACTGGAGCCAACGCTTGCTTGTAGTAATCGCTTTAGCGATTCATCTTTATCAATCGCTAAAGCGATTACTACGAACCTTCGCTGCTTGTAGTAATCGCTTTAGCGATTCATCTTTATCAATCGCTAAAGCGATCGCTACGAACCTTCGCTGCTTGTAGTAATCGCTTTAGCGATTCATCTTTATCAATCGCTAAAGCGATTACTACGAACCTTCGCTGTTTCTAACGCATATTTTAACTGGCAGTTTCCACTTTCTGGGACTGGGGTAAAATCCGCCCCAAAGTTTGCTTTACAAAAGATTGTAAGAAACCAAATTGCTGATTTTGTTGAAATACAGTTTCGAGGATTTTACTTAAACTATCCAGATTTAAAGGATTATTGCCATTGGCATCAATAGCAACTTCTTGGGTTTGCAAATATTCTAAGAAACTCAAACCTGCTATCCGAGTTAAATAAGCAGCGCTGACGCCCTGAACTGCTCCACCTGCAACATAGGTTGCCGCATGGCTCTTTAAGATAGTAGTCAAGGTTTTAGTCGAGAGTTCCACTAAGCCTAATTTCAACATTAACTTAGCCATACTACCCGCCACTTCCTTGCCCTGTTCTAAAGAAAACTTCTGTTGATAAATGCCACCGAGATCGACTATTAGTTGGGCGTTAACAGCCGCAGTTGCTAATAAATCTAAGGCAGGGAATGGGTTAGCAAATGCTGCCGTTGCGGCTATCCATTGATATTGTTCGATAACCGGCATTGCCCGCTCCCTTCGGATTTGATTTAGTACGGTTTTTGCTTCTAATTTAACTGCTTCTGCTTTTTGGATAGTTGTCGCCCAGACTAATTGTTGGCTTTCTTTTTCCAGAATGTTAGTTAGCCTTTCGGTTAAAGTCGATATTTCTGGGTTTGGTGTTTCTTGCGACTCTTCCACCGTACCATCTGGTTGATGTCGTCGTACTTTGATCGCTTTAGGAGAGGAAGCGATCGCTACCACGTCTTCTGCGGGTAAAATGTCCGCCACTCTTTCTCGCAGTTTCTGTAAAATTTGCGGTTGTTGTTCCGGCAAATATTGGTCTTGTTTGTTCCAAATTAAAATTAAACGCTGACCTTTTGAGGTTTGGGAGGCGATCGCTTTATATTCCGGTTCTGTTAGATCTCCTGTAGTTACGAATAAGATTAAGTCCGAAGGAGATAGCAACTCTGAGGTTCCTATGCCCTGCCAGGTTGTTTCGGTAAATTCTACCTTTTTCGCCGTTTGGGGCATCCAGTTCGATCTGATTATTTCCAGTATTGCGCTTTTGCCCGATCCTTTACCTCCAGTAACGGTCAAATGCAGTTCTTGCCGTTTTAGTTCTTCTGGGAGTTGTGCCGCAGAGTCTTTTAGTTCGCAGATGCGATCGTTTATTTCTAGTTTGGAGTTGGCAGTTTTTGCTTCTGTTTCCAATTCTTCCAGGGTTGCGTTAGAACGAGCGATCGCTTTTTGTACTATTAAGCTAGTCGGCGCTTCGTATCCTTTTACTAGCTGCACTTCCTTCGGCGGTTTCCCAAAAAGCCACGTCCAGGCACTCACAGCAATAATACCTAAGAAAGCTGTTTCCCCCACCTCCGTCACAGAACTTTGGATGCTCTCCACCAACGCCAAGGCCACTGATAGTCCTATGCCGCCTATTAGTACGGGTCGTTTAAACTGCATAGCCATTTATTTTTCTCCTTTAATATTTTTCATTTAATTTAATTTTACCATTTTGCCCAGTAATCTCGGTCGGTCTTTATGGGGGTTTTCCCACCGAAGCGCGATCGCCTTGTTTTTGAACCTCTTCTTCGAGTTTCCCCGCAAATACTCCTTCCGTGAGAGACGCGCGATCGAGTAAGGGCGATCGACGCGATCGCCCTTACCATATTTTTTCAAACAAAATAGTTAAACCAACTTGTCAGAGCGAGTTGCGTTAAATGAGCCCTATAAAAAAAAAGAGGGGCTGGGTGGCAATGCAAGTCAGGTTAAGGGTTGCTAGCTAATAACCCAATTATTAATTATTAATTATTAATTATTAATTGATAAGCGATACTCCACACCATAAGAGGCCCGAAAATTCAAAAGGCAAAAACAACAAAAGGGCCTCTTTTTTTTCTTTACAGATTAAAAGAGGCCCTTTTATTTTATTTGGTGGCGGGGAGCGGATTTGAACCACTGACCTTCGGGTTATGAGCCCGACGAGCTACCAGACTGCTCTACCCCGCGTTGTTTTTTGCTTACATTTGCATTATAGTCATAACCTTTTAAAAATTGCAACCCTTTTAAGGAAATTTTTTTAACTTTTTTTTTGGCCCCTTAATTCAACCCATCTCGGGGCCAATTTTCAGGAAAAATGTAATTCCCCGACCACCTCCAAACGTTTAAAGTCGTTGAGGGTCATGTAAGTGTCTGCCAGAGATTCAGCGGTCGTCGGGCTCATCCAACCCAACTGAGTCAGGAGGTGAATGGCAGCAGCATATTTAGCTCGCTTCGCACCATCCATAACCTTAATGGCCAACCCCATACCTTCTCCCACCCGGCCGATGCACTGGACTCCTTCTGCCCCAGCCTTACTGACAAGCTCTCCCTCGCTAGAGCGGATAACTTCCGTGTCAAAATGACCGTCTCCAGCTACTAGCTCGGGATGATTAGTCATAGTCCTGACAATTCGTTCGATGTCCAAATTATTCCCCGATGCCAGCTTCGCATACAGAGTTGCCATTTGCCCCAACTCCATTAAATAAGTAGGAGCGCCACAATCGTCTCTGGCCCCGATAAATTCGTCTGCTGGCATCCCCAGGAGTTCGGCCACTTTGCCTAAAATCAACTGCTGCACTGGATGTTTGGGCTTGAGATAAGTTTCCAAGGGCCAATGTCTTTGCTTGCAGACGGCTAACATCCCGGCGTGTTTGCCAGAGCAGTTGTGTTCCAGGGGACTCTTCTTGCCCGCCGGAATGGGACATTGAAGTAATAACGGTTCGATATCGCAGCGCCACAAAATGTTAAAGGCTTGCCGCGCTTGCTCTATATTGCCCTGGTGGGAAGCACACATAATCGCCAAGTCTTTGTCAGTTAAATCGTAGCGCTCTAGAGTCCCAGTAGTTATGACTGCTAGGGCCTGAAATGGCTTTAGTGCCGATCGCACGAATGTAGTGGTATCTGGTTTACCCGCTACGGACAAGACCCTGCCTCGATAGTCGCTAACCGTGGCCTGGACGTAATGAGTAGATTCGACGATGCCTTCGCGCAACAGTCTTACTTCTAGCTCCGAGGTTTGTGTTTGTTTTCCCCTTATCATATTTTGAGTTCTAATTTTTTGTAGGATTAATTACTGGAATTTATTCTTGCTCAAACTTCCATGGTCTCTTTCTGAAAAATCACAAAATACTGCCAAGGATAAATCCTAGAGTTATTAAAATGCAGAACCCATAAAACGTTCGTCGCAATCGTTGGAGAACAGGTTTTACTTGGTAGTCAAAAATCAAGCGATCTTTAGTTAATATTTCTGGTGTTTTTGCCCAGATTTGACCGTCGTACCAACCGGTTTCTTCATAGAAAACTTCGGTATTTAGCAAGCGCGATCTAACATAAAGCCACCCTAAATACAATCTCAACCAAACTAATATTACTAACAACAGCGCACCGGCCCCAGCAGTAAGAAAAAAATGAACTGGATATTTTTCTGGCGGAAAACTTGCCGATGCTACTGGCCCTGATATTATCCAGCTTATTACCCACACCCAAGTTAGTTTTTTTACATACTGCCCCAAATCTAATGTTACCCAGCTAAATAACCAAGATTCTTTTAGTCCTTGATATTCGTTTACTGGTTGTTGTTCTTCAGGAACGGGACATACTGATACTCTTTCTCTCATAATTTATGCAATTAAAACTTCCCAATTAATTATTAATCTCCCCTGTAAGCTCGGAAATATCTATCTGTTCTCCATGACCCCAAAAAGCTTCTAAATTATAAAAATCTCGCTCCTTTGGTTTTAAAATATGGACGATCGCATCGCCGTAGTCCATCAAAATCCAACTAGCCTCGGATTGACCTTCTACTCGGGACGCATAGCGCTGACAATCTAATTCTGCTTTTTCGGCGATCGCCTGATAAATTGCTCTAATCTGCACGTTAGAATAGCCGGTAATAATTACAAAATAATCTGCTAAATAAGTAACATCTGATACCTTGAGCAAAAGAATATTATCTCCTTTGCGGTCGGCCGCTGCTTCTACAATGGTTAAAGCTAACTCTAAGCTTTCATTCGCAGAAATTTCTCGGCTATTTTCATAGTTTTGCTTGGGGGCGCTATTAAACATAAAATTTTATTTTTCCTCCTAATTAATTTTAATTGCCCATAAAACAATGGAATTTTTGGTCAAGACTATCGGCTGCATCTAATATTTTGTTTCCTGACTAACAACTAACAACTAACAACTAACAACTAACATTTCTTTGGGAAATTTAACTAAATAAATATGCACCCAATACTATCTGCCTTATTTAGTTTTTTTTGCCTTTTTGGTCTTTTTAGCCTTCTGCAAAAACCAATTTCTCGTGGCAATGGTGCGGGGATGAATTAAGCGGCGATCGGCGAGTAAATGTTGGATAGAATAATCGCAAGTCTGCCAAACCGCTCGCTCTATTTTGTCAAAAGAAAGCTTTCTTAAAGCTTCTAACTCTGGGGTATTGCCTCTACCCGGTTCGAGACTATCTGCCAGATAGACAGCGCAACTTAGCTCGTCCATCCCCGGAGTGCCTAGAGTATGGTTGGCGATCGCCTGTAATATTTCCTTATCCTCTATCCCAAACTCTTTTCGGGCCACAATAGCACTGACATCGGCGTGGAGCAAATGAGGATTAGCCTCCAATATCTCATCTACTGGCAAACCTTCTTCATTGGCCTTCTGCCAGAGAACTTGCGGCTTAAAATTTTTCGCAAGATCGTGCATTAAGCCTGCCAGTTGGGCTTTAGTTTCGTCCAGCTTGTGATACTTTGCTAAGTCAACGGCCATTTTTTCGACCCGGAGAATGTGCTTGAGTCGAGATTTTGGGACTTCTTCTGATAACCACTCTAAAACCGCTTCTCGCAGTTGCGAAATTTCTTTCATCTTCCTTTCTCCGTGAGTATCTGCTCCCCACACCAACCACCAGTGACTTCAATCGGAACTGTTTTGAGAGGCGGATGCAAATCTCTGGCAGCCAATAACTACTTTTCTACCCACAGCTTTTTATGAGTAGCTCTATTTTAGACTTTATAATGAGTAATTGATTGGTAACAGTTTATCCTGTTGTCATGGATCGTTTTAAGTTAAAAATAAATGACGATCTGCTAAATACTGCCAAATGCTGCTCTAGGTCAGGTGGGGCGACGAACTGTTGCCAAAAAGCAGCCAAGACATAGAATTTATCCGGGATCGGCATCTTATTCTAGCTATGCCTTAGCAATTATGATTATTAGCAATGCACCAATAAAATAACTCAAACTCTTAATCCTATAAGGGCCACGCTATAACCCTTGAGTTGGCTAAAAGCAGCTCGATCGCTTTTTTAGTCGCGGCGATCGCCATCAACAGCACGAAAGTCACGTTAACAGATAACCTTTAAAGCAAAATAAAGATGTCAGCTTCAAACTCTACAACCTCAGTATCAAACCAGTTGGACGAGAATGCACCTAGCTCCATCAGTCCAAAAACAGATTTTTGGGTCGAATTCTGGGGCGTACGCGGCAACGTACCTACTCCTGGTAAGAAAACGGTTCGCTACGGTGGTAATACTTCTTGTGTAGAAATGCGCTTAGGGGAAAAACGCTTGATCTTTGACGGGGGGACGGGCCTGAGACTTCTTGGTATGAACCTGCTAAAACAAATGCCGGTTGAAGCCTATATGTTTTTCAGTCATTGCCACTGGGACCATATTCAAGGCTTTCCCTTTTTTGTTCCGGCCTTTATTCCGATCAATCGCTTTCATATCTATGGGGCGATCGCCCCGGACGGCACAACCATTAAAGAACGTCTCTCGGACCAAATGGTACATCCAAATTTTCCCGTCCCCATTCAGCTAATGCAGTCGGATTTAAAGTTTAATGACATTATTCCAGGGGAAACCATCTGCCTCGACGATATAACCATTGAGACTGCCCCTCTAAATCATCCAAGGGTGGCCACTGGTTATCGAGTAACCTGGCAGGGTCGTACGGCAGTCTATTGCACGGATACAGAGCATTATCACGATCGCTTTGATGAAAATGTTTTGCACCTGGCCCGCGATGCGGACCTCTTGATTTACGATGCTGCCTACACCAACGAAGAATATTACAATCCGTCTTCTTCCAAAATAGGTTGGGGGCATTCTACCTGGGAGGTGGGAGTCGAAATTGCTAAAAAAGCTGGTGTCAAACAGGTCGTCATGTATCAACACGATCCCTCCCACGACGATAAGTTTCTCGATCGCATTGCCGAAAAAGTCCGATCGGCCTTCCCCAATGGCTTAATTGCCCGCGAAGGCATGAGCGTTCCTCTGATTTAGAAACCTTAAGTAATTAACAATTAATAATTAACAATTAACAATTAAGTCTGCCGTGCCAAATTAACTAGAAATCGCCATTAAGATAGGCCCCGGACTGAAATACGTTTTTGTTCAAATTATTTTGCTTAACTACTTAAAAAAGGTTTTTTGTAGTTTCTTTACTAAATACAGGCCCGCTAGCGTCAGACTAGGAGGCCAAAGTTTGCCGTCTAAAACTTTATGTCTTATCGCTACCAGAGACGAAGGCTCAGGCCCAGGCCCAAGCCATTCAGATTTTTTTTATTACTATTAATACTATTGTCTTCTATCTGTTTTGGTTCGATAATGGCCCAAACCACAGAAACAATGGCCTTTTATCCACAGTCGGTGGAGCTAGCCCAAACAGAAACAGATAACTCGTCCGAGGTCTTGGTTGGGACAGTAGATCTCGTTCCACCTCGGTATCAATTAGGACAAGAAATTTACCTCAAAAACTGCGGGACTTGCCACATAGCCTTACCGCCACAAGCGATGCCAACCCAAACCTGGCAACAACTGCTACAAGATAGCGAACATTATGGGGTAAAAATTACGCTGCTAAAAGACCCCAACCGCCTCATTCTCTGGAACTATTTACAGATATTTTCCCGCCCTCTAGATCGAGAGGAACCAATACCCTATAGATTGGCCCAATCTCGTTATTTTAAAGCTCTGCATCCCCTAGTCAAATTACCTAGACCCCTAAATCCCGTAAGTTGCGCCACCTGTCATCCCCAGGCAGATAGTTTTAACTTCCGCAGTCTGGCCCCTAATTGGGAAGGCGATCGCCGCGAGCCCTAACCGATCGAGGATAAAATATAAAAACAGTCCAGAGCGGGTTTTAAGGCCATAAGCTTCTTAACACCAGTAACCACTCAACATCAAATTAGCGCGGGTATCGATCTTCTTCACATTTGGTGGTAAGAAAACCCGTGAACTTTTGATTTGTGGTTCTCGATCTGTGAGATTCGAAAAATGAATGTGAAATAAGCAAAAGCGATGTTTAAAAAACTGCTAGGGGATCCAAACGCACGCAAACTCAAGAAACATAAACCTTTGGTAATAGATATAAACATCTATGAAGAAGATATCCAAAAGCTGACCGACGAAGAACTAAGAGGAAAAACTGACGAATTTAAAGCGAAAATAGCCAAAGCAAAATCTATTAACGAAGAAAACGAAATATTAGATGAAATCCTCCCAGAAGCTTTTGCTGTAGTACGAGAAGCAGGGCGGCGAGTATTGGGAATGCGCCACTTTGACGTCCAACTTATAGGGGGCATCATCCTGCACAAAGGTCAAATAGCGGAAATGAAAACCGGGGAAGGTAAAACTCTAGTCTCTACTTTGCCCGCCTACTTAAATGCCCTAAGCGGCAAAGGCGTCCACGCTATCACCGTTAACGACTATCTCGCCCGACGAGATGCGGAATGGATGGGACAAGTTCATCGCTTTTTGGGGTTAAGCGTGGGGCTAATTCAACAAGGCATGAGTCCCGACGAACGCCAGAAAAATTACGGTTGCGACATCACTTATGCCACTAACAGCGAAGTGGGTTTCGACTACTTGCGCGATAATATGGCGACTTCTATGGAAGAAGTGGTGCATCGTCCGTTCAATTATTGCATTATTGATGAGGTAGATTCGGTATTAATCGATGAAGCTCGCACTCCCTTAATTATTTCGGGACAAGTAGAACGACCCAGCGAGAAATACATCCGCGCGGCTGAGATCGCTGCTGCTTTAGATCGGGAGAAAGAACACTACGAGGTAGATGAGAAAGCTCGCAACGTTCTGTTGAGCGATGATGGCTTTGCAGAAACAGAAAGACTCCTGGGAGTAAAGGATTTATACGACCCAAACGACCCTTGGGCTCATTTCGTCTTTAATGCTCTTAAGGCTAAGGAGTTATTCATTAAAGATGTTAACTATATCGTCCGGGATGAGGAGGTAGTTATTGTTGATGAATTTACCGGACGAGTGATGCCGGGACGACGCTGGAGCGATGGTTTGCACCAGGCGATCGAGGCAAAGGAGGGGGTTGATATTCAGCCGGAAACTCAAACTTTGGCGACTATTACTTATCAGAATTTCTTCTTGCTTTACCCGAAGTTGTCGGGGATGACTGGTACGGCGAAAACTGAAGAGGCTGAGTTTGAGAAGATTTATAATCTGGAAGTGACTATAGTCCCTACTAATAAGCCGAGGGGCAGGAAGGACTTGCCAGATATGGTTTACAAAACGGAGAGGGGTAAGTGGAACGCGATCGCCGATGACTGTGCTGAAATGCACCAAAAAGGTCGCCCGGTTTTGGTCGGTACTACTAGCGTGGAAAAGTCCGAGTTGCTCTCCCATTTGTTGAGCCAACGCAACATTCCCCATCAACTTCTTAACGCCAAACCAGAAAATGTGGAGCGAGAGTCGGAAATTGTCGCTCAAGCAGGCCGCAGGGGTGCGGTGACTATTGCTACTAATATGGCAGGTCGCGGTACTGATATTATTTTGGGCGGGAATGCTGACTACATGGCACGACTGAAGTTGCGAGAATATTTCATGCCTCGGGTGGTACAACCAGAGGATGAAAACGACCCGATGACGCGAGCTATGGGAGGCTCTAAGCGGGGTCGGGCGCAAGGCTTTGCTCCAACGGATAAGAAGCCTAAGACTTGGAAGGTGTCGCCGCAAATTTTCCCGGTGGCGCTATCTAAGGCAACGGAGCAAAAGTTGAAGGATGCGGTAGATTTTGCGGTGAAGGAGTGGGGAGAGCGATCGCTGCCGGAGTTGGTGGCGGAGGATAAGCTGGCTGTTGCTGCTGAAAAGGCTCCTACTGAAGACCCGGTGATTCAAAGGTTGCGCGAGGTTTATAATCTGATACTCTCGGAATATGAGGTTCATACGGATCGCGAGCATGAGGAAGTAGTAACGGTCGGTGGGTTGCACGTTATCGGTACCGAACGTCACGACTCCCGACGGATCGACAATCAGTTGCGCGGTCGCGCGGGACGTCAGGGGGACCAGGGCTCGACTCGCTTTTTCTTGAGTTTGGAAGATAATTTGTTGCGCATTTTTGGGGGCGATCGGGTTACCAGTTTGATGGACGCTTTTAAAATCGAGGAGGATATGCCTATCGAGTCGGGGATGCTGACTCGCTCTCTGGAGGGCGCCCAGAAGAAGGTGGAAACGTATTATTACGATATCCGCAAGCAGGTTTTTGAGTATGACGAGGTTATGAATAACCAGCGTCGGGCGATTTATGCGGAACGACGGCGGGTTTTGGAGGGCCGAGACCTTAAGGAACAGGTGATTAAGTATGCGGAAGAGACGATGGATGACATTGTGGAGGCCTATATTAATCCCGAGTTGCCTTCTGAGGAGTGGGATCTCAAGGAGTTGGTTGATAAGGTCAAGCAGTTTGTTTATTTGCTCGCGGAACTTCAGCCAGAGCAGATCGAGGATCTGTCGATGGATGAGATTAAGACTTTTCTGCACGAACAGGCCCGCAATGCTTACGACCTGAAGGAGGCTCAGGTGAATCAAATTCGTCCCGGTTTGATGCGGGAGGCGGAACGGTTCTTTATTTTGCAGCAGATCGATACTTTGTGGCGGGAGCATTTGCAGCAGATGGATGCTTTGCGCGAGTCTGTCGGTTTGCGCGGTTACGGTCAGAAGGATCCGTTGATTGAGTATAAGAGCGAGGGGTACGAGTTGTTTTTGGATATGATGACGGATATTCGCCGCAATGTGGTTTATGCGTTGTTCCAGTTCCAACCTCAAGGGGCGGCTACCGCACCAACGCCGGAGACGGTTTAAGTCTCTAATTTCTGTAGGGTGCGCTTTGGGCGCACCTTACTTTTGTTTGAAGAAGAAAAGTCATTAAAAACATTACTAAATATGCTATCTCAAGCAATAACTAATAAGAAACAAGAAATTACCGAACAGCAAAAAGAAGCTGCCGAAGCGGAGATTCGTGAAAAGCAAAAGCTTGTTGATTACCTAACAAGAGAGTATCCGCTGGAAGTCTTGGTTCAGAAATACATGGAAGGAAAAGATGACGACACCAACGAGTTTTTTATAACCGACGATCGCCGTGAAATTGCGTGGGATGACAAGAGGCGATCGAAGTTCGTTGAGTATGTACTTTTGGGATTGCCGATACCATTTATATTTGTTGCCAATATTTACGATCGCTTAACTAAAAAAAGTCGTTTAGAAATCATAAATGGTACGCAAATAATCCTAGCTATGGTTAGTTTTATTAACAACGAACTAACTCTACAAGGATTGGAGAAATTAGTCAATTTGAATAATTGTACTTTTGCAGACTTACTCTATACTCGTCAAAGACGCTTGGAAAGAACTACGGTTCGGATAGTTGAGATTGGTAAAAAAACTGACGAACAAATGCGACAATATTTGTTTGAAATAAAGAACATGGACTTGTTGATTGTCAAGGAAAACGTGGAAAAACTTAAAGAGATACAAGGCGGACCTTTTATTGATTGAATTGAAGACCGCTCGGAAACCGGGTTTCTTCCGAGAAACCCGGTTTCTTTACCGATACTCTAGTAATTAGAGACCTAAAGTAATGAAGCGAATTGAATATCTGCGCGACTAATTTGTAGCTACATGACAACCAACGCCTTATTTTTAAACTTCACATATCGCTCTAAAGAAGTAAGTAAATATTTTCTTTTTCTGAAGAATTTAGAAGCAGGAACGATTAAATTAGCGATGGAAGGTAGATCGGGAACATCTAAAGTTAGAAATATCGATGCCGGGTTAGAGCAAACCCTCAAAGCAAGCGCTTACTTATTGCTTTATAATTTGGTAGAGTCTTCTATGAGAAATGCGATCGAAGCAATATTTGATGAACTTCAAAGTCAAAAAGTTCCTTTTGACCAAATAAGACCAGAACTTAAGAAAATTGTACTGCAAAATTTAAAAAGACAAAATCCAGATAAAGTTCTCGTACAAATTAGAGATATTTCTCTGGATATTATTGCCGTGGGATTTGACAAGGAGGAACTATTTTCCGGAAATATTGATGGTTTGTTAATTAGAAAAACAGCTAAAAATTACGGTTTTTCCTCAAGAACAGATTTTGCTAAAACTAACGATGGTATAGATCTGTTTGGCGTAAAAACTAACAGAAACGATCTAGCTCATGGGGTTAAATCTTTTGCCGAGGTTGGTAAAGATAAAACTGCTGACGAACTTATAGAAGTAAAAAATAAGGTTGTTAACTATTTAAAGGAAATTCTGGAAAACATAGAAACATATTTAGCTAATAAAGAATATTTGGACTCCTCCACGGGCAGTCCTTAATTGATTTTGTCGATCTGCTTGAGGAATCTTTGCAGCGTGAATATTCGCCGATCGCCCAGAAACCCGGTTGTTTCAAAAAACCGGGTTTCTTAATTCTCAACCGATCTAAAGAAAACCAATTCGCTCAAAAGGCCAAAACCGGAAAACAGCCCGACCGATAATATTTTCTTTAGGTAAAAAACCCCAAATATGGGAATCGTTGCTATTGTTGCGATTGTCTCCCATAACAAAATATTGGTCTTCGGGAATTGTAACCGGCCCCTGCCAAAAATAATCTGGAAGTTCGGCGATATAGTCTTCTTCTAAGGGGCGATCGCCTATGAACACTAGACCGTTTTTAATATCGATAGTTTGTCCGGGCAAGCCAATAATCCTTTTAATAAAAGCTTGGTCTTTACTATATCCTTGTTGTTGTAAAATATCCGGGGGTTCAAAGACAATAATATCGCCGTTTGTAGGCTCCTTAAAACGATAATAAACTTTTTCGATAACGAGGCGATCGCCTATATTCAAAGTGGGTAGCATGGAATCGGAAGGTATGTATCGAGGTTCGGCGATTAACAATCTAATCAACACGGATATAGCTAAAGCTAGACCCAAAATTTGCAAGTTTTCTGTTTGTTTGCGCCAAAATAGCAGCCACTTTGGTTGAGATGCATCCTTTGTAACTTGTTCGTCTAGAGATTTTTTTTCTGATGTCATTAAATTTTAGGATAACTACAAATTCAAGTTTAAGCTATTATAATCCTTTTGTTTAAAAATGCAAAAATTAATTTCAGGGAATGGGAAATTTTGCATGCTACGGATGGGTTATTGGTCGGATAATTAGCAATTAGCAGGGAAAAACGAGAGACAAAAAGTTTCACGTCAGGGATGTTAGCAAAATTTATATTAAAAACGAGCTTGACATAAAACAGAAGTCATGCAGTAAGATGGATCGACAAAGACATTTATTGTATATAGCGAAAAATTTATTCCAAATTAAAAGTTGGAGGAAAAAGTCCATGACAGGAAAACTCAAGCAATGGGCCATCTGCCTCGGTGGGTTGATGGTGGCGATCGCCACAACTGTAGCAATGACCGAGCCCAACCACCCTCAAACCAACAATAAATTCTACAGCGGCGACTTCAACCGCACGCCTGCCACCTACGTTTGCGCCAGGCGCAGGCCAGTCCCCATGATTCTTTGGGAGGATACCTCTTTCCCGCCTCCGTGGAATCCCCAGAGGCGCTGCCAAGAGGTATCTGCGAGATTTCAGCGATTCTACGATAACGGTCAGCTAGATTACCTTAAAGCAGGAAAGTTCAAGGATGAATCAGTATTGTGCGTTACTCGAACCCAACCTGGGGAATGCATCTCTGGAAATGTGTTAATCACTCTCAAACCAGAAACAAATCCTCAACTTACCCTGCAACGACTGCTTAACTACCAAGTAGGCGGCAGTGGAGTACCCATTCCACTAGCCGCCAGGCAACAGATTTTCTACACGAACGGCGAAGCTTACCTCGATATGAGGCAGTTTCTGGGGGAAGATGGGGAAAATAATGGCAACGGCCCGTTACGATCGAGGCGAAAAAATCCCAAAAAAAACCAACCATTCGACAAATACTGATGCTGGTGGCCTGTGTTAGCGGTTTGCTAGTGGCTTTACCAGCTTAGAATCTTATGGCATTAACCACGGTAAGTGCATAGATGATGATTATATTGAATAAGTCTTTGGAATAAAAGTCGATCGTAAAAAAGATTCCGGTCAGCGAGAAGCTTGCGGTTGCGTCAAAAGCAGAGATATTGGAATGTATCATAGTTGTTTATTTGGATGTCAGTATTGCTATGCAACCACCAGTTTTGATAAAGCGAAGAAAAACCATCGAGAGCATAATCCCAATTCCCCTTCTCTGGTGGGATGGTACGACATCGAACCTAAACGTGAGGGGAAGCAGCTAGAACTTTTTAATCTAAAGAAAGTTCTCTAATATTTTTCTAATTTAATCTTCCAATTTAAGCTCGTCTAGCATCTTCTCAAATTATTTTACGAGAGTACCTAATTTTTTTGAGAGCTAAAAAGAAAAAATTAATCCTTTTTTTTGGGATTAAGCCATTTTCACCCGTTAATAAATTTTCTTCAATTATTTCTGGCAATGTAAATGAAGACTGAATCGTCATCTCGTCACATTTTTCAAGGATTTTATAATCTCTTCTTTCCTCTGCCGTTTTAGCAATATTTTTTACGATTTTACGGCTTTGGTCGTAAAGAAGGTCGGCAATAATAATAAAGCTGTCTTTCGGGGCCCTATCCAGTAAAAATTTAATATTGTTTTGAGTTGCAGATTTATTCCATATTTCATTGAGACAATTTTGAAATACAAAAAGATGACTATTGTTTGTGGTTTTTGAAATCTTTTCTAAGCTATTAGCAGAGCATAAATCTAAATTGGTAGCCTTCACATTAACTCGGCCTTTCCCTTTGCATAAACTTTTGTGTACTTTGTATGTAATATTTCTGCTCGGTTTCCATTCTTTAGAAGCAAGATCGTAAATATTAACAGCAAGGTCTGTGGTTTGTGGAGAATACTTTTTCAAATATAGAGCTAAACCCAGCAACTCTGGACACGGACCTGCTCCAAAAAAGCAAACATTTATTTTTCTTCCAAAAGCAAAAAATTCCGAGCATTTTTCGAGAACTTCCAGAGTCATTTCAACATAATGGGGGTAATAGCGAATTAAATAAGCTGCTTGAAATTGAGGCTTTGAGTAATCAACTTTTACCCTATTTGAACGATATGAAGTCCATAATAATTTGGCTGGTTTTTGCAAAGAAAACAGATATTCCTCGAAGGAAATTTTACTATCATAAAAATCAGATGATTTTTCTATTTCTTCTAAAATATACTCATACAACTTTTGCATTATTTTTTACCGATATTATGTAATTGTTCTAAAAGTTAAATTGATTCGGGGCTCGACAGTTTTAGCAGTTTTAGTAATTTGATGCTGCCAGGAATGCTGAGTTTCTCCTTTCATCAACAGCAAACTACCATTCGGTAAATCGAGATTAACTTTGCGGTCCTTCGAGATTTTATGTTTTAAAGAAAAGCGGCGAGTAGCCCCAAAACTAACTGAGGCTATAACAGGATTTTTTCCTAATTCAGGCTCGTCGTCGCTATGCCACGAAACGCTATCTTTGCCATTTCGATAGAGATTTAGAAGAACGCTATTGAAAGTAACTTTTGCTACCTCTTCAACTTTTGACTTGATTAATTTTAGTGTAGGAGTCCAGGGTTCTGGATTTTGTTCTATGCCTGAATAAGTATAACACTGACCTTCATCTCCATACCAAGCCGTTAGCCTGGGTAAAGGCATCTCTTTACCGAACATTTTAATGATATCTTGTCTCCATTTTACATTTTCGTATAAATCGGAAAAAAAGCGATCGCTCTCTTCGGTCCTAAAAAAATGAGAATACAAGATAACTTCGCCGTCTGTATCAATAACTACTTTTTTTTCTAGACGATCTGCGCGATCGTCCCACAGTTCCATCTGGTGATACATGATTCTATGAGCTTTTATTTTAACCTAATTGCTACAATCTTAACATCAACCTAGATCGAAATCTACATTACAGAAGAGGAAATTGCTATAGTGGAGGGGAGATAAGAAAAGGCGATTTTTGGGGAGATTTAAGAAAGCGGGTTTTTCGCAAAAACCCGCTTTCTGGCGGGGGATGAATATTATTACCGGATTCGATCTAACCTAATGACAGATAAAATTAAAAGTTAGCCAACTAAAAAACTATGAAAACCATTAACTTAGAGATACCCGTTGAATCGGTAAACCAAGGAGAAAAAGCAGTTCTCATAGAAGTAGGCATCCAGCTATATAAACAAAAACTGTTCGCCTTCGGCCAAGTCCGTCGCTTGCTGAATGTTTCTGTCTGGGAACTGCAAAAAATTTTAGGAGAAAATAAAATAGAACGGCATTACGACGAAGCAGATTTAGCTGAAGATTTGGCATCTATTAAAAGAGGAGATTGGGAAGAATGAAAGTTATTTGTAATGCCACTCCCTTAATTAACTTTGCAGCTATTAATCGTCTCGATATCTTAAGAGATTTGTTCGCCAAAGTAACTATTCCCGAAGCTGTTTATAGAGAAACGACTCAAACTAGCTTTCCTAGTTCGCAACTTATTCTAAATGCAATTACCGAAGAATGGTTAGAAGTAGAAGTAATTAAAGGGATTCCCGATAGTATTTCTAATTTATTAGATCCTGGGGAAAGAGAAGCGATCGCTCTAGCTCTTTCTAGCAGTGAAACGCGAATTTTGCTTGACGAAAGAGAAGCCAGAAA
>JAXHVR010000079.1:2333-6319 GCA_034189005.1 Cyanobacteriota bacterium | reverse complement strand
TAATTAAAGGGATTCCCGATAGTATTTCTAATTTATTAGATCCTGGGGAAAGAGAAGCGATCGCTCTAGCTCTTTCTAGCAGTGAAACGCGAATTTTGCTTGACGAAAGAGAAGCCAGAAAAGTAGCTAAAAGTTTTGAATTGCGAGTAATAGGAACTCTCGGCATCCTAATTCTAGCCAAAAAGCATCAAATTATTTCTCAAGTAAAACCTCCACTCGAACAAATGAGGAAAGAAGCTCAATATTGGGTTAGCGATTCCCTCGTTCGGCAAATTTTAGAACAGGTTGAAGAGTTATAAGCATTTTTGGTTTTTTGGGAGATTTAAGAAACCGGGTTTTTGAGAAAAACCCGGTTTCTGGTGGGGGATGAATATCTATCTCTGTTTAAAATAACACCAATTACCATTGATTAGTATCGGTTCCAGGGGGCAGACTTAATTGAGGGAAACGATAAAAAGTATCTCCTTGTTCGTTAACTTCTGGGAGGGCGGAAAAAATCTCTACTTGACGTTCTAAATATTTTTGAGCGATACTAGCATCCATCTTAGCCGCTGCCGCTAATTGAATCAGAGAAATGCGACCGCTTTGAGCTTCTATTAAGCGATAAAAAGCATCATCTAAAATTTTTCGTGAAGAGCGATCGTTAGATAAATTAACTATGAAAATTCCTAAGAAAACACCCAAACCAGTTACAACTATAAATTCTATAAATGGCATAGCACCAGGTAAAATAAATATTTTTAGATTAACGGCTAATGGCTAATGGCTAACTGTTTATTGTTTGATTAGCCATTAGCCACGAACCATTAGCAAATTTTTTATAGCAAGCCTAAATCATTCGTGATATTTTAGAAACCCGGTTTCGCAGAAGTTACCGGGTTTCTTGCCCCCAAATTTTTCATAATCCATTTAGGATTGCTATAGTTAGCCGTCGGAGACTCGATTAAATCCTAAGTCTCTTCCACTACCTCAATTGTCGCTGTGGGAGACTCGATTAAATCCTAAGTCTCTTCCACCACTTCAATTGTCGCCGTGGGAGAAGTGGGAGACTCTACTAAATCCTTAGTTTCTTCCTCAGCTACTTTTTGAGGTTCCACTAAATTATCAGCACCTTGAACCACCTTAGCAGAAATAATTGTATCTCCCTGTTTTAGTTGCCGTAGCACTTCTTTCCCTTCAGTTACATAACCAAAAACAGCAAAACGACCGTCTAATAAATTAAGTCCCGCAGGAGTTAATTCTGGTTCAAAAAGGAAGAAGAAAAACTGAGAAGAAGCACCGTTATTTAACGCTTCAGGACGAGCCATTGCTACAGTACCGTAGGCAGAAAAAGGAAGAACCGGTTGCTCTCGATAAAGACCTATCTCTTCGAGAGTAAAGCCATAAATAGGTTCCTTATCGCCTTCGAGCAATATTTCCAGGGGGACGCTGCGATATTCATTAGTGTCTGGGTCGATAAACCCGACTTCCTTCCCAGGAGGATCTCCGCTCTGTAATACATAAGATGCCTCGGAACGGATAAAGTTAAGGCCGTCGTAAAAACCTCGTTGAACCAAGTCAACAAAATTACCCGCAGTCACGGGGGCGCTATAGCCGTCCAATACCATAGTGACAGTACCCTTATCTGTTTCCATCTCCACGGTGGCGCGACCTTTGAGTTGGGGAAGATTGGAGTATTCGGCGGGGACTTCAAAGGGAAAGTCCTTTACCATTAACTGTTCTACTTCTCCCACCAGAGAAAGGAGTTCTGCCCTTTTGTCTAAAACTGGTAGCTTATCTTCAGTCTCGGCAAGTTCTCGCAGCTCGATAATGCCGTCGCCGAGTTTCGCTAAAATCCCTTCGGCTTCCGGTTTTGCTTCCTCCAGAACGCTTGCGAGGATTTTCGACTTGCTGCTGTTGATATACCGGGACGCCGCTGCAATATCGCTATTTACCGAAGACCAACGTCGAGCTCGAAGTCGCGTCGAAATGTCCTCCAAACTCTTTTGAATCTGTCTTACTGGCTCGTTCTCTATGGGGAGGGCATACCTTAATAGAGTTTTACCGTCCTTAATAGGGTCTCCAGGAGGCAGACTGCTTTGGCGGGGTTGTTGGCCATCGCCAGAGCAGCCAGCGATCGAGCCTATAGAGAGGCTAAATAGCAAGGCTGCCAGGATGCCTGTTTTCAGCAACCGCTTGCTGATGTTAATTATCGATTTTGGCCAGTGTCGCATATTTCTTTGTTTAATTCCCCTATTAATCTTGCCATAGCGCTGTCCACACTAGACTAAATTAAAAGGGAATTCCAGCAGGTACCCGTTCGGAGGTAAAATATAATGCCGATTGTCTTTAAGGCCGTTTTATGATTTCTAGTAACGACTTTCGCCCGGGTATGACTATAGAACTAGACGGCTATGTCTGGAAAGTAGTAGAATTCCTGCACGTTAAGCCAGGTAAAGGTTCTGCTTTCGTTCGGACTAAGCTGAAAAACGCACAAACTGGTAGCGTGGTAGAGCGGACTTTCCGAGCTGGGGAAACAGTGCCCCAAGCAACTTTGGAAAAGAAGGCCATGCAACATACTTATAAGGAAGGCGACCAGTTTGTCTTTATGGATATGGAAACTTATGAGGAAGCTAGGTTGAGCCCCGAGCAAATTGGCGATCGCGTCAAGTACCTTTCTGAGGGTATGGAGGTGAACGTCATTAGCTGGGAGGAACAAGTTTTAGAGGTGGAACTTCCTAACTCCGTAGTCCTGGAGATTACGGAAACCGATCCTGGTATTAAGGGAGATACTGCCAGTGGCGGTACTAAACCAGCCACTCTCTCTACTGGGGCCGTGATTATGGTTCCTCTGTTTATTTCTCAAGGTGAAAGGATTAGAATTGATACCCGCAACGATTCTTACCAGGGAAGAGAATAATCTTTCCTTCCCCGGCGCCTTTGAGCTTTATTCTCCTCGACTTATGCTCTGGCAAGTAGTGCTAAGGAGCATAAGAAGAAGGCGATAAGCTCTGAGGCCTTGGCTACTTTTTTGGAACTACCGTCTATTTAAAACTAATTGTTAAGAGGATATACCTGCCGTGCAACTAGAATTACATCAACTTCAAGAATTGTTGGCAACTTTAGACCAAACCAACATCTCAGAGTTGATTTTAAAAAGTGAGGATTTTGAACTGACATTGCGCAAGGGGCTGATAGGGGGCGATCGCTCTTTGCTTTCAGTCTCTTCTTCTAACGGCGATCTGGTTGCCGGCCCCGGGACATCCTCTAGCCCTAACGGCCATTCCGAGCGGGACTCGGCTTCTAAAGGTACGGGCTCGAATAGTGGAACGGCCCCAGTTCCACCCTCCAAGACACCCCAGATAAATCCTAAGTGGGTCGAAATAATTTCGCCTGTGGTGGGAATTTTCTATCGAGCTCCATCACCGGACGAACCCTCTTTTGTCCAGGTGGGCGATCGCATTACTGTGGGCCAACCCGTCTGTATTATTGAGGCGATGAAGGTGATGAACGAAATCGAGGCTGAGGTCTCTGGGGAAATAATGGAGATTTTAGTCGAAAATGGCGAACCAGTTGAATATAACCAACCCTTGATGCGAGTTAATCCAGATTAGGAACAATTAACAATTAACAATTAACAATTAACAATTAACAATTAACAATTAACAATTAACAAAGATCGTGCCAAAGTTAATCGATAAACCGACTCGCGTAGAAGCAGTTGGTAATAAACCTAAATTAATTGATGAATATATCGGTAAAGTTAATTCTAAAACCGATGCAATTAGCGTCGCACAAATGCGCTCTCCAGGAGGTTGGGAAGAACCGGGTCAGCGCCCTGAATTTGATGAATTTACTGTAGTTTTAAAAGGAAAACTTTGCGTTGAATACGAGGGCGGTCAATTAGAAGTAAATGCAGGACAAGCCGTGATTGCCTCGAAAGGAGAATGGGTAAAGTACAGCACGCCCGATGAAGAAGGAGCAGAATATATCGCCATTTGTTTGCC
>JAXHVR010000079.1:0-2233 GCA_034189005.1 Cyanobacteriota bacterium | reverse complement strand
GTTAATTGTTAATTGTTAATTGTCAACTAACAACTAACAACTAACAACTAACAACTAACAAAATCTAAAATTGAAACTCTTGGATAAAATTATCGCGGGTAGTAGGTTGAGGAATTTCTAAACCTTCACCGCCTAAAAGTTCCAAAGGTTCTCCATCGACATAAAGCCAAACATTAACATCAGATTCCAAGCTGGTAGCTGTATAAATAACCTGCCCCAGGCGAGAAATCATCGAAGCACTGCCGCCACCACTGGTAAACTCTTTGGATAAATTGAGATAAATACCGTCATCCTGCACGGCAATATTGAGCAGTTGAGTTCCTTCTGGAATGCTGCTAAAGGTGTCGGTCTCTGGGGAACCGGTCAATAAGCGATTAAAAGCAGTCGCTAAAACTACTTCTGGGTCTTTAGTATCTCGGACCAGGACTTCCATCGGAACTAAATCAAAATCTCCCGCCGTTTCTTTAACCCAGTAGAGAGCAACATTAGTTTGAATGGGTTGGGCCGCTGGAGGGGTTGACGCTTCTGGAGATGGGGGAGATATGGGAGATGGGGAAGCGATCGGCGAGGGAGGAGTTACCGGCACTGTGACTGCCGGCGACTGGGTAGGCAAGGGAGGGGGAGAAGGAGAGGCACTCGGTAGAGTGGTAGGAGTAACAGTAGGCTTGTCGGTGGAAGGTTGAGAATTAATCCAATAGGTGATGCCACCACCAACCGCCACAATTACAGCACAAACTCCTGCAACGATGCCTATAGGAATACTGCGATTTTGTTTTAAATCTTCTTTCATTTTGAAAATAATCCTTAAAATTGAGCAAAATATTGGTGAGGAGCGTTTTTGTCAAACTACATAAGGGTTCGATCGCCTTCAGCAAAGGCCAGAAATTCCCCCTTCCTTTTGGAGAAAGCGAAACTGACGGTAGCGATCGCGAGCTACTTCTATTTTAGAAATTCCCGCCCCTACTTAAAGTTAATTCACGATTTATCTCAATAGAAGCGGGAAATTTCTGGCAGTTGGACTTAAATTAAAGTTATTTTGGCCTTTATTTAACTGCTTCGGCGATTAATTGCTGGAGGGTGGGGATTACTTCTTCTATGGCAATGTCTTGGGAATTATGGGCTGCCCTTTCTACCAGTTCGACTTTGCCAGACTTGAGCGATCGCCCGGTCACAACCCGATAGGGAATGCCGATTAAATCCGCATCCTTAAATTTTACCCCCGCCCGCTCGTCGCGATCGTCTAACAAGGTTTCGATACCTGCTTGGTTTAACTCCCCATAAAGTTTTTCGGCAGCTTCTACCTGTTTGGCATCGCCCATATTTGGGACGCAAATTATAACTTGATAGGGAGCGATGGCCACTGGCCAAATAATCCCATCTTTATCGTAAGACTGTTCCACCGCTGCTTGAGCCAAGCGAGACACCCCTACACCATAACATCCCATCACTAAGGGCATTTCTTCGCCCTGTTCGTTGGTGTAGGTTGCCCCCAAGGCCCGGGAATATTTCGTCCCCAACTGAAAGATGTGGCCTACTTCGATGCCTCTAGCAGTTTGGAGGATTTGACTGGGGTCGCGGAGGGCGCGATCGCCTGCCTGGGCCTTCCGCAGGTCGGCAGTCAACTTCGGCACAGAGAATTCCTTATTCCAATTCGCCCCCACGACGTGATACCCCGATTCGTTAGCACCAGTCACGAAATTTGTCAAATCCGCTGCCGTGGGATCTACCATCCGCAAAAACTTAGGATGGACGTCTTTATTAGAAGCAATATAATCGTCCGACAGATCGGGAGCAATATAACCCAGAGGCAAAGGCTTAGAAGCCCATTTTAACTGAGCTTCCGCATCGGGAACGGTCAAAGCCAAAACGGTATTAGCCCCAAACTGGTCTGCCACCTTAGTTAACTCGTTTTGTAGCTTAACATCATTAACATCTTGGTCGCCTCGGATATTTATCAAGACCAAAACAGTTTTACCGTTGTCGTAAACAGCCTGGTAAAGAACGTTCTTAACAACCTGAGTGGGAGAACACTTCAGCAGTTTACAGAGAGTTTCGATAGTTGCAGTATTGGGAGTCTCAAGCTTTTCATAACTCTCAAACGGCGAAGGTTCCGCATCCGCAGGTAAAGAAACCGCCTTTTCTACGTTGGCGGCATACTTGCCATCTTCCGTGTAAAGAACCTCATCCTCCCCTGCTTCCGCCAAAACCATAAATTCTTGGGAACCGGAACCGC
>JAXHVR010000078.1:7461-26464 GCA_034189005.1 Cyanobacteriota bacterium | reverse complement strand
AGTATGAAGGAATCAAAACATTTAACCTCAATCCAGGAGAAAAATTCGGGGTGGTGTTAGTACCAAATGGAGAAATAGAAGAGTTATTAAACTATCCCAATCTCCCGGGTAACAAACGTCCGTTATTTTCCCTCGCTACGGACAATCCCGACGATGACTTTTGGTCGGGACAAATAGCGAAATTTAAAGAAGAAAGCGGTCTCTTAGCCATAGAAGACTTGTCCGTAAATGGAACGGGAAGCGATCGCGATTATAACGATCTAGTTTTAAATTTAAGCGGGGCAACCGCAACAGTCCCCAGTTTAGACGAAGTAATTAATCCCGCCTTATCTTGGCCCGATAACAACTTAGGAAACAAATTAAACCAATACATTAATTTCTCAGACTTAACCTTCGATAGCGGCGTATTTAAAGCGTCGGATAGTGGGGAATTAAAAATTAGTTATCTCTTTGACGGCGGCGGCTACCAGGGGGACTTAGCTCTAGTTAATTTAGAAGGATTAAACGCGAAAAGTCACCCTGATTTTGTCAAACAAGCCGCTGAGAGAGCTTTAAGTAATTCGGAGTTAGGTTATGTAGTAATTAAAGATAAAGAAGAAGGAGCGTTATTCGATAAACGACTGGGAGAAAAGAGTCGCAATGCCGGCGAATATTTGGGAGAAAAAACCTTTTCAGTGAATCCGGGAGATGAATACGGATTTATGTTAGTTCCCAACGGTACGGTGGAAGAAGTATTCGAGCGACCCAATATTGGCTGGTCGAAACGTCCCGTATTCTCCATGTCAACCGAGGCAGAAATAGATACGTTTTTGCCCGGGCAATTTGTCGATTTGACAGGAGAGGGACAAGTATTTGTTTTTGAAGATGTCAGAGCAGACCGCCCCAATTTTGATGGAGATTATAACGATTTTGTCTTTTCAGTAAGCGGATTAGAGGGCAGTGCCGATTCTGTAGAAGAATATATCAATCCACTAAAAGATTGGCGCTCGGACGATAACGGACAGGAGTTTTTGGAGATAGTTGACGAGTTAATTAATGGAAGTTCTCAAGCGCCAACTATTACTGTAGAATTAGCCAACGATACGGGAGAGGACGATACGGACAAAATTACCACGGACCCGAGTTTAACTGGAGAGGTTATTGATGACGGGGAGGTTGTTAGTTTCTCGTTGAGTTTGACCGGAGAAAGCGAGAGTTTTGTCGATGTAACCGCAGAGTTAGAAAGCGACGGCAGTTTCGTGCTGGATCGCTCCGTTATAGAGTCGGTTTTGCCAGAGACCTTGCCATTGGGAATTAATACTGTTTATTTGCGCGCCACTGACGAAGAGGGGTTGGAGTCGGAGGTTGTTGAGTTTGAGTTTACTTTGGAAGAAGAAGAGTCCGAGGATGGGTTGGGGCCGGAAATTGAGTCAATGGCAGGAATTTCTGGTTTGGATGCTTATCCAGATGCCATAAGCTTGCCTCCAACAGGTACGCGCGAGCTCTCGGTAAAGATTGATGGATGGTTGGACTCTCCAGAATTGACGGCCGATATTGGAGACATTAGCTATGTCGTCGAAGATGGGAATGTCTTAGAAGTAAGTCCCGAGGGGGTGATAACCGCCCTTGCTGGAGGCGAAACTAATGTAACTGTCGAATATGGCGAGGCGGAAATAACTATTCCAGTATTGGTAGAAGCGCCAGAAACAGGCCCGGCAGTAGTTGATGAAAGCGGCGGCATCGTCCAAGGTAGCGACGGTTCCATGGTAATGCTCGCCCCAGGGGCCCTAACTGAAGAATCTCTAGTCAACCTGACACCGTTGCAACAGGAAGATTTATCCCTACCAGTGCCGTCGGGGTTTAAGTTTGCCACGGCCTTCGACTTAGAGATAGAAGACGACAAATTAGACCTACCCGCCCAACTGGCCGTTCCCGCACCCGCAGAGGTAGAAGCAGGCACCGAAGTCTGGTTTATGCGTAAGGGAGCCCTGCCAGACGAAACGGGGACTTGGAAAGATATCTGGTTGCAAGAAGAATCGGGAATAGTGGATGCCGACGGATTCATCCGCACCCAGTCCCCGCCCTATCCGGGGATACTCAGACCAGGGGAATATATGGTAGTTTTCGACGGTCAACCGGGGAGCATGACTATAGCTAAAGGCAAAGTGACTCAGACGACTAACGTACCCCTGGCGTTTTTTGGGATTATCGACCCAGATGAAAACATCGGTCAGTTAATCGACCCCGAATATTTCGTGACCGCATTTAGCGTTAGTTACGATATTTCCTCGGTGGATGTCATCGCCATTCCCCAAGTGGGATTGCCAGTTAAAACCGAGGTAGGAGTTCAACGAGCTAACGGGATAGCCAGTTTTGAGGCAGTTTTAGATTTACCCGCACCGGAGGGCGACCCCACTGCGGACCCAGTGTTGCAAGGGGTGGAGTTAAAGTTTAGCGATGAAAATGGCGAGTCGTTTGCCCAAAACAACAACGAACCGGTTTTATTCCTGACGGCGGATAACGCTTTGATAGATAGTGAAGATTTGGCAACCTCCAAGGGGAGTCGGTTTGAGGATTTGACACCTCTGTTTTATGTGGGGAACGAGGTAATAGAAGGAACGGTGTTGTTGGATTTGAGCGAGGAAATTGATGAAAACCGGGCGACTGTGGCAGTCAAGGTACCCAATACCGTGCCTTTGGGTAGTTCGAGGATGTCGCTTACTCGCTCGCAGGATGTATTATCCGAGCAAAGCGGAACCGAGCCAGTTTACGTCCCGGTGGAATTTGAGAGCAATGAGGTACGCCTCAAGAACGAGAAGGAGTATGTATTTACCGCTTTGGCATCGGCAGATAGTTTGTCAGTGGTGGATGCAACTAATCCAGAAGCTGCGGTCAACGATACCAGTAGCGAGGATTTGCTGTTGGGGAGGATTCCTGTGGGGGTTGATAACGTAACGGACCGCCCGGAGTCCTTGGCGATAACGGGGGATAACAGTCGGATTTATGTGCCGTTGAAGTTCTCTGGTGGGGTGGCAGTAGTAGATCCCATTGCCCTGTCTCAGGTGGACAACGAACCAGATACGCCGGATGTTGCGGAACCGATTCCTTTGCCTGATGGGGCGCCTCCGGTGGATATTGCTCTGGGGTTGAGGGATGAGTTAGCTTATATTGCCGACGAGCGGAACCCTAACATTTATGTGTTGGATATCGACCCGTTTTCAGATAGCTACCACGAGGTGTTGCAGACAATAGTATTGGATACGGAGCGCGGGGATGAAGATTTAAACAGGCTGGCGATTAGTAGCGACGGTGGGCGATTATTTGTGACGAGTAAGGATGGTTATATTTATGCGGTAAATATCGACCCATTAGACGAGCCGGAGGAGTCGGAAATTAATTCCAATAAGTGGCACGAGCAAATAGGCCGGTTTAAGACCGAGCAAGGTGCGATGGGGGTTTCGGCTACTAACTCCGCCGGGATGATGACTTTTACTAGCGGGAACCGCAGTTTTGATTTCAACGGCTTTGGGGTGTTGGAGGTAACAAACGACGATACTCTCAGTTTTGAAGCGGAGATTCGCTATACGGAGTTAGGGTTGGGTTTGCCTACGGATTATTTTGATGTGAATGAGGGTTATGGGGTGACGCTGACAAAAGATGCGTCTTATGCTTTTGTTGCGGGTTACAACTGGAGGGGAAATATAAACGACAATGAAGTTCTCGATGGCGGCAATGTGGGGATTATTGAGGACCCGTTGGGCGAGAATCCTCGGATGGTTGCTGCGACGCGACCGATTCCTGGGCGATTGACTCGGGATTTGGTGTTGAGTAACGACGATAAGTACCTGTATGTTTCTAATCCGAATTTGAGTGGGAGTGGGGATGTGTTTGTTTTTGATGTGGAGGAGATGATGAAGACTCTGGAGGAACCAGAGGAGTATGTTATTGATGGTTTAGACAGGGGCGTTGGTTCTCCATTCTTTGATGAGAGTACGTCGCGAGAGGTGACACAGGCAGATTTTGCTTCCGTGCCCATTGATGATATCAATCCCGAGATTAGTATTGCTGCGGATTATGAGATCCTTCTGGAGGACCGGCCTCGCAATCAGTTTACTTTTGGGGTGCCGGAGGATTCTACGCGAAGTCCGATTAATATTGGGGGGAATCCTCGGGAGATCGCTATTACTGGAGGCGATCGCTTATTGGAGTTGAGCGAGATCGACTTAACTGACAATAGTACCGGAGAAGGTGGCGGTACGGGAGAAGGCAATGGCGGCGGACAACCGGATCTAACTCCTACCTTTGAATGGAATTTTGGTGAAGGGGCAGAAGATATTCAGGAGGTGAATCTATTTGTCAGCACCTTTGGGGAAGGAGAAGGTTTGCTGCCCTGGGAGGAATTGGTCGATTTGTCGGATTCTTCAGTTCTTCCTGGCTTAAGCGAAGGGCAAAAGCGAGAATTGCTAACTCGCGATTGGAACGGGTATGACGATTTCAACCCAGATCGCATCCTGACAGCAACTTGGAAAAAAGATGAAGGAAAGTGGTATTGGCGCGATCGCGAAACCGAAATTCCCGCTCCTACAAGCGGTCAGGCAAATACCAACACTAGCTTTACCCTACCAGACGAACTGAGTTTGACGGCGGGACAAAATTATCACTGGGCAGTTCAAGCCGTCACTGCCACTGGAGACAAGGAAGTAGATGTAAACCAATTCCGCACCAAACAACCTGCCGTTACTACTCCCTTCAGTAGCGTAACCGTATTTACCCACGGTTTTGAAGTAAGGGAGCAACCTCAGCCCCCCCACTACGCCAAAGCTTTTGCCGTTGCGGCATCGGGTGCAGAAGAGCTCGGCGCTCCTGGTGTAGTCTTGCGCTATAACGGGAAAACGGGAGAGTGGGAAGGTGTTGACGAATTGGGGCGACTCAAACCAGGGGTTACTGCCAGCGATGCGATCGGCAAGCCGTTAGTCTTAATGGTAGATTGGGCAAAGCATGGGGAGTCAGTAATCCCCGACTCCGGTTTCACCGAGGGAGCGGCAGATGCGGTTGTTGCCGATTTGGCGAAACTGGATAAGGATTTAGATGGCCAGTTGTTCTCCTCGCCGATGCACTTTATGGCCCACAGTCGCGGCACGATTGTTACCAGCGAGATGATTCAACGTCTGGGAACTTATTTCGAGGATAAAGTGGGTAAAAAATCCACGAGCGAAAACGACCTTCATGTTACCTACATAGATGCCCACGATTTCAAACAAAAACTGCCCACGGGAAGGTTCGATACTTTCTACGAACCTTCAGTTCAGGTTTGGGATAACGTCAATTTTGCAGATAACTATTTCCAAGAAGTGCCCAAACCAGACGATTGGTTGGCTCTCGCTACTCCCATCGGTCGCAATATTCCCTATCCCGCTCCCGCTCCGGCAGACCCGCCCATCAATCCCCCAGAATGGTCTGGGGAGCCGGATATCAGCATCCGTTTGGGTGCCCTCCCGGGTAGCGAAGATGCAAACGCCAATCCCCGACAGGTGGGAGCTAACCCGAGTGCCACGGGGGATTACAGTCAAAACTTTGCAGGATTGACCAAGGATGTACTTCTGGGGGATGGTCCTCACGGTCGCATAAACTGGTGGTATGACGGTACTATCGATTTGTCGAACCTGAATCGTCCGGGAACCCAAGACGAACCTGGTATCTATCGGCGGTTGAGCGACGGGCATTACGATTTGCTGTTCGATCGCGCTTTTTACGATAAATACAAGGTTTTGAATCCTTGGTATCAGCCAGACCATACGAAAGCTAATTTTGAGTTTGCCGATGAGAATGCTCCCAAAGAGGGTATTGGCACTGGTTGGTTCTATTCCGTCCTTGGTGGGGGTAAAGATCTCCGTCCTTCTACTTCTACTCCTCGGGTGGGGGTCGATTTCGACAATACCTTTGCGGAGCGGATGCGGGGCGATGGTCCGGTAGCGAGCGTGTTTAACGGTAATTTTGATGCGGTGACTAAGCCAACGGACCGCTTTGCGCCTTATCCACCGACGGTGCGAGGGCCTCGGTGGCGGTACGAGATGCCGGGATGGTCGTTCCATAACGGTAAGGATGGAGCGGTAAATAGTTACGAGTCTTTGTATCTGGAGAATGTGGATACCACGGGGGATGAGGCCAATCGCAATTATGCTCTGAGCATGGGTAAATCCAAGTTCCCGGGGGCTTTTGGAGCGCCAGTTCGGTTGGCTCCTTTAACTGAAATTACTCATAACCGGATGTACGTTCCAGATTGGGCCGAGACTTTGACCTTTGACGTGCAGGTTAACGAGGGAAGCGATGATGATGCGATCGCGGCTTATATGCAGCAGGAGGGTAGTTGGCTGAAGTTGGGCGAGTTTGAGTTGCGCGAGGCGATGGATGAGTTTGAGACTTTGCTTTTCGACGTTCCAGGCAGTTTGCGGGGGGAAACTTCGCAGTTGCGGTTTGTTTTGTTGGATAAGGGTGGCAACGGTCTGGATGCAGAGTTGCTGTTGGATGATGTTTTCTTTACCGATGAGGTGGAGACTGTTGCTTTGGATTTGATTACTGGGGATGGTACGAGTGGCGAGGGGGTGCAGGCTATGTCTGCTAGTTCTGGGAATAACATTGGCTTAAACAACGAACTCTTTGAACTAACTTGGCAAGCTCCAGATAAGGGCAAAAAAATCGTTGAAATAAGATTTGATGGTTTCTTCGAGCGATTTTTAAAGATAGACTATTCAGGTTATCAAGACATAGGTCGAAGGGCAGATGTTTATCAGTTTAAATTGAAGGCAGGTGGACCTGACCTGACTTTCAAGATTACGCCCTTGGAAATAAACAAGGATACATATTTTACTCAAGATGGTGCTAGAGTGAAATTCACAGACCTAGACCGCGACCGTCTTTATGGTGCGAGATTCTTAACAACAGAGTACGCTTACAATCCAGATACTAGACGAACAATCAAAGATACCAAATCTTATTTTCGCTACAGGTGGATAAATGTTGTGGATCCTGAAGCGACGATGGGGAGAAGTGTAGAATTACCCCCAGGTGTGGATGACACCGCTGTTTTCCATCGAACATTAGCTGATGGACAGAGAGGGTTTGTGCGCGACAAGAAAGTTGATTTCGTACTGCCCAAGGGATTTGAAACTAAGTTTGTAAAAAGGAATCAGTCAAACTCGGAATTTACATATAGCGATCCTCAAAAAGTTCCGGGAAGGCGTAATCGAGGTTTCGTGACCTGGCAATTCGATCCTGTCGATGCTAATAACCAGGTTAAGTGTTATGAGACAAAAAAACCAGTGCTAAATGATGAGAATGTTCCGGTTGCGATTGAATGCAAAACTGACCTTGTAGATATTGTAGCAGATGGAAATAATGTGGGTGTTTTAGAGGCACGGGGTACGGCTACGGAACCGGTGGAAATTAAATTAGACTTAGATGGATTTCAAAAAGAATTTCGTCGGATAATTGACACAGGTGAAGTAATAGAAATTTTTGACGATGAATCGAAGGAAAAACAATTATTTTCAACACAAAAGGGCCAACCAATTTCAATAAAAGGAGAATTAGATGCACCTCGTTCTAAAGAGTTTCTTGAAAAAGGAGGATTGATTCAAGATTCCAACCCAGATCGCAAGCTAATTTATTATGTATTTCCACTAGAGAAAGCCGAAGACTATCCCACAAAAATGCCCGAGTTGAGACCAGTTTCTTCAGATTTTTTTAAATACTTTGCTGATTTTTTACCGGAGAAAAAGAAACAAGCTCAAACAAACAATACTCTTGACACATTTTACGAGGATCTCTCTAATTATGTTGAGAATCAGTCTGAAATGTTATTGGCTGCTGTTCAAAAGGATTTTGAGCCTTTAGAGGGTGTTTATAAAGTGACAGGAGACAAACCAACAAATGCAAATGAAACTAAGCTGTCTTGGGTTAATGTGTTGAACGATGGAGGTGTGGCGATTGACGGTAAAAGTACATTAAATTTCGGGGATCAATGGCTCAAGCCCATACTTATAGACGAAAAAATAACCAAGGTTTCTAAAGAATGGGCAATGGCTCAAAGTCTTTATATGCCAGATTACAATGGTCTATTACCTGATGGTAGTAGTGTTAGAGTGAATATTCCAACTCATTTCAACTGGGAAAGTTCGGATGAATTTGCACGGTTTGTATCCACTACTGTGAGTCACGAATTAGGTCATACTTTTGGTTTGATTGATGCGTACCATCGGAATAACATACCGATTTTCCCACCTGGAGAGGATATGATGTCAGCGGCGAACCCGTATGTGGGTGATTTAGATTTTGATTTCAGAAACGTAAACTTGCTCCAAGCTGCAGTAGGTTTTCACGAAAGTCCCTATCCTGATATGACCCAAAGACCATTCTTCCGGACTAACAACCAAGACAATGCCTTGTTAATGCAAATGAAAAACTGGAAACTTCCCAAAGAGACGCTAGGTCTTAATACTTCCTCATACGATCCAGATTACATGAAATAAAAATGAATAACGCAAGTCTTGAATTTTCCGAACCTCAGTATGCTTTTCTCTATGCTACCCGTTTGGGTTGCTATAAAGTAGTAAAAATATTACTATCAAGAGGGGCAGACCCTAACAAAAAAAATCGTTATGGAAGATTGTCTTTGTATGAAGCTATTAGCGAAGGTTATCTAGATATTGTCAAACTTTTGATTGCTTATGGCGCAAAAATCGACCGAAGAGATGTATATTTAGCTGCCAGCAGAGGCTATAGCGAAATACTTGAATTTTTGCTCGATCGAGGAGTATCTATCGAACCCAAACTTTTAGATAGAGCCATAGAAGCAGGACACACAGAAATTGTCGAACTACTCCTCGCTCGCGGTGTCGGGGCTAATGCAACCATGTTGCATTCAGCAGTTAAGAACGGGCATGAAGAAATTGTCAAAATTCTGAGGGAGCGCGTAGAAGTCAATTCTTACCTAGCAGCTTTCAGGGGGGATATGGAAGCGGTCAAAAAAACACTAGAAGGAGGAATGGATATTAAGGCTAAGGATAGCCTTGGTTCTACTTTACTCCATGAAACAGCAGCCGGGGGGCATCTTGAATTAACAGAATTTTTGTTAAAGCGAGGAGCGGAAGTTAATTCAACAAACCGGGAATTTCATACACCTTTGTACGAAGCTTTTATCAACAAACACAAAAACATCGTTAAGCTACTGATAGCTTCTGGAGCCGAAGTCTGTGTAAGGAATAATGACAAGCTAACGGTGAGTCTCTTACACATGACTCCTAGCCCAGAAATCGCAGAACTAGCCCTCGCTAACGGTGCTAATATTGAAGAACGAGATCGAAACAGTGACACGCCCCTGCACTTAGCTGTCCGGAAAGGAGATATTGAGTTAGTTCGATATTTGCTAGCTAGTGGAGCGGCAGCCAACGCGCGGGATTGCTCCGATCTAACCCCCCTGCACAAAGCCCCCAATCGAGAAATAGCAGAACTGCTACTGGCCCATAATGCAGAACTTGATGCTCGGGACCGAGAAAGTTGGACGCCCTTACACTTTGCTGTCAGAAGAAGGCGTAGTGAAGTAGCTCGATATTTGCTCTTCAGCGGAGCGGCAGTCAACGCGCGAGACTTGTCCGGTGAAACCCCCTTGCACAAAGTCCGCAATCGAGAAGTAGCAGAATTGCTACTGGCCTATAATGCAGAAGCAGTCAACGCGCGAGACTTGTCCGGTGAAACCCCCTTGCACAAAGTCCGCAATCGAGAAGTAGCAGAATTGCTACTAGCCCATAATGCAGAACTTGATGCTCTCTCTAACTCTGGTAAAATGCCACTATATGAAGCAATAGAAAAAAATCTTCCAGATGTAGTAGAACTGCTAATTACTAGAGGTGCAGATATCCAGATGCAAGGGAATCTGAAGACCGCACTACTTTTGCTGGCAGACAAAGGACACAAACAGCTACTTGAGTTACTGATTAGTCACGGTGTAGATGTTAATTTCACAGATCGTTGCCACATACCCTTTAGGGAACCCCCACATTCCTACTACTATCCTAGCGACGATACTCCATTGCATTATGCTGCTATGGGCGGACACAAAGATACTGTGGAGTTACTGCTTCGTCACGGTGCGAAACTCGATGTTTACGACAGAAAATACGGGGTTACTCCGCTCCACTT
Source organism: Cyanobacteriota bacterium (assembly GCA_034189005.1). Taxonomy (GTDB): domain Bacteria; phylum Cyanobacteriota; class Cyanobacteriia; order Cyanobacteriales; family Microcoleaceae; genus CALKCV01. Next base: position 16,288 of record JAXHVR010000078.1, on the reverse strand, counting down.
TGCAGTCTGGAAATCTCATATAGATGTCGTGGAACTGTTGCTTGAGATGGGGGCTGATGTTAATATTAAGCGTACAGTAGGGGGAATAGATAGACCTTCCGATCTCGATTTTGTTTTGGAGATCTCATCAAAAGGAACTCCACTCCATGTAGTCTGGGATAAAGATATTGCAGAACTTCTTATTGCCAGAGGTGCCGATGTTAATGCAAGGGATAGCGAACATGACCGCACCCCCCTGCACGCCGTCATGGAAAAGTTTTTCGGAGAAGTAGAAGAAATCGTCGAGCTACTAATTCGGGAGGGTGCCGATGTCAATGCAACAGACAACCACGGTTCGACTCCTCTCCACCAAACGGTTGAGGAGTACGGTTACTCTCGGGTAGTCGAGCTATTAATTGCAGGCGGTGCAGATGTTAACGCTACAGACAAGTACGGTTCTACTCCTTTACACCTAGCGATAGAACGCGGTTACTTTCAGGTTGTGGAGCTATTAATTGCTGCGAGTGGAGATCTTAACGCTAAAAATCGCAACGGCTCCACTCTATTAGATAAGGCAGTTGATACCGGCGACATCGAATTAATTCAATTCTTAATTGCTAGGGGTGTCGATGTCGATGCCGACAGGAAAAATAATACTCCCACCCTCCGGGCGTTATCTAAAAGCAAACTCGATATTGCCGAAATGCTAATTTTCAGCGGTGCGGATGTTAACCTAACCAACAGCCAGGGCGAGACTGTTCTCCATCAAGCTGTCAAAAATGGCTTGTTGAATTTAGTAGAATTAGCCCTGGCTGCGGATGCGGATGTGAATGCCAAAGACAAAAACGGTCATACACCGCTAACTGTTGCTTTAGAAAATTCCTACATGGAAAAGGTTAACTTATTAATTGCTAACGGTGCAGATGTTAATCTCGTTAAAAACAAGCAAGGCTCGCCCCTGTTGCACGAACTTATAGACCGCCGTCAGACGGAGGTGGTTCGATTATTAATTTTTAACGGTGCCGATGTCAATGCCAGGGATAAAAGCGATCGCTCTGTTTTACATTGCGCCGTCCAATCTAACTGGAAAGAAATTGTCGAATTATTGTTAGATAAAGGTGCGGATATTAATGCTAAAAGAAAAGCTAGTTTTACTCCCCTCGACGATGCCCTAGACTCGGGAAATTTAGAGCTTGCCGACTTGCTAGTTGCCAGAGGTGCCCTGGTTAACAAACAGCAAGTTGCTCGGATATCCGCTCTTTTATCTTTACCAGATGCCAAGGGAAAAGGTTATGTTAATCTGGTAGCTAAGGTTCAAAATAGGAATGATTTTTCCGTTTAGGGACTTGACAACAAATAAAATTTCAGACAACTACAGCAAGTATGGTTGGGTTCGGTCTGTGAAGTATAGTCCCTTAGTAGCAGGACTTACACGCGAGGAAGCTTGCTTTGGATGTTTGAGATTGCGTTCGCTGTCGCTCGCAATGACAGAAACGGGGTTTTTTGGCCTTAGTCCTAAGTAGTTAATGGTCGATTGTTGATTAACCACTAACCACTAACCACTAACCACTGACAACGTTCGCGTTCCCCATTCCCATAATAAATTCCGCAATGCGACGGGATGCCCCCGCTTCTCCCATGCGGCGGCGACCGTTGTTGGCGATCGATTGTAACTTCTGGGGGTTGCGTAATAGAGACTTAATCGCCCCCACAACATTTCGAGGTTCTTTGACTACAATTAACGACGGTCCTAAAAGCCGACTTTGAGCTTCGGCAAAGGCGGGGGTAAATTGGGGCCCGATGCCTAGAATGGCGATCGCCGGTTTGCCCAGGCCGACAAATTGTTCCGTAGCGGTGCCGGCCATGGCGATCGCTAGATCCCCCCGATGAATAAATTCGTTAAAAGCTTGACAATTGAGGGTTAGGGTCGCATTTCGGCGAGTAAAAGTCAAGGGTAATTGCGCCATGAATTTTTGAACTCTCGCGTTGGCTGGATTAATTACTGGCAGTTGGGAACTGTTGGCTTGGCTTTGGCTTCTGGCAACGCGATCGCAATTCCACCCTAGGTTTTCTAATCTTTGAGCGAAGGTATCCATGCTTAAACTCCCGGCGATCGCTCCTAAAAAGATTAATTTCCTATTGGGGAAACCTTCGATTAATCCCTCCACTGCCTCCATAATTAGTTCCCAGTTAGCATAAGCTTCTGGAGAACGGGAACCGGGTAGTAGGACCATGGCGAGCGATCGCTTTAATTCTTCCTTTTCTATATCCACTCCATATATTAGGGGAGTTTCCTTAGATGCTTCGAGACCGTCCATCATCGGATTTCCCAGGTCGTAAGCCCGAATCGATTTTTCTTGTAGAATTTTGGCCGTTAACCTGTCTCTAGGAAAAACCGCCTTACAACGTTCCCTACTCATCAACCAACGTTCCCAAGGCTGATACACCGAACCAGACCAACTCTCCAAACGTTTCGACCAAGAGCTACGGGGTAACAATCCCTTTTCGTCGCGCAAGTAATATTCCGATTTCGCAGTACCCACGAATAGATAATCTGCCCCGCTCTTCCAAGCAAATGACAGAGGCACAATATCTCCCACTGCTAATATAACTATCCGCTCTCCCATATCTCTCTCGGAAGCGACCCAGGTCTCTATAGCTTTGGACTGAGCGGTGGTAAGTTGCAATAAACCGCCCTTGAGGTCTCGCCATAGCTGCTGACCTTCCATATAGATGAACCCACCGGAGGGCATCTGCTTCACTGGACCTATTATCGAGACATTTTCTAATTGCGCGTAAGCTTGCCCTTCTCCCACCAGGGGCAGGGCTGCTATTTCTGGAGGATTGGGGCATTTTTGCAGTTCTGCGATTATGCGAACCGCGATTGCGTCTTCCCCATGACCGTTGCTGAGGCAGAGTATTTTCACTGCTTGAGGTTTGCTATTAATTTCTTACTTAGTTGACGATTTAATCAAGCGTATAGACGTGTTTCCCCTGATAAGCAGAGCTTAACATTAACTCTTGGGATTTGTCAATCCCTTCCTCTCTATCGCGCTCCGATTTTTGGGCCCGCTAGAAGTCCAGTTCTCGATTGTTGGCTCTAGCTTAGAGCCGCAATCTTCTATTTTTACCATACAATCAACTCAATTGTCAAGGGTTGGAGGGGGAAATTGCTGGACGTAATGGGACTGGAGGGAAGTGTAGTAGGAAGAGAGCGAACGCCCAACAATTAAAATTTCCCCAGTTAACAATTAAGTAGGTAGGCACAAATATTTACATAAAATTATTTCTCCCAACCCCCGTAGAACAGGCGTCTCGCCTGTTCCAGATGTCCAATTAATTTGGCACTGGTACTTAACAAGAACGCAACATAAAATAGAGAAAAAAATGAGATTAGGAATGGACTTAACATTTGGCAAAAGCTTGCAGGGTGGCAAATACACCCTAGAAGGAGAACTAGGGGAAGGTGGCTTTGGCATTACTTACAAAGCCACCCATCAATATTTGGGAGTGCCGGTAGTCATCAAGACGATGAACGACAGCCTGCGGCGACATCCCCAATACCGAGAATTCGAGCAAAAATTTCAAGACGAGGCCAGAAGACTGTCTTTATGCGTCCATCCGAATATCGTGCGGGTGAGCGACTTTTTTGTGGAAGAAGGACAGCCTTATATGGTGATGGATTATATCCCGGGGAAAACCTTAGGAGAGATAGCGATAGGGAAAGAACCGCTGCCAGAAGCGATCGCTATCGACTACATCAAGCAAATTGGCCAAGCATTAAAAGTAGTTCACGAAAAAAACCTCCTCCACAGAGATGTAAAACCCCAGAACATCATGCTGAAGGAAGGTAGCGATCGAGTAGTGCTGATCGACTTTGGCATTGCTAGAGAGTTTGCAGCAGATCGAACGGTAGCTCATACTGCTTTAGTCTCCGACGGTTACGCGCCGCCAGAACAGTATTGGGCGGAGGGAAGAAAGACTCCAGGAACAGATGTGTATGGTTTGGCGGCGACATTCTATACTTTATTAACCGGGCGAGTGCCATTATCCGCCATGGGGCGCGGTCAAACCACCATGCCGGCCGCTAAAGAGTTACAACCTGAGATTAGTTCTGCTACCAACCAAGCGGTACTTCGAGGCATGGCCTTAGACCTCAAATACCGGCCTACAACTATGGACGAGTGGTTGTCGCTGCTGCCCAACGTCGAGACTCCGACCCTAAAGCAAACTACGGGTAAAGGATCTACCACTGAGGCGGCAACGGTGGTAGTGGGGGCGCCGGGGAATCTTGGGGCTCGAACCGTAGGGGGAGATTTAGAGGAGGACGAACCGGCTTTTGGTTGGTGGGTTTGGGGCGGAGTGGCGATCGCTGCCTTAATAGCGGGGGCCCTAGCGGCGACTTTATTAGAAGGCGATCGAGAGATAGGACAAGTGCCGAAATCCCCTCCTGTTATTACTCAGAGTCCGGTGGCGAGTCCGACACCCAAACCATCAAGAACTCCGACCAAACCCACCGCCCCCCCTCCCGCGCCGAAACCTTCGCCGCCGATAGTAGTGGAACCTTCGCCAAAACCGAAACCTTCGCCGCCGATAGTAGTGGAACCGTCGCCGAAGCCGAAACCGTCGCCGCCGCCAGTGGTAGTGCAACCTTCGCCGGAACCGAAACCTTCGCCGCCGGTAGTAGTGGAACCTTCGCCGGAACCGCCCCCAGAAGAAAAACCGAAGGAAGATTTAGTGCTGCCGGGCAATACTCCCGAACCTTCCGGGGACTCCCCGAGTGGAGGATGGTTGCCGACTATTCGCGGTTTGCCGCCGGGAACTCCCGAAAGCGAGGTGAAGGGTTTGTTGGGAGAACCGACGGAAACTGTTGCTAAGGGTTATTGGCCGAATACCCGCATTGCCATTTACGATCTGATGCCGGGGGAAATTACCGTAGCCTATATTTACGATCGCGACTCGGGAGTGGTTCGCCAAACCGAGCTATCCGTGGCTCAGTCGGTTTATGATTTAATGGTGAAAACTGCTTTAAACGGGATGTTAGATTATCGGACTACTCGGGAAATAGAACGGGGATGGCAGGACGTTCACCAAGGAAGGAGCGATCGGCATAGTTTTCAAACCGGTCCTCTCGAAGGAGTCATCCAGCGCCAACCGGACGATCGCATTTATATTGGAGTTTGGGACGAAGATTTGCATTGATTTGGTTTTGGGGGGATAAGGGACTAGCAAAAAAATAAAGTACCAGTCCCTTGTAGGTAGCGCGCTCGCGAAACGCAACCCAACAGGTATGTTATTAAATTGCTAGTCCCTTATAGCAATTAGTGAATCGGTGAAGTACATTTACGATCCACCATTATCCCCCTTGAAAAGGGGGACTTTGAAATTTCCAGGCTCCCCCCTTTTTAAGGGGGGCTGGGGGGGATCGTTAGATCGTATCTCATGCATTCAATAATTGCTATATCAGAGAAGAAGCCCTTTTGTCATATAATTTAAACTGGCTACCCTCTATAAAAAAGGATAATTAACCATGAGATTTATCAGCCCCAAAACCGACTTTGCCTTTAAAAAAATCTTCGGTTCGAGGAAGAGTAAAAACATCCTCATTAGCTTTCTCAACGCCATAGTTTACGAAAACACAAATACCATCAAATCCCTGGAAATAATCGACCCCTATAATCCAGGGACTACTAGGAGTCTCAAAGATACTTATCTCGATGTCAGGGCAGTATTAGATAACGGTTCTACGGTTATCATCGAGATGCAGGTCTTAAACGTAGAAGCTTTTGAGAAACGAGTAGTTTATAACCTGGCAAAAGCTTACGGGAATCAATTAAATGTCGGGCAAGAATATCCGCGCTTGCAACCTTTTATTGCTTTAACAATTACTGACTTTTTGCTATTTGAAGATAGCGATAAAATGATTAATAAATTTCGGTTTAAGGAGGAAACAGAGTTATTTAACTACCGGGACGAGTTAACGCTAATCTTTTTGGAGTTGCCTAAATTTAAGAAAGAACTCTCCGAATTAAAAACCCTAAGCGAAAAGTGGATTTATTTTATCAAATCTGCCCCGAGTTTAGAATTGATACCCGAATCTCTGGGGTCAGTACCAGAAATAGGAGAGGCGCTAAATATTGCCAACCGCGCGAAATTAAGCGATCGAGAATTAGAAGAGTTGCAAAAGCAAGAATTGTTTATTGAAGACAGGAAAGGCGAGATTAGTTTGGCAAAAAAAGAAGGGCTAGAAGAAGGAAAAATAGAGCAAGCAGTCAAACAAAGTTTGCGCCTAATTCGGCGGCGGTTTGGAGAAGTTTCTCCAGAAATTCAGTCCCAGATAGAGCAATTGTCTTTGGAAAAATTAGACCTTTTGACAGAGGCAATTTTTGATTTTACCAGCGGCGAAGATGTGGAAAATTGGTTGGAGAGTCACAGGGACAATAATTAGGGCAAGGGGCAACGGGGAATAGGTAATTCTACCTTCCCGGGTCGGTGCCTCTGCCCCGTGCCTCCAAAGCCTGATGCTGTCTGAGGTAAAGATGAATTTTAGAGAATGACTTGACAATTTGAAAAATATTGTCTATTATAAAAATAAGCACGGGGCATTACTGGTTTCGACAGGGTTGCGAAAGCTTCTTTGTGATGCAGGTCGAGAGGGAGTCAACTCTCGTAAATACAGGCTCAAAAAAAATAATAAGTGCAAACAACATTGTACCTTTTGCTCGTAAAGCAGCTGCGGTTGCCTAAAAACCTCTTACAGGTCGAGCGTCTCTAGTTTGACTCCGTTAAGGACTACAGACAAAACCCCAACGGATGCTCTATAGGGTTTTCCTCTGGTCGCCCCTATAGCTAAGACTTAACCAAGAGAATCCTGTCATCCGGGATAATGGATGGTTCCCGCCCTGAGGATAAGATGGGCTAAACCTGTGAGCGATCGAAGGGTCAATAGCTATTCTGGACATGGGTTCGATTCCCATATGCTCCATTTAACAAAAACCATCCTCTAAATTAGAGGGTGGTTTTTAGTTTTGAGATTTTTAATTTTTATTAATGAGTTGGTAGCGATCGCCAACAGCGATATTTTTTTCAACGATTTACGGAACGGTGACATCGGGGACTAATTGGCGGTTTTTAAAATTAGAAGAAAAGCAAGTTGTAGTGGGTCACAATTCCGGTTCTATAACCATAAATCTAGTTCGTAGTAATCGCTTTAGCGATTTATCTATATGAATCGCTAAAGCGATTACTACGAACAGTCACTTTTCATTTTATCAATTGTCAGTTTTAAAATGTCAGTTGTTAGTAGCGCGGACAAAAAAATATGACCCACAATTTTAGCCTAGACGCGCTACCATTTTTTGAAGTTCGGAAGGTAGGTTTACGATCGCTATAAAGACAATTAAAGGAGAACAAATGGAAACTGGATTTAATTTTTTCCAACAATGGTCCCCCATCTCGCCGGTGGAAGATATCGACCCAAACAAACCTACCGCCGTTACACTTTTGGGAATGCGTTTGGTGGTATGGAAACCAGGGGCATCTGAAAATCACCGAGTCTTTTTAGACCGATGCCCCCATCGTCTGGCCCCCTTAAGCGAGGGGCGGGTTGAGGAAAGCACTGGGAATCTGATGTGTAGCTATCATGGATGGGAATTTGACGAGGGCGGTATTTGCCGACGCATTCCCCAGGCCGATAATTCGCAGTTGGTAGAAAAAAATAAAGACAATTTCTGCGCGGTAGTTTTTCCGACTCGCGAGGAGAACGATTTGTTGTGGGTGTGGGCCGATGCCAAGTCCCGAGAACTTGCAGAGAAAAGAGAAAACTCCTTTACCTCTTTCTCCTCAAATTGATGCCAGTAAGGGATTTGTTTGGTCGTCTTTCGTGCGAGATATGGAGTACGACTGGCAAACTTTGATAGAAAATATCGCGGATCCCAGTCACGTTCCCTTTGCCCATCACGGGGTACAAGGCAACCGAAAACGAGGCACATCTCTGGCGATCGAAATTACGGAATCTACTCGGGCTCTTATCGTTGCAAAGATGAAGAGGGGTTTAGCGACAACTATTAGACTTCTTGCAGAAGTAGGCAACAGGCAACAGGCAACAGGCAACAGGCAACAGGGAAGAGTTTTTAAGGAAAAAGGAACGAAAAACGATTTTATTTTTACTTTTGCAAGAGGTCTATTACTTTCGAGCCCCCTTGTCGCTTGGAGTATGCAATTTCTTTTGGGGAGAATAAGCAGCTAGGATTGATAACTTATTGTATCCCGGTTTCTCCAGGAAAGTCAAGACTGGTGGCTCAATTTGCTCGGAATTTTGCTAAAGGTACTAATGGAATTATTCCTCGGTGGTGGAATCATCTTAAAGTTCGTAACTTGGTGTTGGATGGAGACCTGATTTTTCTCCACCAACAAGAGCGATTTTTGCAAGAAAAACAAAAATCCGAAAGTTGGAAAACTGCTTATAAGTTGCCGACTTCTGCCGATCGCCTGATAATAGAGTGTCGAAACTGGTTCGATAAGTATTCTAATGGCAAACTGCCTTGGAGTGAGGTAGGAATAACAGACGCGCAAATACCGCCTATCAATGACAAGCGAGAGGAACTTCTCGATCGCTACCGCCAACATACCCAACATTGCAGCAGTTGTCGGGGTGCTTTGAGAAATATTCAACGGTTGGAAGTGTTCTTATTGGGGTATTTTGCCGTTGCTGTTGCCGCTGCGGCCGGGATGCCGATGGGGATGCGATCGCCTTTTAGTTTTATCCTGGTTATCTCGGCATTATTGGGTTTGGGGGTTTACGCCGGACTTAAGTTCTGGTTGGAACCTAAATTCTATTTTGTAGATT
>JAXHVR010000078.1:0-7361 GCA_034189005.1 Cyanobacteriota bacterium | reverse complement strand
GGGATGCCGATGGGGATGCGATCGCCTTTTAGTTTTATCCTGGTTATCTCGGCATTATTGGGTTTGGGGGTTTACGCCGGACTTAAGTTCTGGTTGGAACCTAAATTCTATTTTGTAGATTACGTTCACGCGGATAAAAAGTAATCGGTTCGTAGCGATCGCTGAAGCGCTCGAAAGTTCACAGCGATCGCACCCATGAAACAACCAAATAGAGTAGAACAGGCATCTTGCCTGTTTTACCTTTAATTTCTATCCCGTTCTACCTTTAATTCCTATTATTCCTCCGCTGCCGCCAGTCGTTCGGCGTGGGCCACGAACTCCTTTGCCAATAGTTCTTTTTCGCCCTCGGGATTTTCCGTTGATTTGGCCTCTAAGCGTGGATGGACCAAACATAAACCGGCGATTATGGCCGTTATGGCAAAAATTGCGATTTTCATAGTAGATGCATCCTAAAATAGTTCCCTTATTCCTAATGTTGGGGATTTTTAGGGACTTGTGGGCGATCGCAGTCACCATACAGGGGCGATGTTGCATCCGTAACGCTGCGGGAACCCTTGCCAAAAACGGCCAATAAAAAATCCCTTGGCCTCGAAGGGCTAAGGGACCGGAACTATCAGGGTGCATCTACTATGTTTGTAATATAACACCCCTCAAGGGTTTTACCCCTTATATTGGGCTATTTTTAAATTATTCTTTATTATGAAAGCTATTAAAAAAATTAATATTTCTTAAATACCTTTATAAATGTAGTTTAAACCGCAATGTCCAAGCTTTTTTAAGATTACATATGTAGCTTTTATTTAGTCAAAAAAACCAATTTTTGGATTGAGAAGAGAGAGAAGGGGTCTTGCTGAAAGGCCACTAACCGATTTAAGAGGGGTTTCACGCCAAAGATCGAGATAAAGTAATATTCTGGAAAAGGCCAGAATAAAAAAAGTTAGAGAAGTCCAAGAACTAGGATAAAGCCATTATGTTAGACATCAAACAAATTCGGGAAAATCCAGAATTAGTCCGAGAAATGCTGGCCCGTCGGGGGGACAACTACGACATCCAGGGAATCTTAACTCTCGATGGCCTACAGCGAGAACTAGAGACAGAGCGATCGCAACTCCAGGCCCGCAGCAACCAAATAGGTAAAGAAGTAGGCCAAAAAATCAAATCCGGCAGCGACCCCAAAGGTCCAGAAATAGCAGCCCTCAAACAAGAGGGCAACGAAGTCAAAGTCCAACTAAGCGAACTAGAGCCCAAAGAAAGACGACTCAAAACGCAAATAGAAGCGCTTCTATTACCCCTGCCCAACCTGCCAGACGAGTCCGCCCCCATCGGCAAAAACGAAACAGAAAATATAGAAGTGCGGCGGTGGGGCGACGAATATATTCCCGAGAACAAAAAAATCCTCCCCCACTACGAAGTCGGGGAAAAATTAGGAATGTTCGACTTTGAACGGGGAGTCAAAATAGCTCAAAGCCGGTTTGTTGCCTTAGTCGGAGTGGGGGCAGCTTTAGAAAGAGCGTTAATTCAATTCATGCTCGATCGCCACACCAAAGCAGGCTACACAGAAGTCATGCCGCCCCTATTAGTCAACAGCGCCTCCCTGACTGGAACAGGTCAACTGCCGAAGTTTGCCGAAGAAAGCTTCAAATGCAATGCCGACGACTTGTGGTTAATTCCCACTTCCGAAGTCCCAGTGGTAAACCTTTACCGAGACGAAATTCTCAACGCCGACCAATTGCCAATTTACCACTGTTCTTACACTCCTTGCTTTCGGCGCGAAGCCGGCGCTTACGGCAAAGATACCAGAGGCTTAATTCGGCTGCATCAATTTAATAAAGTCGAATTGGTGAAACTGGTACGTCCTGAAACTTCCGAAGAGGAACACCAGAAATTGCTGAGTGATGCGGAAGGAGTGTTGCAAGCATTGAAATTGCCCTATCGAGTCATAGAGTTGTGTACTGGAGACTTAGGTTTTGCGGCGGCGAAGTGTTACGACATCGAAGTTTGGTTGCCCTCGGCGGATACTTATCGCGAGATTTCGAGTTGTTCCAACGTCAAAGATTTTCAGGGGAGGCGGGCGAACATTCGTTTTAAGGAAGCTAAAAAGAAAGGCACCCAGTTCGTTCACGCTTTAAACGGTTCCGGTTTGGCGGTAGGGCGGACTATGGCGGCTATTTTAGAGAACTACCAGCAGGTCGATGGAACGGTGAAAGTACCAGAAGCGCTGCAACCTTATCTGGGGCGGGAGTTTTTGTAGGGATAGTTCGTAGCAAGCACGAAGAGTGCTTGAGATAGCCTTTGTTGGTAGTGGTGGGTGACAAGTAGTAGTGTTTTAAGGTTACGATCGAGTTCGTAGTAATCGCTTTAGCGATTTATCTATATGAATCGCTAAAGCGATTACTACGAACAGATGAAGATTTATCAATTGATGGCTTGCTGAAACTGGCGGCTAGTTTGTCTGAAATGTCTGCTTCGTAGCAAGGCACTTAAAGTTTGAAGCGATCGCCGGTCTGGTGCTAGATAGCCGCAAATCGAAACCCGGTTTTTTGGAAAAACCGGGTTTCTGAGAATACGATCGGCGGCGATGTAGAAGTTCTCTCTCCTTAACTAGGAATTGGGGAAATAAACACGCCGCCCCAATCTAGCAAAACTTTGCTATCCTATGAAAAACCCTATTCATCCCCCATCCAAACCATGACCGAACCATCCAAGCGCATAACCATTCTCGGCGGAGGTTTTGGCGGACTTTATACCGCCCTGCGCCTGAGCAAACTTCCCTGGGAAAAGTCGCAAAAACCAGAAATAGTTCTCATCGATAAGGGCGATCGCTTCCTCTTTTCCCCCCTACTCTACGAACTGGTGACCGACGAATTAGAAAGCTGGGAAATAGCCCCAGCTTACGAGGAACTCCTCGCTAACACAGACATCCGGTTTTGTCAAGGAGTAGTATCTGATATTGACATTAACGAAAAGCAAGTAGTATTAGAAGACGGACGGGAATTTAGTAGCGATCGCCTAGTCTTAGCCATGGGCGGCGAGACGCCTCTGGATATAGTAGAAGGCGCCGCCGAATATGCCATACCTTTTAGAGAACTGACCGACGCCTATCGCTTGCAAGAAAGGCTGCGAGTATTAGAAGCCTCCGACAAAGACAAGATTCGCATTGCCGTAGTAGGCGGCGGTTATAGCGGCGTGGAATTAGCCTGCAAGCTGGCCGATAGGCTCAAAAATCGCGGTCGCATTCGCATAGTCGAACGGGGAGAGAAAATCCTCCAGACATCCCCAGACTTCAACCGGGAAGCCGCTACCAAAGCATTATCGGCGCGAAACATCTGGACCGACTTGGAGACGGAAGTCAGCGCGATCGCACCCGGTCTTATTTCTCTGGTTTACAAAGAACAGACGGATATAATACCGGTGGATATAGTCTTGTGGACAGTCGGTTCCAAAGTCGCACCTGCGGTAGAGAGTCTCTCCCTGCCCAAAAATCAGCGCGGTCAAATTTCCACTAACGAAAAACTGCAAGTCCTTGAATATCCCGATATCTTTGCCCTGGGAGACCTCGCAGGCTGCAAAGACGTTGACGGACAAAACATACCCCCAACCGCACAAGCTGCCTTCCAACAAGCAGACTATGCCGGCTGGAACATTTGGGCATCCTTAACCGGGCGACCTTTACTGCCTTTCCGCTATCAAGGTTTGGGAGAAATGATGGCTTTAGGTTTAGACAATGCCACCATGACCGGTTTGGGAGTTCAACTCGACGGACAATTCGCTCACTTGGCCCGTCGCTTGATTTATCTTTATCGGTTGCCCACTGTAGAACATCAAATGAAAGTAGCTTTTAATTGGATATCTCGTCCGGTTCGAGAAATGTTGTTTAGCCAGTAGAACAGGCATCTTGCCTGTTCTTGGAAACAGGCATCTTGCCTGTTCTTGGAAACAGGCGCCTGTTCTTGGAAACAGGCATCTTGCCTGTTCTTGGAAACAGGCAAGATGCCTGTTCTACGGGGGCAATTGTTAACCCATGAACATGTTAATTGTTAATTGTCAATGACTATTTTTCTCGATGCGGTTGGGACTTTATTCGACGTTCGGGGCAGCGTGGGAGAGGCTTACGCCGTCTTAGCCAGTCGGTGGGGAGTTAAGGTAGATGCCACTGTTTTAAATAAAGCATTTTTTAATAGCTTTAAAACATCTCCAGCGATGGCTTTCCCCGAGGCAGAATTGAGAGAAATTCCTCAATTAGAATATGATTGGTGGGAGGCGATCGCTCATACAACTTTCCAAACAGCCGGTTTGTACGATCGCTTTTCTGACTTTTCTGCCTTCTTTGCCGAACTATACGATTATTTCGCCACAGCCGAACCTTGGTATCTTTATGATGACGTTAAACCTGCTTTGGAACAATGGCGAAATAAAGGGGAAACTTTAGCAATAGTTTCTAATTTTGACTCGCGAATTTACCGAGTGGTAGAAGCATTAGAATTAGCGGATTATTTCTCTAACGTTACCATTTCTACGGAAGCCGGGGCTGCCAAACCAAATCCCAAAATTTTTACTACTGCCCTGAGAATAAATGCTTGCCTGCCAGAGGAAGTATTGCATATTGGGGATAGTTTTTCTGCCGATTATCGAGGTGCTTTGGGAGTAGGAATTAAGGCTATTTGGCTGAATAGAAATGGGGATAAAGCCCCTGCTGATGATGTCGAACAGCGGGTTAGTTTGTTGGATTGTTTGTAGAACGGGCATCCTGCCTGTTCGTCCGCCCAGAAACCCGGTTTTTTGAAAAAACCGGGTTTCTTAATTCCTCAGTTGGCTTGCTTGTAGTAATCGCTTTAGCGATTGATATCTATGAATCGCTAAAGCGATTACTACGAACTTTTGCTTTACCCACAATTTTAGCGTAGATGCGCTACTACCAATTATCCATTCCTTAAATTTGAAAAAGTTCCGTAATAGTAGTATCTCCAAGAGATAATTCAACCTGGAAACTTTCGTCGTATTCCGCGCTAAAATCTATCTGGATGTTGTAAGTAGAATTAGCGATCGCATGCATTACCGACTCCCCTTTTTCGTCGAGAATAGCCAGTTTTAAATCCTGGGGTAAATAAGTTTTATTTCCCGTCTGGCAAACTTCTACTTCTACATCAAATTCTTCTCGGTCGATGGGTTTAAATCTTATTAACAAAGCTACGAGGTCGCCGGTTTTTTCTAATCCTATTAACTTAGAACCTCCCAGGTAATTTCTCTGGCTTTGACCCTTTCTAAATTGCGGGGTTAAATTCTTTGCTTGGGGGTCTAAAATCTCTGCGATCGCCTCTAAACTTTCCCATCCTGCCTCGAATACGCCCTCCAGCCAATGACTCAATTTCGTAACAGGAGTAACGGCGCTTAAATGTTCGATTTGTTCGAGGAAATATTCCAGCGATCGCCACTGACTCAAAGGTATTTCTTCCCTGTCTGCTTTAAGCAAATATCCTAATATCCTAGCCTCAGTTAATTCCGCATTAAATCGAACCGCCAGATAACCGATGCGATCGCCCCAAACTTCTGCCGGAACTTCCACAACATCGGAACCGGCCAACACCGGGCGGCATTCCAAATTACCGAGATTTCCTAAAGACAAATCTGCCACATCTGCCATAGTTTGCATTATCTGGTTCCAGCTATCAGAAGCTTTTAGGTCGGTCTTAATTCCCATGCACTGACAGTAAAAATCAACCGCCAACACAGCCAAGGTATTGTAATAAACGCGATCGCCTTTTTTAACCGAATATTGTTGGTTTCTAAACAATTCTGCTTGACGTTTAAACTTCGCAGAAATAGGCACGGTAAAAGTTAAAAAATCCATAGTTTTGTTAGTGTCTAATCTTTTCATTTAATCCACCTCATTTTTTTAAGTAACGTCCTATTTGAGGGGCTATTTCTTTCAGATTGCGTTGATAAAAATCGCTAAGGGTTGATGCAGGTACTCCTATATCTGCGGAAATTTCTTTCCATTTTTCTCCCGCCATTCTTCGACGGAGTAAATCCCAAAAATTGACTTGCTTGTAAACCTTATGCGTTCGGTTTTTTAATACATCTTCGGGGTCTTCATAGACATATTTTCGGAGTTCTTCCGATGGCAATGGCGGATTGTTTTCCTTGCTAGGAAGGCGATCTAATACAGCCGGAACTTTGGGAAATACATTAGAATTGCCTAGAATTTCTCTAATTGCTTCAGGAAAAAAACGCTTCTCCAGCAAATAGTTAAACCATCTAATTACCGGGCTTTTATCGGGGTCGTATTTATCAATTTTATCGCAAAAATAAAGAGCCGTTTTTTGAATTGCTTCAGTTCTAATCTCGTCGTAAAAATTCTCAAATTGACCCTTGCGAGGATGGGAAATTCGGCGCGATCGCAAAATTCCCTGCATCATTTTATTCAAAGCGATTTGCCTACGTCGGCTTTTCGGCGGATGCCTCTGGGCCTCAAGAGCGTACTCTCGCAGTTCCTCGTCCAAGTTCTTAGTCCTCCCCTCTCTGTTGATTGTTCCCACCAAGAGGGGGTCGAAGTCCAACCGGTGCCTGGGCCCCGGGGCAGATGAATTTTATTAACATTCTGTCTTCCCCCTCTGTATTATCTTTCGGTCCGAGGGAAGATTTTTTACGCCTGAAGAGGATTTTTGTTACAAAACTTAACATTTTGCCGAGGGCCCGTTCGTAGCCATGCTTGGAAGCGATGGTTCGTAGTAATCGCTTTAGCGATTTTAATTCAACATTTTTAATCCCGAAGAGCGATCGCTACTAACCCCCAGGAAATAGATAAACAAACAACAAATTTTCCAACGCTTCTGCCATCATAGTTGCCTCCGGGCGATCGCCAATTATTCCCCTCAACATCCTGATGGCTAATTTAACTAACCTTTGACTTTCTTCTGGGGGAGTTACCCCCAATTCTCCTAATAATCGAACTTGCTCTAAAGCATCGGTTTTATCCTCAGCAGTTAAAGCAGTTTCCGCCTCAATTGCCTCCTGGAGTCGCGCCAACAAATCCTCAAACTTGGGTCCATTATTATAACCAAATTCTTGCCAAGTTTTCGGCACTTCAGCTTGATTTTGATAAATAACTGGCAACCAGCTAGCACAAGGAAACTTATCTTCCATACCTTGCAGCATTTCCCTAGCTTGTCGCACGGAAACATATAAAGATTTCCCCCTTGCAAATAAACCGAGGAAATTCTTTAAAAATTCCTGGGCGACCATATCTGGAACCGGTTCTCGCATGACGATAATTTGGGGAAGGTGCAAATCTGCTAATTGCCGCCCCAAACCGAGACCGTCGCAAGAATTAAAAATCGCTAACTGCAAGCCTTTTTCTATAG
>JAXHVR010000077.1:3156-26669 GCA_034189005.1 Cyanobacteriota bacterium | reverse complement strand
TACGAACTTTTACAATCGCTAAAGCGATTACTACGAACTTTTACAATCGCTAAAGCGATTACTACGAACTTTTACAATCGCTAAAGCGATTACTACGAACTTTTACAATCGCTAAAGCGATTACTACGAACTTTTACAATCGCTAAAGCGATTACTACGAACTTTTACAATCGCTAAAGCGATCGCTACGAACTATTACTAAGAAAAATCAAGAACGTTGGAACCTTAAAGCATCAATTGATTGGGCGGTGAGAAAGATGCCCAAAATGATATAGCTTCCCAACATTATAAAGCTGCTGGTATCTATTATTCCTTTGACAAAATTTTGATAGTGGTTCAACATTGACAAATGTTTAATTGCTTCTCCAAAATCTCCGCCGATATTATTTCCTGCAACGTCAATTACCCAGAGAAATAAGACCAAAACAAAAGTCATAATCGCAGATAAAATCGTACTGTCAGTCAGGGAAGAGACAAACATTCCCAAGGATAATACGGCAGCAGCTAATAAAATCAAACCGCCATGTCCTAATAAAAGAAGCAGGGGCGAAACCGATGGTTCGGCAGTATTAATGACTATTGCTTCTAATATTAACAACGGCAGTACCATTGTCAGATAAAAAGTCCCTACTCCCAATAATTTCCCCGTAGCAACCGCCCAGTTAGTAATAGGAGAAGTTGCTAAAAGTTCTAAAGTTCCTCTTTTGCGTTCTTCCGCATATAAACCCATGGATAACATGGGCCAAATAAATAAGGAAATAGAACTAATTATACCTAAAAATGCTTGCAAAAATTCGTAGGCAGCATCGATGGGAGGTTCCGTAATTCCCATTTGGTCTCTCAAGGCTACTTGTTGGATTATGCCTTCCGGGCCTATGACGATCGCTATTAAGAAAAATCCCGATAGCAGCCAAAAAAAACCAGCGATCGCGTAGGCATAAGGCGAGGCAAAATATCCCTGTAGTTCCTTACGGTAAATTGCTATGATGTTGCCAATTATTACCAGCATTTTGTTAATTGTTAGTTGCTAATTATTAGTTGTCAATTGCTTAGTTTTGGAAGACAATTTGGAGTTTTTATAGAGATATCCCCAAAATCAACTCTCCCAAAATGAAATAGTATTGTTTGGTTCCACGGAGGTCCGCAAAACCTACAGTCGAGTTATTTATTTGAGTTACCCTTATCGTCTCTATCGTCGTTATTTTTCAGTCCAAAAGAGGGTAAAATTTTACTCAACAAGTTAACTTTCTTTTTTTTCTTATCAATTACTCTCCGATTTTCCTCAGTTTCCTCCCCTTCTTTAGTAACCATTGAATCATCCGTTACATCCGTTACCAAATCAGTAGCTAATTCAGGTTCTTTCTCTTTAATTTCTGGAGAGCGATCGCCTATTTCTTCCTCCTCCTTCTCTATTACTTTTGCTCCTTCCGTTACCTCCTCATTCCTCTCTATTTCATCTACTTTCTCCGCCGAATCAATCGGTTTTTTAGTATCCAACAAACCATCCGTTACATCAGTTATAGAATCCGTTACCAACTCTGGTTCTTCGTACTTGATTTCCGGCGATCGCTCCTCTATCTTTTCATCATTCCCCTCTGTCTTATTTTCATCCTTAACAGAAGTCAAATCCAAAAATACCTCTTCTAAACTAGCTTGACTTCGGCGCAATTCGCACAAACGCAAACCAGAAGAAACTATAGTCGCCGTAATTTCTCCGCCATAGTCTATTTCCTGCTTAGATTTAATCTTAAGTTTCAAGCGATGTTTCCCAGAATTATCTTCAAAAATTTCACCTCGTTGTAAAGAAATAACAGCCGACAAACTTTCTAATAAATTCACTCCTTTCTCTATAGCATCTATTTCTCCTTCTATTTCCAATTCGTAACCCCGATCGCCCGCCAGTTTAGCCCTCATTTCCTCCGGCGTTCCCGTCGCCACAATTTCGCCGCGATTAATAATAGCAACTCGGTTACAAGTCATGCTTACTTCTGGGAGAATATGAGTAGATAAAATAATAGTATGTTCTTCAGCCAAACTTTTAATTAAATTGCGAATTTCGATAATTTGTCTCGGGTCGAGACCCACCGTAGGTTCGTCTAAAATAATAACCTGGGGGTCGTGTACCAAAGCTTGAGCAATTCCCACCCTCTGGCGAAATCCTTTAGAAAGTTTGCGGATTAAAACCTTTCTTTTTTCCTCCAGACCGCATCTTTCTATAGTTAATCGAACTCGACCATCGCGATCGCCCGCCGCTACCCGTTTAATTCTAGTTACGAAATACAAAAAACCTTCCACAGTCATCTCTGGATATAGTGGCGGACTCTCAGGCAAATATCCAATCAATTGTCTGACCGCCATCGAATTTTCGTGAACCTCATAACCAGCAATTTTTGCCCTACCGCTACTAGCCGGCAAATAGCCAGACAAAATCCGCATCGTAGTAGTTTTACCAGCACCATTAGGGCCTAAAAATCCCAAAATTTCTCCTTGTTGGACCGTGAAAGAAACATCTTTTATCGCACTGGAAGAACCGTAAAATTTACTTAAACGTTCTACTTCTATCATAAATTTTTTGAGGAATTAGGAATTGGGAATCGGAAAACAGGCAATTAGCAATTAGCAATTAGCCATTAGCCATTTTCCAAAATTTAATAATAAAATGACAAATCTACTTGACAAACAATAACTACTGTGGTACCTGTAAGCGTAACCAAGATTTGCTAATTTGTTGAAAAAGCCCCGCTTGTTTCTACGCTCAGACGAACGTTCTATGTTTGCTAAGGGCTTAGTGCCATTTTGTCCTAGTGGTATTAAATAGTAAAGAAGCAGAGAAGAGCGATGGCCTGAAAGCTTAGAGCAGCAGTTATTCAAGAGAATAGTTATCGATCGGTCTTTTTCAACCTCCATAGAGAGATGGATAAAACTCCACCATAATTTTAAGATTAAATCGGTTCCATTCGGGAGCAGAATAAGGGCCAGTTAATCAAGTTTAGACTCCTGTAATTTTCCCTCAAAGGTTACTTTAATCACCTTGAATGCTTAATCATTAAATCCATCTAAATTAAAAAAAACAACCACCACCAAAACAATGGCAACACTTTACGTCAACCCAAATACAGGCAAAGATTCTAATAATGGGAGTCAGTCTTCTCCCTTCAAAACCATCGCCAGGGCCCTCCAGCAAGCAAAATCTGGAACCACCGTTCAACTAGAAAAGGGAACCTACAGTTCCGAAGGAGGCGAAAGCTTTCCCCTGCTAATACCCTCTGGGGTCAAAGTCGTGGGCAACGAATCTACCAAAGGCAGCGGAATTCTGATAAAAGGTAGCGGTACTTATGTTAGTCCGAGCGTTGCCCGCCAAAACATCACCCTTCGTTTAAAGGACGATGGCTATCTCGGAGGAGTTACCGTTACTAACAACCAAATTCGGGGCACGGGAGTCTGGTTTGAATCTAGTAAAGGCACTTTAACTAAATGTACTTTAACTGAATGCAAGCGCGAAGGAGTTTTTGCCACCGGAGATGCCAACCCAGTCATTACCGACAATTTATTTAGTAAAAATGATGGTAACGGTTTGGCTATGGCAGGAAATGCTAAAGGCGAAGTACGAGCTAATATTTTCCAACAGACCGGTTACGGTCTTGCCATTCAAGATAATGCAGCCCCTCTAATTATTGACAATCAGGTAACGGGAAATCGCAGCGGTATAGTTCTGTCTGGGGAGGCAAGACCGGTCCTGCGCAATAACCGTATCGAAAAGAACGAGCAAGATGGTCTGACGGCCATAGGTAAAACCCTGCCCGATCTGGGTAACGGTGAAGATGCAGGCGGTAATATCTTCCAGTCTAACGGTGCTTACGATCTGCAAAATGCTAGTATTTTCAAGCTTGTTTCTGTAGGAAATCAGTTGAATCCTACCCGAGTAAAAGGAAATGTGGCTTTTGAAGTGGCTAGCGTTCCCACTCCAACACCGGGACCAACTCCCGCCCCAACTCCCGCCCCAACACCGGGACCAACACCGGGACCAACTCCCGCCCCGACTCCCGCCCCAACTCCCGCCCCAACACCGGGACCAACACCGGGACCAACACCGACACCGACACCGACTCCTACCCCGGGACCGACACCGACTCCTACCCCGGGACCGACGCCGGCACCGACTCCTACTCCAATACTTAGCGGCCCTCTAACAGACGTTAGCGGACATTGGGCCGAGCGATTTATTGCAGGGTTGGCTCGTATGGGTATTATTAACGGCTATCCAGATAGAACCTTTAGGCCCGATAATCAGTTAAACCGTGCGGAGTTTGCGGCTATAGTAGCGAGGGCTTTTAATATGGCTCCTAAGCGGCAGGCTACTAATTTTAAAGATGTGGCGTCGGATTTTTGGGCTAAAGGAGTTATTGAGACTGCGAATAAGGCAGGGTTTTTGTCTGGGTATCCAGACCTTACCTTTCGTCCTGAAGATTATTTGACTCGCGAACAGTCTATTGTGGCTACCATTAGTGGTTTGGAACTGAGTGGGGGTTTTCCTAGTTTCTTATGGATCTATGAAGACCGCGCCCGGATTTCAAATTATGCTATTGACGAGATAGCTACTGCGACTGAGAAGGGTATGGTGGTTAACTATCCACGACGCGATCGCCTCGAACCCAAAGACAATATTACCCGGGCTGAAGTTTCAGCTATCATCTATCAGGCTTTGGTAGTTGGGGGACGGGCAGCTTCGATTAATTCTCCTTATATTGTCTGATGGGGCCTGTGAAAATAGCAAAATAGCAAATACGATTGAGGGCGCTCGTTCTTTCGAGTGCCCTCAAAGCTTTAAAATTGAATAATGTTCGTTTAAAGATTGTTTAAACATCGATAGCAAAATTATGGCAAGCATTCAATTTTCCCCGGGCGTTGACGAAGTGGTAGTACCTGACGTGCGTTTAACTCGTTCTAAGAGCGGGACTCAGGGCACTGCTACTTTCATTTTTGACGAGCCCAAGGCCTTGATAGATTCTGACGCTGAAGAGATTACTGGAATGTTTATGGTTGACGAAGAAGGGCAACTTTCAACTAGGGAAGTTAAGGCCAAATTTGTCAACGGTCAGCCAAAAGCATTGGAAGGTCTCTATGTGATGAAGTCCCAGGAAGAATGGGATCGGTTTATGCGCTTTATGGAGCGATACGCCGCCGAACACGATTTAGGATTTAATCAAGCTTAATTAGATAATGGGCCGTTGGGTATGGGGCGAGTGCGAGTTCTGATTATTTACTCTTCTGCTTTATCGCCCAACCCCATGATTAAGAATTAAAGATTATGAGCAAACAAATTCCTCATCCCGATACTTCCGCTTTGACCGTTAATGGGGCGGTGATTACTGTTAGCGATACGCGATCGCCCGACACTGATAAAAGCGGTCAATTAATTAAACAGTTATTAAAAGATGTCAGCCATCATTTAAGTTTTTATTCTGTAATTAAAGACGAAACAGAACAAATCCGAGATATTATTGAGGATTTATCTCGACGTTCCGATGTGGATGTTTTGATTTTTAACGGAGGAACTGGCATTGCTCCTAGAGATACTACTTACGATGCGATTGAGGGTTTGTTAGAAAAAACTTTACCCGGTTTTGGCGAATTATTTCGCTGGTTGAGCTATCAGGAAATAGGTTCGAGAGCGATCGCTTCTCGGGCTGTTGCCGGAGTCTATCGAGGCAAGTTAATTTTTTCGATTCCCGGTTCTAGCAATGCCGTTCGATTAGCTATGGAAAAACTAATCTTACCCGAGTTAGTCCATTTAGTAAAGCAGTTGGGTAAGTAATTAACATTTTCCCAATTATTAATTATTAGGTAGTGGTAAAGATCTAGTGACAGTTCGTAGTAATCGCTTTAGCGATTTATCTATATCAATCGCTAAAGCGATTACTACGAACTCGATCGATGGTTCTATAACGCGAATTTTTACCGACTACTAATTATTAATTATTAATTGGGAAAATGTTAATTACCAGCTTGCATCCCCGGGTCTGATAGCAAAGAACGCATTAACGGCTCGTTTCTTAAAACTTCAATCGCCCGGGCGTATAAAGGATCGGATAAAGTACCGATCGCTTCTGGTTGAGTTGCTATTTGTCGTTTTTCGTCTTCAGTTAAAGACACCATAATATCGGGAGTCACGCCTTTCTTACTAATATCAGTGCCGTTAGGAGTATAGTAATGAGCGATCGTCACCGCCAAACCAGAACCATCGGACAAAGAATGAACCGACTGGACTAAAGCTTTGCCAAAAGTCTTATCTCCCATGACAACAGCCCGATGATTGTCCTTTAAAGCACCAGCTAAAATCTCGCTGGCGCTAGCAGAATCATCGTTCACCAGCACCACTAAAGGTTTATCGGTCAAAGCCGAACGAGTGGCCCGGACCTCTTCGCGATCGCCGTGGCGATCTACCGTAGAGACGATGGCCCCTTTCTCCATCCACATCCGAGCAATATCAATACTTACGCGCAATAAACCCCCAGGGTTGCCGCGCAAATCCAAAACAAAAGAATCCGCACCCTGCTTTTCCAGCTCGTTAATGGCCTTTTCCATTTGTTCGCCGGCATGGGAGCTAAATTCTTGCAAGCGAATGTAACCCACTTGCCGATCGCCTTCCTGCTGGAGGCGGTTGTGGACGGCCTTCAGTTGAATCAAGGCCCTAGTCAGAGTTACATCAAATTCATCCAGTCCCAGACGAGTCACTCGCAGGCTTACCCGAGTGCCGATCTCGCCGCGAATCAATTCTGCTGCATCGGATACGCTCATAGTGTTGGTAGGCGTGCCGTTAATAGCAACTATCCGATCGCCCGGTTGTAACCCTGCATTCATCGCCGGGGAATCTTCGAGGGTTCCCACCACGGCGATGGTTCGAGTTTCTCGATCTTCTGTAAGCTGCATCCCCACTCCAGTCATTTCTCCTGAAGTTTGGCTGGTGAGGGCCTGAAACTGGTTCGGGTCTAAAAAACGGGTGTAAGGATCGTTTAATTCTTCTAAAGCTTGGCGCAGGGTGGCATAAGCTTGTTCGGCTGATGCGTACTCTTTGCTTAATAGTTCCTGTCTGGTGGCTTGCCAATCTATATGATTAAAGGTGGAATCGACATACTCCCGGTTCACTATTTGCCATGCTTCGTCCAGGACGGCTTTAGGGCTTGGCTCTAGTTCTGCCTTTACCGACGCGGGGCCGACTAATAATGATAGGGCTGCAGTTACGGCGATCGCTCCACTGTAAACAATAGCTTTAGACTTTCCAAAGCCTTTTGCGGTTTGATTCATATTCTTTTTAGTTTGACGTTTATTTACTTGACAAACCGACCTGCTTTATGGTATGCGGGTCTGGTGAATAACTAATTTCTGGATTTCGATACGGCTGACTCTACTTTCCATTCTATCTATTGGAATTAGGAGTGGCTACTGCTCAATAATTAATAATTACTGAACAGCAGCCACTCACGGGACATTAACTTCGTTGGAGACTGGGGGCAGAAATAAATATTTGTTCGATGCGAGCCGACTTAACTAAGTACGATTCGCAAAATTAATTACAGATGGAACAGGCGAGACGCCTGTTCTACGTTATTTTTTCGTAGCTGCTGCCGAATATTTGTCCCGACGAACGTTTTTCTCAAAGCTTCCCCCAGTAAAAAAGGCTTAATAAATCTTTATTTGTTACTGTCCTTCGTGGAGGCGATCGGGAATTTATCGCCATTGAATCAATAATCTCCCGAGCGCCCTTAGAGAGTTTTGGCATGGAGATATCGATCGAGATAAAATTAAAAACAAAGATCGAAAGAGGTTAAGGACTCTATGGCGAAGTCAAAAAACAAACCACAAAAACAGTTTGGTTGGCTAAAAAATCTGGCGATCGCCCTGGCAGCTATGGGAGGGATTATTGCCATGCAGCTATTTTGGCCCCCCTCCGGTTCTCCCCTGAGAAAGCGAAATATTGCTTCTAATGAAGATCTCCAGCGCCAAGAGCAGCAAGAGGCTTTGCGGTTGCAAGTCTTAAAAGCAGCCCCTACCTTCGGCTTCGATAACCTAATCGCAGATTGGACCTTTCTCGAATTTCTCGAATATTTCGGCGACGACGATGCCAGGAATAAAACGGGATATTCTCTCAGCGGGGACTACTTCGATATCGTAACCAAACTCAATCCGCGCTGGGTCGATATTTATTTATTTGTTTCTAATTCTCTATCTATATACGAAGGCAAACCAAAGGAGGGAGTCGAATATATGACGCGAGGCGTAGAGTCTCTCTCTCCAGAAATCCATCCCGATGCTTGGCTGGTGCCGAGATATAGAGGCATCGACCAATTACTGCTGGTGGGAGACATCGAAGGTTCGATCGCCTCTCACGAATTGGCGGCTAAATGGGCCGAGGGAACCGACGACGAACAATTAGTTCCCTTGTTTGAAAATACGGCGGAGTTTTTACGTCAAGACCCAGATAGCAAGTCAATTAAGATTAATGGCTGGCTGTGGGTGTACTATCAAACCCGAGACCAAAGGGTTCGCGATCGCGCCACTAAAGAACTTTTAGAATTAGGGGTCAAGAAAGAAGAGGGAGAAGACGGACGAGTGAAATTTACAGTACCGGAGTCGGAAGAATAGGCGATCGCTTTATTAATAACTAATTGAAAAGCACCCGCGAGGTATTTTTTTAAAAGTAAAAAACCATGACTCAAGCAATAACAAAATTAGAATTAATAACCCTAGAGGAGTTTCAGGACTGGTATCCACAAGACGGAAATCGTTACGAACTGCATAAAGGAGTTATTGTTAAAATGCAACCTACCGGAACCCACGAACAAGTTATTATTTTTCTTACAGTTGAATTGGGAGTAGAAAAAAAACGCCTTCAACTTCCATATCTACCTTCTACTGGATGCCTCATCAAGTCAGTCAATGCGGAGAATTCTGGATTTGCTCCCGATATAGCAGTTCTCGATCGAAACGCTTTGGAAAACGAGCCGATGTGGAAAAAGCGATCGACGATTACCAAGGGGGAAACAGTCAAATTAGCGATCGAAGTAGTCAGCACCAATTGGCGAGATGATTATGCTATGAAAGTTGTTGAATATGAAACCCTGGGAATTGCTGAATATTGGATAGTTGACTATTTAGGGTTAGGCGGGAGGCGATTTCTTGGCAACCCCAAACAGCCGAGTATTTTTGTTTATCAAATGGTGGACGGTGAATACGAAGTGAAAATGTTTCGGGGGAGCGAGAGAATAGAATCGTCAATCTTTCCCGAATTAAATTTAACCGCACAACAAATATTTGAAGCCGGAGGATAAAACCCGTGCATTTTATTTTGAATTAAGAAACCGGGTTTCTTCCAAAAACCGCGCCTTCCGATCTATCTTACTACGAACTGAAGTGAACGACAATAAAAATACAAATCCACAGGAAACGCCGCCCCACAAACCCCCTTCTTCCAGTAAGAGAAGAAGAAGGAAAAGATTGTTATTGTTTCTGTTGCCCTTAGCTGCGGGGTTATTAGTTTTGCTGGGGGGTAGAGCGATCGCTCTTTTTAGCGCATCCCAACAACCGGTCGGAACTTATCTAGTTTTGGGTGGGAGCATTAAAAGGGAAATGTACGTCGCCGAAAAAATCGCCAAACAACACCCAGAAACCCCCATTTTAATCTCCGCCGGTGCCTCCGCCCCCTGTGTTGTCGGTTTGTTCGACCGCGCCAATGCAGACAGCAAGCAAGTTTGGCTCGAAAGCTGCGCTCGATCTACCTTCGGTAACTTTTATTTTGGGCGGTCCATTTTAGAGAAGTGGCAGGTGCGCCATGTAAAAGTCGTCACTTCTGCACATCACTTACCCAGAGCAAAATGGCTGGCACAAATTATTTTGGGTTCTCGCGGTCTCTGGGTAGAAATGGAAATAGTGCCCGAAACCGGAGTTCCAGCTAATACGGAGTCGTGGTTAAAAACCGTCTTAGATGTCGTTCGCGCTTCAGCTTGGGCGGCGGTCTCTCAGGTGATAGACGGGCCAGAATGCACGAGATTAGTACCTTTGAGCGAGGTAGCTCTGGATCGGTGGTGCGATCGGGGTTTTAAATGCGAGAATCAGGCCCAGTTAAAGCAGAAGTCGATTTGTTCGAGGTAAAAAAGCAACAAAATCAATCCATGTAAGTACCAGTGCAAAATTAATTGGACATCTGGAACAGGCGAGACGCCTGTTCTACGGGGGTTGGGAGAAATAATTTTATGTAAATATTTTTGCCTACCTACTTATTGATGCCGGCATTTTCTCTCTGGGACTTGTATTCGTAATCTTTACAGATATTGCGCTTTGTTCTACGGGAAACAGCGCAAGTCTTCGATTTCTTCCGCAGTCAATTCCCGCCACTCCCCCGGCGACAAAGCTTCTAGCCGCAGCGGGCCAGCAGCAACCCTCACCAAGCGCAAAGTCGGAAACCCCACGGCCGCAGTCATCCGCCTCACTTGTCGGTTGCGACCTTCCGTCAAAGTCATCTCCAACCAGGCCGTAGGTACGTTTTTGCGAAATCTGATGGGCGGTTCTCGGGGCGGCAGTTCTGGTTCTGCAGGCAGCAAGCGGACCTTAGCGGGGCGGGTGCGATAGTTTTTGATTTCGACTCCTCGGCGCAGTTGCTTTAACGCTTTTTCGTCGGGAACTCGCTCCACTTGCACCCAGTAGGTGCGCGGATGGGCAAATTTTGGGTCGGTGAGTCGGTGTTTTAGCTGTCCGTCGTTTGTCAGCAGCAATAGTCCCTCGCTGTCTCGGTCCAGTCGTCCCACCGAATACACGGAGGGAATATCGATGTAATCTTTGAGGGTGCTGCGTTGGGATGCATTCGGAGCGCTGTCTGTGAATTGGCAGAGAACGTTGTAAGGTTTGTAAAAGAGGATGTATTTATAGAGAAATGACACTGGCTTAAGGGAAAAGGACGATCTTGGACTGGGAAATATGGGAACCCAAGCTAGACGTCAATTATTAATAATTAACAACTAATAATTGACGAAAAGATGCGGGATATTTGTTCCGCCTTGGATTGCCCTTTTTCCTGTCTTTATATTATTATTGTTATTTATTGCAACTCGATCTTAAACCTGAATTATTAACGATCGGGTAATTCCTCCACTCCTTCGAGTCAATAGTTAATTATTAATTGATATAACCCCCGCTTCTTCAAGGTCTTGGAGAAAGCGGGCGGGGTCGTAAGGGGGGCGATAAGCCGTCCGGCACGCTACGCGATCGCGAAGCGTTGCGGATGCAACATCGCCTTTTGAGTTGCGAAGGAATACTATCAAACTGCCGATGTAGTAGCCGATGTAATGGTAGATAGTCACGGTAAAATGCTCCTTTGGTTTGTGCTTTCACCCTATCAACTTTCTGCGTTCTCAATTCAGGATGTCTGTGCCACTATTCAAAATGTCCTTAGAATGGGAACGGGCGAATCGTTCTTTCTTCGCCAAGAACGACGGGCAAAGAACTATCTGTCAGTGGGGAGAGGATTTTTGAGAAGAAAAGATGTTAAAGCGACGGAACAGAAAAATAGTTACTGTTAGCGCGATTTTAACATTGGGGTCTGTGCCGGGGAAAATTTCTAATTCTGACTCTCAATCTCAATAGACCTCTTGCAAAAATAAAGACGGGGCAAAGCATTTGGACATAAAAATCTCTGGTTTTCAACAAAAATTGTCTCCCAAATGCTTTGCCCCTACATAAAAATCGAATTATGCAAGAGGTCTAATACTGGTGCGCGGTGCGCACCCTACTAGCTAGCTTGTAGTAATCGCTTTAGCGATTGATATCTATAAATCGCTAAAGCGATTACTACGAACCGACCGGCAAAACGTTATTTAAACCTCCTTTTCGATAATGCCGCCACCTAAGACAACTTCTCCGTCGTACCAAACCGCCGCCTGCCCGGGGGTAATGCCAAAAACCGGTTCGTCAAAAATCAGTCGGGGTCTGTGCCGGGGAAAATTTCTAATTCTGACTCTCAATCTCAATACTTGTGCGCGGTGCGCACCCTACTAGCTAGCTTGTAGTAATCGCTTTAGCGATTGATATCTATAAATCGCTAAAGCGATTACTACGAACCGACCGGCAAAACGTTATTTAAACCTCCTTTTCGATAATGCCGCCACCTAAGACAACTTCTCCGTCGTACCAAACCGCCGCCTGCCCGGGGGTAATGCCAAAAACCGGTTCGTCAAAAATCAGCTTCACGCTGCTGGCAGTATCCGTTAAAGGAATAACCGTGACCGGCACTGGTGGAGTGCGATAGCGAACTTGTACTTCCGCGCGGATGGGGGAAGTCGGAGGGGCGATCGCTACCCAATTGACTCTTTTGACGCTGCATTCCGACTTCGAGGCGCTAGAGCGATCGCCCACGACGACCTTATTCGCAACCGGGTCTAGCTCCACCACATACAAGGGCTTCGGCGCTGCCACTCCCAAACCCTTTCTCTGTCCGATGGTATAATGATGCACTCCATCGTGCTGTCCCAAGACCTTACCTTCGCCATCGACTATATCGCCCTTCTGGGGAGTAATGTATTTATCCAAAAACCCCCGCATCGAACCGTTAGCCTCCACCAAACATAAATCCTGACTTTCCGGTTTATCCGCAGTTTTGAGATTATATTCCGCCGCCATCCGTCGGGTTTCAGTTTTCACCGTTTCCCCCAGAGGGAAAATAGTTCCCGCCAATATTTCCTGACTCAGGTCGTATAGAAAATAAGATTGGTCTTTGTTGCGATCGACCGCCCGGAGTAACTGATAGCGATCGCTCTTTTCATCGTAACTTATCCTCGCGTAATGTCCCGTCGCAATCTTGTCGATGTTCAATTTTTCTTTAGCGTAAGCCAGCATCGGACCAAATTTGACCGTTTTGTTGCACTGGGAACAGGGCAGGGGCGTAATGCCGTCCCCGTAACCTTCCACCAAATAATCTACAATATAGGTTTGGAAGAGGTCGCGACTATCGACTATATGATGGGGAATGCCCAATTGCTCGCAAATGAAGGCAGCATCTACCATTCCTTCCGAACAGCATTGACCCTTTCCCTTCATCAACCAGAGAGTTAAACCCTGTACTTCGTAGCCTAGATCGTGCAGTATTGCCGCTGCGGTGGAACTATCTACTCCACCGGAAAGACCGACAACAACTTTATTCGTGTTATTTGTTTTCATCGTCGTATTTTGCTGGTTAATGGGAATTTTAAGTTAATTTATAAGAGATACGTTCTAACCCTCTTTTTTGAGGTAAGATACATTTTCAGACAATGGTTGCCCGCTATTGGGGCAACGCTTTGAGCAATTATAGCAATTTTTTTTCAGTTTGGGAGGAACCAATAATGGCTTTGAAATATAGAAT
Organism: Cyanobacteriota bacterium; assembly: GCA_034189005.1. Classification (GTDB taxonomy): domain Bacteria; phylum Cyanobacteriota; class Cyanobacteriia; order Cyanobacteriales; family Microcoleaceae; genus CALKCV01. Next base: position 13,279 of record JAXHVR010000077.1, on the reverse strand, counting down.
GCTACAATTATACCACAAAAGTTTAAAACTGTCATTAGTCCTGACAGTATGGGGAGGATGTTTGTTATCAAACCCGGCAGCCGCAAACACCGCTTTGTTGCGATCGCTCCGGGCAGAAACTAACAACAGCAGTCCTATTTTACAAGCACAAATTTTGTCTCCGCCCGTAGCACCGCTACCACCAACATCACCCATACCATCCTCACCGCTACCCCCCCCGCCGACCACAATTATTTATGGAGAAGAACTAGAAGCATTCGGCCGCGAAAACACCTTCGAGGAACGGGGTTTTTCTAACCTTCGCTATGCCGTTTACATCAACGGAAATAGCGCTTGGTTGTTAAAAATAATTCGAGAAATTGAATCAAAAGCAGTATTGCGCAAATATCAAAACCGAACCGTTATCCAAGTAGGAAGTTTTAGCGATCGCTTCTTTGCGGAAGATTTAGCCAACTTCTTTCAATTTCAGGGAATTAAAGCTCAAATTGTTAAATTAAATTCAGGAGACAAATTTGGAGAAGCAGTAGCTACAGAAAATGCAGATTTATTCCCACCAGTAGTCCAAGCGATCGACTACGGTTTGGGGGTAACTAACGCTTATTATGTTTTAATTCCTGGGGAGGCTAGAAATTTATCTAATATCCGGCAACAAGTAGTATTATTAGGAATGCCGCAAAGAAACACTTTCTTAACAGAAGTACCCGCCAATGTGGCGGTAGGACCGTTTAATTCAGAAGGCGGGGCCCGACAGTGGCAAAGGTATTTACAAGACTTCGGTTTTCCCAATGCCGAACTTTATTTCGGTCGATAAAGCTCTAAGTAAGTAGGCAAAAATATTTACATAAAATTATTTCTCCCAACCCCCGTAGAACAGGCGTCTCGCCTGTTCTCGCCTGTTCTCGCCTGTTCTCGCCTGTTCTCGCCTGTTCTCGCCTGTTCTCGCCTGTTCTCGCCTGTTCTCGCCTGTTCTCGCCTGTTCTCGCCTGTTCTCGCCTGTTCCGTATGTAATTAATTTGGCGAATCGTACTTAAGTACCCGTCCAAAATGAATTAGACATATTTAACAGGCGCTTTGGCCTGTTCTACGGGGCAAATCTTTGTCCAAATATTTTTGCCTACCGCACTCGCACTCCATCCCTCCCGCCACTCGTTAGCAGAGACACCCCAATAAATGCAGCCAAACCCACCAGCGGACTGATAAGAGTAGGAAAGCCGTCAAAATCGGCAGTAAAAATCGAATTTTTCAGGTATAACAAAGTATTGTCGCTGCCGAACATCGTAGGCATCATAACGAACAAGATTAATCGCGTTCCCGTCCCCGCGAAGACGCAAGCCAAAGCTCCGTATTTATTAGCTTTCGGCCAATACAAACCCCCCGCCAGCGGAACCAACAGCCCCGCAAACCCCAGATCGAAAGCCAACAGCAACAAAATCCCGGTCTGGGGAACCAAAACGGCAAACAAAACCCCCAAAGACGTAATCCCAAAAGCCATAAACCGAGTAAGCCTCAACAAGCGATCGCCACTAGCGTGGCGAGAGTCGTGGCGAATGCCCATGACGTTATGGGCGATGACCGAAGAGGTACCGAGAATCGCTCCATCAGCCGTAGATAGGGAAGCAGAAAGAATCGCTGCAATCACCAGCAGGCCTAAAACTGGTGGAATTACCCCTTTAATCAGTGCCAGCAGTAGCGGCCCGTCGGGAGTAATGCCCGCCTGGGCTAAAATCTCGGGAGCCGATAGAGCCATTATCGAAAACGGCACGCCGATAATCACCGTTCCAGCAGAACCGATAAAACAAGCTCGTTGAGCCGTTTGGGGGCTGTCGGAAGCAAAGACCCGCGCCATAAAATCGATCGCCACAATATCTCCCAAACCGAGAGCCAACAACGTCGCCCAGTTGATAGCCGCCCCGGCTGCGGGGTCTGATAACTGTTCTAAGGCAAACGGACCCATGCCCTCTGGGATCTCAAAGCCAAAGTTTACCGCCATAAAGCCAAACAGCAGCATAGTTCCCACAAAAGCGATCGCCACCTGAATTGCATCCGTATAGGCTACGGCAAATAGACCCCCGCAGGCAGTGTAGATAAATACGATAGTCGCAATCAGCATTACTCCTACAGTGTAGCTAGTACCTAAAAAGCCCTCAAATAGATAGCCTCCCGCCACCAAATTCCCCGCCAGCAAAAAGGCAAAGCTCAACACCATAATAATAGAAACCACTACTTCCGTTAAGCGACCGTATTTGACCCGATAAAAGTCCGGCAAAGTAATCAATCCCATGCTGTTCATCGGTTTGGCGAAAAATAGACCCGTAAAAAACAAGCACAAAGCCAATCCCAAGGGCAAAGACGCCCCCGCCCAAAAGCCAAACTCCGCAGCTAGGTCCGTATTGCCCAAGGTGGCATTGGAATCGACGGACTGGGCCATCAAGGTAGCGGCGGCCAGGGGCAAAACTAGCCCGCGCCCGGCTACCAGAAAGTTGACGCTATCGCCTTTAATCTGTTTGGCAGCCCAAACGCCAATGCCCAGGATACCAAGCAAAAAGACGATGATGCCCCAAAAAAAGATTTTATCTGTCATAATAATTATTCCTCGTTCCTTAGCCTTATTTATAACCAATAAATTGGGAGAATCATAAAATGGCATGGGTTAATTTAATAATAGCGATAATTTGTGAAATTTTCTGGGCTAGTAGTTTAAAAGCAACTGAAGGATATTCACAACTTTTGCCATCTATTTTCAACGCAAGTGTCTTAGCTATTAATATTTATTTTCTCTCTCGCGCCGTCGAAACTTTACCTGTTACGATAGCCTATCCGATTTGGACTGGTTTAGGTGGTGCGGGAGTGGCGATCGTAGCGGTTCTATTTTTTCACGAAAGTCTGGGAGTCTGGCAAATACTTTCTATCCTAGCGATAATTTTAGGAGTAATTGGTTTAGAATTAGGCAAGCCTAAAGAAGCTGAAAAAGCTATTAAGTTTGAAGAGGAGGCAGAAGTTAAACAACTTACTAACCCCGGGGAAGGGAGCGCGATCGTTCTCGATACTCAGAGGGCAAAAATGTCTAATAAAGAAGAAATTGTCGTAACGAGCCAATCGGAATAAACGGGAGCATCTCATCGAAGTAAAAATACTTTTTTACTTAAAACCTCTTTTCCCTGTTGCCTGTTGCCTATTGCCTGTTGCCTAAAAGCGTTAAATTATTGGTTTTATTCAAAATTGAGATGCTCCCGAATAAACTGTTAAAAAACTCAAACTATTATCTTTGTAGCTTTTTTATTAATAGGAGCGATTTATGAGTTGGGAATGGATTTACTTAATGCTCGCTATAATTTGTGAAATTATCTGGGGGCTGAGTTTAAAAAGTACAGAAGGATTTAGGAAAGTTATTCCTTCTGTTATCACTCTAGTAGCCTTTGGGGCGGTGTCGTATTTTATTTCTGCTTCTGTTAAGCTTTTGCCCATATCAATAGCTTATCCTATATTAACAGGATTGGGAGGTGTTGGAGTAATTGTATTTAGTTTAGTGTTTTACAAGGAGAAACTAAGCTTGATTCAAATGTTTTGCATTTTTTTCATAATGGCAGGCTCCCTTGGATTAAAGTTAGGCGAACTTCAGTAGGTTAAGTTATAGGACACTAATTTATTAGTACAAATGATAATATTAGAAACCGGGTTTCTTAAAGAAACCCGGTTTCTGGCCCGCGAATTTGTCATAACCCCTGCACGAGTTGCTATAGAATTGTAGAACTGTAGGTTGGGTGGAGTGGAACGCAACCCAACAATCCCACGATCGCCAATTTCTAATAATTGCCAACACTAGCGATCGCTGTCTTTGATTTTAAGCAAACCTCTTTAAATCGCTAAAGCGATTACTACGAACCGAGTTAATTAACCTCAAAAAAATATGACAATTTATAAAGAAAAATTCATAGTGACGGCTTCCCAAATGCGGGAAATAGAAGGGCGCATCTTTGCCGCCGGAATGCCAGTGGCAGCTTTAATGGAAAAAGTTGCAAGTTTAGCAGCTAGGCGCATTCAAACACTAGCACCAATTGCCAATTGCCCGAAAATAGGCATTATCGTCGGACCGGGACATAATGGAGGCGATGCTTTAGTTATAGCTCGCGAGTTGCACTTTCGCGGCTATCACATCTCCGTCTGCGCGCCAATTTCTAAACTAAAAGAACTGACAAATAACCACGCTCAATATGCCAAATCTCTCGGCATCCCTTTTTTCTTAAATATTAGCCAGCTTAAAAATTGCGACTTATTAATAGATGGTTTATTTGGCTTTGGTTTGGAACGGGAAATAACCGGAGATTTAGCAACAACTATCGAGACAATTAATAGCTGGCAAAAACCAATTTTCAGCATCGACATTCCCTCGGGCATCCATACAGATACCGGGGAAGTTTTAGGCATAGCAATTAGGGCAACTCGTAGCTTTTGTTTGGGTTTGTGGAAGCTAGCATTTTTGCAAGACCGCGCCCTAGAATATATCGGCACCCCCGAACTAATAGACTTCGACATCCCGCTGGCAGATATAACAGCTATTTTAGGCGAGTCTCCTCAAGTGGAACGCATCACCCGCCAGTCAGCTTTAGCCAATTTACCGCTACCCCGCCCGCCGGCTACCTATAAATATAGGAACGGTCATTTATTGGTTATCGCCGGTTCGCGCTTATACAGCGGCGCGGCGATTTTAACAGCCTTGGGAGCCCGGGCGAGTGGCGTGGGGATGCTCACCGTAGCAGTGCCAGACTCGATAAAGTTGTTGTTAAACGCCCAGTTGCCAGAAGCATTGATTATCGGCTGCCCGGAGACCGAGGCGGGGGCTATTCGGGAGTTGCCCCCAGAGTTGGAGTTGGGTAAGTTCGACGCGATCGCCTGCGGTCCCGGTTTGACCGCCGAAGCGACCTCGGTAGTAGAAGCGGTATTATCTGCTAATTGTCCCCTCATCTTGGATGCCGACGCTTTGAATATTTGCGCCAATTCGGGGGGAAGCTTTAAGCAACAGCAACGCCCGGCCCCAACGGTAATTACTCCTCATCTGGGAGAGTTTAAAACTCTGTTTCCCGATCTAGCAGATGAGGGCGATCGCCTCCTAGCTGCCCGAAAAGCAGTAGAACGGGCATCTTGCCAGTTTCTTAGGGGATCGGTGTTGTTGCTCAAAGGTGCCAGGGCGATCGTTGCCAGCCCCAGCAACACTCGCGGCGAAACTATCCCCAAAATTTGGATTAACCCAGAAAGCACTGCAGCCCTTGCCAGGGGAGGCAGTGGGGATGTTTTGACTGGTTTAATAGGCGGGTTATTAGCCGCTTCTCGGCGGTTTGGCCCTGGTTTGGCGGGACCGGCTTCCGTAGGAGAAGCGGTAAAAACGGCGGTCTGGTGGCACGCCCGGGCTGCCATCTTAGCTGCGGAGGAAAGAACCGAGTTAGGAGTGGATGCCTTTACTTTGACTGAATATTTGATGCGCGCTTTAGTATAGTTGTTGTTCGTAGTAATCGCTTTAGCGATTCTAAATAAGAGTATTTAAAATCGAGTAAATCGCGATGGCTACGAACTATTTTAATCGCTAAAGCGATTACTACGAACTTAAGACAAATCGCTTTAGCGATTGTTGTTTGTAGTAATCGCTTTAGCGATTCTAAATAAGAGTATTTAAAATCGAGTAAACGGAACAGGCGAGACGCCTGTTCTACGGCAGAATAAGAAATAATTTTATGTAAAGATTTTTGCCTGCCTACTTACGAACAACGATTGTTAATTATTAATTGTTAACTCTCGTTCCTATTAATAAAATTCAACAGGATTTTGCGGTGGGGAATGCCTAATTTTCGCCTCATGCCTGCCTTTGGCGAATAACAACTTCCCTCTTGAATATCCTCGACGCTGACTAACCCTAAATCCCAACCTTCTCCTAATACTAAATCTTCCAACTCCACAGTTAATTCCCCGTGAAAGATGTTGCGGATGACATTACCTTCCCTCTCAATAATAAACGGGGAAAGTTGCGGGGGAACGTAGCCTATTTCTTCCTCTAATTCTCTTTTAACTGCTACTTCTGGGGTTTCTCCCTCCTCCATATGTCCGCCGAAAAAACCCCAACAACCAGGGTAAATAATACCGGGGATATCGTCTCGCAACTGCATCAAAAATTTACCCTCGCGATAAAGAATGGCGATCGCTATATTTACCAGTTCGCTATTTTGTTTCATCATCATCCAGTTCGATTCTCTCTAATTCTTCCACATAAAAATCACCAACATCTCCACTCATCCCTTTCGGAGTAACGCTTTGGTAATTAACTTTTCCTTTTATCGTTATTTCTTCTCCGGGAATGGGTAGTTTATTAGTAGTAAAAACCCAGATGGTATCGGTTCCATCGGCTATTTCATAAGCACCCATTTCGATAAATGGCGCGATACTTTGCACTTTGCCTTTGAGATAAATTTGACTGTTAACTTTGTCTGATTTTTTCAGATTTTCAATTTTAGCGACATTGAGATTATATCTGAGTGCGGTTTCTTCAAAATTACCGCAACTTACTAACAATGTCATTATTAAAATAATCCCGATTTTACTTCTATCCACTAAAGCCCGTTTCATTATTATTTAACTTTTCATAATCTAAGTTCGTAGCGACTGGCTAGTTCGTAGTAATCGCTTTAGCGATTTATTTTATATTTTTTTAATCGCTAAAGCGATTACTACAAACCTTTTTTTTAATCGCTAAAGCGATTACTACAAACCTTTTTTTTAATCGCTAAAGCGATTACTACAAACTTCTAACTTGAATATTTTTACATATTGTTATAAAATTAATGCCGTATTTTTCTCTCAAATCTAAATTAGATCGTTATGGCCAAAATATTAGACGGTAAAGCCTTAGCCAAAAAGATTAAAGCCGAACTGCAAGAGCGGATCCAGTCTTTAGAATCAAAAATTAATCGCCCCCCAGGACTAGCAGTATTAATAGTAGGAGACGACCCCGCCAGCGCGGTTTACGTTAGAAATAAAGAAAAATCCTGCGCCAAAGTAGGCATAGCTTCTTATGGGAGACATTTTCCCGCCGAAACTACTCAAGCAGAATTAATAGAAACCATCCAACAGCTAAATCAAGACCCGCAAGTGGATGGGATATTAGTACAATTGCCCCTGCCAAAACACTTAGACCCAATTTCCTTACTCTACCAAATCGCTCCAGATAAAGATGTCGATGGACTCCACCCGACGAATATGGGCCAACTCGTGCGGGAGGAAAAAGGTTTGCGCAGTTGCACCCCAGCAGGAGTGATGCGCCTTTTAGAAGAATACGAAATTGACTGCCAGGGCAAACAAGCAGTGGTATTGGGGCGGAGTATCTTGGTCGGCAAGCCGATGGCCTTGATGTTATTAGAAGCTAATAGCACCGTGACGATCGCTCATTCCCGGACTCAAAATCTGGAGGCAGTGGTTAGAGACGCCGATATTATAGTAGCGGCAGTGGGTCGCCCCCAGATGATTTCTGGGGAAATGGTGAAACCAGGAGCAGTGGCCATCGATGTTGGTATTAATCGCGTTACCGACTCCCAGGGCAATAGTAAGTTGGTAGGAGATTTTGATTTTGAGGCAGTGGAATCCGTGGCCGGATTTATAACCCCGGTTCCAGGAGGAGTGGGGCCTATGACCGTAGCGATGTTGTTGCAAAATACGGTCGATCGCTGGTCATCTCAAAAATAAGGATTCTCCAAATTCTTAGAGATTTTTACTTTTGCACAGTCCTAATATCGAAGAAGCGATCGACAACTTCTCTCAAGCGGAAGGCAAGTCGGACTTTGACGAAGACCCTGGAGGCTCAATTGTTAATTATTAATTGTTAATTATTAATTGTTAATTGATATAAACCAGCAAAATTCCAGTAAAATCGATCTTGCCCGAGCAACTGCCCACAAACCAATCTAATCAAATGCTGTCCGAGTCTAAACTAAAAACCACTTTTGACTTAAAGGCTTACTTGGCCCAACAAAAGGCGATGGTGGAAAAGGCCCTCGACGAGTACCTGCCGATGGCCTATCCCGAGAAAATCTACGAGTCCATGCGCTACTCGCTGTTGGCGGGTGGCAAGCGCTTGCGCCCGATCTTGTGTTTGGCAAGCTGCGAACTAACTGGGGGAACGGTGGAAATGGCGATGCCGACTGCTTGTTCGCTGGAGACGATCCACACCATGTCGCTGATCCACGACGATCTGCCGGCGATGGATAACGACGATTATCGACGGGGGAAGCCGACGAATCATAAAGTCTATGGCGAAGATATCGCTATTTTGGCCGGGGATGGTTTGCTGGCTTACGCTTTTGAACTTATCGCATCGAGAACGGAAAACGTACCTCCAAAACAAGTGCTACAGGTAATAGCTCGTTTGGGTAGGGCCGTTGGTGCTGAAGGATTAGTAGGCGGTCAGGTAGTAGATTTGGAGTGCGAGGGAAAGTCGGATGTCTCCGAGGAAACTTTAACTTATATTCATACTCATAAAACCGGGGCGCTTTTGGAAGCTTGCGTGGTTTGTGGTGCCGTTTTGGCTTCAGCCCCAGAAGCAGACTTGCAACGTCTGTCTCGTTACGCTCGCAATATCGGTTTGGCGTTCCAGATAGCAGACGACATTCTGGATATTACTGCTACCAGCGAGGAGTTGGGGAAAACGGCGGGTAAGGATCTAGAAGCGCAAAAGGCAACTTATCCGGCAATTTGGGGACTGGAGAAATCGAAAGAGCAAGCAGAAAAATTGATCGCCGATGCTAAGGCAGAGTTAGAGGTTTTTGGGGAGAAAGCTATGCCTTTGGTGGCGATCGCGGATTTTATTGTTAGTCGCAGCAACTAGGACTGCCCTTGGGATGAGTCGCAAGGGGCGAACCAAGGGGAAAAAGGCTAATGCCAGTCAAAGCAAGGCGGGCAGACCAACTCCCCAATTGGGAAAATGTTAATTGGGAAAATGTTAATTGATATAATATGCATAATTTTAGCGATATTTTAAACAACTACGTTCTCTGGGTTGCCCTGCTAGCCTGCGTCGTCGCCCAACTATTGAAGGTTGTAGTAGAGCTTGCCACTGTGGGGAAAGTGAAGGTGCAGGCTTTGGTGACTACTGGCGGAATGCCTAGCGCCCATTCGGCTTTGGTCTCGGCTTTGGCGACGGGAGTGGGGCAGACTATGGGATGGGGGAGTCCCGATTTCGCGATCGCCTGTATGTTTGCGGTTATCGTCATGTACGACGCTGCCGGCGTCCGCCAAGCTGCGGGCAAACAAGCTCGCATTCTCAATCAAATTATTGATGAGTTTTTCGGCGAAGACCATAATTTTAACGAACAGCGCCTTAAGGAGTTATTAGGTCATACTCCAGTCCAGGTGTTCGCTGGTTTAGCTTTGGGGATTTTGGTTGCTTGGGTTGCCGGTGGCGGGCTTTAGCCTTCTCCAAATAAATAGACCTCGTGGCAATTGTAAAAATAAAATCGTTTTTCGTTACTTTTTCCTTAAAAACTCTTCCCTGTTGCCTGTAGCAATAGTGCCTGTTGCCTACTTCTGCCACGAAGTCTAATATTTGAGAATTTGCCTGAGTGGGGTTAGGATTATTAAAATAGGCGATCGCTACGACTGCCAAAGGCGTAACAATTAGACCAGTTAATAACAATATTTTTAGGAGGTCTCATATTTGCTCGCAGGGAATTGTCTCTGGGGAATTTTGTTATAGCAATCCTAAATAATTCGTTGAAAATAAACCTGTTTTAAATTTATGAAATTAGACGCGAAGGGAGGGCAAAGCATTCGGAAATAAATATTTGTGCGTTTTTACAAAGCTTACCGCCCGAATGCTGTTGCCCCTACACTCTATTGTTTGCACGAATCATTTGGGATTGCTATATATAGCAATCCGTGCAGGGATTATGAAAAATTTGGGGGCCAGAAACCCGGTTTCTTTAAGAAACCGGGTTTCTAAAATATCACGAACGATCTACGGCTTGCTATAATCATTTAATTGTTAATAATTAATTATTAATTGTTAATTATTAATTATTAATTAATTTCCCATATTCCGCTTCATTTTCTGTAATTCTTCATCAGTTTCCCAGCGTCTAAACCGATC
>JAXHVR010000077.1:0-3056 GCA_034189005.1 Cyanobacteriota bacterium | reverse complement strand
TATAATCATTTAATTGTTAATAATTAATTATTAATTGTTAATTATTAATTATTAATTAATTTCCCATATTCCGCTTCATTTTCTGTAATTCTTCATCAGTTTCCCAGCGTCTAAACCGATCTTCTAAAGGATCTCCTACAGTGTTACTGGAGCTAAAAGAGCGGTTTCGCTCCCAAGCCTGAGTTTCCCAGGACTGTGCCTTTTTCGCATAACGCTGGGCCTCTACTTCTCTAGCTTTTATCTTCACTTCCTCCCGTCGTTTATGGACTTGTTTGTAGAGTTGTTTTGCCTGTTCGATGCGCTCCTTGCAGCCGCGCATTTGCCCCCACTGTTGATTCCCCTGGCGCAACAATTCTGCCTCTCTTTCTTCGGCCGCACGGGCTAAATCTACTTTATTGGCGGCTCGCGCTCTCTCCACTCGACTATGCCAGCGCTTGACTTCTTGGGCGGTGGCGAGAATATTTTCTTCTAATTTTTTCTCCTGTCGCTGCAAGTCGGCTATCAGTCGCAAGGTATCGTCTTCCTGTTCTCGCAGTTGTTCCTCTAGAGCCTGCAACTCCAAATGAGGATTGTTGCGCAGAAATTCTTCTAATCTGGTTTCAAAAAATTTACTGAAATCGTCAAATAAGCCCATAGTTTTTCAATTAACAATTAACAATTAATAATTAACAATTAATAATTAACAATTAACAATTATTGATTGGAGGAGGTACGTTTGCTATTCTCCTCGTTCGGGGGATAGAACCATCAAAGCAATCCTTGTTCGGGAAGATTTAGATACACTGTTGATTTACCTCGCTGGGTAAGCCAGAAACCGGGTTTTTCACAAAAACCCGGTTTCTCATAAATCGTCAATGATTTAGGATTGCTATAATTATTAATTGTTAATTATTAATTATTAATTTTAAAACTGCTCTCCGACAAAGACGGAGCGAATTTCTCCATTGCGACGCATGGTGGCTTCGCCTTCGACTACTTTTACCAACATCCAGCCGCTCGCGCCGATGCTCTCGCCAACATAAATCCGACGGGCAACGCCGTTAATTTCAAATAAAGCAGCAGAGCGATCGCCTAATTCCAACACCCCTACTAAAGTATGAGTGTAATTCGGTATCGTTCTTAAGGCTACGCTTTCCGATGCCATGACTGCTGGAGGTGGAGGCAAAGGATCGAGTTGCGGCTGCGCTGCAACTTGTTCTACCTTCTGCTCCACTTCGGCTTCCGGTTCCGCTTGGGCTGCCGGTGCCGGTGCTGGCGCGGGTGCAGGTTCCGCTTTTGCTATTGGTGCTGGTGCCGGTTTTACTTCCGGTTCCGCTTTTGCCACTGGTGTCGGCGCAGGTGCAGGTGCAGGTTCCGCTTTTGCTACTGGTGCCGGCGCAGGTTTGGCTTCTGGTTCCGCTTTTGCCACTGGTGCCGGCGCAGGTTTGGCTTCCGGTTCCGCTTTTGCCACTGGTGCCGGTGCCGGAGGTGGATTATAAGTAACGACCACTGGCACCGGTTGGGGCGAAGGGGGGATAATCACTACTTGAGCGGGAGGAATAGTTGCCGGAGGTCTGGCTGCTTGTGCTTCTATTAGATCTGCTATGCGGTTTAAAGGCAGCAGTAAGTTGCTCATATTTTGGGCGGGGGAACCCTCCACGGGAACTGTTGGTAGTTCCGAGGGTGGCGGGGGCACGGGCATTGCGGGTGCTGGTGCGGGTGAATTGTTTCCGGTTGTGTTGGGGTTTTTGTCTAAGGAATCGAGCGATCGCTCTATATAATCTGCAAATTTGGCGTCTGCTTCTGCTTTCGGATCTGGTGCCTCGACTTCCGGGGTGGTGGTGGTGAAATATTTCACTACTCCTTCTATACCGCCTTTAGTTGCCAGCAGCAACGACAAGCTGATTACCAAGGACGCAAAGGCTGCCCCCAAGAGGATTTTATCTAGGGATTGACTTTCTTCCTTAGATTTTGCCTCCGCCAGGGCAGCAGCTTTTGCTTCTTCTTCTCTCTGTTTTGCCAGATCCTCGGGGGATGGCATCTTTCGCGGTAGGACTATCTGGGGAACTTTTATCGGTTTGAGGGAGAGAAATTCGGGTTTTACCGATTCCTTTGGTAGCCTGCTGCCTCCTTCTAATACTTTCTCTACGTCTTGGAATAGGTCGTCGATTAAATTGTCGGCATAAGCTTCTACCGAGAATTTTTCTTGTAGTTGTAGCTCGGGCGAGCCGTTTGTAGTTTTTTGTTTTGTTGTCATAGTCTATAACATAATTTTTTTAACTGCCTGGTCTTTGGTCTGTCTATTCTAGACCGTTGCTTTTGCCAATTTAATACCGCTATGCTACTTCAATTCTGCCAAGTTTGAGACATATCTGCTGCCGTCTCTGATGGCCAAATTTATTCTACTTTTCTGCTTCGATTTCCTCACAAATTCGGGCCAAGGCTGCTGCTGGATCTTCAGCCTGGGTAATGGGCCGCCCGATAACTAGATAATCTGCCCCGGCTTTTATGGCCTTAGCTGGAGTTAGCGATCGCTTCTGGTCTCCAGATGAGGCCCAACTCGGCCTTACTCCGGGACAAACTAGGAGAAAATCATCCTGACACACCCGCCGCAATTCTACCACTTCCCGTGGAGAACAGACGGCTCCGCCAATACCGCTTTCTTCTGCTAATAAGGCCATATTTAAAACGTATTCTGGAAGTTCGATTGGTATTTTTAGATCGAAGGCTAAATCTCTATTTGTTAAGCTAGTTAGCAAGGTTACTGCGATTAATTTTGGTGCTGGTTTATCTGCTGCTGCGGCACTTTTTTCGGCTGCTGTTTGCGCGGCTTTTAATGCTTCTCTACCTGCGGTTGCGTGAACTGTTATTAAATCGACTCCGTAACTTCCCGCCACCCGACAAGCACCTGCCATGGTGTTCGGGATATCGTGGAGCTTTAAGTCGAGAAATATTCTTTTTTCTCGCTTTTTTAGTTCGCTCAAAATTGACGGCCCGCAACTAATAAATAGTTCCAAACCTACTTTCCACCAGTTAATATCTGGGAGCTTTTCTACTAAAGCGATCGCCTCTTTCTC
>JAXHVR010000076.1:13485-27807 GCA_034189005.1 Cyanobacteriota bacterium | reverse complement strand
TAGTTAAAGATTGGGAAGATGGTATTTGGGATATTCCTAATGTCAAATCCAACCATCCAGAGAAGACAAACCATCCTTGTCAATATCCGGTGGAATTAGTGGAAAGGTGCGTTTTAGCTTTGACTAACGAAGATGACTGGGTTTTCGATCCTTATGCGGGGACTGGTTCTTCTTTAATTGCTGCGATTAAGAATAATAGAAGGGCGATGGGCAGCGAGAAAGAAGCGGATTATATTGAAATAGCTAAAAAGCGGATTAATTCTTATTACGATGGCAGCCTGCGGGTTAGACCTTTAGGCAAACCTGTTTACGTCCCCACAGGGAAAGAAAAAGTTAGTCAGATTCCTGATGAATGGAAGGATAGTGTTCAAATAAACTTATTTCAAGAGGAGAAGGAAAGTAAATGATTATTGCTGGTATATATTCATTTAACAATGGCTTAGGAGTTATCGAAGAGAACTTTAGTAATGAGTTAAATGAAATTAAGAATGTTATTGTTAGAGTAGATGCTAAGGAACATAAAACAAAAATTAGCAAAGAGAAAACTATGGCTGGTAAAATGCTATATAAGCCCAGTTCTCTTAATGCTGCTTACAAGAAAGAATTTGAATTGCTGGATTGGCATAAAGAAAAAATTTATTGTCAATATCCTACTCAATATTACACGAAAAGTTATCAACCTTTAAGTCGCTCGCGCCAGCAAAGACCTTATCGGGAAATGGACTTTGTTAAAGACAGGGTTGGCGTGGAAGTTCAGTTTGGTAAGTATGCTTTTATGGTTTACAATGTCTGTGCAAAAATGACTATTTTTCATAATCAAAACATAATTGATGTAGGCGTGGAAATAGTACCCATTAAAGAATTTGCAGATATGATGTCAACAGGGGTTTCTTATTTTGAACAATTCGTTTGGGATTTAGAACATAGGGGAGTAGCAGATATTGATATTCCTGTTCTAGTTTTAGGAGTAACAGAATGAGAGCAAGTAAAAATTTGATAATAACGAAAGTCAACAGAAACAAAAAAATGATGGGTGTCTCAACCCACCATTTTGATTAAAAAGCTAATAACAGTTTTGTTTGGCCTATAGCAGTTTTTTTCTTACTCAATCGTAATTGATTGAGGACCGCTACTTTCCTCGTTATTTTCTGGTTCGGGGGCGGTGGTGTAGGAACTAGAAACGCCATTTTTTTCTAGCCAGCTTTTTACCGGATCTTCCTCTAAATTTAGTCTGAGGATACCGGAGAAAAAGCCACCCACAAAAGCAGTAGGCTGCTGGGTTAATTCTTTAAGAACAGGTGTTAATTCGCTTAAAAACATTTAGTTTCTCCTTATATGGCGATCGCTAGGCATTATAACTCATTATTTTAACCGATCGCTTCTGAGACCATCGGCAAAACGGGCCTGCCAGGAAGCGATCGCCTCAACTATTCAGGGCCGTTTTAGCCGCGCTAGCCACAGGCTCGCTCTTATCTTGAGTTAATTTATCCAAAATAGCTTTTGCTTGGGTACCTCCCAACTGGCTGAGAGCTTGCACCAGCTTAAAACGAACTTGCCAATCTCCGCGATCGGCGAAAGGAACCAGAAGAGGAATAGCTTTAGGTTCTCCCAATTCCCCCAGAGCGCTAATAGCCATAGTTTGAATCAACTCGTTATCCGATTTTAGAGCATCCTCCAAAAGAGAAAAACCGCGAGAGTCTCCCAACTCTCCCATAGCAGCAACAATGCTCATTTTCACAAGCCACTCGGGGGTAGCTTGATAAACTTGCTGTAAATCCTCAAAAGCATCCGTCAGTTGCAGGCCTCCCAAAGAGTCAGCGGCGGCGGCTTGGACGTCGGGTTCCGGGTCGTTAAGGAGGCGATCGCGCAAAATCTCCTCAGACTTGGCCAAATTTTCTCGACCCAAAGTCGATAACTGACTCACGGCCGCATAACGAACCCGGGTATCCGCATCGCCACAAGCAATAACAACAATCTCGAAGGCAGTGGCAGGTTTTAGCTCGCGTAATTGATTAACTGCTCTGAGGCGATCGCCTAAATCGGAAGAACTCAATAGCTGCCGAACAGACTCGGGGGTAATGTCCATAATAGTTAACGGGTAATGGTTCAACAATTAACAATTAATAATTAACAATTAACAATTACCCTTTTTAAAAAACAGTAATTGAGTAAAAGAATAACTTTTGCTTTATTTATCCTTGAAATAAGATTGTTTAACCTTAATTGCTTCAATTATTAATTATTCGGTAATGGAGCGTGGAGGCCATCCATTCAAGAATCGGATGCCATAGCGCGAATAATATCGCCACGGGTAAGAATGCCAACAACCTGACCATCGGGACCGAGGACCGGCAAGCGATGGACATCTTTATCATGCATGAGGCGACCTGCTGCTTCGAGAGATTCAGTTGCTTTAGTAGTAACGGGGCCCTCAGTCATAACCTCTCCCACAGTTGTCCCCAAGGCCTTATGAATTTCTTTCTTATAACGAGCCGGATTTTCTAAAAAAATAATGCTATCGAGGAACGTTATATATCGAGGGGGAGCAACCCCCGTTTCTTGCCACATTAAGTCCGTTTCAGAAATAATCCCAACCAATTTCCCTGCCTTATCCACTACAGGCAAACCGCTAATGCGTCGTTCTGCCAAAACTTGAATAGCCTCCTTCAAAGGCATTTCTGGTGTTGCCAAGATTAATTCTTTGCTCATCAGATCGCCAACTGTTTTAGCCATTAATACCTCTTAAATATTGTTTTTTTTTCAATACTTTTATCTAATAGGCATTGGAGCAGCCAAAGAATAAAAGTATAGAATAGGGGTCATCTTGGAAATTTTAACTTATTTCAGGGAGCGGCTCCATATTGAGAAAGTTAATTTTTTTAACAAGAGGAAGGGGGACAAGTAGCATTCGGGATTAGCGGGGGTCTAAAATAGATGGTGAAGATATTTTGAGGGCAATTTTAACCCATGGCAGGAACAGAGGGCCAACAGGAAGAAAAAGCCGAAAGTCGGTGCGTAATGGTTTGCCAACACCAATCCTGCCTGCGAAATAATGCTGCTGAAGTCCTTAAGGCCTTTGAAGCTGCCAATCTCAAGGCAGGAGATGGGATAGCGCCAGTCGAGATTATTAGCACTGGTTGTATGGGACAGTGCAGCACGGGCCCGACCGTTCGAGTAACGCCAGATGAAATCTGGTATTACCGAGTCCAACCAGAAGACGTAGAGGCGATCGTCGAAGAACATCTGGTGGGGGGACAACCAGTAGATCGCCTGCTCAATCCCAGAATACATAGAAGTTTTTCTTGGGGATAGGTTACAGGAAATAACCAGACAATTAGCAACTAACAATTAACAACTAATATACAAATTATGGGTTCGCCGATCGTTAAACGTTATTTAATAGCTTTAGATAAATACAAATGGGTGGGATTCGCAACCGTTATTGTAGGCTTAGGAGTATCGGGAGTGATGGCAATGCAGCCGACGGAAAGTCCAACTTATAAAGCAGTAGGAGAGCTTGGGTTTGTGTCCGCTCCCATAAATTTTTCGCCGCTTACCCCAAAAGCGAATCCAGAGGAGACTTCTCTGAATAAATTTTGGAGTGTCAGAGTTATAGAAGAAGTGGCCAAGAAGGTTAACATCAATCCAAGGAGGATCCAAGGAGCAAAGATAGATCCCAAAAAAAAGCAAGTGTCTTATCAGGATACCAATCGCGAAAAAGCTGTAGCTACTGTCCAGGCCATAATGGAAGAGATGATAGAAGAAAGCAGATTGAGGAATAGCGCGGGGTTGCGATCGCTTATAGAAGAAGTAGAAAAACGCATGCCCCAGGCATTGAAAGAACTTCAGGAGGCCGAACAAGAGTTTGAAGAACTCAAAAAGCAACAAGGAGCGCAGCTATTAAATTCTCGTGCTAATGCTTTGCCTGCTGCAATCGTAAGAAGCGAACAACAGCAAAGAGAGCTCCAACTAAGATTAGAAGGAGTAAACGCTCAAATTAATAGCATCCAGGGACGGTTAGGATTAGATGCAGACCAGGCTTATGTAGCCCAGGCTTTAGCGGCAGACCCGCTTATAGGACAATTAAGAGCCCAACTGTTTCAGGTAGAAGCAGAGTTAGAACGTCTTTTATTAGACTACCGGGAGCAGTATCCCCCAGTCCAAGAGTTGCGCAGGCAAAAACAGATTATCGAACAACAGTTAGAGCAGCGAGCCGGGGAAGTTTTAGGAGGAAACGGAGTAGCAGCACCCCTTCAGGAAGTAGATAGAATTCGAGTGGATTCTTCTTTAGACCCGGCGCGGCAGCAGTTAGCATCAACTCTAATAGGTTTAGAAACTCAACAAGAAGAGCTACAACGACTATTAGAAACCAGTCGGAGGACGGAAAGGGAACTCCGACAAGAATACCTCACCATTCCCAATTTTGAACTAGAGTTGGATCGACTTGCAAAGGACTTTCAGTTTAAAAAAGCTGTTTACGACCAGATGCGGGATACTTTGGCCAAAGCCGAACTAGCAGAAGCGGAAATAATTAGCAACTTGACTGTTACTGGGGCGGCTTATGCTAACGATGTTGAAGTTGCTGAGAAAAATATGGCTCTAATGTTGGCTGTCGGGGGACTCGGAGGAATTGTAGTTGGTGCTGGCTTGATTTTTGTGTTGGGAATGCTCTCCGGCAAGTTCTACAGTTGGGAAGAAATTAAAGGAGCTTTGCAAGGGAAGGACGTGCCTTTGTTGGGGGTACTGCCGGAAGTGATGGTTTACGATCTCGCAGGGGAGGAAATGCCGCTGCTGCTGGACCGGGATTCTCCTTATCTGGAATCTTATGAAAAACTCCGGGTTTCCGTGCGTCGCCTGGGACGCAAGAAGCCTGCAAAGGTGCTGGTGTTGACCAGTCCGGGCAAAAATGAGGGGAAAAGTTTTTCTGCGTATAATATGGCGATCGCTTCTGCTAGGGCGGGCAAGCGGACTTTGTTAATAGAAGGAGATTTGCGATCGCCTTCGCGAGTCCATTCTCTGGGTCTGGAACCAGACCCCTACTCGGCGGCGGAACCCCTGCGCTATTACGGTAATTTGAGCGACTGCATTAGGTTGGTGCCTGGGGTGGAAAATCTTTATGTTATCCCCAGTCCGGGTCCGATCCGACGACCGGCAGCAATTCTGGAATCGAGCGAAATGCAACGGTTGTTTGCTGAGGTTCGCCATCGCTTCGATTTGGTGGTAGTCGATACTCCTGCTTTGAGCGCGTCGAACGATGCTATTACTTTAGAACCACTGGCCGATGGGATAATTCTGGTGGCTCGACCTGATTATACGGTGTCGGGGATGTTGGCGGAGGCGATCGAGCAGCTAACTGGTTCTGATGAGGAGGAGGAAGAATCGTCTAAATACGATCCTCGGCTGCTTGGGGCTATTATTAACAGCGCCGATATCCCCCTTGCTATAGAACCAGAACTACAGCAGTTAGGACTTCCTTATCAGGGGAACGACTCCGCTTTAGAATCTCAGGAGGAGGATGCTTTGCCCAAGATAGGGTCTGGGGTTGGTCGGTAATTAACATTTTCCCAATTAACAATTAACATTTTCCCAATTGTCAATTATCAATGATGGAACTAAAACCAGGGGATTTAGTGCGGGTAATTGCTCCTAGCGGTTGCTTGCGAGAAATGGATAACTTTCATAAAGGGGTTGAGATTTGGCGATCGCGCGGTTACGACCTCGAACTGGCTCCCGGTTACGACGAGCAGTGGGGTTATTTGGCGGGAACTGACGAAGGCCGCCGCCGCCAACTGGAGGATGCTCTCAAGGATCCCCGCATTCGGGGTATCGTCTGCGCCAGAGGGGGCTACGGTACCACTCGCTTGCTGGAAAACTGGAAAGACAATTTCCAGTTTCCTACTCCTAAATGCTTAATCGGTTTTTCCGATATTACGGCTTTGCTGTGGAGGTTTAGCCAGTTGGGAGTTTTTTGCGTTCACGGACCGGTGCTGACGACTTTGGCGGCGGAACCGCAATGGTCCCAGGAACGGTTGTTCGATTTGCTCGAAGGTCTTCCGGTGGATGCTTTGCAGGGTGTCGGTTGGGGAGGGGCTAAGGTCAGGGGTACTTTGCTGCCGGCTAATCTAACGGTGGCTGGTTGTTTGCTGGGTACTAAGTACCAACCAAATCTGGAGGGTGCGATTTTGGCTTTTGAAGATGTGGGGGAGGCTCCTTATCGGCTGGATAGGATGCTTACTCAGTGGCGGATGATGGGGGCGTTGGAGGGGGTTAAGGGTATTGCTTTGGGGCGTTTTAGCCGCTGCGTGTCGTCCCGCCCGAATTATCCTAGTTTTACTGTGGAGGAGGTAATGAGCGATCGCTTTGGAGATTTGGGGTTGCCTGTGGTTTCGGGTCTGCCTTTCGGTCACGATGGCGTTAATGCTGCTTTACCTGTCGGGGTTGAGGCTGTTTTGGATGGGGAAGCGGGGAGTTTGGCGATTAATAATTAAGCGGATAACAGGCGTCTCGCCTGTTCTACGTTTCAATTAAGGGCATAACAGGCGTCTCGCCTGTTCTACGTTCCAATTAACAATTTCTAAAATCTAATTTTCCTTAACCCCTTGACTCTCTAGTTGACTGGAGGGTTTATTTTAGATTTATAAGGGTTATTGATGAGTAACAGGCGAGACGCCTGTTCTACGAACTTGCCCTAAATCTAAAATCTAGTAACAGGGGAGACGCCTGTTCTACTTATGGAAACAACCTACTTAAAACTCAAAGGCATGGGTTGTGGGGCCTGTGCCAATAAAATCGAAGAGGCTATTAAGAAATTGGGGGGTGTGGAAGAATGTCAGGTCAACTTCGCCGCCGCCCAGGCTAAGGTCGCCTACAAGCCCCAAACGACCAACAGGCAACAGATACAGCAGGCAGTAACGGATGCTGGATATACGGCAGTGCCCTTAGAAGAGACAGAAAAGGGGGACGAGGGCGAACGCGAAAGCTTCCAGAGAGAGCGGGAGTTAAAAAATAAAGTCATCTTCGGCGGCATCATCAGCGCTATCTTGGTTATCGGTTCCCTGCCGATGATGCTGGGAGTGCATTGGTCCTGGTTTCCTAACTGGCTGCATAACCCTTGGTTGCAGCTAATACTGACAACGCCGGTGATGGTTTGGTGCGGCGGTTCTTTTTTCCTGGGGGCGTGGAAAGCCATCCAGCGCGGCAGCACTAATATGAATACTCTGGTTGCTCTCGGTACCGGCGCGGCTTATTTTTATTCTCTGTTTCCTACCTTTTTCCCCCAATTCTTCCGAGGGCAGGGACTCGCGCCGGATGTTTACTACGAGGCGGCGGCGGTTATTATTACTTTGATTTTGTTGGGGCGGCTTCTGGAACATCGCGCCAGAAAGCAAACTTCGGCGGCGATTAAAAAGTTGATGGGTTTGCAGGCAAAAACTGCTCGGGTGGTTCGCGACGGTCGAGAAGTAGATATTCCCATCCAGTCCGTAGTCGTGGGAGATGTTGTCGTAGTGCGCCCGGGGGAAAAGATTCCGGTGGATGGGGTAGTCCTACAGGGAAGTTCCACGGTGGATGAGTCGATGGTGACGGGGGAAAGCGTGCCAGTAGAGAAAAAACGGGGTCGGGAGGTTATCGGGGCGACTATTAATAAGACGGGGAGTTTTAAGTTTAGAACGGCGAGGGTTGGGAAGGATACGCTTTTGGCGCAAATTGTGAGGTTGGTTGAGGAGGCCCAGGGTTCTAAGGCGCCGATTCAAAAGTTAGCCGATCGCCTCACCGGAGTTTTCGTACCAGCGGTTCTCGTCATAGCGATCGCTACTTTTGTTATCTGGTACGGCGTTACTAAAAATCTGACGATGGCGGCTATTTCTGCGGTTAGCGTTTTAATTATCGCTTGCCCTTGCGCTCTGGGGCTAGCTACTCCGACTTCGGTTATGGTTGGAACCGGTAAGGGGGCGGAAAATGGGATTTTGATTAAAGGGGCGGATAGTTTGGAAATCGCTCATAAAATTAATACCATCGTGTTAGATAAAACGGGGACTATTACTAAAGGAAAACCGACGGTTACTAATTACGCTACCGCGCGGGGAATTGCTGAGGGTAACGAAATAAAATTGTTGCGCCAGGCAGCGGCGGTGGAGCGAAAATCGGAACATCCTTTAGCTGAGGCGATCGTTGAGTATGCCAGAGAACAAGGAGCGGAATTTCCTTTACCAGAACCGGAAAATTTTGAGGCTTTTGCGGGAAGGGGAGTCCAAGGAATTGTGTCGGGTAAGCTAATACAAATCGGCACGGCTCGCTGGATGAAAGATTTATTTGGGGAGAACGGGGAAGATGTCGGTTTTACGAATTTACAGTCCCATCGGGAGAAAGAGTTATTTGGGGAGAACAGGCATCTTGCCTGTTCTACTGCTTGGATTGCTGTTGATGGAGAAATAGAAGGGTTAGTTGGCATTGCCGATACGGTGAAAAATGATTCTGCGAGGGTCGTACGAACTTTGCAAAAGATGGGGATAGAAGTGGTGATGTTAACAGGAGATAACCAAAAAACTGCCGATGCAATTGCTAAGGAAGTTGGTATCGATCGAGTTTTTGCTGAAGTTAGGCCGGAGCAAAAAGCAGAGATTATTAAATCCATTCAAAAGGAGAAAATAGGGAGGAAAACTAGGAGAATTGTGGGGATGGTTGGGGATGGTATTAATGACGCTCCAGCGTTAGCTTTGGCGGATGTTGGGATTGCGATCGGGACTGGGACTGATGTGGCGATCGCTGCTGGAGATATTACTTTGATTTCTGGGGAATTAACCGGCATTGTAACGGCAATTCAATTGAGCAAAGCGACGATGCAAAATATTAAGCAAAATCTCTTTTTTGCCTTCATTTATAACACGGCTGGCATCCCTATCGCTGCCGGTATTCTCTATCCTTTAACAGGTTGGTTGTTAAATCCAATTATTGCCGGTGGGGCTATGGCTTTTAGTTCGGTTTCCGTTGTTACTAATGCCCTGCGGTTGAGGAAGTTTAAGCCACGATTGACAATTGGCAATTAATAATTAATAATTAATAATTAATAATTAACAATTAATGACAGGCATTTCGGCCTGTTCTACGAACCATGCCAATTAATAAAGCTAGACTGCGCAAGCTGCACAGAAACTTTGCACCAATTATGGTGTTTCCTTTGCTGCTGACTTTGATTACTGGTTCGTTATTTCAAATGGCGGTAGTTAGCGGTAAAACTCAGGATTTTTTCTGGTTGCTAGATTTTCACCGGGGGAAATTTGGGGTTGTCAATTTGGAAAATGTTTATCCTTTTCTTAATGCTTTGGGTTTGCTGACTATGATAATTACCGGTATTATTATGTGGTGGCAAATTCCTAAAAAAAAGGCAGGAGGCAAAAGTGTTAAGTAAGTAGGTCAAAATATTTGCACGACGCTAATAAACCCGTACGTTGAGTTGCCAATCATGACTATATACGCACACGCGCGAGAACATCACCAACCAAATCGTAGCGAAACAGAAAATAAAGCCGAACCAGAAACGACGACTTCTGGGGCGGAAAGCGAAACAGAAAATAAAGCCGAACCAGAAACGACGACTTCTGGGGCGGAAACGGAGGAAAAAATTGCCCCCGCCGAGACAGCGACAACATCTACTGTCGAATCTGCCGAAAGTTCGACACCCTCGTGCGATACTTTTGGCGAGGAGAGTTCAAAGGCGGCAACCGGAGGAACTAGCGAACATACTAGCTGCTCTGCCGTGCCGCCGACGGACGCAAGTTTAGGCAAAGCCTATCTCCGAGTGGGGGAGTCGTTGTTCGGACTGGTAATAGTTACTCCGTTTTTATTGCACTTTCTCAAGAGGAAAATATGATGATGAAAAAAATCGAGTTGGTCAAATTAACATTAGTAGCGATCGCTCTAACCATTGCCGGTTGTTCTAATTCTACTCCCACTGCCGAAGTGGAGAGTTACGGCAGGGAAACAACCGTAACTCAGACAGAGCTAGAAACAACTACCACTCCCGAAGGGGTAGAAGTAGTCGCAGTTAACCCGGAATTAACTCTGACTCCGGCGGGCGACTGGCAGGAAAACAACCACGTTCACGCTCTAGCGGTTAATCCAGTGGAAGCGGAAATAGTCTATGTGGCAACCCATCGCGGTTTAGTAAAGCGCTCGCCAGAGGGAGAATGGTTGTTAGTAGGAAGCGATCGCTCCGATTATATGGGATTTGCGACCCATCCAACGGAGATCTATCGCCTCTATTCCAGCGGTCATCCTCGCGACGGCGGCAACTTAGGCTTCCGCATCACCGATAACCAGGGAGAAGATTGGCAGGTTATCTCCATGCCGGGGGTTGACTTTCACGCCCTGGCCGTTGCCCCCAGCAACCCCGATTTAATTTACGGTTGGGCGACTTCGGGTAAAAAAGGATTTTTCGTCTCTGCCGATGGAGGTAAAACCTGGGATGAGGTTCGACCGGAAGGTTTGGGAGGTTCTCCTTTTAATTTTGTGGTTGACCCGGAAAATAGCGATCGCCTCTTTGCCATTACCCGCAACGGTTTGTTTGAAAGTAGCGATCGGGGTAAAAACTGGCAATTGATACCAAATACCGACTATGTGCCCGTCATCGGTTTTGCTTTAGTTCGAGAAGGTTCCCAGACGGCGATGTATGCATATAGAGTTCTGAGCTCTGGTGGCGGTATTTATAAAAGCGTCGATGGCGGGACGAATTGGGAGGCCGTCAGCAAAGAAGTTGAGGGAACGATTTTATATCTGGCAGTTGCTCCTAACAATGCCGATATGATGTACGCCGTCAACGAAGAAAATACCATTTTTCAATCAAGCGATCGGGGTAAAACTTGGAAACCATTAACAATTAACAGCATTCCCAATTAACAATTAACTCGGTTTCAAGTTGCATTACTCCAGAAGCGATCGCTCTGTCGAAGCTTTAAATAGAGGAATAATCCAAGCCCGGGCGATTTTTTTCGCCCCTTGGAGCCGTCCTTGTTTTAATAAAAGCCTGACTCTTTGAGCGGTCGCTGCCAAAAGATTGACCGCTTCGGTGGTTCCGACAAACATAAATTAGGTAATGGGTAATGGGTAATGGGTAATGGGTAGTTAGTGGCGATCGCCGCTTACTGGTTTACCGCAATAAAAAACTATTGCGACTGTCGCAACAGTTTACCAAAAGGAGGCGGACGGTTTCAACTCCCCCAGAAGAAATTGCTCTATCGCTAAAATTAACCCAAACGCCCGCACTATCTGGTTTATAGCCTTTGCCAGTTACCACGCCGCAAGCTTACTTTTAACGCTCGAATTGCTCCTGCTGAGGGCTGAAAAATCATCTAAAGTCTAAGTTAGAATTAGTAGTAAATCCCCCAAAAGGTTATGGGATAGAGTTTTTAGACTTTGCTCGTTCCGAGGATTCTGCTTCAATTTAGAGGAGTTGCCGCTAATCTCTTTTCAGGTCTAATTGGTAGCGCGCTCAGTTTAAAATGCGCCTATTTTCTAAAATCTAAATGGAAATCGCTAAAGCGATCGCTACGAACTGAGCGGAAATCGTGATTAGCGATCGCTACGAACGGATGCCGGTTCTACGCCCCAACAGGCAAGATGCGGGAAACAGGCAAGATGCGGGAAACAGGCAAGATGCGGGAAACAGGCAAGATGCGGGAAACAGGCAAGATGCGGGAAACAGGCAAGATGCGGGAAACAGGCAAGATGCGGGAAACAGGCAAGATGCCTGTTCTACGGGAAACAAGGCGTCTCGCTTTTTCCAAAATTGCCTGATGCTAAAATGGTTCTATTGTATTAGTCAGAGTTAGCAAGGCGGACGGACTACTTACTTTTGAGCAAAAACTCTATAATAGGAAGGAGTCGCCCGCCCGGCTAATAGCTCGCTCTGGGGCGATCGCTCAGAAAAATTTGGGGGCCAGAAACCCGGTTTCTCAAAGAAACCGGGTTTCTAAAATATCACGAACGATTTAGGCTTGCTATAGCTCGCTCTGGGGCGATCGCTCCTGCAAACCATACTATTTATTTGTTGACCATGAAATTAGCAACTAAAATCGGAACTAAAGCTTTGTTACTCGTATCGGCGCTTTTGGTATCCGTGCCAGTAGCAGCTAAAGCGGAAAATTATGAAAATCTTCGCCTGCTTCGAGTTTTCGACGGCAATTTTGTCCAGGTCGAGTTCGAGAATAAAGAAAACATGACAGTCCGTTTGGCTTGTGTCGATATTCCGCCCCTCTCGTCGGAGGGACGTTGGGGAACTCGCGCTTCTACTAGAATGTCGTCTTTATTGCCGATGGGCACCACTCCCAGCGTAAACACTTTCACACAAAACAACGAAGGCGAGTTAGTGGCAGAGGTTTTTAACGACGAGGGACTCAACGTGGGGCTGGAAATGATTAAAAGCGGTTATGCCACGACCGATCGCCTCGAAGATTGTCCGGCGGCGGAGCTATATCAGCAAGCTGAGTTTGAAGCCAAGGAAAACAGACGGGGTATGTGGAGGGCTTCGAGGTAAGAATCGATCAAAAATAAGCTCTTCCCCATTGCTACCAAGCTAGCCTGCAACCTCCACTATAACTATGCTATAGTGGAGGTTGTTTTTTTTTCCGCGTTGGGGCTTTATGAGTTTACCCATTGTTTACCATCCAGATTACGTCGCGCCCCTGCCAGTGGGTCATCGCTTTCCCATGGTTAAGTTTCGGCTTTTGTATCAAATGCTTCTGGCAGACGAAGTGGTAGAGCGATCGCGAGTTTATACTCCTACCCTGCCGGGGCGAGAGTTGCTGGAGTTGGTTCACGATCGCGATTATGTAGCGGCCTATTGCGACGGCACTTTGGATGCCAAGACCCAGCGCAGGATCGGGTTGCCGTGGAGTCCAGCGGTAGCGAATCGAACTTGTATTGCTGCTGGCGGGGCAGTGTTGGCGGCGCAACTGGCGCTGAAGTATGGTTTGGCTTGCAATACGGCGGGGGGTACCCATCATGCTTTTCCCGGTTTTGGTTCCGGGTTTTGTATTTTTAACGATATAGCGATCGCCATTCGGACGCTACAGAAATTAGGGTTGGCGCAAAAGATCTTAATAGTAGATTTAGACGTGCATCAGGGCGATGCCACCGCAGTTATTTTTCAAGACGATCCTCGGGTTTTTACTTTTTCCATGCACTGCCAGGCGAACTTTCCGGGTAGGAAACAAAAGAGCGATTTAGACGTACCTTTGCCGGTGGGAATGGAGGATGATGAGTATTTGGAAACTTTGGCAAAACATTTACCCGATTTGTTAGAGACGCTTAAGCCAGATTTAGTATTTTACGATGCCGGAGTCGATACTCATAATTGCGATCGCTTGGGGAAATTAGCCTTAAGCGATTCTGGTTTGTGGCGCAGAGAGAGGCTGGTTTTAAACAGTTGTCTTAAAGCAGGTTATCCAGTAGCGGCGGTTATTGGCGGCGGTTATGCCGACGATTTAAACGATTTAGTTTATCGACATTCAATTTTGCATCGAGTGGCGGCAGAAGTTTTTTTAGAGTACCGGCTTTAGCGGTAATTCTTAATAAGCAGATCGAGTTCCTAGCGATCGCTTCAGCGATTAAAAAATCGAGTTCGTAGTAATCGCTTCAGCGATTGAAAAATCGAGTTCGTAGTAATCGCTTCAGCGATTGAAAGATCGAGTTCGTAGCGATCGCTTCAGCGATTAAAAAATCGAGTTCGTAGTAATCGCTTCAGCGATTGAAAGTTCCAGTGGAACCCAAAGAATATGTTGGGTTCCACGAAGGTCCACCCAACCTAAAAGATGCTGGACCGATGCACTTTTTTAAATCGAATCAACGCGATCGCGCGCGAACTTACACTATAGCGAAATCGCTACCTTGCAATGCCAGTCCTTTATCTAAGTTGGCAAAGACACCACCGCTGCCCAAACCGCTTCTACTGCCGTTTTGGTTGTAAAACAAATCTCCAGTTTCTTCGTTATAAACAATAATCCCATTGCTACTCCTCGCTGCGGCGTTGCTGCCTACCACTTCAAACTCTTGCAACACCGAACCCGCCCCGCTTAAAACAGTCGTGAAAGTATCACCAGACAGAACAATTTTATCCTCGCCGACGACAAAATCGGTAATTTCATCGGTACCAAAATCCTTGCGGCGGTAGCGCCGATCGCTGTCGAAGACGCCGGTCGTTGCCTCCCACTCCGTCGAGGCGATCGTCCCTGTTCGTGCCGTTGAGGCGATCGTTTTTGCGAGTGCCCAGTCCTTTATCGAGTTCGATTTTGGCAAACAGACTTGCCGTGGTTCTCGCATCTTCCAGAA
>JAXHVR010000076.1:5404-13385 GCA_034189005.1 Cyanobacteriota bacterium | reverse complement strand
ACTCCGTCGAGGCGATCGTCCCTGTTCGTGCCGTTGAGGCGATCGTTTTTGCGAGTGCCCAGTCCTTTATCGAGTTCGATTTTGGCAAACAGACTTGCCGTGGTTCTCGCATCTTCCAGAACGCGAAATTCCTTAGTAGTTGCCTTACTCCCTTCCTCGCGGAACCCTTGCAGTCTCAGGGCGTAGTTTTTTCCTTTATACCTGAACCCCCCAACGCTTACCGTACTCAACGGAAAGACAAAATCTGCATTTTGTTCGGGAGTACCGTTGTTGGGGGTAGTAACAATATCGAAATCAAATTGAAAAGATTCCGTTTTGCGGGTGGGACCGTATAATTCTAGTTCCAGTTCCAGGGGAACTGCTTCAACACCATTGGTGGTAGAACCATTGAAGTAGATTAAATCTCCCACTTTGAATTGTTTGTTAAGTCGAGTTGAAAAGGGGTTGACGGTAAAACTCAGTTCGTTTGGATAACCGCCGCCTGGATCTCCCCATTTAAAGGAGTGAGTCTCAACGCCAGCGAACACCGGGTTATCTTCCTCCCCCGGGTCTGGGTCTCCCCATTTGCCGTTGAAGAAACCTTCAAATTTTACAGCCATTATTAATTTCTCCTTTGAGAGTATATAGAGGTATCGTCGTTTTCGCCTGGAGACTGCAACAGCCTCCATTAACGCTCTACCTGCGTTTTTTTAGATTATAAGTGTGTTGAAAAAAAATCAACATTTGGAACAAAATTTAACATTCTTACCACTTGGCCCCGGAGCGAAAAAAATTCCCCCTTGTCAAATCGATGTTTTGATGCTATCCTTAACTTATAAGGGATCGTTCGCCCCTACGCTTGAATAAATAATCAACCCCGTAACAAATAACATTGTTTGTAGTAATCGCTTTAGCGATTTATCCTTTAGCGCTAAAGCGCTTACTACAAACTGGTTTATTCGCAATTCGCGAATAACGAACAAAAAATAATTCTTAGCAGACGCTCGTGCTAAAACCTCAAGACATAATCGCATTACTCAAAGTCCACCTGTGGCAAAACTCTAACTGAACTTACAACACTCTAGGCGAAAGTTTAGGCATGAGCGCCAGCACCGACATAGAAGATATAATCAGCTTGCTCGACGGACGTTCTGGTTTAGAGGAAGAAGTGGGGCAAGCTGATGGTGAGAGAGTTTTTGTCCGAGTGGTTTGCGGCAGAAATGGAAACCCTTATGGAAATTGCTCCTGCTTTTCTATACTCGGCACGGGTAATAATAGCGCTTTTTTTGAAAAATTGTCATAAATCTCGACTGGATCGCCAACCAAAAACGCAATTTTTTACCGTCTGGAGTATAGATCCTGGAGATTATTGCGAGGTTTGGGGCAAAGCATTTGGATTTTAATATTTCTGCTATTGAGATGCATATTTATTCCCAAATGCTTTGCCCCTACAATATTTTTGGGGTTATGGAGATTTTCGCTTTCTCGACCTACAACCAAAAACGCATTTTTTTTACCGTCTGGAGTATATCTTCTGTTGCCAAAAATTCCGGTCGAGGGCAAATTTTAAGAGAGCGAATTTCCCGACTAGCTCGATAGTAGTAGGATCGAGTCAGTAGCAAAAATGGTAGCGTCGATGCTTCGCGATCGCTACGAACGCCCGAACAAAGAATTACTAATAATTTCCTCGCAATAAAAAACAATTAATCTTAACGAGCCCAGAGTTAAGTAGGTAGGCAAAAATATTTACATAAAATTATTTCTCCCAACCCCCGTAGAACAGGCGACACGAGAAGTTCCAGATGTCCAATTAATTTTGCACTGGTACTTAAGAAACCCGGGTTTCAGGGATCTTCGCGCGAGCCCATCCGTTAGATCCACTACAAAATCCGTTGCGTAAATCAGTTATAAAATCCCTAGACAAATCCCTAATCCAAGCAATGGCCAAAAGCAAAAATCTTAAAACTTTTGCTAGCCAACCGATCGCTCGGCCAGCCCGCGATCGAACCCAAATAGTTTGCAGTTCAGCAGAAAAGGAAGCAACAAATGGTTGATGCCTACATAGTTTCAGCAGCACGCACCCCCCTCGGTCGCTTTGGCGGAGGACTCTCCGGCTTCTCCCCCAGCGACTTAGGGGCCACCGCCATGAAAGCCGCCGTAGAAAGAGCCGGCATACCCCCAGAAGCCCTAGACCAATACGTTATGGGCAACGTCCTCAGAGCCGGACACGGCCAATTAGTCCCCCGGCAAGCGGCCCTTAAAGCCGGCATTCCCCCAACAGTTGATGGCTACGCCATAGACATGGTATGCTCCTCCGGCATGATGGGCATAATCAACGCCAGCACGGCCATCAAAGCAGGAGAAGCCGACCTCATCCTCGCAGGAGGGACCGAATGCATGTCCCAAACAGGCTTCTTCCTCTCCCATCGCGCCCGTTGGGGTTACAAATTCCTCATGGGAGCCCCAGAGCAACTACAAGACATCCTGCTCTACGACGGACTCACCGACTCCACCACTGGGGAAGGCATGGGAGACCAAACCGAAAGGCTGGCAGCAGAACACGGCTTCACCCGCGAAGACTTAGACGGAGTAGCCCTATACTCCCAACAGCGGGCGGCCGCAGCCACAGAACGAGGTGCCTTCGCCCTGGAAATAGTCCCCATAGAAGTAAAGAGCAAAAAAGGCACCAAAGTAATAGATGCAGACGAAGGCATAAGGGCAGAGACTACCTTAGAAAGCCTCGGCAAATTGCGACCCGCCTTTACCAAAGAAGGAGTATTAACCGCAGGCAATAGCAGTCAAATCTCCGATGGCGCAGCAGCAGTAGTAGTAGCCAGTCAAGCTGCTGTGGAAAAATACGGACTGACTCCCATAGCCAAAGTCATCGGCGGCGCCTGGGCCGGCGGCGAAAGCTGGAGGTTCCCAGAAGTGCCGATCTTCGCAGCTAAGAAACTGTTAGAACGTAAAGGAATGAGTATTTCCGACTTCGACCTCTTCGAGAACAACGAAGCCTTCTCGGTCAGCAATATGTTGTTCAACACCATGCTCGATGTCCCCCACGACAAGCTCAACGTCAACGGAGGAGCGATCGCTCTGGGGCATCCCATCGGCGCATCTGGAGCTAGGATTATCGTAACCCTGCTCAACGCCTTAAAAGAACAAGACAAAACCCTCGGTCTCGGCGCCCTGTGTCACGGAACCGGCGGCGGTACAGCCTTAGCAGTAGAAAGAATCTAATTGTTAATTAATAATTAATAATTAATAATTAATAATTGGGAAAATGTTAATTGTTAATTGGGAAAATGTTAATTGTTAATTGTTAACAGGCAAGATGCCTGTTCTACCACGCGCAAACTTTAGGAGGAAATAAATGGTATCTCTAGGATTAGAAGACAAAGTAGTAGTAGTAACTGGCGGTGCCCGAGGCATCGGCGCCTCCATCGTTAAGCTACTCGTAGAATTAGGAGCAAAAGTCGCCTACATCGACCTCATCGACAGCGAACCACCAGAAGGAGTCCTCGCATTAAAAGCCGACGTCACCAAATTAGAAAGCATGCAGGCGGCGGGCAAAGAAATAGAAGAAAAACTCGGTCCCGCGTACGGAGTAGTCGCCAACGCAGGCATTACCCGAGACAACTTTTTCGCCAAACTCACCGACGAAGACTGGGATAAAGTCATCGCCGTAAACCTCAAAGGCGTGAAAAATACCGTTCAACCCTTTATCGAGGGGATGTACGAAAGGCAGTCCGGTTCCATAGTGGGGATTAGTTCTATTTCTGGCGATCGCGGCAACGCCGGTCAAACCAACTACGCCGCCACCAAAGCCGCCGTCATCGGCATCATGAAATCCCTCGCCCGGGAAGCTGCCCGTTACAAAGTCCGCGCCAACGCCGTCGCCCCCGGCTTCATCAACACCGAAATGACCAAAAGCCTGCCGGACAAAGTAAAAGACAAAGTTACCGCCGAAATACCTTTCCGTCGCTTCGGCGAACCGGAAGATATTGCCTGGGCAGTAGCATTTTTGCTCTCCCCAGTAGCCAGCAACTACATTACTGGGGAAGTGTTGCGCGTTAACGGCGCCCATCATACCTAGTAGAACAGGCGTCTCGCCTGTTTCCCCGTAGAACAGGCGTCTCGCCTGTTTCCAAGCGTCTCGCCTGTTTCCAAGCGTCTCGCCTGTTTCCAAGCGTCTCGCCTGTTTCCAAGCGTCTCGCCTGTTTCCAAGCGTCTCGCCTGTTTCCCCGTAGAACAGGCGTCTCGCCTGTTTCCAAGCGTCTCGCCTGTTCCCCCGCAAATAATCTAATTACCAAGAGGAAAAACTATGGAATCAAACGGAACCAATGACATGATGAACGCCTGGTTTAATACCACCACCCAAATGTGGAAAAACTGGTACGACTTAACGACATCCGCAGCGAGCCAATATCAAAACCAAGCCAACATCCCCAACATCCCCAACATCCCCAACTTTACCCAACCTTTTGGCAACGGCAACCAGGAACTATTTAACCCTTTGCTCTATTCCTTTAATGCCTGGAAAGATATTCTCAACCAGTTTCAAGGCGGTCAAAACTGGCAGGAAGCATCGAAAAAGTACGCCGAGGAATTCAGCAAACAGTTAAACGCCTTCTCTATCGATCCCTCCAAATTAGCTGAAGATACCAACAAGTTGTGGCAAATGTACTTTCAGCAGTTCCAAAAATTCAACGAGCTCTTGGGGAATTATTGGGGGGCATCTATGAACCCCCTGAGTCAAACCCTCACTGGTAACAGCCAACCTTGGATGGATCTCAACAATCTTTATTGGGATATGTTGTATCAACCAACCCTGGGCAACTTGCTGCAAAGCCCCAGCGTCGGACCCGCTCGGGAGTTTAATGCTAAATTGCAGAAAGCCTTTGAAGCCTGGACAAATCTTTATAGAGCTAGTATCGACTCTCAAGCGGTATTAAACCAAATTCAAGTTCGCTCCTTCGAGCAACTGATGCAACAATTAGTTGCTTTAACAGAAAAGGGCGAAAAAGTTGATGACTGGCGAAAGTTTCAGCAAATGTGGAGTCGTATCGTTGACGATAATTACGAGCAAACTTTTTCTCAGGAAGAATATCTCAAAATTCGCGGTCAATTACTTAACGCTCTGAATTCTTATCGACTCCAGCAGCAGGAACTGATGGAATTGTGGATGCAAGGGATGAATATGCCGGTGAGGAGCGAAGTTGACGAAATCCATCGTAATGTTTACGAATTGCGCAAGGAGGTTAAATCGCTAAAAAAACGCTTGTCTGCATCAGAAAAAGAAGCGCAAGCAGCAGCAGAAGTTGCAGTAGAAGCAGGAGTAAAAGCAGAAAAAATAAAAACTTCTACTACTAAGTCTGGCAAGAAAGAACGAAGCAGTTAAAATACCCGATCGCTTCAATGTTTCTGGTGCATCTCATATTTGCTTGGAGACTTTTTTTCCCAACTAACAACTGACTATTAACAACTAACAAAAAAATGTCGATCGCTAATACGCGGAGTTAAATAAAAAATGGTAACAGGAATAGAAAACTTAACCAAACTCAGAGAAGAAGATATTACCGTCGGTTTTACCCCTAAAGAAGAGGTTTACCGAGAGGATAAATTGGTGCTTTACCGCTTTAAACCTGTGGTAGAGAAGCCATTGAAAATCCCGACTATCCTTGTTTATGCTTTGGTGAACCGGCCTTATATGGTCGATCTCCAGGAAGGAAGGTCTTTGGTAGCCAATTTGCTCAAACTGGGATTAGATCTTTATATCATTGATTGGGGTTATCCCACCAGGGCCGATCGCTGGTTGACTCTTGATGACTACATCAACGGTTACATTAATAATTGCGTCGATGTCGTCCGCGAAAAACATAATACAGACAAGGTAAATCTTTTAGGAGTGTGCCAGGGAGGAACTTTTAGTCTTTGCTACAGTTCCCTCTACCCAGAAAAAGTCAAAAATGTGGTTTTGACTGTAACTCCCGTGGATTTTAAGATGCCGAATTGTCTGCTGAATATGCGCGGTGGTTGCACTCTTGGCAGCGATGCTCTCGATATCGATCTGATGGTCGATGCTTTGGGCAACGTTCCGGGAGATTTCCTTAATGCGGAATTTTTGATGCTTAAACCACTGCAATTAGGGTACGATAAATATTTGGATATGCCAGATATTATGGAGGATGAAAAGAAGCTAATTAACTTCCTCCGCATGGAAAAATGGATCTTCGACAGTCCCGATCAGGCAGGGGAAGCTTACCGACAATTTCAGAAGGATTTCTATCAGCAAAATAAGTTGATTAAGGGTGAAGTGAAAATAGGCGATCGCCTCGTCGATCTTCAAAACGTCCAGATGCCCGTTCTTAATGTTTATGCAGAAAAAGACCATCTGGTGCCTCCAGAATCTACTTTGGCCTTGGAAAAATATGTCGGTACTAAAGATTACACCGTCCGTTCTTTCCCCGTAGGACATATTGGGATGTACGTTAGCGGTAAAGTCCAGCGAGATTTACCTCCCACTATTGCCGACTGGTTGACGGCCCGGGTTGACTAAAAACTTGAGTCCCAAAAGCAGTTAGAAGTGAAAATGAAAAAATCAATTTTCACTTCTATAGCAATTATCGCGCTCGGTGAAGTACATTTTCGATCCCCCCCAGCCCCCCTTGAGAAGGGGGGAGCCGCCGGAACAGTTCGCTCGTCCGCCGGACAGTAAAAACTTCTTCTTCAGGCCTCCCCCTTTTTAAGGGGGACGGGAGGGGCATCGACAGGGGGACCAACGGGGGATCGATCGGGTCTGCCTCACCAATTCAATTTTCACTTCTAACTGCTTTTGGCATTTTAGGGGAAGGTGGACCGGGGTAATTTCAGAGCGAAAAAAAATGGGACCGATTGGAGTAGGAGCGATCGCTTTTATAAGATTTGCTAATAAATGTTATTAACTATACCAAATTAATTCACGATCTAACCTTAACCAAAACTTGACTTAGGTTTAATAAATCGATCGAAACAGGCGACGTCGTGCATAAAAACTAGGATTGTGTTTGTTAGTAACATTTTGTTAAGACATTAGCTTGATATAATTAAATCATCGAAGCAAACGCAGAATCTAAACAAAAGCTCTTATCGAAGGGACATCCCGAGATGGACTGGATTCTGACTCTCGACCTAAAGCTACAGTGGAACTCGTCGCCCTATGCTACAAATTTCAGCTCGTAATACGGCCTCGGTTAGTCAAAGCAAATGCCAACCTCAAAGGATAATCGCTCTTGGGGATAGTCTGGTTTATGGATTTGGGGACCCAGTAGGAGGAGGGTGGGTCGAGCAACTGCGGCGCCAGTGGATGCATCCAAATTGTCCCGGTCACGCGCTTTATAATTTGGGCATTCGGGGAAACGGAGTAATTCAGGTAAAAGAACGATTGCAAGAAGAGTTTCGCCATCGCGGCGAACTAAGAAATCGCTATCCAGATTCGATTATTTTATCCTTGGGAGTGAACGATTCTGCCAGACTAGGACGCCCCAATGGAAAGCAATATACAGAATATGAAGAATTTCAACTAAACATGGCTCAATTGTTGGATGAAGCGCTGGAACTTTGCCCGGTAATTTTTGTGGGGATGGTGCCAGTAGATGAAAGTAAAATGCCATTTTTAGATTGTTTTTATTACAGCCACGCAGAGCAATATCGCTACAAAGAAGCTACACAAAAAGCTTGCGAACAAAGAGGAATTCCTTATTTGGATATTTTTAATATGTGGTTAGAAAGAGGAGAAGATTGGGGGCGATCGCGCTTGTGCCCCGACGGTCTTCATCCTAATGTTAGAGGGTATCAAGCTTTATTAAAAGATGTCGTCAGTTGGGAACCCATAGCTAAATTAACAATTAATAATTAATAATTAATAATTAATAATTAAGCGGATAACAGGCAAGATGCCTGTTCTACGTTCTTAACAGGCAAGATGCCTGTTCTACGTTTTTAACAGGCAAGATGCCTGTTCTAC
>JAXHVR010000076.1:274-5304 GCA_034189005.1 Cyanobacteriota bacterium | reverse complement strand
GATGCCTGTTCTACCTAACAATTCCCCATTATCCATTCCGATAAAATAGGATTGACTATTTCTGGGGCTTCGTCGTGGGGGCAATGGCCGAGGCCTTCGAGGGGAATAAACTTATCGACGCATTCAAACTTGGCAAAGTCCCGTCCCATTTCAATAGGTTCCCAAGGATCCTCGCTCCCCCATAAAATCAGAACCGGACAGGTTAACTGGGGCAATAAATCTTCTGCTAAAGGGCCCCCCGAATAGCTGGTAAAGGCTACAAACACTTCTAACGCGCCGCGATCGCTCGCCGGTTTCAAAATAATATCGATTAGCTCTTCAGTAACCGCCGAAGGACGTTTGTAAGCTTGCAAGAGAACTTTGCGCACCGTGGATCGGGTGGCTAATTGTTTAAAAAATAACTGACTTATAAACTTGACATTAAGCACCTTTTGTGCTATGGCAGTGCCAAATTGACGATACCAAGGGAGAGTAGCTCGCTTGGTATCGTGGAGCAACCGCAGAGAGCAATTAATAACAACTACTCCCAAAGCGATGTCGGGATTATCTACAGCAGCCTGCATCGCTGCAATACAGCCAATAGAATTACCGACTAAAAAAGCGGGCCCTCCTACGATTTCTCGACAAAAATCGGCGATTTGTCGGCCCCAAGTGTCGAAGGTGTAGGCAATTTCTGCCTTGGGGGCAGGTTTAGCGGAGGCCCCAAAGCCAATTAAGTCAATGGCATAACAGCGACAGTGGGTAGCTAAGGCGGGCAGATTTTGGCGCCAGTGTCCCCAGGAGGCACCAAAACCATGTACGAACACAACGGCAGGCCCTTCATCTCCGAGGGCTTGATAGGAAATAGGCCAACCTTGCCAAGTCCAAGTTTTAGGTAAGAAAGCGGTAGCAGTCATTGGTTAACTATTAAAAGTGTTGAGTATATTGGTAGATGACTGTATTCTGTCATAATTTAATTAGACAAGACTTCAGGAGCCGCGACGCAAATATAAGGCAAGAGATTGCTCTCTCGTCGGCAATGACAGAAATAGGTTACGAGTGCGTCAGTCCTATTAGAGATAGTTACCTTGGTGGCTTAACTCCCAGGGATTTTAGGGTGCTAATTTTAATAAATTCTACACAAAAAGCAGAAAAGTTTGTACCATGACAAATACAAATAGACCGCAAAATACGGGGATATCTAATCTTAATTCGTCAATAGAATTGCTACAAAAGTGTGCCGATCTAGCATTTGCTAATGTTTTTGATGTTAGTGCGAGTAAGTTTAAACCCCTCTGGGAAATTATCGGCGAGAAAAAAGCAGAATTAGAAGGGGCGATCGCCGAATTGGAGAGTAACAAAGCAGAGCTATCTCTGTCGCAAAAAGCCGATCTAGAATTTATTATCGGCGGGCAGCATTATGAGAGCGATCGCCTTGAAGAAGCAATAAAAAGCTATAAAGAAAGCCTTGAAACGCTCAGAAACAGAGCAAAAAGCGAGTTACTAGAGGATAACTCGGCATTGAATAATTTACTACAAAAACAGGGTGCTGTCTTATATCATCTAGGTCTGTGTTACAGCGATTTAGCTAAAGCTAGTGCGGAAGAAAAAAAAGAGTCATACTGGCTAGCAGCTAACACAAATTTCGGGGAATGTTTGGAGAAATTTGAACTGGCAGAAGCCGAAGAATTAGCGGCAAAATTTATTAACAAACAAGCGGAAGTCTTGCTAGAATTAGAAGCCTATGAAGAGTTGCAAGAAATAGCCGAAAAAGCTTTGGAATTGCATATTAATTATGGTTCCGAAGAGCAGATAGCTCGGGATTATGGCTTTCTAGCAGAAGCGGCAATGCATCAGTCTAAATGGGCTCATGCCAATCATTTAGCAGAGTTAGCCCTAGCGATTCAAAATCAATCTATTGGCGATAGCTGGGAAATGGGCAGGGAAGATAATTCTTATCTGGCGCTTTTGTCGGAATCCCGAGAGCAATTGCAGAAGTGGCTGGCAACTGTAGAACGTTTAGAAACGGCGAGGGAAAAAACCGATCCAGAACGAGACCGAGACACTTACTTGCAAATTTTGAAGGCGTTAGAAAAGCTTTATTTCGAGCAAGATCGAAATGCAAAAGCGGCTGAAATTCAAGTAGAAAAGCTGAAAATAGAGTATCAATATGGGTTGCGAGCTTTTATAGGCGCTCGTCAACTGCCAACCCCACAACAGTCAATTACTAATAGCACCGCAAGCGTAGTGGCGCGAGAAATAGAGGCTAGCGATCGCCTGCAAGATGTTAATAATTTGCTAGCAAGAATTAAGAGCGCGAGCCACAAATTAACTGTTATTTATGGTAAGTCTGGGGCGGGGAAAAGTTCCCTGATTAATGCAGGTTTGCTGCCGATGTTGTTGCAACCGGGAGCGATCGATAATTTAACGATTTTGCCCATAGTCTTGCGAGTTTATACGGATTGGTTGCGAGAACCGAATCCGAGTACCTGGAACTTAATATCAGTTTTAGAAAATCTGCGGAAAAATGACGGACCAAATCAATTAAAGGTACTAATTTTCGATCAGTTTGAAGAGTTTTTCGCTGTTTGCACCAAATTAGAACAAAGGTTGCCGTTTTATCAGTTTTTGCGAGATTGTCTGACTTTGCGTTCTGTGAAAGTTATTTTGTCCATGCGGACGGACTGCTTGCATCACTTATTAGAGAGCGATCGCCTGACCGATCTAGAAGAGGTAATCAATTACGAAATCCTCTCTAAAGAAGTTCTCTACTATTTAGGTAATTTATCCCCCGCTAATGCTACAAATTTGATTCACAGTTTAACTGAAACTACATCTTTGGATTTCAAACCGGCCTTAATTGACGAAGTAGTTAAAGACGTGACTGTGGAAGGTGAAGAAATTCGCCCGATCGAGTTGCAATTGGTCGGTGCAGAACTGCAATCGCGAGGTGTTACTACTTTAGAAGAATATCGCCAAGTAGGAGATAATCCGAAAGAACAATTAATGGACGCTTTCTTAGACCGAATCGTCAAGGAATGCGGCTTTCAAAAGGAACGCCTGGCTATTCTAGTTTTGTATTCGCTGACAGAAAAAAATAATCTTCGTCCCCTCAAAACCCGCGCCCAAATAGCAGAATATTTATCCACAGACACCAAGAAAGTAGATGAAATTTTGGAGATCTTCGCGATCGAGGGGTTAGTGTTGCTAATACCAGACGTGCCAGACGATCGCTATCAATTAGCACACGATTATTTAGTTCGCATTATCCGCCAACAAAAGGGAGAAAAATTAATAGCGGGATTGCAATTAGAACGAGATAAAGCTCAACGGAAATTACTGGAGGAAAGACCAAATAACTTTATCGATCGCGCCATATCTTCTGTATTCCGCTGGATGCGAGATGATTAAAAGTTTGGTAATGGGTAATGGGTAATGGGTAATGGGTAATGGGTAATGAGTAATTGTTACTTGCCGAATTTAAGTTGCATTTTATCTGGGACTCAGTTTAATTTAATCTGGGCAAATTAAAATAAAAAATACAAATTTATAATTGTCATTTTTTTTAATTTGCTTAGAGATAATGAAAAAAAGAATAAAAATAGCGATCGCTGCTGCTTTACTAGGCACTATTAGTTTCAGTGGAATAGTAGTACGGGCAGGAAGTTGGGATAATTTAAAACTCCGTTATTTCCATTTAACCAAATATCTCAACGATCGAGAGGGAGAATTCAACGATCTGCGGGCG
This sequence comes from Cyanobacteriota bacterium, assembly GCA_034189005.1. GTDB lineage: Bacteria > Cyanobacteriota > Cyanobacteriia > Cyanobacteriales > Microcoleaceae > CALKCV01. The sequence continues at coordinate 1,577 of JAXHVR010000076.1, read as the reverse complement.
CAAAGTATTAACCAAGATACTAACCTAGAAAAATATACCCGCATCGAATTAAGTCAACTCCTAGATGGCGGCCCTCCCAAAGATGGCATTCCTTCCATAGATAATCCCAAATTTGACACTGCTAAAACAACTTCCTTTCCTGCCTCGGAAATGGTAATAGGAATAGAAATTAACGGGGAAGCAGTGGCCTATCCTTTTGGGATTATGAATTGGCACGAAATAGTTAACGATACCGTAGGGGGGGTCAAGGTAGCCGTTTCTTACTGTCCCCTCTGCGATACCATCGTCGCATTCGATCGCGCCAATACAACTTATGGAGTATCCGGCAAGCTTTATCAAAGTTGCCTGGTAATGTACGATCGCGCCGACGATACTCTCTATTCTCAACCTTGGGCTCTGGGTATTATCGGCGCAAAGGTAAATCGCAGTTTAGACAAAATCCCCGCTATTAAAACTACTCTGGGGGCGTGGTTGGAGGAACATCCAAATAGTAAAATACTCTCAGCAGATACCGGTCACAATCGCGATTATTACAGCTACCCCTACGGCAGCTATTACACGGATAACCGCTTAGTTTTTCCCGCAAGAAATCAAGAAAAACGGGAACTGCATCCGAAAAAAATTATTAGCTATGTTTGGTCCGGCAACGGCGCAACACCTCATAATAACTTCTCAGGAGAAAGCGTTCAATTCGTACATTCAGAAATTGAGAAAATAGGAGAAAAAATAGTAGTATTTGACGGCAGAGAAATTCGGGGGCGGTGGGATGAGAAATTGAAAACCGTCATCGTCGAAGAACTAGATGGAACGCAAATACCAAGTTCCACCGCTTTTGCCTTTGTTTATCCAGCATTTTTTGGTCTGGAAAATTAGCCACTAACTTCTCGTTAGTAGTAATCGCTTTAGCGATTGTTCGTAGTAATCGCTTCAGCGATTGTTAGTAGTAATCGCTTTAGCGATTGTTCGTAGTAATCGCTTTAGCGATTGTTCGTAGTAATCGCTTTAGCGATTGTTCGTAGTAATCGCTTCAGCGATTGTTCGTAGTAATCGCTTTAGCGATTGTTCGTAGTAATCGCTTTAGCGATTGTTCGTAGTAATCGCTTCAGCGATTGTTCGTAGTAATCGCTTTAGCGATTGAACAGTTGTTTGGGGTGATTACTACAAACGGGAAATCGCTGAAGCGATTACTACAAACGGGAAATCGCTGAAGCGATTACTACAAACGGGAAATCGCTGAAGCGATTACTACAAACGGGAAATCGCTGAAGCGATTACTACAAACGGGAAATCGCTGAAGCGATTA
>JAXHVR010000076.1:0-174 GCA_034189005.1 Cyanobacteriota bacterium | reverse complement strand
CTACAAACCGGAAATCGCTGAAGCGATTACTACGAACTGTGCTAAACTGATCTAGACATTAGCACGAGGCACTAGAGAAATGGCGATCGCCACCAATGCACGATCCAATAAAAAACCCTGGGCGGGGGCAATACTTTCCGCAGCCAAAGAATTCGACCTCGCGCCCTTACCCAT
>JAXHVR010000075.1:0-27860 GCA_034189005.1 Cyanobacteriota bacterium | reverse complement strand
AGCGAGCTTTAGATATCGCGCCAAATTAGTTGTTTTTCTTGAGGTTTTGGATTTAGATGAATTTGACGAATTGGGAAATAATATTGCGGCTTTACCAGTCTTCTCAAAATTTGCTCTGGACCAGCGAATCGGATTATCCTTTTGCGGTTTTTCTCTGGGAACTTGAGGATGAAATAGAATTGGATATTCCGGGTCTTCTCGAACTAACTCAACTTCCTCCAGATACTCCGGTAACGGCTAGGGAATTCGATGGTTTTTTTAGCAATGCTGTAACTTCTAAAGATTGGCACGAAGAGGAGGAAGAGGAGGAGGTTAAAAGGTATCAGAATCTCGTAGCAATTTTGCGGGAATGTTTGAGGGATTTACGAGTTTATAAAGTAGGCGAAATAACCGTTGATGTCTATATTGTCGGCACTACTCCTGCTGGAGATTGGGCTGGTCTTTCTACGGTTTCTATTGAGACTTGAATTTGGGAATGGGGAATGGGGAATAGTAGTACTGCATCTAGGCTAAAATTGTGGGTAAATTTCGTAGGCTAGCTTGTAGTAATCGCTTTAGCGATTGATATCTATGAATCGCTAAAGCGATTACTACGAACGAACTTTTGCTTTACCCACAATTTTAAGCTGGATGCGCTAGTAGGGTGCGCGCTGCGCACCTTATACAAAAAAAATGAGCTTACATAAGTTTAACGAGCGAACCAGAACCCAACATCATTTATGTTAAACGTGAGGAGGGGGCAAAGCATTCGGACATCAAAATTAATGCTTTTTTTAATAACTTACCGCCCGTTCTGTTTGCCCCTACATATCATTTTTGATAAAAAAAATTGTCTATCGGTTCGAGGATTTTACCATAAACCATTTTTTGAATAAATGATGTTGGGTTCCGTTTCACTTCACCCAACCTACTACAATTTTTAGGACGAACGGCTTAATTATTAATTATTAATTATTAATTATTAATTATTAATTACCATCCACCCGAGCTTCAATAACATCTTGTATTTCTTTAGGCACTTTAGAAAGGAAATCGTAACCGGTGGCAGCTTCGATTTTATCCACAGAAACCAGATATCTTTTCCAGTCAGTGCCTATCCTTTCCGTATTCTGCATATCTACCGCAATAACTCTCGTATTTTTGTTAATTCCCCTCGGACCAGAACCGGGTTCTAAAACTACAATTATTTTCCAAGTTCGCTTGGGAATAGTTACTTTACCACCCGCTAATTTTCCTCTGCTTCCGTAGCTGCCGGCGATGATGTAAAGTTCCTTTCCGCCTTTGACAAGTTTGCGAGAATATTCCTCTAATTCCCTCCAAGTATCGCGATTGTTTTTCGGACTTTGGGGCATCATATTTGTCATCACAAAAGTTGCCGAATTATCCGTTTCTTTGGCAGAACGATCTGCTGATGGTGCTAAATGTCCTCGGTCAAATCCGCTGTTTCTATAATCGTTTGGTCCGACGCGATACCATCCTTCCGGCAAGCTTTCGTCGGGGCGAAAATCGTCTTGGCGATCGCTAGAACCCAACCAGGATTTTTTTAGCTGCCAGCTTACCCAATTTGGAGTTCCTCGGTCTCGATTGTAGGATAAAACATATTGGGGTTTTTCCATTAAATAATTATTGGGATTGTCTGTAGAATTGCTCGCATTGCTGGGATTCCCGAAAGGTAAGTGAATTTCCGTAGGGCTTTTCTGAAAAAGGTTGCATCCAGTCAGCGTTAGTAACAATATTGTTACTAGAAAAGTTAAGTTTTTTTTAAGGAACGGCATTTTTTTTGGCAAGGGTTTAAAATTAATAGTATGGTGTAAAATGTGCTTTTTTCTTAGCATACCATTTTCCTTTTATTACTGCTAGCTTAGAGAAACCCCCGATTTTTTCTATTTTCTATTTTTTTTTGCGATTTTTTCGAGGTAAAAGGCCAGAAAATATCTAACATCTAAAAAAGCGATGGATGCCCTTGGACCCCAAATAGTCGAGTTTTGTTAAAATTGAGACTGCACAAAAGAACGGAATGGGTTGTTTGCAAAGCAACTATCGAGGGTCCAAATAAGTACTCGTGCAAAATTAATTAGACATCTGGAACAGGCGAGACGCCTGTTCTACGGGGAAATCCGGGAGCCAAATATTTTGGCCTACCTACTTAATACTTTTTATTATATACAAATACTTAAGTGACATGAGTGCAATCGCGATCGAAGGCTATCAAATTACAGACTCAATTTATGATAGCGTTAATTCTCAAATATATCGCGCTATCCGAAAAAAGGATAAGCAAGGGGTAATTATTAAAGTTCTCAGATCGGACTATCCCAGTGCCTCGGAACTTACAAGATACAAACAAGAATACGAGATTACCCGCAAACTGGGCCGAGAAGGAGTCATCAAGGCTTATAGTTTAGAAAAATACGACAACACTTTAGCGATCGCCTTCGAGGATATCGGAGCAAAATCCTTAAAACTTATAATGTCGGAGACTGCCTTGACTCTGGAAGAATTTTTAGTTTTATCGATTAAAATCGCTAAAGCATTAAGTCAAGTCCACGCCGAGAATATAATTCATAAAGACATCAACCCCTCAAATATCATTCTCAACCCCGCCACTGGGGAATTAAAAATTATCGACTTTGGCATTGCCAGTCAATTAACCAGAGAAAATCCTAGCCTAAAAAATCCCAACGTTTTAGAAGGAACCCTTCCTTATATTTCACCGGAACAAACGGGGCGGATGAACCGTTCTTTAGATTATCGAACGGATTTTTATTCTTTGGGGGCAACCTTTTATGAAATGCTGACCCTCAAGCGACCTTTCCATACTAACGATCCGATGGAATTGGTGCATTGTCATCTTGCTAAAACTCCTTTGCCTCCCCAGGAATTAAATACAGAAATTCCTCCCATTCTTGGCAAAATTGTGATTAAATTGTTGGAGAAAAACGCTGAAAGTAGATATCAAAGCGCTCTGGGTATTGCTGCAGATTTAGAAACTTGCTTGAAGGGGTTACAACAAACCGGAACTATAGAAGAATTTAGTTTAGGAGCAAAAGACATTTCCGGTAAGTTTCAAATCCCCCAAAAACTCTATGGAAGAGAAAAAGAAATTGAGGATTTATTAGCAGCATTCGAGCGAGTAGCGGTAGGTGAAATAGAGGGCGATCGCGCCAAAATAGAAATGATGCTAGTGGCGGGATATTCCGGCATTGGCAAAACTTCTATAGTGCAAGAAATTCACAAACCAATAACAGAAAAACGGGGTTATTTTATCTCCGGTAAATTCGACCAGTTTCAGCGAAACGTTCCCTATTCGGCAGTGGTAAGTGCTTTTAAGGAATTAGTAGGACAACTGTTGAGCGAAACTCAAGAAAAACTCGACGAGTGGCGAGAAAAATTGCTCGCTGCCTTGGGACAAAACGGACAAGTTATTATCGATGTCATTCCCGAAGTCGAATTAATAGTCGGCAAACAACCTGCCGTACCTCAGTTAACTCCTAGCGAAACCCAAAACCGTTTTAATTCGCTTTTTCAGAATTTTATCGGAGTATTTTGTTCCCCAGAACATCCCCTGGCAATCTTTTTAGACGATTTACAATGGGCGGACTCGGCTACTTTAAAATTGTTGGAATTAATAACGACCGATGAGAAAACCGAATATCTGTTTTTAATTGGTGCCTATCGGGATAACGAGGTTAGTCCGACTCATCCTTTTATAATGACTGTAGAAAAACTACTAGAAAAAGGTGCAACTGTTAATCGAATTAGTTTAACTCCTTTAGCACTGTCGTGGGTGAGTCAATTAATAGCAGATACCCTCCAAAGCGACATTGCTACGGTTCAACCTTTGGCAGAATTAGTCTGGAATAAAACTAGGGGAAATCCTTTCTTTGTTAATGAATTTATCAAAAATTTGCACTCGGAACAGTTGCTAATCTTTAATTTAGAAGGCCGCTGTTGGCAGTGGGATGTGGAGCAAATAGAAGAGAAAAATATTACCGATAACGTGGTTGATTTAACTGTAGGTAAGTTGAAAAAATTGCCCGAACAAACTCAAAAAGTTTTGCGGTTGGCTGCTTGTGTTGGTAATAATTTCGACCTGGGAACTCTGGCGATCGTTTACGAGGCATCTGCGGGGGAAACTTTCCGAGATTTAATAGCAGCTATTCAAGAGGGATTAATCTTACCTTTGTCGCAGTTGGAGATAGAAAATGTCGGAGAAATTGTCGAGTCGGAATTATTAATTTTAAGGTTCAAATTCCTGCACGATCGCGTCCAACAAGCCGCTAATGCCTTAATCGAGGAAGATAATAAAAAAGCTCTTTATTTGCAAATAGCCCGCTTGTTGTTAGCAAATTTAGATGCCAAACAAAGATTAGATAGACTGTTTGAAATAGTCGATCGCCTCAATATCGGACGAGAATTAATTGCGGAATATGAGGAAAAAATACAGTTAATTAGTCTCAATTTAGAAGCGGGTAAAAAAGCTAAAGATGCCACTGCCTATCGGGAAGCTTTAGAATATTTAATAGTGGCAGTGGCAGCGGTAAGCGCCAAAACTTGGGAATCCCATTACCAGCTAGCTTTAGATGCTTATGTAGAACGTGCGGCAGTAGAATATCTTAACGGCAACTTTGAGGAATCGGAACGATTAATTAATTCGGCAATAGAACGGGCTAAAACTTCTATAGAAAAAGCAGAAATTTACAATATTTTAATCGTTCAATACACCTTAAGGGCGGAATATGCTGAGGCTATAAAAATAGGTCGGAAAGCTCTTTCTTTAATAGATGTAGATTTGCCAGAAGAGAACTTGGAAAAGGCGCGAGATTTAGAAATGGCAGAAGTGAAGAAAAAGATAGGCGATCGCTCAATTCCTTCTCTCTACGACTTGCCAATAATGACCTCTCCAGAGAAAAAAGTCGCCATCAAATTATTAATAACCATGGGGCCGCCGACTTACCGTTCCCATCAAAAATTGTGGGCGGTAATAACTTCTAAAGCAGTTAATCTGTGCTTGGAATACGGCAGCGCCCCCCAAACAGCTTACTGCTATACGGGGTTTGGCGGTTTGCTCGGCTACGTTTCTAACGATTATCAAAGAGGGGTAGAATTTGGGGAATTAGCTTTAAAATTGTGGCAAGAAAAATTCGATAATCCTTCGGATAAAAGCGTCGGTTATTTGATGATAGGCAGTTCTAACAGGCATTGGTCGAAACATCTTAAATATGGCAGCGAAGATTATCAAGCTGCTTATAACGTAGGGTTAGAATCAGGGAACTTGCAATATGCCGCTTACGCCTTCGGACATAATATGTATTGCCGCTTTTATCAAGGGGTAAATTTAGAGAAATTGCTAGGAGAAATAACCGATTATTTAGCATTTAGTAAAGGTCGGAAAAATAAATGGGCGATCGACCTTTTGCTGGGGGGGCAAATGCTGGTCTGGAATTTAATTGGAAGAACCAATGGTTGGTTGGATTTTCGCAGCGAAGAAATTAACAACGAAGTAGAATATTTCGAGAAGTGCAACGGGCATAAAAATTATCAGGTAGTCTGCATTTATAATATTATGAAAATGCAGGTTTGTTATTTAGGCGATCGCCTCGAAGAAGCCTTAAAATGTTCTCGCATGGCGGAAGAGCTAATTATTTATATAGGCACTCAAGGTTTGCTGCCTTGGCCGGAACATAAAATTTACCAATCTCTAATTTTGGCAGCTTTGTATCCAGAGGCTTCCGAAACAGAAAAAGAAGCTTATTGGCAGCAACTATTAGATAACCAAAAACAAATCGAAATTTGGTCGGAAACCTGTGCGGAGAATTTCCTAGATGCGTATTTGTTGATTTCGGCAGAAATAGCTCGCCTTTCTGGAGAAGATGGGCAGGCGATGGAGTTGTACGATCGCGCTATTGCCGCCGCCAAAGATAGCGATTTTCATCAAAATGCGGCTATGGGGAACGAACTGGCAGCGAAATTTTATCTAAGCCGAGACCACCAAAAAATTGCCAGAGTTTACTTAGAAGAAGCCTGCTACTACTATCAACTATGGGGGGCAAAACGAAAGGTAAAAGATTTAAAACAAAAATACTCGAAGGTGCTAAAAGCAGTGCCTGGAAGGAGTTTTTCTCTGGAAACTGTTTCTCCAGAAGGAACGGCTGATACTATAACAAGCAACCGCAGCTCTGCGATTTTGGATATCAATACTTTAATGAAAGCAAACGAATTGCTTGCCGGTGAAATAGTGTTAGAGAAGTTATTGGAAAAGTTAATAAATTTAGCGATAGAAAATGCGGGGGCGCGAAACGGGTTTTTAGTTTTACCGCAAGAAAATAACCTCTTCGTCGAGGCATCTTGCTCTGTAGAAAAAGGTTGCACCAGCTTGTTAGAGTCAATTTGTGTAGAAAATAATCTGCCTGTAGCGATCGTCAATTATGTTGCCCGCACTAAAAAAACAGTTGTATTAAACGATGCCAGCAAGGAAGGCAAGTTTAGCGACGATCCTTATATTAAGGAAAAGCAACCGAAATCGGTGTTATGCAGCGCTTTGGTCAACCAGGGCAAACTAACGGGGATTATGTATTTGGAAAACAATCTGGTGGCGGGTGCGTTTACGAGCGATCGCGTGGAAACGCTGGCTTTGCTGTCAACCCAAGCATCTATTTCTATAGAAAACGCCACCCTCTACCGCACCCTGGAAGAGAAAGTAGCAGATCGCACGCGGGAATTATCCGACGCTTTAGAAAATCTCAAAGCCACTCAAGGTCAATTAGTAGAAGCGGAGAAAATGGCATCCCTGGGGAGTTTAGTTGCCGGAGTCGCCCACGAAATCAATACCCCAGTAGGCAACTCTATTACTGCAGCCTCTACTTTAGTTAGCGGCACTAAATCTTTTAGCGATGATTTTAATGCAGGGAAGCTGAAAAAATCGGCTTTAAAAGGTTATTTAGAATTAGTTGGCGAAAGTAGCCATTTGATTTTAAGTAATTTAGAACGGGCAGGGGAATTAATTCAAAGCTTTAAAGAAGTGGCAGTCGATCGCTCCATTTTAGATCGGCGTCAATTCCCGGTAATTGGTTATATTAAAGAAATTTTAATCAGTTTAAAACCCAAGCTAAAAATGACCGAGCATACTGTCACCATCGACGGCGACGAAGGAATAATTTTAGATAGTTACCCCGGGGCTTTATCTCAGATTATTACTAATTTAGTCGTCAATTCTATAGACCGCGCGTATAACGGAGATGAAGCAGGAAAATTAGAGTTTGAAATTGAGGTAATAGGCGATCGTCTCATCCTCCAATATAGCGACGACGGCTGCGGCATTCCCCCAGAAAACCTCGACAAAATTTTCGAGCCATTTTTTACTACAGCCCGCGATCGAGGTGGCAGCGGTTTGGGCTTGCATATCGTTTATAATTTAGTAACTCAAACCCTCTTTGGAAAAATTACTTGCGAAAGTGCGGTGGGAGAAGGAACCAAGTTTGTGTTAGATTTACCTTTACAATTAATAATTAATAATTAATAATTAATAATTGACTAATTAGTTTTTATAAAAAATAATAGTATTGATTGTTAATTATTAATTATTTGGTAATGGATGTATCGATTATCGAATCCATGAGGTACATCCAGAACGATCCCCCCCAGCCCCCCTTTTTAAGGGGGGAGCCGGAACAGTTAAAAGTCCCCCGGACATTAAAAACTTCTTCTGGCCTCCCCCTTTTTAAGGGGGACGGGAGGGGGATCGACAGGGGGACCAACGAGTCATCGAAAATGTACTTCACCGATTCGACAAATGCTATATATCGAAAATAAAAATACTTAAGGAGGTTTGCAATGATTAATGAAAATTTAAAGGAACAAAATAACGACGACGAATTAATATTCGCCCCAGAAGATGACGAGTTGGTTTTCGCAGAAGAAAACGAAGACGACGAAGGGGAAGTAAATAATGGGGCAGAAGCTTGGAAAGTAATGTTAGTTGATGACGACGAACAAGTTCATCAAGTAACCAAACTTGCTTTGAGGGATTTTAGTTTTGAAGGCAAACCTTTAAAATTCTTTTCTGCTTTTTCCGCCGGAGAGGCGAGGCAACTAATTCCCCAATATCCAGACTTAGCTTTTATATTTTTAGACGTAGTAATGGAAAGCAACAATGCGGGGTTAGAGTTGGTGAAATACATTCGGGAAGAATTAAATAATCGCTTGGTGCGAATTGTGTTGAGAACCGGTCAGCCTGGAGAGGCGCCAGAAACTTCGGCGATCGTTGATTACGATATCAACGATTATAAAATTAAAACCGAACTTACCCAACACAGGTTAGTGACAACTACCATCGGTGCTTTGAGGTCTTACCGGGATATTATGGAGATAGAAAAGAATCGGAAAACCTTGGCAGTTATGAATAATTCTTTAAAAGAACAAGCCTCAGATTTATCCCAAGCTTTGCGGGAATTGCAACAAACGCAACTGCAATTAATACAGAAAGAAAAAATGGCTTTTTTGGGTCAATTGATAACCGGTGTCGCTCACGAAATTAACAATCCAGTTGGTTATATTTTTGGCAACCTCGCCCACGCGGAACAGGATGTGGTGAGTTTGATTAAATTGCTGGAAATTTATCAGGAAAAATTTCCTAATCCAGGAGAAGATATTGAAGAAAAACTAGAATCTATGGAGATAGATTATGTGGTAGGAGATTTACCAGATTTAATTGATTCGATGAAAGAAGGTACGGTAAGAATTGCTGAAATCAGCAAATCTTTAAGAAATTTCGCCAGGGCGGATACCACGGAAGCGGTGCTTTTTGACATCCATGAGGGTATGGATAGTACTTTGAAAATTTTAAAATATCGGCTCAAAGCTAACCCCGAACGACCGGAGATTGAGGTAATTAAAAATTATGGCAATTTTCCTGTAATTAAATGTTATCCCGGCCAGCTAAATCAGGTGTTTATGAATTTAATTGCTAATGCTATTGATGCTTTGGAGGAAGGGAATCAAGAGCGGTCTTATGAGGAAATTAAGAGTAACCCAAATAGAATAGCGATCGCTACGGAACTTAACGAGAAGGAAAATACAATTTTAATTAGGATTAAGGACAATGGCATCGGCATGAGCCAGGAAGTGAAAGAGAAAATATTCGAACATCTTTTCACTACTAAGCCGGCGGGAAAAGGTACTGGTTTGGGATTATCTATTTCCCGTCAGTTTGTGGAGGAAAAACACGGTGGTAGTTTAACTTGCATTTCAGAATTGGGAGAAGGAACGGAATTTAGGATCGAAATTCCAGCTAATTATTAACCCATGAAAATGTTAAGCGAACCTGGCATCCACCACGCTGGTTCGTAGTAACGACTTTAGTCGTAGAAGGTTAATGGTGCATTCCGAGGGTTGGGGAACGCAACGTTCGTAGTAACGACTTTAGTCGTAGAAGGTTAATGGTGGGTTCCAAGAGTTAGGGAACGCAACGGATGTTGCAGAGGATGTAACGTCGGGGGTTGTTGGAGGGGCGATCGCCCGTTCGTAGGTAGTAACGAATGAAACTCGCAAACGATTTAGTGCTGGCTTCCGAGGGTAGGGTTGAACCTCAACGGTACCTAACAAAATCTCAAATACTGTTGGGTTTCGTTGCGGTGGCCCTACCTATAATAACTCGAACTCAATTTGTTTGTTAATACTGACTTAAAAGAGACTCAATTAACTTCGATGAAGCACGAAAGGTAGTTTCTTTGAGAGCAGCAATAGCTAGGGGAAAATCTACTAGATTCTTTTGCGCAGCTCGATCGAGAATGCCAAGCAATCCAGTTACTTTCAGTCCTTTATTGCGGGCAACCTTTCTGCCTAAAGCCTCATCAATGATAATTAAATTTGCTCCTTGCTTCAGGGCTAAACTAATAGCAGCTTTTTCCCCGGCATCGATAATATCTAAATCCTTATCCGCAGGAACGGTAACATCTTCAATTATTATCCATTTGGGAGGTGTTTTAATCCAATTTTTAACGAGAATAGGCGATCGCTCGTCCGATAATTCTTCTCGAACTATTCGAGGGATGAGAACTTGACCGTAAAGTTGAGGCAGCAGTTTAATTTCGCCGATAAGTAGTAAATAACAAATCAGCCAGGTATCCGAGACAACGATCGTAACCTCTTTAATTTACCCTCTCGTTCTAACTGTTCGTGGGTTTGGCGATCGGCGATGAAATCCTCTTCATCGTAATCTAAATCGACACCTTTAGCTTTCAGAAATTTATCTGCTTCTAAAGGGGTAGAAAAACCCAATATTTCTCGGAATTTACCGCTGCTAATAGAACCTTCGCTAGGGAGCTTCTACTGCAATTATTTCTATTAATTTACGTTCTAAATTTCCCCATTTTTCTAGGGAAGACGCAAGTTGGTCTGGCAAGGCAATCTGAAGAAACTGCATGAGTACCTCCTCTAGTTATTAGCTAATCATATCATAAGCGATCGCTTTTTTTGCTTCTGGGAGATGTTAAAAAGGCGATCGTGGCATCCGCCACGCTGCGCGATCGCTCCTCAAACGCGGTTGGTTTTGGAGGAGCGACCTTTTCTTGACTGCGGGGTGACAAATGAAAAAGCCTCTAGGGTGTCCTAGAGACTTTTTAGATTTCTTGCATTATTACCTTTGCCTTAGAGATACAATAGATTTATAGCTCAAAAGCATCAAAATCAATGAATAAATCTAAATCATCGGCAATCGAAAGGTTATCAGACGTTCCACCTGTACGTTCATCTTGAGCTAAAGCATACCAACCGGAGCCCTCCAAGCTAAAACCAGACACGTTTTGGATTACGTTATCTTTGTTCTCCTCGGTGCCGGTAAAAAAGTGAACTGGAGTTCCAGTCGATGCTGAGGCGTTTTCGTTGAAAAATCGGTAAACGGGAACTGCATCGGAGGGAGCCGTGCTTTCGGAAAAGGCGTAGAAGGCTATACCGTCGCTTTCAAGCACTGGAAACTGACCTGTAATTGTATCGGACGACTGTAAGGTGTAGAAAAATGTGCCGGTTTGTTGGTTTTCAAATCTATACACCGGTAATGCTCCCTCAATGTCGGGAGACGGGGCATTGAATTCTACTCCTTCGTAGCGATAGCGGGCGGGGTTGCTTTGGCGATCGCTAAATTCGGTTTCGCTGGCAGTAAAGAAGTGGGACTGGGTTTGTTCGTCCCAGAATCGGTGGACTGGCCCGCCTGTTAGGGGGTCGGTTTCGCGAGTAGTTGGTTCTCGCGCACCCTGCGGTCGGATGTTGAGCGGTGGCAGCGGAATTATCGGGAGTTGCGGTACTAGCACTGGTAGTTCCAGTGGCTCGACTTGAAACTTTACTATCAAACTTTCTTCCATAATTGAGCGTGTTGATTTTGCGGTTGGTTAGACTGGATGAGCTTTTCCGACGGATGATGTTTAGGAAAGCAGCTATTTAGCGAACCAGAGTTAAACGTGGTGTCACTTGACCCCTGCTTACGCCTATTGCTTGTGGAATTTTTCTGGGACCACCAGCAATAAACTGAAATGGAAGCGGATCTGATGATTTTACATACTCCATGTCATTTGCAATCATTTGTGTCGAACCAGAACCGTCAAGTATCATTACTTCATCTGCCCCAAAATCTTTTAAAGTTTGACCCGCATTTGTTCGAGTGCTTTGTTTGGATGTTAATATTAATAACTGTTCGTAAAGATTATCGCCATTAGCGTCTTTAACACCCACGAAGGTTCTTTCGTTTTCTACACCACCATCGCTAGGTGAGCTTTCTTTAAGACCAACCAAAATTTCGGGAGCTGACGAATTTTTAATGTCGTCAATGTTATTTTGAAAATCAGTTAGCAACACTCGATCTTTGTCATTCCAAATTTTTAGCATTGCTTTGCTGTTTTTATTATTGGGATCGCGATCGGGGTTAACATAGCCTTCATAAGTTGTACTATTATCTTTTAGTGGATGCGATAAAGCCGCTAATAAATCTGGTGTGTTACCACTACTGAAAGCTTCAAAAAATGCACCATTAGTTACTGAAAAAGCTCTCTCTTCCTGCCTTGACAAATCCTCCCAAAAATTCTGGATCGATTGACGTTCAAACATAGGTTCTATCCCACCGTATGCTCCTGGTACTGTTGCGTAGGATATCTCGCTGCTCATCAGCTCAATGGAAGCACCCTGACTTAGATCCACAACCTGCACATAATCATTTTTATCTCTACTCTCATACAACGTAACGCCCTTGCCGCCTTCAATAGCGGTAAAGTTATCAGGGGCTTGCTTTTCACTCCAAGAAATATCAAAATAAGCATCCCCCTCTGTCTCATAATAAAGGGAGCCAATCCAATATTTACCAGTTGTTTGAGGTCTAAACTCGTGAACGTTGCCACTGTAAGCTTCGCTGAAGCGTCCTGGTTCTGTAATAACCTCTGGGTTGTCCCCATTAACTGGTAAGCCCACGATCCAGTAACGGTCATCGGATGTGACGTTGAAGGTGTAAGTTTTGCCAGCCTCGAAATTAGCTTGAGTCCACAGCTCTAAGGCAAAATTATCATCGGGAATCTCCGGCCTTGGGCTTCCTTCTCCCCAATTTGCAGAAAAACCTTTTTGTCCATTGCCCAAGTCATTAGTGCCAAAATTATTATCCATGCTAATTGGATTGTCACGGACAAATGGCTGCCAACCTTCGAGAGGAAAAGCCATAGCATACCATTGACTTTCAATGTCAAACTTTTCTATCGCAACTTCGAGATCGCCTATAACAACAACCGCAGTATCATCCTCAGCCTTTAGCGTTGCAACCTCAGCCGGAGTTAATTCTTCTCCTCCCACAACAGCAGCAAAAATTGCGCCCTCATCCCCTGGGGCATCTATCATATTGATTTCATAATCGACATAGTGCCCGATTTCTTCTAATACAACAGGAGCGATCGCCCCTAGATTAAAAGCATTTAGCTCCAGCCACTCCTTAGATATGTAAATAGTATCCGTGGCAGCAGCAAAAGCTCCTGCTCCCCCGGCAATATTAGCCGATGAAACTACTTCTAGGGCTGGCATCTGGCTAAAGTCACCTGCCAGCCACCTTTTAGTTAGAGCAGTCGCTACCTCTACATTCCAACTATCCTCAAAGGCTAAATTCATTTTGTCCGTAAAATTAGGATCGGCGGCGAACTCTTTGAGTTGTTCGTAAACCTCAGAAGCCACTTCGCCCGTTAACCAATCTCCATCTGCTTGTCCGCTAACTGTAGGTAGGCTCAGATCGTCGGGAACGAGCAAAGCATCGGTGTAATCTGTCGTTTGAGTAGGAATCTTGACCTCTGAAACTCCACCCCCCGCTTGAAACGCTAAAGGCGATAGTTGTGGGTTAATTCCTAGAGTCTGTTCTGGACCGAAGGCCCAACCTGCCGTGGTAGAATCGCTGGACCCTTGCCAGACCGACTCGTTGTCTGGAAACATCAAATAAGACATAAGTTTTCGTGTTGAATGACATGATTTTTATTACTATAAACACAGTAAAAACCTTACTATGCTAATCCAAAAACCTCAAGCAATTTTAACTCATTACCGAGATTTCTTAGGTTCCATAACTCTTATTATTACGGATTAAATTAATAATTGCAAGTCACAAAGTTAACCTCTTTTTTTTCAAAATTAACTTCATTTTATTCACAAAATTAACAAAATTAACTTTTAAGAATACTTGAGCGCCTCTCTAGCCCTTTAAGCCTA
The DNA here is from genome assembly GCA_034189005.1 of Cyanobacteriota bacterium. GTDB lineage: Bacteria > Cyanobacteriota > Cyanobacteriia > Cyanobacteriales > Microcoleaceae > CALKCV01. Next base: position 14,138 of record JAXHVR010000075.1, on the reverse strand, counting down.
TGAGGCTCTATGCCAGCATAGTTTTTGCACCCATATCCAAAAAAGTCATCAGCAAAGACCATAATTTTGGGGTCCTAATTCTCGATACTAATTGTCTTTATGATTAGTATTTAGATTTCCTGTATAGCTTATCATTTTTCCACATCAACTCCCAGATGCCAACTATAGAATAGAGGATTTTATAGGAACTTTTCAAGTTATACCGAATAGGAAAAAAGATGATTTAATCCCAAAAGTAGGAAAAAGTATGATAATGTAGGAGAAAAACTTAGCCAAACTCAAACTATATCTAAAATCTATGGACATTCAAGAAGCTCTAAAGTGGACCGACGACCGGGTATTTGCTAAAACGGGAAAGCATCTCGACTCTCTCCATAAGGCCATTTTAGAGGGCGCTTGGGAGCGTCAAACTTATGAAGAAATAGGAGATGAAAATCATTCCAGCAAGCATCACGTCAGAAAAGAAGCTTGGAAATTATGGCAACTTCTGTCGGATGTTTTTGAGGAAGATGTTAAAAAATCTAACGTTAGATTTATTGTGGAAAAAGGAGCTTTTTCCTATTTTAATGAAGGCGTACAGATTAACAATCGCATCAATGTCTGTCACGAAAATTGCCCTTATCCCAAAACGGCAAAAAACCGATCGCCCTCAACAACCAACCGAGAACAACCTCGCGATCTAACCGACGCCCCGGCTAAAACCGATAGCCTCTACAACCGCACCCAAGAACTAACGACCCTCAAAAATTGGATACTCCAAGAAAACAGCCGTCTAGTAACGATCGCGGGATTGCCGGGCATCGGCAAAACCGCCCTCGCCAGAGAACTCCTCGAACAAATCCAAGATAAATTCGATCGCCTCCTCTGGCGCAGTCATCGCCAATTCACCTCCCTCAAATCCCTAAAAACCAACTTAATCGAATTTCTCTCCCCCCATCGCCCCACCGCATCCATCATCCACAAACTACGTTCCCAACGCACCCTCATCATCCTCGACAACCTCCAAGAAACCTTTACCAGCGGGCAACTGGCGGGAACTTACCGCCCCGACTACCAAAACTACGCTCAATTCCTCCAAGAAATAGCAGAATCCCCACACAACAGTTGTTTCGTACTCCTCAGTCGGGAAAAACCCATAGAAATAGAAAACCCCCACTGCCGCGCCCTACAACTCGGCGGTTTGGGGGAGTCGGCGCGGGAAATCTTGGCAGAGAGAGGATTAACCGACGAAAACCGATGGAACGAACTTATCGACCTCTACGGCGGCAACCCCTCCTGGTTAAAAACAACTGCCGCCACCATCGAGGAACTATTTAACGGCAGCGTGGGGCAGTTATTATCTTGCCCGACGGTATTTTTAGGAGATTTAGAACCAGTCTTGCAGGCATCCTACGATCGGTTGTCGGAGTCGGAGAAAATAGCGATCGCCTGGTTGGCAACTCAAAGCGCCCCAGTGGAGATTGCCCGCAAACCGGCAGACTTTCCCTTCTCCCAGTCCGCCTTTTGGAAAGCGGTACAATCTTTAACCAGACGTTCTCTGGTGGAGAAAGTAACATCGCAAGGAGTATCGCGGTTTGCCGTTGGGGCGGCGATGGGAGAATTCGTCAAAGAGCAAAACCCGTAGAACAGGCATCTTGCCTGTTCTACCAGATGCCACCGAACCCCCCGGAACCCGCAAACAATCTGTTATATCATTTTCCCAATTAATAATTAATAATTAATAATTGAGGGAAAAGTCTGGGGTCTTTGTTCTGCATTGCATTCCCCTTTTTCATCTCTTTATTTTCCGCATGGTTATTTATTGCGACTTGATGTTAAACTAGGATGGGAAAGAAGATTAAAACGTAGGTTTGTGGAGATCCGGGAGCGCGATTTATCCGTTTTAAATCGCTAAAGCGATCGCTACGAACTAAAAAAGGAGAATTAATTACTATGGTTGCTACATTAAAAGCTAGCGAAATTAGCTTTCCAGAACTAGAAACTATCTTCTACTTAGATGAAGTTGACGACGACCAATTTTTTCGCGAGTGGCAAGACGACTTGCCAGAAATTACCGATGCCGAAAAGCAAATCTTAGACAAAATAAAAGCAGGTTATTTTAACCTACTCCGCCATCCCCCAATGTTAGAAAATGCGGTGAAAATGGCCGTAGTATCGCCGCTGTTATTACTAGCAGATTTTTTTCTACCGCCCTTCCAATTCCAAGCCGAGAAATCAGTACAATTAGTCTCAGAAGATGACGGTACTATTATCGAAGGTCGCATCGACATTTTAGTTCTACAAAACGAGTTTTGGGTAACAGTAATCGAGTCGAAACAAGCCGGTTATTCTGTAGAAGTGGGAATCCCTCAATTACTCGCCTATATGTTAGCAAACCCCAACCCTTCTCAACCTTGTTATGGGATGATTAGTAATGGCGGCTATTTCTTGTTCTTGAAATTAGTCTGCGGCAAAAGGCCCAAATATGCCACATCGGAACTGTTTTATCTTCGCAAGAAAAATGGGAACGATTTGTATCGGGTAGTTAGCATTTTGAAGCGCTTGGGTCAATTGGCAAAAGAGATTTCTTAGTTTGTAGTAATCGCTTCAGCGATTGAAAACGGATAAATCGCTGAAGCGATTACTACGAACAATCCCCCGCTTGTAGCGATCGCTTGTCATTACGCGAACTTGCCTGGAAAATGCTAATATAATCCCTAACTACTGATTAACATCGTTTTTTCCTTCGATATGGGGGGAAAGCGTTTGAAAAAAGGACGACAAAACTATGAGCGATCTGCAAGAAACATTAAAATCCGTTAGATTTGTGGTGGATGCGAAAGGCAACAAGACAGCAGTGCAATTAAGCGTTGCTGCTTGGGAAGCTATACTAGATTGGATCGAAAATCGGGAAGATGAAGCTATTGTATCTGAAGCGATCGCTTCGTTAAAAAATGCCGGCGGCAATCCCCAGAAAGCTGGATGGTTGGATTGGGATGCGGTTAAGGATGAGTGGGAATAAGAAATAATTTTATGTAAATATTTTTGCCTACCTACTTAAGTAGTTAGACCGACAGAATTTTCACAAAAGTTTCTTCTGTTGCTAGACCTGTATTAGCGGTAATTCTGGAGTCATGCTTCACTCCCGCCAGTAATTATTAATTATTAATTATTAATTATTAATTACTTACAAAGATTTAACCATCAATAGCGACTGATTTTCATAACCTAATTTTTCATAAAGATTGACAGCAGGTTTATTAGTAGTAAAAACTTGCAGGCTAATTTGTTTGTCGCCCCTTTCCCGCGCCCAATTTTCTGCTATCTTCACTAAAGCAGAACCAATTCCTCGCCGCCGATGTTCTGGGGCGACGTACAAGAGGAAAATATGACCCAGGCGATCGCCCTCTACCTGATCTATTCCACTACCCACCCACAAACAACCTACGGGAGAAATCGATACCTTCTCTAAAACATCCACCCACCAAATAGGAGTTTGACTCGATAAATATTGTTCGACTGTTTTAGCGAGATGGCTGAAATCTTTTCCCGGATAAATTTCTTTATAAGTACGGTTCATAAACTTAACTAGCAACGCCCGTTCCAAAGTCGAACCCGCGCGTATTTGATAGCCTTTTGGCATATTATTAGACATATTTTGCAATTAATAATTAATAATTAATATAGCGTTTTTCTGTCCGATCGGGTCAACTAAAATATTGGACCCCCCGTTCGTCCCCCTGTCGCTCCTTTAAGTAATTAATAATTAATAATTAATAATTAATAATTATTGGACTTCTATCGTTTGAGTGGCGGACGGAGCGTTAATGCAGGCCCCGTCCGCGAAAAAATTTTTGTTCAAATTCCGCGCAAGCGCGACTACTTAACCTCCCCCGAGTTCGCGGAGGCCAGAGGAAGAAGTTTTTAGTCTCCGGCGGGCTTTAAAACGGCTTCCTCCTTTTCTTCAAAAGTTGTTGCTCTGGCTGCCCCCTTTTTCTAGCTTGTAATTACCCATATTTTATGTCGATCGGGAAAATTTTGCAATCTATATTGACGATCCACCAGCTAGAATCGAGAGGGGCGAATAGGGTCCGGCGATCGCTCTCTCGGTGCTAAAATATGAAATGCATCCCATATTTGTTTCAATTAATAACCCAAAAACCATGAATACAGTCACCCTAAATTTAAAACCAATTTTCCAAATGACCGACGACCAATTTTATCGACTTTGTCGGTCCAATCCCGATGTAAAATTTGAACGTAACGCGAAAGGAGAAATTATCATTATGTCACCAACTGGCGGAGAAACTGGAGTTCGTAATTCAGAAATTAATGCCGATTTTGTCATCTGGAACCGACAAACTAAGTTAGGAGTTGTCTTGGACTCTTCGACTTGTTTTAAATTCCCCAACAATGCCGTGCGATCGCCGGATATTTCCTGGATTAAAAAGGAACGATGGGAGGCATTAACTCCAGAAGAAAGAAGAAAATTTCCACCCATTGCCCCGGATTTTGTTTTCGAGTTAATGTCGCCTACGGATACTTTAAAACAGACGCAAGCTAAAATGCAAGAATATATTAAAAATGAAGTAAAATTAGGTTGGTTAATCGAACCAGAAACGCGCCGAGTAGAAATTTATCGCCAAGGGAAAGATGTAGAAGTTTTAACATCTCCTTCGACTTTATCGGGGGAAAATATTTTACCGGGATTTGTATTTAACCCGGACCAGTATTGGTTGTAATTTGTGGCGTTATTCCCCATTCCCCAAAAAAATGAAAATCTTCGAGAGAGAAACGCAGAAAATAATTTTAGGAGAGGCGATCGCTGCCTTAGAAAACTACATCCCAGACAACAGCATCGATTTAATTGTAGCCGATCCGCCCTACAATATCGGCAAAAAATTTAACGGCAAACGGGAAAAATGGAAATCTCAAGAAGATTATCTCAACTGGTGCTATCGCTGGCTGGATTTGTGCGTTAATAAGCTGACTAAAACGGGCAGTATTTACATTATGGGGGCTACCCAATTTATGCCTTACATGGATATTTATTTGCGAGATAAAATCGCTATTTTGTCTCGGATAATCTGGCATTATGATAGTTCTGGAGTCCAGGCAAAGAAGTATTTTGGTTCTTTGTACGAACCGATTTTATTTGGGGTGAAAGATAAAAAAGAATACACTTTCAATGCGGAAGAAATAATGGTGGAGGCAAAGACTGGGGCGGTGAGAAAATTAATCGATCGCAGAAAAGCAAAGCCAACTCCTTATAATTCCCAAAAAGTGCCGGGAAATGTCTGGTATTTTCCCCGGGTTAGATACCGGATGCCCGAGTATAGAAATCATCCAACCCAGAAACCAGAAACATTATTAGAAAGGATAATTAAAGCAAGTAGCGATCGCGACGATTTAGTATTAGATTTATTTGCGGGAAGTTTCACCACTTCCGCAGTGGCGAAGAAGTTGGGGAGGAGGGCGATCGCTATTGAAAAAGAAGAAGAATATGTTCGATTAGGCTTGGAAAGATTAAAGGCCGGTTCGTAATTTTACTCCACTCCAAAACCCGTATATTTGCGCTTGTACGGTGCGTGGAAAGCTAGAATAATATCTTCTTTCGGAACTCCCATTTCCACAAATTCGTTGGCAGTTCCTATTTCCGTACCGTCGTGTTGAATCCAAATTTTATCGTTTTTAATATCCATATGTAAGACGCATCCCCGCGTTCTTTTGTAGCGATTCCATCCTACGATCGTTAATAGGTAATGGTCTCTTTCTCGGTCGAAGATTACTTGAGCTTCATGGTCTCCATAAGACGGTTTGTACTGGCTGTACTTCAGGATAATTTCTTCTACAAAATTTCTGTATTTTTCTAGCTTTTCCATTTTACTATAACCTCCTCATCTGGGTTGTAAACGATTATCTTAAGTTGGTTTTTTTCCACTACTGTTCTGGTAAATAAAAGGGTAAAAAAAGCAGTAGTGGATCGCAAGTAGTGTTTTAAAGTGACGAGGGAGTTTGTAGTAATCGCTTTAGCGATTTATCTAGATCAATCGCTAAAGCGATTACTACGAACTGTCACTACGTCTTTACCACAATTCACCTTTTTTATTGTTTATTAATTATCCATCGCCGCGTAACCTAAATAACGAACTCCTTCTGGGGTAACTTCAAAGCGACAGGGCAAAATTTCTACTCCTTTATTAACAGCTTCTTTCAACAATTCAGCATAAACCGGATCCCTACTTTCTCCAGCAGCAAAACGATCGCAATCTCCGCGATTAATAAAAAACAAACAAACCGCGCGATCGCCCCCTTTTACTACTTCTATTAACTCCCGCAAATGCTTCTGCCCCCTCTCCGTAACTGTATCGGGAAATAAAGCCAAGCGCTTGTTAGCCCAAGTAGTATTTTTAACTTCCAAATAAATAGTTTTCTCCCCCCCAGTTAACCTAAAATCAACCCTACTTTTTTTCTCCTTCCCATAAACAACTTCTGGCTTAATTTCGTTATATTCTCCCAAACTAGGAAACAAGCGTTTCTCCAAAGCTAACTTAATAACTCGGTTGGGCAAAGCCGTATTAATTCCCACCAAAGTCGGTTCGTTATCTGCTACTTCGATTAACTCCCAACTGTAGGCTAATTTCCGTTTGGGATTGTTGCTTTTAGAAACCATAACTCGACTCCCCGGCGTGCAAAGTCCCAACATGGGGCCGGTATTGGCACAATGGGCCGTTATGACTTCTCCAGAACTTAATTCTATGTCTGCCAGAAAGCGTTTGTATCTTTTAATTAAAACTCCTGAAAACAGAGTTGGATAATTGTAAATTAAATTTGATTTGTGACTCATTTTGTAAGGCGCGCGGCGCGCACCAGCAATTAATTTGTGACAAAAGTTCGTAGTAATCGCTTTAGCGATTCATATTGATAAATCGCTAAAGCGATTACAAAAGTTCGTAGTAATCGCTTTAGCGATTCATATTGATAAATCGCTAAAGCGATTACAAAAGTTCGTAGTAATCGCTTTAGCGATTCATATTGATAAATCGCTAAAGCGATTACAAAAGTTCGTAGTAATCGCTTTAGCGATTCATATTGATAAATCGCTAAAGCGATTACTACAAACAAGTGCGCGGCGCGCACCCTACTGTTAACTTTATGCTACCTTCTAACTGTCAACTTTTACTAATTAAACCATGTCCGAACCGAACAAAACCTCCCGCACCCTAGTAGGAATAGCAGGCATAGTCGCCATCGCCACCCTAGCGAGCAAAATAGCAGGTTTAGTAAGACAACAGGCGATCGCCGCTGCCTTCGGCGTGGGCCCGGCCATCGATGCTTACAACTACGCCTACGTCATCCCCGGTTTCCTGTTAATCTTGCTCGGCGGCATTAACGGGCCCTTCCACAGCGCCATCGTCAGCGTTTTGGCCAAACGCAAGCGAGAAGAAGCGGCGCCATTAGTAGAAACCATTACTACTTTAGTCGGCGGTTGTCTTTTATTAGTAAGTATTGCCCTAGTAATTTTTGCCGATCCATTAATAGATTTAGTCGCCCCGGGATTAACATTAACTCCCGCTGGTTTAGAAATAAGAGCGATCGCCATCCAACAGTTTAAAATCATGGCTCCGATGGCCTTATTAGCCGGATTAATAGGCATCGGTTTCGGCACTTTAAATGCGGCGGATATGTATTGGTTGCCATCTATTAGTCCGCTATTTTCTAGCATGGCAGTAATAGTTGGTTTGGTAGTTCTCGCCTTCCAATTAGGAACGGAAATTACCGCCCCAGAATATGTTTTTACTGGGGGCATAGTTTTAGCGATCGCTACCTTACTAGGGGCAATTTTTCAATGGTTAGTACAACTGCCGGCTTTATGGCGATCGGGCTTAGGGAAATTGCGCTTGCGATTCAATTTCAACCGCCCCGGAGTCCGAGACGTTCTCAAAGTAATGATACCGGCAACCCTCTCCTCGGGAATGTTACAAATTAACGTTTATACCGACTTATTCTTTGCTTCTTATATTCCCCAAGCGGCGGCGGCCATGGCCTATTCCGGTTTATTAGTTCAAACTCCTTTAGGAATTATCTCTAACGTAATTTTAGTACCATTTTTTCCCGTCTTCTCCCGCCTCACGGCCCCAGAGAGCAAAAGCGAATTAAAATACCGCATTCGGCAGGCCTTGGTATTAACTGGAATAACGATGCTGCCTTTGGGAGCAATAATGGTAACTTTAGCCCTGCCCATAGTGCGGGTAGTGTACGAACGCTACGCCTTCGACCTGCAAGCATCGCAATTTGTGGCCTCGGTGTTAATGGCTTATGCGGTGGGGATGTTTGTCTATTTGGGGCGCGACGTGTTAGTGCGGGTTTTTTACGCCCTGGGGGATGCGGGAACTCCGTTTCGGGTTAGCGCTTTTAATATTTTTCTCAACGCTTTATTAGATTATTTATTGGTTAAAAGTTTTGGTGCCCCCGGTTTGGTGTTGGCTACGGTGGGGGTTAATATTATTTCTATGGTGTTGTTGTTGTGGTTGTTGGACGGCAAGTTGGGAGGCTTGCCTTGGGGAGAATGGAGTAAATGTTTTGCCGGTTTAATTGCAGCGGCGGCGGTAGCGGGTTTGGTAAGTAGGGGCACTCTCTGGGGTTGCGTGCAGGTTTTAGGTAACGATGGTTTTGTGGTGCAGTTGTTGCAGTTGTGTTTGTCGGGGGGGTTGGGTTTGGCTGCTTTTGGGTTGTTAGCGTTGCAGATGAGGTTGCCAGAAGTAGATATGCTAGTAGCGCGAGTGCGCCAACGTTTGGGGAGGTAAAGCCGATCCACCCGTAGAACAGGCATCTTGCCTGTTGGTCTGGTAGAAAAGACATGAATTAAGGGTAGTAGTAAATATGTAGTGACAGTTCGTAGTAATCGCTTTAGCGATTGATATAGATAAATCGCTAAAGCGATTACTACAAACCATATTTAAACCTTAAAACACTACTTGCGACCCACTACCGAATTAAGAAACCGGGTTTTTGGCAAAAAACCCGGTTTCTGGCGTGGGAGTATTCCCATACTGGACTATAATATGGAAAGAAAATTCCAGCAATTGAACCAAATAAAAAAGGAGAGTTGTGCCAGCAAAAGACCAATTCCATGATATCGTAAAAAATGCCCTTATCAAAGATGGGTGGACAATAACTGACGATCCGTTGCGCCTTCAATTGGGCGAAATCGATATGTATGCCGATTTCGGTGCAGAAAAAATTCTTGGTGCGGAGAAAAACGGTAAAAAAATCGCGGTGGAAGTAAAAAGTTTTATGCAAGCATCGCGAACTTCTGAATTTCATACAGCATTAGGACAGTTTCTCAATTACCGTTTAGCTCTCCAAGGCACGGTTCGGGAATTATATTTAGCCGTTGATGAAGAAATTTACAACACTTTCTTCACATTATTATTACCCCAAACGGCGATCCAACAATACCAACTCAAGCTGATTATCTATGAGCTAGAAAAGGAAGAGATTGTAGAATGGAAAAACTAGAAAAATACAGAAACTTCGTCGAAAAAGTTATCGTCAAGTACGCCCAATTCAAGCCATCAAACGGAAATATTGAAGTTCAGGAAGTTCTCGATCGCGAGCGCGATCGCTACTTACTCCTCAATGTAGGATGGGATAACAAACACCGAGTGCAGCGGTGCGTCTTACAAATAGACATTAAAAACGGCAAAATTTGGGTCCAGCAAGATAGCACTGAAATTGGCATTGCCAACGAATTTATAGAAATGGGGGTTCCCAAAGAAGATATCGTGCTAGCTTTTTATAGTCCATACAGACGCCAATATACAGATTTTGCTGTTAGTTAAGAGATTGGAATTAAGAAACCGGGTTTTTTGCAAAAATAAGAAACCCGGTTTTTCTAAAAAACCGGGTTTCTGGGGACGGAACCAGAATCACAGGCCAGTTATCTAAGAAAGCCAGGTTCTACAACGGCTTCTGGCGCGGCACTCCCACAGGACGGGGGAACTTATCGGGAGTCGGAGCAATTTTGCGCAAATACAAATAATGCCGATCGCTCTTGCTTAAAGGCGTCGCCAGAGGAGCGATCGCTTCTATTTTACCCCCCAACAATTTCACCGCTTTTTCCAAACCTCTCTCTTCTTCTGGGGCGAAGTCGCCTCGATACAAAATTGCCAAACCTCCCTTTTTCACCAAAGGCAAGGCGTATTCCGCACAAACCGACGGCGCGGCAACTGCCCTTATTAGGGCGATGTCGTATAATTCTCGGCGTTCCGGCTTTCTGGCGAGGTCTTCCACTCTCCCTACCCGGGGAATGGCGTTTTTAATCTCCAGATCCCTTAACAGGGTTGCGATGAAATCGATCTTTTTGCGGGTGGAATCTAATAAAGTTACCTCCGCCCCAGGAAGGGCGATCGCTACTGGCAACCCCGGGAAACCTGCCCCAGTACCGATATCTATTATTTTTCCTACCTTATCCCGAGACTCCCCTGGTTCCAACACCGGCAAAATTCCCCTCAGAGAATCCCAAAGGTGTTTTTCCCAAAAATCCTCCACCTCGGTTATCCGCGTTAAATTCAACTTTCGGTTGCCGGCGAGGATTAACTCGTAAAGTTTTTGATATTGTCTCTGCTGTTCGGCAGTCGGTTGCCAGTGCAAAGTTTCCTCCCAGATAGAATTGTTCTCTGGTAGGAGTTGTTGCGATGTGTCGTCATAGTTTACCATTGTTCCCCCTTCCGAACAGGCATCCTGCCCGTTCCCCCTATAATTAATTTTTTTCCTTTTAACAATACCTTCGCCATTTTTTTGTAGGTTGGGTGTAGCGGCAGCGGAACCCAACAAAGATGTTGGGTTGCGCTATCGCTCCACCCAACCTACGAACTGGGAATAAGTACCCGTGCAAAATTAATTAGACATACAGAACAGGCCAAAGCGCCTGTTCTACGGGCAAATCCTTGTCCAAATATTTTTGCCTACCCACTTAGCCGCCGCTGACAATTAAACGGGAAGCGAAGGCAGCCAAACTTTCCGCTGCAGTCATTTTGCCGACGCCGTAACAGGCCCGACGCCGCCAAACGATCGCCGGGAGATGCCCTTGGGGCGCTTGTAAGTTAAACCGCAATTCGTCGTAATATTTCCAGTTATCTCGTTCCCGCCAACCCACGCGATCGCAAAAATAGCTATAGTCTCCTCCGCCGCTTTCCCAAATTTGCTGCTGTAACGTCAAACCAAATAAACCGCTACTATAATAATCCCACGCCCAGTCGATGGTAGCGAGGTCCGTACGGGGGAAGCGATCGATATCTTCTATTCGCAACCAACCCTCGGGGTCTCGCAGAACCACTTTGAGAATTATCTCCCAAGTAAGTTCGTCAGCCTTGCGCCACTTGCCCGCAGCCAGCAAATTAATTAGAGGATTATAATCCATCCCCACTTCCGACATGGCAGGTTCGGCAGCGGGGAGGGCGTTAATTCCTTCTTCGATGCGGGCGAGGGTTTCTTGCAAAAATTCGGGATTAATTTGTTCGAGGCGATACAAGACCCACTCCAGTTGAGATTGGAGTTGAGACCGTTCTAGAGATGCTTCTTCTAATTTGGCTTCTAATAGATCTAGGCGTCTTTGCAGATTTTTTGGGTTTTTTGGGCGATTTTTTTTCGGCTTCTGGCCTAAAGAGCGATCGCCCTTTTTCCTAGCAGCTATGCCATTGCCGTTAGTATTTGCCTGCCACATCTGTTTTGCCCAATTTAGTTTGGCCTCTTCCTTTTCTCGATAACTTTCTGGGTTATCGGCTATTAGCAATTGGGGGGTTAATTCCCAACCGCAGATGGCGCAGAATTCTGGCACTTCCCGGTCGTATTCGGTATCGCAAACTGGACAGTTAGGCATTTTTAATTAATAATTAATAATTAATAATTAATAGTAGCAGTCCTAGATCGCGAGAAACCGGGTTTCTTGAAGAAACCCGGTTTCTGGCCGTGGGAGGATTGCTAAATTAATAGGCATTAACGAATATCCAAAATCATTTGACGAGCGATCGCCTCTCCTTCCTGGTTATTTTCTTCCTCGTAAAGTTGGGCTGCCGCGTACAAATCTTCGATCGCTGCTTGGAATTGACCCAATTTTTCTTGGGCGCGGGCCCTTAGTAAATAAACCTTTGCTAAATCTGGTTCTAATTGAAGCGCTTTATTTGCGTGGTAAATCGCATTTTGGTAGTCGCGATCGCTCAAAGCCACATTTGCCAAATCCAGAAAATAGGATGCATCTAAAGTTTTTACTTCTGCCCGTTGGCTTTCTGTATTTATTTGAGCTAACCCCGGCATCGATGGTACGAATAAACCCACCGCTGTTACTAACCCTAAAGCTGCCAATTTTTTGTATGCCGTATTCATAATTAAACCTCCTGTCATCCGATAGCAATACTACTAATTGGCTGCCCGTTTAACCTTCCTTATAATTAATAATTAATCGTCGAACAATTAAGGTTTCAACCATTTTTTTTTATAATGGCTAATTGTTAATTATTAATTGTTAATTGTTAATTATTAACGTCTTTTCTTCGGTAATTTTGATTCCGTATAACGTTCTAAATTCTGCCGATAAGTGTCTAAAAGGAAAGTCATTTTCATTTGTACCGCTTGTTTGTTTTCGCCAAACGAAGGCCAAACGGGAGCCAATGCGTGAAAAGCCGTTTCCAAACGCCCTTCTAAAATGTCATCTAAAACGCCCTTATCTCGAATTAATTCCACAGCCACTCGGTCTTGGTTAGTAGGAGTGAATTCAGTCACTCCTATATATTCCCCAAAATGGTCCCAAGAGGTGCTGAGGAACTGATAGCGACCTGCTGCATCGGAACAAAGCTTGCGCCCGTTACTCATCGAACATTTCATCTCTCTAGGATGCTCCTCGATGGGGCCGGAAAACTTGCTCCCGGTGTATTGGGTGCGATAGCCCAGAGGCCCCGTCGTTCCTTCGGTGATGGAGATCGTGTCCAGAAATGCCCTGATTTTGGGATTATAAATGTCATCCCTGTTATTAATCTCGGGGTCTATTTCTGGCATAGTCGCCACTGGTTCCGTTGGCCATCCTTCCCTTTCAGCTTCCAATATTGCAGGGGATGGCCCCGACACTGTAAATAATCCGACTATCTGGGCGGCGATCGCCCCTACAGCGAAGAACGCGCCGACGGATAAACCCAGTTGAGAGCGAAAAGGCAGAGCTAAAAAGGACAAGAAATAGGACTCCCACTGCTGGTATGGATCGCCACTGGTCGGGCTAGGCTCTTCTACCGACATTCTGTCTTCCGACGGGTCGGCAAGCCAGCCGATTTTATGGCCGTATCTAAGCAGAGAGCGAACTGCTTCCAGTCGCCTTTGGAGATAAGGTTGAGGTGTCCGAACCGAGCGATCGCGCAGGACGGCGGCAAAGGCCTCCATGTCTGCCCGACTCACTTGTGCCAATGGTTTCTTGGCAAAGCGCTGGAACGTCTGGACTATCTGAGCGTAAGACCGTCGCATATTGGGCGCTTGTTGCTGCAGCCACAAGTTAATTAATTCTGCGTCAGAATAAACCCTTGGCGGGCCTGCTAGCTGCGATTTCATCGTGTACATCGGACACCTCCTAACTTCTACTTTCTCGGATAGATCGTATTAATGCAATGACCCAGCACACCATAATATGTGAATTTAGGAACTGTTAATCTGTGATTTACCTCACAGCAGTTTCAGACAATAATGCTTAGTTTTTCCAGAGGCTAATAGGGGCTTTGGGTTTAATGGCCCGTAGCTTTTTTAGTTTTAGCCTCTTTTCTCTTTTTTGCGATCTCCCAGAAATAAATAATAGGGTAAATTGGCAAAATAGACTAGAGCATTACAATCCGCTACCGAGGTTCTACCAATACTGATAAAGCAGCTTTGGCTTCGATCCCCGCGAGAAAGTAGTTGTTTAGATGTTTTGATTATCTTCCTTCGCAGCTTAGTTCTTCATCCCTCTCAAGACAGACTTTGCTCTGGCTTCCGCTTTTGATGAAGAGCGATCGGCTTCAATATAGCGATTATTGAATCGGTGAGGTACACCCGGATCGATCCCCCTAAATCCCCCTTAAAAAGGGGGACTTTGAAAACAATCTAGCTCCCCCCTTTTCAAGGGGGGCTGGGGGGGATCG
>JAXHVR010000074.1:16236-27923 GCA_034189005.1 Cyanobacteriota bacterium | reverse complement strand
ATTCAATTGTATGTAAAGTTGTTAAATTTGTCAAGGATGGCGATCGCCCTAATTCTCCAAAATTCTCACCGGTCAGTTATGGCGGCGATCGCTACCAATATTGACTCCATCTTTAATAATAGAAATAAGGTATAGCGATTATTGAATCGGTGAAGTACACCCCGATCGATCCCCCGTTGGTCCCCCTTGAAAAGGGGGACTTTGACATTTTCCGGCTCCCCCCGATTCTGCGGGGGGCTGGGGGGGATCGAAAATGTACTTCACCGATTCAATAATCGCTATATTCTGCTTAAAATTGTTTGGGGGGTATTAAAATGTCACACGCTAAGATAGATTCATCTGCAATTTCTCTAGAAAAAATAGTCCAGCGGATTTTTGCTTTCCGCCAAATAACGCCTATTGACCGGGACTTAATTAAATCTGCTTTACTGTCGAAAGATAACTTTAGCTACCAGGACAATTCCCAACTCAATCGTGTTTATGAAGGTATTAAGAGCGGTGCTATCTGGGTTATGGAATGAAGATTAAAAATATATTTCAAGGAGAAGGTGAATGGGGGCAGTTAATCTTCCCCATAATACCTGCTTTAATATTCGCCTCTTGTTTCTCACCAGATAAGGTCTTTCCTTTAGGATTTATAGCAATCCGTTGTTCCAAGCGATATAGAACAGAAACCGGATAAGTTTAAGGAAACCGCGCCTTCTGGCTCGCAATTAGATCGTATTATCCTAGCTTTTTATTTTGTTTGAGTTTTGAGTTATGTTTAATTTTAATTAATGGTTTAAACGAACAAAAATGTTAATAAATTTATAGAAAAAGTAGGGGGCGAGCCATCGCCCCTTACTTTGTTTTAGTTATAAGTTATTTGGAGTTATAACTAATGCTTTAAGTTAAGAAAAAGGTTAATCAATGAGTTAAAAAATAAGGTGCCAGGAAGCACTCTACTAGCCCCAGAACGGCTAAAAGTGTGGGCCGACTTCGTAGGCTTGCTTGTAGTAATCGCTTTAGCGATTCATCTATCTAAATCGCTAAAGCGATTACTACGAACTTTTGGTTATTTAGGGGCGATCGCTATTTGTACTTCGCTCCTTTTTGTTGCTTCTGGAGTCATAGGGGAATTATATAACAAACGTCTGGGAGAGCCTACTATTTCATACTCTGGATGAACTGCCAACCAGTCTTTTAATTTCTCCAGATGTTGTTGGTAACTTTCCCAAGAATAAGCCCCTTGCACGCCAATACTAACTACCTGCATCGGTAAAGTATCCCTAACCATTACTTCAGAATTAATAGTTTGAGGAGTCATGTTTGGTTGGGGATAGAGAAAGGAAACTTCCGTGGTTTCAGAGGTAGTTAAATAACGAGCTTCCACTGGAGTGGTCATAGAAATTTGATTGCTACTTATATGGTCGAATAAAGGGTTAAAAGCAACGCGAGTAGCCACTTGCGGTTGGCCTTCGTGGCTGTAGGTGACGGCGCGATATTGGGGATATTCTTTTATTTCAATAACTCCCACTTCTGTCGGTGGGGGAAAGTCTGCGGGTAATGATGCCATAGTTGATTTTTCAGGGTTGAGATTGCAGGATTATTTTATCGTAGTTCGCGATCGCTACAAACAATTAAAGGGAGCATCTCATCGAAGTAAAAATACTTTTTTTACAGCCAAACCTCTTTTCCCTGTTGCCTGTTGCCTGTTGCCTGTTGCCTAAAAGCGTTCAATTCTTAGCTTTCTTCAAAATTGAGATGCACCCCAATTAAATGCCTTTTACTTCTGGGGCTGCGGAAAGTTTATAGGTTAATTTGGTTGTAATTTGAGAGTAAGGTAATAAAGTAAAGTTCCAGCGACAAAAACCATTTTCATCGGGTAAGATTCCCTCGGTAGTCTTATCGGCAACTACCTCGATTTTAACCAATTCTAATTCAGAAATGGGAACCCTTTCCGTAGTTTTAATTTCTCGCAAGTCGGGGCCGATATTAGAAATAAATAATTTAACTTCGGTAGTAACTGTCCTCCATTTAGTCTCCGGGTTGACTTCTGTTTCTCGCTCCACTGTACGCTGGACTCGCAGGGCCGCATCGGGCCCCCAGCCGAGGGCGAATTTTTCTCCTGGGGCGATGAACATGACCGAGGTTTTGCCGACAAATTCTTGCGATCGCACTAAATCCACCGGCCCGGCTAAAATCGGATATTGACTGTTATTAGTTTGCACGCTTTTTAGGATCGTTCGCTGGGAAATCTCGGGCATTAAAATATATTCTACTTCTGCAGGCGACTCGAATTCAAAAATCGGCACTCGGTAGGGGCGGCCGTCGGAGGGGATAGTTGCTTTAGCAGCCGGACGGAGGTTGCGGGTTTCGCCGCCGTCGTCCACCCCGGGGAGTCGTACCGCGTCCGGTGTCGTTGCACCCGCCCCGGCGCCGGTGGTTTGGACTTGGCGATCGCGCAGTTGTACGGCTATTTCTTTAGCTTTTTCCCGGACGCTTAAGTAGTCGTCTGCCAGGAGTGGGGGTTCCGTGCCGAGGGAGGCGCGGGCGGTGGAGAAGACTAAATCTACGTCGTTCCAATCTTCCCCGGTGCGCTGCCAGACGCAACCATCGCAGCGGAAGGAGACCCTGGGTCGCTCTCCCGGTAGGAGGCGGGCTTGGTGCCAGGGTCGCCAGAAGCCGTTGGGGACTACATAATCGAAGGCGATGTCGTATTCGCCGGCGGTAGCGATGGTTAGGTCCGCTTCGATGTAGGCAGTGTAGAGGAGGTCGGGCCGGGAGAGGGCTTGAATTTTAGCGGCTAGGTCTTGGATTTCTTCGCTGAGGCGCTTTTGTTCGTTGTAACTGCTGAGGATTTCGCCGCGCAGCGATCGCTTTTGTCCGAAGAGGGTTTTAAATTGTTCGCGCCACATTTTGGCATCGAGTTGCCCCCAGACCGCATCGATGGGGATTTCCAAGATCGTTTTTACGAGGATATGGTCTAATTCGTAGAAACTCTTTTGTAGGTGTTCGCGGTCTTCGCTGGTATTGCTAAAACTCTCGCGCAATAGTTTCCACTCTGCGAGGAGGGCTCGAACTTCTTGGGGCCGCTCTTCGTCTTCGATTAACATTCGACGGCGGACTCGAACGTCGTCGATCCGGGAGTCTGGGGCTTCGCGGAGGAATTCGGCGCGGAGGGATTTGTCGGCGAGGACGGGGGCGACTTTTTCTACTCGGATGCGCCACAAACCGGGGTTGAGGCTGACTTTGCCCTCTCGGCGGACTAGGGCGCGGTCTTCTAATAAGGTCACTGCTGAGACGGGGGCATCGAGGGTGAGTTTTTCTATGGTGGCGGGTGGTTGTTCTGCGGTTTGCACGGGGGCTACCTCTTTCTCTTTCTTTAAGGACGGGGGGCAGGATGCCCTAGATTTTTATTATTTCATATTATAATCGATAGGTAAATGGGACTGTTTAAATTTATGGAATTTACTAAAAAGGAGGCTCCCTATGTACGAGGTTAAAATTGAAAAGGTTGGGGAGTCTCTGGGGATAGTTCTTCCCCAGGAGATTTTGGAGGAGTTAGGTCTTAAGGAGGGCGATCGCCTGTCCGCGACTAAAACCTCGGAGGGGCTCCAACTGGCGGCAGGGGAGCCCGAGTTTGAAAAGGTGATGGCTGCATACCGAAAAGTCAGCAAGAAATATAAAAATGCCTTGCGGGAGTTAGCCAAATGAGCGAACCAATTTGGATTTCTGAGACTATAGCCCTAGCTATCCACGAAAACCAAATTGCCGAACATGGCGGCAGGGCGGGGCTTAGGGATGAAAATTTGCTCTCGGCTAGTTTGGCTAGAGCTCGACATCTATATTTTTATGGGGAACCAACCATTTTCGAGTTGGCTGCTGCTTATGGTTATGGTTTGGCGAAAAATCATCCCTTTGTAGATGGTAATAAAAGGACGGCTTTTGTAGTGCTGGCTGCTTTCCTTGAGGTTAATGGATATTCTCTGGAAGTTCCAGAGATGGAGGTAGTCGGGATGATGGAAGGGTTGTCGGCGGATCGAGAGAGTCAAGATTCTTTGGCTAGGTGGTTGGAGGCAAATTCGGTTTGATAAAGTAGGCGCGATGTTGCATCCGCAAAGCTTCGCTAACGTCCGCCCAGAAACCCGGTTTTTCCGCAAAACCGGGTTTCTTAATCAATACCTTCGCCATTTTCTTGTAGGTTGGGTGGAGCGCCCCGCGCAACCCAACATCTTCGTAGCACAATCCAACGATTTTGTTGGGTTTCGCTGTCGCGTGCGCGCTACCTACTAATGGTATTTTTTATTTTGGCGAAGGTATTGTTAATCGATCGTCAACGGTAGATTTGGCTGCGGTGTCCGATGTCATGAATGACTATGGTTTTAACATCCATACTAAAGGAGTAGATAGCCCGATAGTCGCCTACTCTTAGTTTAAAGAGCCCGCTAAGTTCGCCGGTCAAAGCTTGAGGAGTCAATCGATCGAAGTTTGTCCCCAGCCATTTGATTTTATTGAGGGCGCGTTGTTGTATGACTGGATCGAGTTTTTTCGAGGCTGGCGATCGCCTCTGGCGTAAATTCTATCAAATAATCCATTACCAATTTAACCCCAATTTTTTAGCTACTTCCTCGGCGGGGATGCCCCGTTCTCCTGCTTGTGTTTTATTCAGCGACTGTGCCAGGCGCAATTTTACTTCTTCTCGAAGTTCTAAACCTTCGTCTGGATCGTCTAAATATTCGTCTAGGGTTTCCACGACGGTTTGCCGAATTACGGTTTTGAGTTCGTCTATTGTTAAGTCTTTGATTTGCATTGGCATTTGGTGGTGGTGAATTAGGGTTGATTATTTCATTATAAGCGATCGCCCCTGTCCTAGCTTATATTAAGTCGCAATAAATAACCATGGCTGAAAATGAAGAAAATGAAGAGAGGGAAGCAAGTCGAACCGCGCCGAGATCGCCTCCCACTCATTTGAGGGGGCGGACTAAGAGGGTGATGCCTATGCGTCCTATTACTGTTACGCGATCGCCCGGTTTGAGAGTAAGGCTGCCTGCGAAATCTTCGTCTAGGACGGCGGGCCAATAGGAGGCTTGGAAGCGCAAGCGCCCCGGTAGGGTTCCTATTTTTTCATCTACTACTCCCGAGAGGGGTTTGGGAAAGATTTCTTTGCTGTCTTCTAAGAACATGGTTTTATTTCTCGTTTTGGGTAGAGTAATTAGCTGTAAAAGCCGGGCAGGGAATCTTACCACCTTCGCTTTGGCAGGGTTGGTTTTCTTGGGCCAAGCCGATCGATTGGCTGCTAATTATAGCTAGGATTAGAGTTATAAAATAGACTAAACTCGATATTTTTTTTGACACAAATTCCTCCTTCCGCGTCCGTGACTGGCGCGGTTTTTTGTTGGTTTATTGTTGGGGCGACGCGCCCCGCGTTGCGGACGCAACATCGGGAGCATCTCAATTTTGAAAAAAACCAAAAAATTAACGCTTTTTGGTAATGGGGAAAACGGTAATAGGTAATAGGAAAATTTTATTTTTGCTTTCTCTGAGATGCTCCCGCAACATCGCTCTCTAATTTCGCGTCGCGCGGGTTATGTTTGGGACTATCGCCAGACGGGGAATATTCCTAGTTGTCAAGTTTGGCGTTTGGGATTATATTAGAAAGACCCTCTGGTAAAAGTGTTTTTATGCTAGTACCATTGCTTTATTTCCTGTTTTTTCTTGGCTATAATGCCATCATAAGCGGCTAAAATAGAAGATAACGAAAAGTGCATAAATTGTGAATTCGATGAGTTAGTGCATTTTTTGCACTAAGGACAGTAATTAATTACAAACTGGAGTAATGTTATGAACCAAGAAACTTTTGAAGATATCTATAAAAAGAAACTGGATGCCAAGCACCACGAAATATTGCCTTTATTTTTGCAGGGCAAGACCGACCAGCAAATTGCAGATTCTTTGAAAAATAAAGTCTATAAAAACCGTACCAGTATTAATCGCTGGATTACAGAAATACGGGGGCGGTTTAGCGAAACTGGCGAACTAATAGATCGTTGGGAATTAGTAGAGCGATTTTTTCAATACAAACCTGAGTTAGTAACTGATGAATGTTTGAAACGGTATAAATTTTTGCCTCGCAATAAAGAAGAACGCCCAGACCAAGATGAGATTTACCTCGAACGAGAACTGCTCGATAGCTGTCATAAAAAACTGCTCCAGGTGGGTACGTTACTGAGGATTAAAGCGCCGAAACAATGGGGGAAAACTTTGTTGGTTAATCGGCTGTTGGAAACTGCACGAGGGGAGGGCGATCGAACTGCTTATATTGATGTTTTGGATGCGGATAAAGAAAGTTGCGAAAATTTAGACCGCTTTTTGCAGTGGTTCTGTCGAAATGTGGGTCGAGAGTTGGGAGTTGCTAAGGAGAAATTGCTGGAATTATGGGATAAGGATGATGATAGTAAGGTTAATTGTAACGAGTATTTTGAGAAGGCTATTTTTCCTGAAGTAGAGAAGAGCTTAGTTTTGGCTTTCGATAATATAGATCGCCTTTTTCCTTGCGCGATCGCCGAAGATATTTTGACTATGTTGCGGGCTTGGTTTGAGAAGACAAAACGGGAAAAAAAACATTGGTCTAAGTTGCGTTTGGTTGTGGCTCATTCCACTGAATGTTACGTCCCGATGAATGCGAACCAGTCGCCTTTTAACGTTGGGGAAACTATCGCTTTATCGGAGTTTAGTTTGGAGCAAATTAGCGAACTTATGGACCGCCATGAAGTTAGTTTGAAGGATGGGGAAATTGAGAGGTTAATTGAGACTATAGGCGGTCATCCTTTTCTGGTGGATAGAGCGATCGCTTTTCTCAAAGATAATAAAAATCATCCAGATGTAACCCTGGACGAGATGTTAGCAAAGGCGGCGACCCTGGAGGGAATTTATGGCAGCCATCTGCGAGAACTTTGGGGAGATATTCAGGAACGAGAGGAGTTGATAATTGCCATGAAAGAGGTAGTCAGTGCGACGGAAAGCGTGGCTTTAAAACTGAATTTAATTCATCAGTTAGATGGGTTGGGGGTGGTTAAGCTGGATGGCAATAAAGTCATGCCCCGTTGCAATTTGTATCGTTGTTTTTTTGCGGAACAGTTAAAATAAAATAATGCTAAATGGAACAATAATATTTTCTTGACGTAAAAAAGATTATGCAGAAAATGGATATGTAGGGGCAAAGCATTCGGGGAGTAAGCCAGGTAAAAAAGCCAAAATTATAATGTCCGAATGCTTTGCCCTCCCCCCGCATTGAATATTAATGTCCGAATGCTTTGCCCTCCCCCCGCATTGAATATTAATGTCCGAATGCTTTGCCCTCCCCCCGCATTGAATATTAATGTCCGAATGCTTTGCCCTCCCCCCGCATTGAATTTTAATATTAATGTCCGAATGCTTTGCCCTCCCCCCGCATTGAATATTAATGTCCGAATGCTTTGCCCTCCCTCCGCATTGAATTAAAATATTGTCGATCTATTTGGATACAATTTAACCTTTTTTTCCGAATATTGTTTGCACAACTCCGATCGATTATCAATTACCAATAACCAAAAATGACTCCAAACAATCCCAAAAATTACGATTATTATTTCGGTGGCAGTCTCCCCGTGGAATCTGACACTTATGTTAAAAGGCAAGCTGACGATCGCCTGTTTCAAAAGTTGCTGAATGCTAACTTTTCTTATGTTTTGAACAGCCGACAAATGGGTAAATCTAGCTTAATGGTTAGAAGCAAACAAAGGTTAGAAAAAAACGGCGTTGCTTGTGCGGCTATTGACTTGACGGATATCGGCAGTCAAAATATTACTGTTATTCAGTGGTATCGGGGTGTTGTCAAACAAATTGTTAATGGCTTGGAGCTAGAAATAGACTGGAAAACTTGGTGGAACCAGAGGCGGGATGAAGAGATTTCTCCGGTGCAGATGTTTGGGGATTTTATTCGGGAGGCTTTGTTGCCGCAGGTGGCGAGTAGGGGCTGTCATGCTGTTATTTTTGTGGATGAGATTGATAGTATTATTAATTTGCCTTTCCCTACGGATGATTTCTTTGCTTTGGTTCGGGCTTGCCATAACAAACGGGCGGAATTCCCCCTCTATAAATGCCTGACTTTCTGCCTATTAGGAGTAGCTACTCCGTCCGATTTAATTGCCGATAAAACCCGAACTCCTTTTAATATCGGTACCGATATTGAGTTAACAGGTTTTACTTTTGCGGAGGCGAAGGATGCTTTAACTCCCGGTTTGGCAGTAAAAGTCGAGCGTCCAGAAGCGGTGTTAAAAGAAGTATTAGACTGGACGGGGGGGCAGCCGTTTTTAACGCAAAAATTATGCAACCTTATTGTTAATAATGCGGAGAGTTTCAATCCCGATATTCCTCAGTTGGTGCGGAGTTATGTTATTCACAATTGGGAGGGGCAAGATAACCCCGAACATTTGCGGACAATTAGGGATAGAATCTTGAAAAACGAACAAAATACCAGTCGGTTATTGGGGTTGTATCGCAGGGTTTTAAATTCCGAGGTGTCGGCGGATGCCTCCCCAGAACAAATGGAACTGCGGCTGTCTGGTTTGGTGGTGAAAAAAAGCGGTTGTTTAACAGTTTATAACCGCATTTATCGGGAAATATTTAATCGAGATTGGATCGAGGCAGAACTGGCAAAACTCCGTTCCTATTCCGAGGCTATTAATGGTTGGTTAAAATCCCAGCGCCAAGATGCATCCCGGCTGTTGCGCGGGGATGCGTTACAGGAAGCTTTGGAGTGGGGGAGGGAGAAAAATTTGAGCCCGGAGGATTATGCCTTTTTAAGTGCCTCTCAAGAGAGCGATAGACAGGAAAAGGAGCAGGCATTAGAAATAGAAAAGGCAGAACTAATTAAACAAGAAGCCCAACTAGCGATCGCAGAAGCTAGAGAAGGCATCCGCCTCGAACGTGCTGGGAATGAAGCCTTGAAACAGTTTAAGTTCGAGCAACTGTCCGCTTTAGTAATGGCAATGAAAGCAGGGCAACGTTTGTATAAAATTCTGCGACGTAGTAGTAGCTGCTGGCAAGAAGATTATCCCGCCACTAGCCCCCTGTTTTGCCTCCAGCAAATTTTGTCGAAAATTAAAGAACGCAACGCATATCCTCACGATGGCTCGCTAAGGAGCGTAAATTTTAGCCCAGACGGCAAAATGCTGGTAACAGCAAGTGATGACGGCACCGTCAGGCTGTGGGATCTTTCGGGGAATCAAATTGCCGAGTTTGCAGGGCATACCCACTGGGTAAATAGCGTCAGTTTTAGCCCCGACGGTCAAATGCTGGCAACAGCAAGTAACGACCGCACAGCCAGGTTGTGGGACTTGTCGGGGAAGCTGATGGCTGAGTTTGCAGGGCATACCCACTGGGTAAATAGCGTCAGTTTTAGCCCCGACGGTCAAATGCTAGCAACTGCAAGTAGAGACTGCACTGCCAGGTTGTGGAACCTGTCGGGGAAGCTGATGGCAAAGTTTGTGGGGCATAGCTTCTTGGTAAATAGCGTAGGTTTGAGCCCCGACGGCAAAATGCTGGCAACAGCAAGTAATGACGGCACCGCAAGGTTGTGGGATCTTTCGGGGAATCAAATTGCCGAGTTTGCAGGGCATACCCACTGGGTAAATAGCGTCAGTTTTAGCCCCGACGGTCAAATGCTGGCGACAGCAAGTTCTGACAGCAGCGCCAGGTTGTGGAACCTGTCGGGGAACCTGATGGCTGAGTTTGCAGGGCATACGGCCTGGGTAACGAGCGTAAGTTTTTCCCCCGACGGCAAAATGCTGGCGACAGCAAGTTCTGACAGCACCGCTCGTTTGTGGGCTCTGTCGGGGAAGCAAATAGCAAAGTTTGTGGGGCATACCAACTCGGTATTTAGCGTCAGTTTTAGCCCCGACGGCAAAATGCTGGCAACAGCAAGTAGAGACAAGACCCTAAGGTTGTGGGACTTGTCGGGGAAGCGGATGGCTGAGTTTGCAGGGCATACAGACCCGGTAAACAGCGTAAGTTTTAGCCCCGACGGCCAAATGCTGGTAACAGCAAGTGATGACCGCACCGCCAGGTTGTGGGCTCTTTCGGGGAAGCTGATGGCTGAGTTTGCAGGGCATACCCACTGGGTAAATAGCGTAAGTTTTCGCCCCGACTGCCAAATGCTGGCAACTGCAAGTAATGACGGCACCGCCAGGTTGTGGAACCTGTCGGGGAACCTGATGGCTGAGTTTGCGGGGCATACGGAGCCGGTATGGAGCGTAAGTTTTCGCCCCGACGGCAAAATGCTGGCAACTGCAAGTAATGACGGCACCGCCCGGTTGTGGAACCTGTCGGGGAAGCAGATGGCAGAGTTTGTAGGACATACGGAGCCGGTATGGAGCGTAAGTTTTAGCCCCGACGGTCAAATGCTGGCAACTGCAAGTAATGACGGCACCGCTCGGTTGTGGGCTCTGTCGGGGAACCAGATAGCAGAGTTTGCAGGGCATACGGAGCCGGTAAGGAGCGTAAGTTTTCGCCCCGACGGCCAAATGCTGGCAACTGCAAGTGACGATCGCATCGCCCGGTTGTGGGACTTGTCGGGGAACCTGATGGCTGAGTTTGTGGGGCATAGCTCTTTGGTAAGGAGCGTAAGTTTTAGCCCCGACGGCAAAATGCTGGCAACTGCAAGTAGAGACAAGAGCGTAAGGTTGTGGGACTTGTCGGGGAACCTTCTTGCTGAGTTTGTGGGGCATACCGCTTCAATAACGAGCGTAAGTTTTAGTCCTGACGGCAAAATGCTGGCAACTGCAAGTTGGGACAACACTGCCCGGTTGTGGCGGGTGGAGAATTTGGAGGAGTTGTTGGCGCGGGGGTGCGAGTGGTTGCAGGGTTATTTTGTCAATCATCCAGAGGCTTTGGCGGAGTTGGAGGTTTGTCGGCGGCGGATGTAACTGGGGAGCTATTCTCAGATTCTCAGAAACCGGGTTTTTGGGAAAAACTCGGTTTCTTGGTTCCAGGAACAGGCAAGATGCCTGTTCTACGGTTGAAGAAGAGCGATCGCCTTTTGTATTATTGCTCTACCGTTTCGGTCTCGCTTCGAGACTTACCCATCAGACGCGATCGGCGCTGGCGAAGCAAGCGAGCATCGGCCATTGCAATTAATTCGTCTATTTGTAATATCAAGTCGCATTAAATGCCTCCCGCAGAAAAACAAGATGGTAAAAAAGGCAAAGCCAGTAAAATAAATGGTTCCACGCCTATAACCCAATTGTTAATTTGGAAAATGTTCGTTAGGAAAACGATATAATTGCCTTCCCCCGTAGAACAGGCGTCTCGCCTGTTTTTAAAAAACGGAAACAGGCGTCTCGCCTGTTTTTAAAAAACGGAAACAGGCGAGACGCCTGTTCTACGGAAACAGGCTTTTTTGGGCGGAAATGAGGTTGGCCCGAACAGGCGAGACGCCTGTTCTACGGCGAATACTAATCGTTATCGACGATCGCTCCCAGACCCCAATTATCCTCAATAATGGCATTGGTAGGATTAACTATCCCCAACCAGAAAAATTCATCGCTTTCCGCTACGCTATCCCCCAAAACCACTACGTTTAAGTTTTTAGCAGTCTGGCCGGGTTGAAAAGTAAGAGTGCCAGTTCTTTTGCGGTAGTCGGAACCAACTTCCGCCGTACTATCCAC
>JAXHVR010000074.1:0-16136 GCA_034189005.1 Cyanobacteriota bacterium | reverse complement strand
TTTCCGCTACGCTATCCCCCAAAACCACTACGTTTAAGTTTTTAGCAGTCTGGCCGGGTTGAAAAGTAAGAGTGCCAGTTCTTTTGCGGTAGTCGGAACCAACTTCCGCCGTACTATCCACAGTCTGATAATCTACTTTCACAGTCTGGTTGCTAGCTTCGCTGAGGCTGACTTTAAACCTAGCGTTCTTATTATTGGCGTTGCCTTCCGTAATAGTTACATCGCTAACAGACACCAGGGGTATTATTCCCTCGTCGTCGTTCTCGATCGTACCCACCGCGCGGTTTGATTCGGCGATCGCCCTTCTAAAATCCGTCAGTTTCAGGAAAAAGGTCTCGTCTTCCTCAAATTTTTCGTCCCCTTTAAGGCGCACCGTTATCTTCTTACTGGTCTGCCCCGGTTGAAAAGTCACCCAACCGCTCTTGGCAACGTAATCTTGCCCCGCTTTGGCGGTGTCGTTGGCAGTGGCGTATTTAACTCTGACAACTTTATCGTTGGCTTCGTCCAGAGAGAGGGTAAACTGTGCTTTGGGCGAACCGCTGTCCCTCTCGGCAACGGTGATGTCGCTTATGGAAACGATGGAGGAGAAATCGTTGTTTTTAATCGTTCCCTTGGCGCTGCTGTTTTCGATGGTAGCATTGTTGGGGTTGCTGATATAGAGTCGGAAAGTTTCGTCCTCCTCGCGCTCCCTTTCCCCAATAACCGGCACTTTAATAACCTTCCGTTTCTGACCCGGCTGAAAGGTAATGCGACCGGTGGAGCGATCGTAATCCGATCCTGCCTCCGCCGTCTCGTTGGCAGTTGAGTAATCTACCGTTATAGATTGCTTGCTGGTTTTGTCTAGGGTGAGGACAAATCTAGCATCTTTAGTTCCGCCGTTGCCCTCCGTTACCGTGGCATTTTTCACCGAAATAGACGGTACGGTATCGTTGTTTTGGATTGTTGCCAGGCCCCACTGGCGCTCTATTTCTACATTGCTGGGGTTGTTGATATTTACCCAGAAAAATTCGTCGTTTTCTATCTGTCTGTCGCCCAATACTGGCACTCGAATTCTTTTAGTTTTTTGACCGGGTTGAAAAGTAAGAGTGCCGGTTTTTGCCCTGTAGTCGGAACCAGCGATCGCCGTACTGTCTGCAGTCCGGTAATCCACTTTTATAGTTTGCCCGCTAGCCTCGTCCAGGCTGACGACGAACTGTGCTTGTTTCTGACCTGCGTTTCCTTCCTTAATGGTGACGTCATCGATGGAGACGGATACATTTTTATCGTTGTTTTCGATTAAACCCAAGCCCACGTCGTCCGCAATAGTCGCGTTGGTGGCATCGGACAATAGCACGAAAAATTGTTCGTCAGCTTCGTATGCGCGATCGCCTACGACCGGCACGTTTATCCTTTTAATAGTCTGTCCTGCTTGAAAGTTAAGAGTACCTTGTCTTGCCCGGAAGTCGGAACCAGAAGTCGCCGTATCTATGGTACTTTCTGCCGTCTCGTAGGCTACCGTTACTCTTTCGTCGCTGGCCTTACTCAGCCTGACTGTAAATTGGGCGTTTTTCGTGCCTGTGTTGCCTTCAGTAATAGTAACGTCGTCGATCGCGATCGCCGGTCTGTTTTCCGTATCGTTATCTAGGATGGTGGCTACTCCTTGGCGATCGCTAGTAATAGCGTTGGTAGGGTTGGTCAGGTTGAGGACAAATTGCTCCTCAAACTCTAACTCTTGGTTGTCGATAACGGGTACGTTAACCGTCTTGGTTTTTTGTCCCGCTGTAAAAGTAACAGTACCGCTGCGCGATCGGTAATCTTGGCCCGCTTCCGCGCTGTCGCTAGCAGTGGCATACTCTACCTTAACAGTCTTGTTGCTGGTTTCGCTGAGACTAATTTTAAATCGAGCGTTATTGTTCTCCCCTTCCGTAACGGTGACATCCTCGATGGATATTAAAGGTTTATCCCCGCCGAATTCGATATTAATGCGATCGCTATTGCGATAATACCCAGAAACCCTCACCTCTCCGTCGCCCCCGAGGTCGATGACTAAATCTTGACCTTCCCGAGACTGAGTAACGCTGCTAGGACTGTAACCTGCCAGTCGTAAAGTATCCTTGCTATCGCTTCCCACTATTTGGTCCGCACCCACGCTTTTACCCGGGGCATAACCTCTAAAAGTATTAGCCGCGCTGTTGGCATAAATCAAGTCGTTGCCAGGAGAATTGATGACATTTTCGATAACCGCATCGTAAGCGATCGCCGTCCCCTCAGTGGAGGTTTTATAAGTATTGCCGCTGCTGTCGTTGACCGCGATGTATTCGTGGCTGTTGTAAACATCCGCAGTAGTAATGAAACCGCCCTCCGATAAATCGATGCGGTAGTCGTAAGAAAAACCCTCTAACCCCAAAGCTGGCAGCTTCGAGAAATTCAGAGTATCGCTACCGCCACCGTCCCAGATAGCGACCTTCATCCCTTCCGAAGCGCTGCCTACAGACTTACTGCCATCGGAGAAACCGTAAACGCTGTCGAAAGTGTAGGTAGTATTGCCGGAATTAAAATCCGTATTGCTGCCATAGAGATATTGCAGGGCTTGAATATCGAAAGCCATCGGCGTCGAGGAACTTTTATTACTACCGCCCAAACCGCTATAAGTCATTAAGGTATTAGTATTATTATCCTGACCGGGAGTTAGGAAGGGCCCTCGTTCCCCATCGCTGTAGTTACCCGGATGTTTCAACCCCAAACCGTGACCGATCTCGTGTATTAGGGTCATGTAACCGTAGCTGCCAGGGCCGCTGGCAAAGGCATTATTCGGGTCGTCCTCAAAGGCCGGCAGCAAATGAACGTCGCCGGAAACTTCGTGGATGTAGTCCTCTGGGGGCAGATAAGTGTAAGCGCGGGAGGGTTCTTGGGAGAACATAATCCGCATTTCACCGTAGCTATTAGCAGTATCCGTTACTTCCTGGAAATCCACATCCACATACTGTTCCAGCATCTCAAAGATTTCCCGAACGTTCCGCTTGACCGCATCGCTTGGTTCGGAAACTGTCTCCCTGCCATAATAGGAACTTGCCGTCCCGGCGGTGATGAAACTATAAGTAATAGTCCCGTCGTTGTTTTCCGGATCCCAGCGAGTTTGATAGAGCAAACCGTCTATTTTGCTGTTGCCGCTTAATGCTGCCGGGGCCTCGGCAAATGCCGGTCCGTCGTCGCTACCGTGGTTAACGGTCTCGTGGGAACCGCCACAAACCAAACAATGACCGAAGGGGGGTATTTTTAGTTCGCTGACTACTTCGGTGCCGTCTTCTTCCGAGGAGATTTCGTAATATGCGTCTTCTTTATTTTCGTCTTCGTAATCTATTTTTATTTCCCCTAATACTTTGTCTCCATCTTTACTGCTAATAATGGTTATTTCGCTATTAGCTTCCCCAACTATTTGACCTGTCGTCACCCATTTTTCTCCATCGTTGGAGGATTTCACTTCCTCGAATTTTGCCTTTAATTCGGCATTTTTAAATAGGTTTAGGCTGACGGTTTGGGGGGCGTTGTTTTTGAGTAAATCGAAGTTTAGTTCCACCTCTCGCTGGCGGGCGATCGCCGAATTTTGCTCGTTATTTGTTATTTCTTCACCCCCTTCGGAGAATAATAAAGGAGTATCCGTCTCGACATCGGTAATTTCTCCTACTAGAGGTTCTCCCTCTTCTACCCCAGTAAGCGGATCTACTTGACTGGTACTTCTAACTTCAATTGCTGCTGGTGCTTCTGCGAAGAGAATTTGTCCGTCTTCTGCATTCTCCGAAGAAAATGCTTCTTCTAAATCTGCTGGATAATTGTCATCCAGAGGGACGTTTGCTCCTCCAGTTTGTTCCGAATTGGTATTAAATTGGCCTGCTTCTCCCAAATAGGCGGATGCTGCGTCGTTGCTGTTCAAATCTGTAGGTAAAATGCCGTTTGTTTCGCTTCCTGGTATCTCTGGCACGATTTTTTTTTCTCCTCAAAATGCATAATTGGACGTTAATTGTCCCCTTGGGTCGCGGGACAATAACTTGCACCCTACAACCATTCTATCTTTCTATTAGGGATTACTTCTCGATTTTTACAGCTTATTCCGATTTCTTTAACAAAATTTTACATAATTCTATTATTAGCCGTCTGTTATAGCAATCCTAAATCGATTATGAAAAATTAGAGGACCAGAAACCCGGTTTCTCAAAGAAACCGGGTTTCTAAAATATCGCGAAGGATCTACGGCTTGCTGCATAGCAAATTAAATTGAAACTGTCAAGGATTTAACAACGATTTCTAGTGGAACCTTTCCTAACAGGCGAGACGCGGGGGGGGAACAGGCGAGACGCCTGTTCTACGGGGGGGGGGAAACAGGCGTCTCGCCTACGGGGGGGAAACAGGCGAGACGCCTGTTCTACGGGGGGGGGGAAACAGGCGAGACGCCTGTTCTACGGTAGAATTACCGTATTTTTATTTTGCTTAATTGTTGCTGGCAGCGATCGCGATAAATCTTCGCAACTTTATCCCCTGGGTCCAGAGACAAACAACGGTCAAATCTTTCTGCCGCCCTTCTAAAACTGGCAAGAAAATAAAACGAAACTCCTTCTTCAAATAAATTTTGAGTAGCCAACTTAGCTTCGCGAACTTCTAGGGGGTCTGCATCGAAAGCTTCATAAACTATTACTGCTTCCGACTTACCTTTTACCGTGACGCGATCGAGCATCCGAATAGCGTATTGCTTGGGATTTTCCAGTTGGGCAAAAGTATTTTCTGAAATTAACAGCGACACCCCATAATATTTAGTCAAACTCTCGATGCGAGAAGCCAAATTAACCGCATCGCTAATTACCGTACCGTCCATGCGTTTCGCACCCCCCACAGTTCCCAACATTAACTGACCCGTATTAATGCCAATACCAATTCTAATTTGCGGTCGTCCCGGCCTGCCTCTGGTATTATTATAATCGTTAAGTTCTTGTAACATAGCTAACGCTGCTTTTAGGGCATCATCGGCACTGTTACCAAATAACGCCATAATTGCATCGCCAATATATTTATCAATGAAACCATTATTTTCCACAATCGTCGGTTCCATCCGCGAAAGATAGGCATTAATAAACCTAAAATTCTCCGCAGGAGTCATCCGCTCGCTGATAGTAGTAAAATCGCGAATATCAGAAAACAATATCGACATTTCTTGCTGGATGTTGTCCCCTAACTTAACATCTATAATACTGGTTTTTCGCAAAAAATGAAGCAGTTGGCGGGGAACGAAACGACTGTAAGCCGTATTAATATTAGACAGTTCCAGATGAATTTTTAGCCTTGCTAATAATTCCTTTTTAGAAATAGGTTTAGTTAAATAATCGTTAGCCCCGGCTGCCAAACCTTCTACAAGATCGTTAACCTGTGTTTTCGCAGTTAACATTAAAATTGGCAGTTCGGTGGGGGGGAATTTTTCGCGGATTTTTTTACAAACTTCTAAACCAGTCATTTTCGGCATCATTACATCTAATAAAATGATGTCTGGTTCTAAACCGTTATCGATCGCCGCCAAAGCCTCCATGCCGTTCGATGCCAGTTCGAGGGCGTAATTTTCTAAAGATAAATGGTTAATCAAGACCTGAAGATTGACCGGTTCGTCATCAACAATTAAGATTTTAAACTGTTGAGAGTTATCGGAATTAGGGATTAAATATGTTAAAAATGTTGAATCTTCAGACCCCGAATTCGGCGGCGATGGCAAACTATCTGAAGCGGCGATCGCTTCTGGTTCTTCTTCCGAGGTAATAGAAGGAGAGCGAACCGGTAAAATGCAAGAAGGATAAAAGCGATCGCTCGCTACAGATTCCTCCGTCGCCGCAGGCAGAGTAAAAATAAATTTCGACCCCTCCCCCGCTTTTGACTCCACCCAAATTTTCCCTCCATGTAATTCCACCAACTTTTTAGTAATTGCTAACCCCAAGCCGGTACCGCCATATTGTCTGGCAGTAGAACCATCTGCTTGCTCGAAAGACTCAAAAATGCTCTCTAATTTATCTTCTGCAATCCCTATTCCAGTATCCTCAACGCTCACCTCTAAGACATATCTATCCTCATTTATTTCCCTAGTTATGGCATCGATTTTGACTCTGCCTTTTTCCGTGAATTTAATAGCATTACCAAGCAAATTATGGAAAATTTGTTGCAAGCGATTTTCATCTGCATTAGCGGCAGGCAGTTCCGGGGAAATAGCATTAATAAGCTGCAAATTTTTCTTACCAATTAAAGTTCGAGAAAGAGCGATCGTTACCTCAGTCATTTCTCGCAGTCCCACTGCTTTTCGTTGCAGTTTTATATTTTTATGCCGCAGTTGAGAAAAGTCTAGAATATCGTTAACCAAAGCTGACAATCGATGCCCGCTTTGCGCGATTAAGGCTAAGTTTTTTATTTGTAATTCCGATAATTCTCCGGTGGCACCATCTATCATCGATTCCGCAATACCGATCGTACCATTTAAAGGAGTACGAAGTTCGTGGGAAGTGTTGGCGAGAAACTCATCTTTGAGATGATGGAGTTGTTCTAATTCTGCATTTTTGTTTTCGAGGTCCGCAAAAGATTCTTGTAACTGTTTTGCCATACTATTAAACGACTTCGCTAATTCTCCGATTTCGTCTTCTCGTTTCATTTCCACTGTTTGGTTCCATTTTCCGTCCGCTAATTGTTTGGCAGCAGCGTTGAGAATCAGAATTGCTTTAACGATCCATCTAGAAGTAATAATGCCGATTATAATTGCCACTACCAATGCCGCCAAACAGAGTTGAATCGTAGTGCGAGTATTGGCATTTATTTGTCCCATGAAGTCTGCTTCTGGCACTACTACTACAATTAACCAATCCAAACCATATTCATCTTGATAAGGCGTTACTTGAACCATTTGTCGGTTTTCTTGCAATTCAAAAGTAAGCTGTTCGCTACGCTTTATGCTTTCAAATTTTCCAAACTTTTCTTGTAAAAATTTCGCTGTAGCTTCAGTTAAGCCGCCGCTTTTAGTTGCTTCTAAACGCTCCGTTTTATCTTCTATTTCCACAAAAGGAAGAGTACCAGTGGAAGTTGCAACTAATAAACCGTTGCGCTCTATAATAAAGGTTTGACCCGTGCGACCTATTTTTAAAGAATTCAGGAAATCGCTAATATTTAAAAGAGAAAGATCGACTGCTAAAAGTACCCCTAATCGATCTTCCGAATCGTAAATTGGTTTTAGGGCAGGAAGGGCAAGATTTGGATAAGGAACCGCCCATAAATAAATAGAACCCCAAGTAGTTTTTTTTGCGGCTTTTGCTGTTTGATACCACGATTTATCAAGAAATGCATAGTCAGGAAATGCCGATAATAGTTCGAGGCGATCGCCCTCGCTATTAGTCGAATAAGTTTCATATTCCCTATTTTCAGAATCTTCGGACCAGTAACCAATATTAAAACTACCATAAGCAGTTCTTTCCGCTCCTATTAAAAGGTTTTCATAACGGGTTAAATAAATATAACTGACATTATTAAATAATTGTATTTGCTGCCATAAATGAAGTTCTAATAATTTTTCATTTTGCAAATTTAATTTACCAATAGCAAAATCGTCGGCATTAATTTGATTGATTAAATGGGGAATAGATAAATAAGTATTGAGACGTTCTTCGATGCGGTTAGTAATCTCATTCTGCAATTGCCCGGCCAAGTCCTCCACAGCTTTTTGTCCGTTTTTAAAGGACAAATATCCAGTCAGCCCCACTGCCGCAAAAATTTGGATGACAAAAGGCACGATCAGGATAGTTCTCAGAGGTAATTTGGCTGACACTTTAGCAATTAAGCGATCTAGGGAATGGATTAACATGGAGCTTCTCTGGGCAAAAGTTGGCGTTGGCGAACCAATATCGCAATTATGTTATAGCATTTTTGGTATAAAATGCAACATTTTACCCATAAAGGCGCATGGAATATGCAGGGGCGAGGATATTCGCGTCAGCCCAGAAGGCTGTTAATTAAAGAGTAGTGGCTCAGAAGTAGCGTTCTAGAACCATAACTCTTGCTTGTAGTAATCGCTTTAGCGATTTATCAATATGAATCGCTAAAGCGATTACTACGAACGGCGATTTATTAATCTGAATCGCTAAAGCGATTACTACGAACGGCGATTTATCAATATGAATCGCTAAAGCGATTACTACGAACGGCGATTTATTAATATCAATCGCTTTAGCGATTACTACGAACGGCGATTTATTAATCTGAATCGCTAAAGCGATTACTACGAACGGCGATTTATTAATATCAATCGCTAAAGCGATTACTACGAACGGCGATTTATTAGACCTCTTGCATAATTCGATTTTTATGTAGGGGCAAAGCATTTGGGAGACAATTTTTGTTGAAAACCAGAGGTTTTTATGTCCATAAGCTTTGCCCCGTCTTTATTTTTGCAAGAGGTCTATTAATCTGAATCGCTAAAGCGATTACTACGAACGGCGATTTATTAATCTGAATCGCTAAAGCGATTACTACGAACGGCGATTTATTAATCTGAATCGCTAAAGCGATTACTACGAACGGCGATTTATTAATCTGAATCGCTAAAGCGATTACTACGAACGGCGATTTATTAATATGAATCGCTAAAGCGATTACTACGAACGATCGCTAAATTATTAATTAATTGCCGGGCGTTCCACGGATTTCGCAAACATTCTTCGCAAAATTCTCTGACGCCAAAAAACTGGTTCCTCAGACCAATTCCACAAACTTTCGTAGAAAAAGAAAGAGACTCCCGCAAAACCTCTTTTTCGCGCTTCTTCTACTTGTTGTTGAATTTTATAAATAGGAGTAGAACGATTTTTCAAACCGCTTAAAATGCCAATAGCTACTGGAATATGATTTTTAGCAAGTTCGACTTCGGTTCTTTCTAATTCTGCAATAAATCTATCTAAATCTGGACGGTAAACCTGCAAGACTATTTCCTCGATAAAACCTTTTCTTTCCCAGGTGAACCAGTCTTGTAAATAAGCGGGCAAAGCAAAATGAAATGGATTCGGAGATAAGGAAATAATGCAATCTTGTTTGATGGCTTTTACCGCATAAAAAAGCCGCTCCATAAATTCGTTGATTTTATCCGCCCGCCAGCGAATCCAAAAAGTTTCGCGATGGTTATCGGAAGGCGATAACCCCGGCAATTCTTTTTCGTACAATCCTACGGTATATTCGTCGTAACCGAACTCGGAAGGCAAGCCGAAATGGTCGTCTAGTTGAATGCCATCGACATCGTAATTAGCAACAATTTCCGTTACTAAATCTAATATAAATTGTTGCACTTCTGGATGAAAAGGATTGAGCCAAACTCGGGGTTCTTCTCCTTCCATTTTAATAGTAGAACCGTCTCTTTTTTTTGTCAGCCATTCGGGGTGTTGTCTGGCTAATTCGGAATCGGCTGGTGCCATGAAACCAAACTCGAACCAAGGGATAACTGCCAAACCTTTTTTATGTCCTTCTTTGACTATTTCTTGGAGAACGTCTCGCCCTTGTAACCGGGGATCGGGGTCTAAAGATTTGCCAAATACTTGTTTGGCGACGGGGCTCGGGTAGAGGGTGTAACCGCCTTGCCAAACGGTGGGATAGATGGTATTAAAATTCAGTCTGGCGAGTCGATCTACGGCTAATTTTGTCTCCATAGGAGAGAACATGGCGTCGCTGTCGATATTGGTCAGCCAAACGCCGCGAATTTCTCCTTCATTGGCGAAGGGGTTGACTTGGGCGGTGGCGATGGTTCCTGCTGCGATGGTGCTGAAAATTGCTATTAATAATAGGGCTAGGAAACGACGGATTTTGTTTTTCATTTTAATAGCTAATGGGTAATGGGGAACGGTTAAAACAACTGTAGGTCGCGCGGCCGCACGCCGTAGGTTAGTTTACACTAGATTTAGTTGTTTATCCACCTGCCAAGGAGTGCAATTCAGGATAAACCGGCGATCTCCCCATTCTTTCGCGGGACAACCCATCCGTTATCTCAAGTCGCAATTGCGACTTGAAATCGCAGCTAAAATTGTAGGTAAACTTCGCAGGCTAGCTTGTAGTAATCGCTTTAGCGATTTATAGATATCAATCGCTAAAGCGATTACGTTCTAACGAGCGATCGATCTATCTAAATCGCTAAAGCGATTACTACGAACCAACTCAATCGCTAAAGCGATTACTACGAACCTGAATCGCTAAAGCGATTACTACGAACCAACTCAATCGCTAAAGCGATTACTACGAACCAACTCAATCGCTAAAGCGATTACTACGAACCTGAATCGCTAAAGCGATTACGTTCTAACGAGCGATCTATCTATCTAAATCGCTAAAGCGATCGCTACGAACTTTTGCTTTACCCACATTTTTAACCTAGATTCGCTACTACCTATTCCTGCATTCCTTCGTAGAGGAGTCTCACCAACAAGCGGATACCGTCGCTTTCTTTTAGTTCTTTGTAGGATGCAGGACCTCGCTTGCCCATTTCTCGCAGATCTGACAGGAGCTCTGGGTGAAACTGACAGGTAAAAGAACGCCGAATTAGCTTGGTTTCAAAGTCTTTGTAGTTGATACAAGTACAGGAGCATTCTGTTAAAAGCTCTCCACTCTCTAGCGCCGTAGAAGCGAGAATTTCTACTGAATAGGGCAAGCGCAACATCCAGGCAAGAGGGCTATTTGCTACTAAATAGCGATAGGGAACTAAGGCATCGTGGAGCATCATGTATGCCCAGTTGGCAAACAACACTGCTTCTTCGTTCACTTCTTCGCTGTGGAACATGGAAATGGCGATGTTGCTTTCATATAGGATCGTGGTGTCGATGACTCCTTCAAACTCGTCCGCCATCACGTCGTGGGCCTTAAGCAGTTCGATGGGAATTTTTGATTCTGCGGGATTAGGGGTTTCGTAAGGCAATAGGTGGCGATCGCCTATTTCTTTCTCTTCGTTGAGGACTACAGCAAAGTTGGCATCGTTCCACCCTTTGGCAACTACGCTACCATCCCGCTTTACAATAGGCAGTTCTTCCCCTACTGACTTAATTTTTTGGCAGACGTCTTTAATAAAAGGCAATGCATGTCCCTCTTTATCCCCGTCCAAGGATTCGATCTTCAACACTTGTTCTACTGCCTGACGCAATAAGCGAACGTGACATTCTCCCGCGAGTTGATGGCTCAGACAGATCATAATCTGCGGGGCGCTGCAGAGACCTCGCGATAGCAGTAGAGCTTCTATTAGGGAACACATTTCATCCCGCGAACAGTTTGGATAAGTCCACTGGGTCGGGTCGTAAACTGAAGGAGCGCCTCCTTCTAATACTATTGCCATGGAGGAGCTCGCTATGGGGACTACCAAATCCAGGTCTATAACTCCGGTGGACCATACGGGAAACAATACGGAGTCACAATCGGCTATTTTTTGAGCCATGAAAGCTACGTTTTTAGATGCTCGCACTTCCTCGTCTAAATCGTTTATACCTACATTATTCCAAGGTTCGATAATCATTATCGCGTTGCGGAATAAGCTGGGATGGGTTGCCAAAAATTCCAAATCTTCCCGAGAATTAATTACCTTTTCTAAGGGTTGGACTTCTCCCCATTCAAATTTACCATCCTCTGAAAATAGTTCCTTTTCTACTAGCGGGTCTTCGGATTTACGATCTGCCAAAAAACGGCCCAAGAGAATATGGGCAGAATTAGCATTGGAACCGTATTTACTGATGTAACCCGGGCTTAAGCGCCAGTTAGCTGTTGTCATCTTTTTCTCTATCTCCTGTTAATGAAGTTTTAATGGCAAAAATGCTCGTACGATCTTACATCACATTTGAGGTTTTTTAAGTTTAAGAAATGTTATTTTTTGTTAATCAAATTAACTGTCAATATTTTGAATTTTTTAATATTTTAATTGCAATAAATTTCTACGATAAAGGTAAGTATAGCAAGTCTAGATCGTTTGCGATATCTGAGAAACCGGGTTTTTTGAACAATACTTTCGCCAAAATAAAAAATACCATTCGTAGGTTGGGTGTAGCTTCGCAGGGCCCAACAAAATCGTTGGATTGTGCTACGAAGATGTTGGGTTGCGCTATCGCTCCACCCAACCTACGAGAAAATGGCGAAGGTATTGTTGAAAAAACCCGGTTTCTGGTTTACCTCATATCCTAATCCCTGCAGGAATTAGGATATGAGCTATAGCGATCGCTTCTGGATATTTCCCGAAGTTTCCTAAAGCAACTCCCAGATTGTATTTAGCAACTAAAAAATCCTGCTCAAACTTCAGACATTCTCGATATTGAGCGATCGCCCCTTCTAAATTGCCTCGATGGTAGAAGCGATCGCCTATTGCCGAACATTCTAAATGAAACTCGGGCGATCGCTCTTCATCCCCCAAAGATTAGCTGGGGCTGACTACCACAAAAAAATTTCTCTGTCAAGAGAAAATGCCAAACTTGTAAAATTTAGAAACAATGCCATCATGGTTGAGCAGAGAACAGAGTACAGACAAGAAACAACAAATGACCTCAACCTCGATCGAACGTCCTTCTACCAAACCTTTAAACGCCCCTACCGTTCGTAACCTACAGGGCGGCCTGACAATTATTGCCGAACAGCTACCCGTAGAAGCAGTTAACCTCAGCCTTTGGCTCAATACCGGCTCCGCCCTAGAACCCGACTCTATTAACGGCATGGCCCACTTCCTCGAACACGCCATCTTTAAGGGCACTCCGAAAATCCCTAGTGGAGAATTCGAGCGAGCCATAGAACAACGCGGTGCCGTAACCAACGCCGCCACCAGCCAAGAATACACCAAGTATTACATCACCACCGCCCCCAAAGATTTTGCCGAGTTAGCGCCCCTGCTATTAGAAGTGGTACTCAATGCCAGCATCCCAGATGCCGCTTTTGAACGGGAACGACTGGTAGTATTAGAAGAAATTCGACGCTCCGAAGATAACCCCAATCGCCGCAACTATCGACGAGCCATGGAAATTGCTTTTGAAAAATTACCATACAGGCGATCGGTTCTCGGTCCAACTTCGGTAATTTCTCAACTGACTCCCCAACAAATGCGAGATTTCCACCAAACCTGGTATCAACCGCCTTCCATAACCGCCGTCGCCGTGGGCAATCTCAAGGTGGAGGAATTAATAGATACCGTCGCCGATGCTTTTACCCAAGCAAGGGGCGACGGGCGGGGGCCATCCGAGCGGGCAAAACCCCCGACTGCCGACCTGGAACCGGAATTGCCTTTCACGGAAATAGTCCGTGGGGAGTTTGTCGATGCTACTCTCCAGCAGGCGAGATTGATGATGTTTTGGCGAGTGCCCGGGTTAAGGGAGCTATCTAACACTTATGCCATGGACGTTTTGGCGACAATTTTGGGGCAAGGACGAACCTCTCGCTTGTTTCAGGATTTGCGGGAAAAGCGAGGATTGGTGACTTCGATTTCCGCTAGCAATATCAGTTACAAGTCTCAAGGTTTGTTTTCTATTTCTGCTCGCCTGCCCCAGGAAAATCTGGCTGAGGTTGAGGAGGCGATCGCCCATCAGATTCGTACTATTCAGACAGAGGCGATCGCTCCCGCCGAGATCCGTCGCATTCGGCGTTTGGTTGCGAATCGATTTATTTTTGCTAACGAAACCCCGAGCGCTCGCGCCAGTCTATATGGCTATTATGGGTCTATCGTCGGAAATTTGACATCCGCTTTTGATTATCCCGCCCAGATTCAATCTCTAAGTGCGGCAGATGTTCGCGAAGCAGCTAGCAAATATTTGTCTGCCGACGCTTGCGGTATTGTAGTCGTCAAGCCAGAGAAATCTTAGGTGAGAGTATTTTACTCTGTACTTTAGCCATTTTCGCCAAAAGCTCATACTCATAACGAGTCTTTCTACTCAAGAGGGCGGTGGTTATTTGGCAGCGCGCTACCAAACAACCACCGCCCCAATTTTTTTATGCTAGTCGTTATGAGTACGATTTAGCAAAAATCTGGAGACGGGCCCAATTATTTTCTCCTCGGCACAAAATAAAAGACCTAAAAAATATAAGATGATGGGAATTGCCAGCTATTTCTGTCAGGCATAAGCGTTAGTAACTGATTCGAGCAGCTAAAAATGAGACTAAAAGACTTTATTGGGACCGATATTAAATACGATGTTAGGGCTTTGGCCGCAGATGAAGAACTAACTCGGGAAATCCAAACCATTCTGATCGAACTGGGGATGTTAGGGCCTCCCGTAGATGGAATCTTTGGCCCCCTCACCACC
Source organism: Cyanobacteriota bacterium (assembly GCA_034189005.1). Taxonomy (GTDB): domain Bacteria; phylum Cyanobacteriota; class Cyanobacteriia; order Cyanobacteriales; family Microcoleaceae; genus CALKCV01. The sequence continues at coordinate 1,854 of JAXHVR010000074.1, read as the reverse complement.
GCCGCCCTCCACAGGTTTCAAACCGAAACCAATTGTCGAGAACCGGGTTATCTGGGGCAAACGACAGCGCTCAAACTCCTCGAAGTTCAACCAAAAGAGCTTTCAGTATCGGCCCCACTGCTGAAAACCGTTAAAAGCACTGTCTTTAAATCCAAACCCATCCAATCGTCAGAACTCAGCGACTCAGAAAAACAGCCTATAGAAGAAGGTCAGGAGTTCGAGCTTCTAGCTTATGTAAAAGTTAGAAATCACTTCAGAGTCGCTTTACGCAGCCAATATTTCAACGGTTCTGCTATATGGTACGCCTACGAAAACCATATTGAAATCTACGAAAATAACGAAAGGATTCATCCCGCACCCAGACCCCGAACCGTCCGACTGGACGTTCCTTACAAGTCCCAATTGGACAACTGGTACAACCCAACTGGCAGTTGTAATGTAACTTCTATTGCTATGTGTTTGGAATATCTAGGAGTCACGCCTCAATTCGGGCAATTGGAAGACGAGCTCTACGAATATGCTTTGAGTCGTGGTTACAGCCGTCACAGTCCCTACGATCTAGCTCGCATTGTCAGGGATTACAATCGCCGGGATGTCTTTAAAGAGAATGCCAGAATAGAAGAAGTCCAAGATTGGTTAGTAGGTGGCAATCCTGCTGTCATGCACGGGTATTTTACCTATTTCGGTCATATTGTGGTGGCTGTGGGTTTTGACGATGACGGTTTCTTCGTTCACGATCCTTATGGAGAATGGTTTTCTACCGGTTATCGTACGGACCTCAGCGGGGCCTATCTCCACTATTCTTATCGTCTAATTCGCCGCCTTTGTATGCCAGATGGTGATTTTTGGGTGCATTTTATTTCGAGGTAATTGTTAGTTGTCAGTTGGTAGAACAGGCAAGATGCCTGTTCTACAAAAATTAAATATCTTATCGGCATGGGGATTTAAGAAACCGGGTTTCTCAAAGAAACCCGGTTTCTGGCGGGCGAATTATCATTGTTCCGCAAACATGGCGAAGGTATTGTTAGAGAAACCGGGTTTCGTGAGATTAGCTTGGGATTGAGTATAATTGCTATATTAACAATTAATTGTTAATTTTCATGCTCAAATCTAACCAGGTGGAACGAGTAATGGGGGCGCTGGTGGAAATGTAATCTACTCCTGTTTCTGCTACTCCCCTAATTGTTTTAATGGTAATATTTCCGGATGCTTCAATTTTAATTTGATTGTTTTGCTGTCGAATTAGTTCTACGGCTTTTTTCATGGTTTCTATCGGCATATTATCTAGCATGATAATATCTGCTTGTCGGGCGATCGCTTCTTTTACTTGCTCTAAATTTTCTGTTTCTACTTCTACGGTTAAGGGATAGGGAATAGTTTTTCTGATTTGGGCGATCGCCTCCCCAATTCCTCCCGCCGCCGCGATATGATTGTCTTTTATCATTACGGCATCGTCCAAACCCATGCGATGATTTATTGCTCCCCCAACTGCCGTAGCATATTTCTCTAAGATTCTCAGTCCGGGAGTTGTCTTGCGAGTATCTACCAGTTGGGTCGGTAAATCGGCTATTTTATCTGCATATTTGCGCGTCATGCTGGCAATGCCGCTCAAACGCATGGCCAGATTTAGAGCGACTCTTTCTCCAGTTAATAAAGCATCTAAAGGTCCGTTTATTTCGGCAATTATTTTTCCTTTTTCGCAAAAATCGCCTTCGGAAACTGCGTCGGTAAAATTAACTTTTTCGTTTAATAAATGAAATACTCTTGCTGCTATTGGCAACCCGGCAATAACTCCTGCTTCTTTAACTATCCAGATGGCGTTTCCTTGGATTATTTCTGTGGAAAATAAACCTG
>JAXHVR010000073.1:12108-28087 GCA_034189005.1 Cyanobacteriota bacterium | reverse complement strand
TAACCGCAATTTCTATGGCTAAATCTGGGGGTTGGTTGCTATCTAAATTAACAACTTTATTGCCGGTGGGGGCATATTTAACTCGATCGCCAATATAATAAGAAACATCCGGTTGAGCTTCTTTAATTCCTTGTTGGCGATAGCTACAGTTAACAAATGCTTTTAAAGGTAGCGATCGCCCTATTCCCCATAAGTTGGCTAACAGGATAATAATCGCATTATCGTCTGCATGGTTAGCTCCCACTGGAGCCATTTCTATCATCAATTGTTGTTGGTAATAGTAAGTTTTTGCTTTTTCGTAAATAGGATTTTCTAAGGTTTGGAGGTATTCATTCCAACTTGCAGCCTTCCAAGAGTCCGTTGGCAATTTTATTTGTAGTTGGCTCATAGATTTAGATAAATTTAATTAGGAATAATTAGAGCGTAGGCTGTTGGGTTTTCATTATCCTCCGAAGGCGATCGCTCCATTATCATTTTGCCGATAAAAACAATTACCGCCACTGCTAAAATTGCCGTAACAATTCCTAAAGTTATTTTGCTTAATTGTTCGCTGTCTAAAGCATCATTTTCCGGATCAGTTTCTATTTCTTCTTCTTCTTCTTTAACTGAAGGAACTTCCACCTTCATAGCTTCTTGGGCACCGGGCAAAATTAGGGAAGAAAATGCTCCTACTTCCAGACCGAATGCTTGAGTCCAAACGCAATCTAGGGCATCTGTTTTGTGGGCTGCTATCTTTACCCTCTCTACTGAATCTGGTTCTAGTTCGGTTAGTTCTTGTCTGATAATCTCTACCATCTCATACCGATCTGGTACTTCCTCTGCTTCTAAAATTATTTCTAAAACTGCATTATTTATGCTAGCTTCCACAATAATATCTTCATTTTTATTTAGGAGGATATCGCTCAATAAAGCAGCGATCGCCTGTGGATTTCCTCTTTGTGCTTGTTCTTCTAAATTATTAGCTTGCGTCATAAAAATTGACCGTCCAGATAATAAAGTTATTCAGAGCATTTTCGAGCGGTTATTCCCGGCTGTTTGCCGCTACTCTTCTGGCATAATTAGCATTGTATTGATATTCGATCGCTTTCTGCCTCGCCACTGCATAATTAGGATGGAATGCCGGGACTACCTTCATTAATTCTACAGCATCTTGCCACTGGCTCGCCACCGCCTCCCACTCTATTCTGGAGCTTGCTGTTTGAGTCATTTCTGCTGCATTGCTCGCTCGATTTACTGCCATTTTGAACGGGTCTGGCGGTGCTAATACTGCTGTCCCGGACGGAAGGGGCGAAGGTTGTACTGAAGGTTTTGGCGTTACTGGCGAGGCGATCGCCGAACTAACTTGGGAACTGCCTGGGGAGGAAACTTCCGCTGTTACATCGGCTTTTTTACTATTGAGGTAAAGTCCGTAGATTCCTGCTGCTAATACAGATATCGTAAAAACTGCTAATAATGTTCTCCATCTCCCCCAATTACCAGAGCTAAGTTTACCCCCGTACTGGATGGAAGCCTTCGCTCTTTTTCTACCATTTTTTCCGGACAATACTTGAGATTCAGGCAGTTTAATATGTATGTCGATAGTCGATGTTTTATTGGCAGATTTCCTTCCTTTTTTAGAATTATTTATTTGGACCCGAACTGGAAGATTATTCCAATCTATATCTTCATAATTATTGTTCGCTATAACCATATTTTCAGCCTCGATATTTGAAGTATCAAAAATAGGTATTTCTACAATAAGCTTGAGTTTAAATAAATGCTCTATGTGGTATAAAATAGCTGCCGCAGTTATCCAAATTAAAGCGAAAGAGAGCCAAAGAGAAAATTGATAAAAGTTCTTAGTTTCCCAGATTTGGTTGTAGTTCAAACTAATGGTTTCATAACTGAGGTCAAACCAAGACAAAAGCAGGGTGTAAACCGTTACTGCTATAATCGTACTGAGGATAAAGACCAGCCAGGTATATAATCCCGCCCACCAATTTATTAATGTTGGTAAAATCCCCGTGGAGTAGTTATTGATTTCGGGCGATCGCCCATGCTTTTTTGTATTTTTTAACGTAGCTTTATACTGAGAGAACGACCTTTTTTTTATAACGCGCCATGTCCGCCGCAATGTTGGTAAAATAAACTCTGGAATAAAGCAATGAAAAAATAGATGCAAAAGGTAATGAAACAGAGCGATCGCTGGAATAAACACCAACAAAATTCCCAGACTAAAAACGACTAATAGCTCGCGGTTTTCTCCGAATTTAGCTAACGAATAATCCACGATCGCCATCCGGTCTGTAGTAAAAGCAATGCCCGTTACTAACCAAGCTAAAATTACAGCTTTTAGCCAAGAACTAGGATAAGGAAACCAGGAGGGTAGGCGAACATTTTTGAGATGTTTCATCATCAAAGAAAAAATAAATAGCTAATTCCTGGAAAGTCTTAAATTTCCCGTACTCAGAAAAATTCTAAGTCTAATTAACAGCCAACAATGAACAAAAAAAAATTTACCCAAGAACTAACAGCCGACGGTTCTTTTACCTTTTTTTCTCCTGAATTTGGCGAAACTTTTCACTCTCATTTCGGTGCCCGACAAGAAGCAGAATATAAATTTGTTCGTTCAGTTCGACTCAGGTCAAAAGCCTCACGACCCATCGTCCGACTGTTAGATGTTTGTTACGGACTAGGATACAACACCGCCTCGGCTTTGGCAGCTATTTGGGAAGTTAATCCCCATTGCCGAGTCGAGTGGGTCGCTTTGGAATTCGATCCAGAAGTCCCAAAAGCAGCGATCGCTAGCGGCCTTCTCGACTACTGGCCCGATGACATAGCAGCCCTCTTGACGAAATTAAGTAATTGTCACTACTTAAATAACGATCGCATCTCGGCCAATATACTCATCGGCGATGCCCGGAGTACGATCCAACAGGTCCAAAAATCAGGTTTTCAAGCAGATGCTATCTTTCTCGATCCTTTTTCCCCTCCCAATTGCCCCCAACTGTGGACGGTGGAATTTTTGACATTAGTAAGTAGCTGCTTGAAATCTGATGGCCATTTAGCAACTTATTCTTGTTGTGCGGCAGCGAGGTCGGCCTTAATCGCCGCTGGTTTGTCGATCGCTTCGACATCGCCAGTGGGGAGGCGATCGCCTGGAACTGTTGCTAGTTTCTGCGGGGACGATTTACCAAAACTCTCCCAGAAGGAGGAAGAACACTTATTAACCACGGCCGCTATTCCCTATCGCGACCCCCATTTATCCGACTCCCCAGAAGTCATTATCCATCGCCGTCGCTTGGAACAACAAACCTCTACCACCGAACCGACTTCCCATTGGAAAAAGCGCTGGTCCCGCAAAAGTTAAATTTTTGATGTCTCGGTTGGTGTTTGAGGAAATTATCTGTGAAATTATGCCAACAAGAATTAATGAAAAATAATTTTTTTTAGTTTATAAAAAATAAAGATTTAATTAAAAATAAGTGCTTTGATATCGAAAATAAGGAAAAAGCTATGGGGATCGAAATAAAAATTGCGTTCGGGAATAAAATCGACTAGGGTCGGGACTAAAAAGCTAATAAAAGTATATAATTATGAATCGTTATATCCTAAATATTTCAAGGCGAAAAAGGTATTAGCAAAATGTATCTCTACCAGACGGAAGTTCCGAAACCTGTAAGCTCTAACGCAGATAAAGTAATCGACAGAGAAGAAATAGAGTCAGCAGAGCCAATTATTACTTCTTTAGTGGAGGCGATCGAAAGTAGAGACCCTATTACCGCTTCTCATTGTCAAAGAGTCTCCACTTTAGCCGAATTATTCGGTCAATTTCTTGGCATTTCGACAGAAGAAATTCGCTACTTGAAATGGGGAGGCTATCTCCATGACATAGGCAAAATTGGTATTCCAGATTCCATATTGATGAAACCTGGAAAATTGAGTGGCTTAGAGTATGAAGTTATGAAAAAACATACGGTAATTGGGGAAAGAATTTGTCAGCCGCTCAAACCACTGCGAGGAATTTTGCCTATTATCAGAAGCCACCACGAACGCTGGGATGGCACGGGGTATCCAGATGGTTTAAAAGGTTCTTCTATTCCTTATTTGGCTCAGATATCTCAGTTTATAGACATATACGATTCCCTAACCAGCGAGCGTCCTTATAAAAAAGCTTGTAGTAAAGAAGAGGCTTTGGAGATTTTGTGGGAAGAAAGCGATCGAGGCTGGCGCAACCCTCAATTGATGAAGCAATTTAACCAGTTTGCCTTAGTAATTAATAATTAATAATTAATAATTAATAATTGTCGGAGGTTTCGTCAGGGGGGCGATGAAAGCGTTAATAATATCGTTCGTGATATTTTAGAAACCCGGTTTCTCAAAGAAACCGGGTTTCTTGCCCCCAAATTTTTCTGGGTCCCTGCACGGATTGCTATAACAACTAACAACTAACAACTAACGACTAACAACTAACAGCTAACAAAAATCAATTTTTTGGTTCCCTTCATTCCGCCGATGCACCCAGATTATGTCAACTAACAACTGACAACTGACAACTGACAAAAAGCAGATAGAGCTTGCGGACCTGGGTTGGGGCTGCCCTCTTTAGGGTAGTGTGAAGTTAGATCGCTCTTTGCGATCGCTTCATTAGTTAAAGCTCATAGCAGGCATCATGGTAGCAGTAGCAATTTTAGCGGCAGGACGGGGTACTAGAATGAAGTCCGACTTGCCTAAAGTTTTGCACGAGTTGGGTTCTGCCTCTCTGGTCCAACGTGTATTGGAGAGTTCTCTCTCGTTAAAGCCCCTTCGGCGGCTGGTAATTGTTGGTTATCGAGGGGACTTAGTTAAAGAAACCTTGGCAGAAGTAGATAAAGCAGAGCCCGCTCTGGAGTTTGTCGAACAAAAGCAACAATTGGGGACCGGTCATGCCATCCAGCAATTATTGCCCCATTTAGAGGGGTTTACGGGAGATTTATTGGTTCTAAACGGGGATGTCCCCCTGTTGCGGCCAGAAAGTTTGAAGCAGTTAATGGAGCTTCACAAACAAAATCAGAATGAGGCCACTATTCTCACGGCCCATCTCCCCAACCCCCAGGGATACGGACGGGTGTTTTGCAATAGTAATAATATTGTCAAACAAATTGTCGAACACCGAGATTGTACGAAGGCCCAGAGGCAAAATCACCGGATTAATGCGGGGGTTTATTGTTTTAGTTGGCCGGCCTTGGCCAAGATTTTGCCAGAACTCAAGGCCGATAACGACCAACAGGAATATTATTTGACCGATACGGTGAAATATCTTAAGCCGGTGATGGCGGTGGATGTGGATGATTTTCAAGAAATTATTGGCGTTAATAACCGCAAACATCTCGCTCAAGCTTACGAAATTTTGCAGGTCCGAGTTAAGGATAAGTGGATGGCGGCGGGAGTGACGATGATAGACCCCGACAGTACCACCATAGACGATCGCGTAGTTCTGGAGCCGGATGCTGTTATCGAGCCTCAAACTCATCTGCGAGGCAATACTTTTATCGGTTCTGGCAGTCGTATCGGCCCTGGAACTTCTATCGAAAACAGTCACATCGGTAAGGATGCGAGGGTGCTTTATTCTGTGGTTTCGGATAGCGCAGTCGCGGACGGCAGCCGTATAGGGCCTTACGCTCATTTGCGCGGTCATGCTGAGGTGGGGGCTAATTGCCGGGTTGGTAATTTTGTCGAGTTGAAAAATACGAAGATGGGCGATGGCGCTAATGCCGCCCATTTGTCTTATCTCGGGGACGCTACTCTGGGAGAAAAGGTCAATATCGGCGCCGGTACGATTACGGCTAATTACGATGGAACTAATAAGCATCCCACTAAAATAGGCGATCGCTCTAAAACTGGTTCTAATAGCGTTCTGGTCGCGCCGGTGACTTTGGGAGAAGATGTTACCGTAGCGGCAGGTTCCATCGTCACCGAAGACGTGCCCGACGATAGTTTAGTTATCGCTCGTTCCCGTCAGACGGTAAAACCCGGTTGGCGCTTGAATAAGTCGTCATCTCCACCAGACGACTAGCAATAGCAATCAGTTGGTCAAACTTTATTAGTAAGGTGCGCTCCCGGCGCACCTTTTATACTCAAGGAGCCCGTCGTGTTAAAACTCATAACTTTATTGCTAACCAGCACTATGACCGTAATGGCGGGGGCGACAATTGCTCCCGCACTGCCGCAAATCCAGCAGTTTTTCGCCGATGCTCCCAGGGGGGAATTTTTAGTCAAATTGATGTTGACTTTACCCGGGTTGTTTACAGCGATCGCCGGTCCGTTTGTGGGGATAATTATCGATCGCTTCGGTCGCAAAAAATTGTTAGCTGCTTCGGTGGCTCTTTACGGTCTTGCTGGGGGTTCTGGTTTTGTTCTTAATTCCTTAACTGGTTTATTAATCGCTCGCGCTATTTTGGGGCTATCGGTGGCTGGAATTATGACTGCTTCTGTTACTCTAATTGCGGATTATTATCAAGGTGAAAAACGCAATCGAGTAATGGGCGTTCAAGCGGCTTTTATGGGTTTTGGCGGCGTGGTTTTTCTTGTATTTGGCGGGTTTTTAGCAGATATTAGCTGGCGCTTTCCTTTTTTGATTTATTTGAGCGCTTTGGCAATTTTCCCTTTGGTAGTTTTTGTTTTAACCGAGCCTAATAGGGCGAGGGTTGCTCTGGATAAAACTGGGAAAAAAGTAGGGGAAAAGATTGCGGAGATGGGGGGGAATTTAAGGAGCGATGTTGCATCCGCAACGCTTCGCGATCGCTACCAAAAGATTCGCCTCGTTTTTATCTACGCCGTCATGTTTTTAACGGCAGTATGTTTTTATATGGTGCCGGTGCAATTGCCTTTTTATTTAACCGAAAATTATGATGTTAGTAACTCTCAAACAGGAATAGCGATCGCCTGTTCTACCCTTTCTAGCGCTATTATATCCATGAATTACGGCTTTATTAAATCAAAACTTAGTTTTATGGGGGTTGTAGTTTTACTCTACTCGCTCATGGGTTTTGGTTATGGAATTATTTCTTTAGCTACCAGTTATCCCATAGTAATTTTAGGCTTAATTCTTAGCGGCATGGGATTGGGTTTATTGATGCCCAATCTTAACGTTTGGCTCAATGCTAAAACTCCCATTGCTATGAGAGGAAAAGCATTAGGCGGTTTGACTACCTGTATGTTTTTAGGACAGTTTTGTTCCCCAATTTTCACGGGCCCCATAGCCGCGCGAATTGGTATCGGCAACGCTTATGGTTTGGTAGGATTTGGGATGTTAATCTTGGCTGCTATTTTGGCGGGGATTTCTGGCACTGGGAGATATTCTTTAAAGGTTTGATTTGGTGTCAGAGCAATCCCTCCATCGTCGCGATATCTGAGAAACCGGGTTTTTTTCACAATACCTTCGCCATTTTCTTGTAGGTTGGGTGTAGCGTAGCGAAACCCAACATCTTCGTAGCACAATCCAACGATTTTGTTGGGTTACGCGGGGCGCTCCACCCAACCTACGAATGGTATTTTTTATTTTGGCGAAGGTATTGTTTCAAAAACCCGGTTTCTGGTATAGCAATCCGTGCAGGGATTATGAAAAATTAGGGGGCAAGAAACCCGGTTTCTTTAAGAAACCGGGTTTCTAAAATATCGCGAACGATCTACGGCCTGTTTTATTAATTATTAATTATTAGCTGTTCTTTCCGCCGTCCAATGTCGGTCGGAAGATTGGTAAATTTTTACTCCTTTTAAACCGGCGGCTTCCATCGCTTCTTTAACCTCATCCACCGTAAATGCTGCTTTTAAAGAATCTCTAAATAATCCCCGTTGGCGATCGTTACATTCCGCCGCATATTTATTCACAAATTCCTCGGTAATTTGTTCGTTTTCCGGTCGCAGCAAATCTCGGATAAAAATCCCCCCACCCGGTTTTAATACTCGCTTTACTTCTCTCCAAAAAGGCAGCATATCGGGTAAGTGGTGAACTATGCTGTTGGAGATTGCGGCATCAAAGTTACGGTCTGGATAGGGCATATTTTTGCCATCGACTAATTCTAATTTGATTCGTTTTTCTAAACCTGCTTCTTCAATATTTTTATTGCCAATAATCAGCATATTTTGGGATAAGTCGATGCCGATGATTTGCCATTCCAAACGTTCTTGGCAGATAAAGATTGGTATTCTCGCGGTACCGGTTCCAGCATCTAAGATTAAACCTTTTTTCGGTCCGATTTCTATAGCTTTTTGGGCAAAGGCTTTGTTAACTTCTATAAAGTCCATGGCGTCGTATTCCGCCGCCTCTTCCCAGGTATCCATTACTTCCGGTTCTAAGATTCTTTTCATGGTTAATTGTTGGTTTTTAATTATTTGTAACAGATGTAGTAGCGTTTGTCAAGGGTTAGGTTGAAGGGGCGATCGCTCTATCTTGTCGGTGGCGTGCTACGATTATCTTCAGGAGTCGCAGTCAATAATCTGTCCAACTGTTTTTAAATACTTCTTCACTGGAGGTAGTAGATGGGAGCATCTCAGAGAAAGCAAAAACGCAATATTCCTATTACCCATTACCGTTTTCCCCATTACCAAAAAGCGTTAAATTCTTGGCTTTCTTCAAAATTGAGATGCACCCGTAGTAGATTAACATTAACCAATGAAAACAGACCACATCTTTTATCGCATTCTCAAAGAATTACCCGATACTTTCTTCGAGTTGTGGGGCGAGTCGCCAGAAATGGCAAACGATTACCGTTTTGATGCGGTAGAATTAAAGCAAACTGCCTTTAGAATAGACGGAGTATTTTTGCCCCTGGAGGCGGACAACCCGATTTATTTTGCGGAGGTACAATTTCAAAAAGACCCAAGCATTTATATTCGCTTGTTTTCAGAGATATTTACTTATATCCGAGAAAACAACCCAAGTTTGCGTTGGCGTGCTATGATTCTTTTTAAGAGTCGCAGTATCGAGCCGACTGCCAGACAGAGAGAGTCAGTTCAACCCCTTTTAGATTCTCCCCTGGTAAAGTGCATCTATTTGAACGAGCTAGCAGCTAATGAAAATAGTTCCTTGGGGGTGCAAATTATTCGATTAGTTGTCGCTAAAAAAAGGGAATTTTTAGAACTAGCGACGGAGTTAGTCGATCGCGTCAAAAAACAGTTTACTCACGAACCAACCCGGTTGGAGTTGCTGAATTTATTAGAAGCGATCGTTTTAGCGAAGTTACCGAAAATGAGTCGTCAGGAGTTGGAAGTTATGTTTGGAGTTGAGGATTTGAGGAAAACTCGTTTTGCTCAAGAATTAATTGCGGAAGGGGAGCAAAAAGGAGAAATTAAAGCTAAACTGGAAACAATTCCTCCCTTATTAGCCAAAGGTTTTTCAGTAGATGAAATAGCTGAAATACTTCAACTTAATATACGGCAAGTTCGAGAATACGTTAATAACATGAATTGAGATAATTAGTCTCCAATTCAACAAACTAACCTGGTTGATTCATTATGAATCAACCAGGTTTTAATTATTGAATTTATTAGAAGCGATCGCCTTAGCCAGCGTTACCAAAAATAAGTCATCAAGAGTTAGAAATTATGTTGGGAGTTGAGGGTTTGAGGAAAACTCGTTTTGCTCGGCAATATGCTTGTTTGTAGTAATCGCTTTAGCGATATAAGACTTGTTTTAATTAGCGATTAGCGATCGCTACGAACCAATTAATCCGCGCACCCCACCACCTAATATCAAGTCCCAATAAATAACCATAAGAAAATCAAAAGAGGAATGCTAGACCGAACAAGGATTCCAGATATTTCCTCAATTATTAATTATTAATTATTAATTGTTAATTGTTATAAGACCGGAAAAGGCCCAACAATCGGACATGGCCAGTCGCACCATCGGTTTTCCCCACAGCTTTGTTCGGTTAAGCTCCTTTTGGATGCCATATAATAAAACGTAACACGAAGTCATTATGAGTTAAAAGAGAAAAATGGCAAACGAAACTGTAGAAAACCTAGTCGTCATCGGTTCCGGCCCCGCAGGCTTTACCGCCGCTATCTACGCCGGACGGGCCAACCTCAAACCTCTTGTATTTGAAGGCTACCAAAAAGGAGGCATCCCTGGAGGTCAGCTAATGACTACCACCGAGGTCGAAAATTTCCCCGGTTTCCCGGAGGGCATCACGGGGCCCCAACTGATGGACCGGATGAAGGCTCAAGCGGTCCGTTGGGGGGCGGAACTCTACACGGAAGATGTCATTTCTGTAGATCTGACCCAGCGCCCCTTTACGGTTAAGTCGGAAGAACGGGAAGTCAAAACTCACGCGATCGTCATCGCCACTGGCGCTACTGCTAAGAGGCTAAACTTGCCTAGCGAGGCTAAATATTGGAGCAACGGCATCTCCGCCTGCGCTATCTGCGACGGTGCTTCTCCTATATTTAAAGCTGCTGAATTGGCGGTCATCGGCGCTGGGGATACTGCTGCGGAAGAGGCTGTCTATCTCACTAAATACGGCAACGGCGTTCACCTGCTGGTTCGCCGCGATGAAATGCGGGCGAGTAAGGCGATGCAGCAACGGGTTTTAGAACATCCTAAAATTACGGTTCATTGGAACACTGAGGCGGTGGATGTTTTTGGCAACGGTCGCATGGAAGGGGTGAAGCTGAAAAATAACAAGACTGGCGAAGAAAGCGATTTGCCAGCGGGGGGTCTGTTCTACGCCATCGGTCACACTCCCAATACTGACATTTTTAACGGTCAGTTGAAGCTAGACGAAACTGGTTACATCGTCACGGAAGATTTTGTCAAAACTAGCGTCGAGGGCGTCTATGCCGTTGGCGACGTTCAGGACCGCGAGTTTCGTCAGGCTATTACTGCTGCGGGTAGCGGTTGTATGGGGGCGATGCTGGCAGAACGTTGGTTGGCAGAGAATAATTTGGCGCAGGAGTTTTCTCAGTCTGGGGAGGAGGCGAAATCTCGGGAAACGGAGACTGAGGATGTTGCGGATACGGAGGATAGTTTCGACCTCGATGCTACCCATCACGTCGGGGGTTATGCTTTGCGGCGCTTGTATCACGAGAGCGATCGCCCCATCGTGGTTAAGTATTCTTCTCCGACTTGCGGTCCCTGTCACACTTTGAAGCCTATTTTGCAAAAGGTCGTGGATGAGTATGATGGCAAGATTCATTATGTGGAGATCGACATCGAGGACGACCCAGATATTGCTGAGAATGCCGGCATTGTCGGTACTCCGACGATTCAGTTTTTTAAAGACAAGGGTTTGGTTAAGGAGTTGAAGGGGGTTAAGCGTAAGAGCGAGTATCGAGAGGCGATCGAGGCTAATATTTAGTTCGGTAATAGGTAATAGGTAATAGGTAATAGGTAATAATCCCAGAGCGAGATTATTACCTATTATCTATTCTTTTTTGCCCTGGAGATATTCGCAGCCCAGAAGGCGCGGTTTTTACAGACAACTCCGCCCGCTTGCTTGTAGTAATCGCTTTAGCGATTCATAGATATCAATCGCTAAAGCGATTACTACGAACGCGACTAACTGGGACTTGACAAATTGCCCCCGGCTCGATACTATTATTTTATTCTATTTTAAGTACCCGTGCCAGATTAATTAGACATCTGGAACAGGCGAGACGCCTGTTCTACGGGCAAATCCGGGGTCTAAATATTTTGGGCTACCTACTTTAACTGGCGCAGATCGCCCCCAAACTCGATTATTGATTCAAAATTTAACTCCCAAGGGTAAATAAAACTTAAAAATAATGACCGCAAACCAGCCCCCATTAGACGAATTCAAACAACAAATAGCGGAGAGTTTTAACAGAAGAAAAAACTACGATGCCGAGGGCGACTTTCACCCGAAACTCGCCCGTCGCCTGGTAGAATATGCCGGGATACAACCGGGAGAGAAAATAATCGATATGGCAACGGGGACTGGGTTAGTAGCGATCGCTGCCGGGGAAATAGTAGGAGATGGAGGCAAAGTTATCGGCATAGACATTTCTCCGGGAATGCTAGAACAAGCAAAAACTAAAATAGAAACAGCCAAAATTAACAACATAGAAATAAGACAAACTGACGTAGAAACTCTAGAACTTCCCCCCAACAGTTGCGATCGAATATTATGCTGTACTGCCCTACCATTTCTGCGCGATATTCCCGGGACTTTGCGTCGCTGGCGCGGCTTTATTAAACCGGGGGGAAAAATAGGTCTATGCGTGTTTAGCGAAACTGCTTTTATTGCGGGGAATGTCTTAAGAGAAGCTGCTGAAAAATATGGAGTTTCATTACCTAGCTGGAGTGCCGCCACTGGGAACCTCGATAAATGTTATAAACTTCTGGAGGAGGCTGGTTTTAACAGTATTGAAGTCTTCGCGGAACAGTTGGGAAATTATGTCGATCTTGGGGAAGCGATGAAGATTTGGGAATGGAGTTTGACTCATCCTTTATGTCTTCCCTTGCAGCAACAAGATGCTGAGAGAAGAGAACTAATTAAAACCGAGTATTTTGGGAAGATGGAAGCATTAGTCACCGATAAAGGAATTTGGAACGATATAGAGACTTTTTTTCTATTTGGTCTTAAGTAAAAATAAATATGTTTCTGGGGTTCGATCGCTTTAATCCCATAAGCTTTCCCCCAACGCTCAAATAATCCACTAAACGATCGGATAAAAAACCATGCCAGCACGCAAATTTCTACTACCAAGATTCTTGAAATTCTCGGGAAAACCAACAGTCTCAATGGGGATGATGCGGGCTGGTTTATTTATTACTCTATTTTTCGTATTAATAGCCATTTTTGCCCCCGCTTTTCAAGCCTGGGGATGGTTGCAAAGCCCTCAAGAATTTCTCAGCAATATTCCCCAACAACCGCCATCCACTAAATATTGGTTTGGAACGGATATCCAAGGTTACGATATATTTTCCCGGACTTTATTCGGTGCCCAGGTGGCGTGGCAAGTGGTAATTTTAGCGACGACATTGAGCTTGATAATAGGCGTTCCTTTGGGGATGGTTAGCGGTTATCTCGGCGGCAAAGTTGATAAAGTTTTCCTATTTTTAATGGATACTATTTACACTTTACCCGGGTTGTTGCTTTCTATTACTCTCGCTTTCGTGGTGGGGAAAGGGATATTAAATGCAGCGATCGCCCTCAGCATCGCCTACGTCCCCCAATATTATCGAGTAGTCCGCAACCACACTACCAGCGTCAAAAACGAACTCTATATCGAAGCAGCAAAAGCTTTGGGGGCTGACACTAAAACTATTATTAGTCGCTATCTATTTTTAAACGTAATTCAAAGCGTACCGGTGTTATTTACTCTCAACGCCGCCGATGCTATTTTAGTATTAGGAAGTTTGGGATTTTTAGGTTTAGGACTGCCCGCCGCTACTCCAGAATGGGGAAACGATTTGCGCTTGGCTTTACCCGGTTTGCCTACTGGCATTTGGTGGACGGCTTTTTTCCCCGGCTGCGGCCTAACTTTAATGGTGATTGGACTTTCTTTATTGGGGGAAGGATTGAACGAATTTGTCAATCCCAAATTAAGAAATGATTAGAATTGAACAACGGGTACATCGGGGGAATGAAGAAAGCCAAAAATTAAACGCTTTTTGTAGAACAGGCGTCTCGCCTGTTAGTTGTTAGTTGTTAGTCGTCCTAATCTGTCTTTCTGCAAAATTATTAATTATTAATTATTAATTATTAATTATTAATTGTTACCATTTACCAATGCCGCCCCAAATACCCCCCGATAAAATGCCCCAAAGAGCGCCTAGACCGGCACCTAAAATAGTACCAGTTAAAAGATTAATTTGATTTCTAAATCCAAAATCGTAAAATAAATCGGGATTAATAACAGATAAAAGAGCGCCGATCGCCCCTAAAGCGATCGAGCATAAAAAACAACCCCACATAGCACCTAAAAGCGCCCCTACTTTTCCCGACATCTCCAGGGACATAGGCAGGGGACGGGATAAAATAATTCCCCCAAAGACAGTACCGGATATAAAACCGCCAATAGAACCATTACCGGCTCCAAAAATTAAGGCAAATAAAAATAACTGCAAGGCTTCATCTAAGGCGGGAAATCCTGGCATAAACTGGTTTCTAACCAACAAAAATAATCCCATCAAAATCCCCACAATACTTCCTAAAAAAGCTCCCCAGATTCCACCTAAAAAAGCTCCTTTAATTCCCCACAATCTCCCTTCTGGTATCCAAATAGGAGGCTGAAATATATTCCAAAGAACGCCAAAGATTGCGCCTATTATCGCGCCAATAACAACATTAATACCGGGAGCAAGATTTCGAGTAATTAATAATAAAGCGACCCCAGATAAAGCACAGCCCAATAACAAACCCCAGAAAATACCCCAAGATACATAAGATTTAGCCGAATCTCCCTCTTTAGCCATTAAATATTTCCATAATAAGCCGAAAACAACACACCAGAAAACACCCAGGATTAAACCGCTTAAAAGGGTCATATAATGTTTAGGAAATGCTAAAAGTAGAGCCAGAATTGAAGCGCCCCAGAATATTCCCCAAAGACCGCCTTGCAGGACGCCGCCGATAAGAGAACCAACTAAATTACGCTCTTTTGCCTCATTCATAATTGCGCCAATAATATTAATAAATTAAGGTAAATTGAAAAGCTGTAGAAAATACAGCAAAATATGATAAGAACTGCCCAAAGCGCCATTGCCCGGGGGCAGTAAGTAATCTGGGGGACTCCCTCGCCACCCTCAAGGGGGCATTAGAAATTCTGGACAATAGCCCCGGTATCGCGGTACAATCTATTTCAAGCTGGTACGAAACCGCGCCTTTTGGCCCGCCACAGCCAGATTATATCAACGCCTGTGCTATTTTGGAAGTCCGGCTAGAACCTCAAAGCTTATGGGAAACCCTGCTGGCGACGGAGCTTAAATTCGGTCGAGTCCGCAGGGAAGGTTGGGGACCGAGAACTATAGATTTGGACTTACTCCGATAGCAATCCGTGCAGGGATTAAGATATGAGGGTGGACCAGAAACCCGGTTTCTTTGAGAAACCGGGTTTCGTGAGATTAGCTTTATACCAACGGATTGCTATATTCGACGATTTAATTTTAAAAAGTCCCACTACCCCTAGCAGAAATAGCGCCCCACTGGATAGATCCGGTTACGGGAGTTGCGATAGCCCAACTCTTAGAAAATATTGACCCCACCGGGGTTAAAAATTTAACTAAACAACTCCAAGAAATTACTTAAAAAAAGCCAATGACCCTCGGCAAAGAACCGCCTGAAATACTCAAACAACGCCTATTTTATCAAGGTCGAAAATTTAGTTTCGACGTTCATCGCCTGCGACTGCCCAACGGAGTCGAAGGAGACTGGGAATGCGTCCGTCATCCCGGTGGGGCCTTGTGCGTTCCCGTGACTGCCGATGGTAAATTGGTATTGGTCCGACAATATCGTTTTGCGGTGAGCGATCGCCTTTTAGAATTTCCCGCCGGTACCGTCGAACCAGGAGAAGACCCGGCGGAAACTATCCAACGAGAAATAGAAGAAGAAACCGGTTATCGGGCCCGTCGCTGGCAAAAGCTAGGGGAGTTTGCCCTCGCACCCGGCTATTCCGACGAGTTTATTTACGCTTTCTTAGCGCAAGATTTGGAAAAACTAGAAACGCCACCCGACCAAGATGCAGACGAGGATATGGAAAACGTGTTAATGACTCCAGAAGAATTAGAAAAAGCGATTTTAACTGGAGTTGCGATTGATGCTAAATCTATTTGTAGCTTTTTCCTTGCCAAACCTTTTTTAAATTAATTCGTAAAACAGCAAAATTGCCTGTTTTTTCCCAAACCCGTAGAACAGGCACTCTTAGATAAGTTGCCTGTTTTTTTCCAAACCCGTAGAACAGGCACTCTTAGATAAGTTGCCTGTTTTTTTCCCAAACCCGTAGAACAGGCACTCTTAGATAAGTTGCCTGTTTTTTTCCCAAACCCGTAGAACAG
>JAXHVR010000073.1:9091-12008 GCA_034189005.1 Cyanobacteriota bacterium | reverse complement strand
AGTGCATTTATGTCTAAATTAATTCTCTTTTGGCATCGCCGCGACTTACGAATTGACGATAATATAGGACTAGCAGAAGCGAGAAAAATAAACCCGCAAATAGTAGGAATATTCTGCTTAGATCCGAACATTCTCAACCGAGACGACGTTGCCCCGGCCAGGGTAACTTACATGATAGGTTGCTTGCAGCATCTCAAACAAAAATATACGGAAGCTGGGAGTCAACTATTAATTATTCTAGGAAAACCCGAAGAAGCAATACCAATAGTAGCTAAGGCAGTCCGAGCTAAAGGTGTTTATTGGAATAAAGACGTAGAACCATATTCTAGAGAGCGCGATCGCCTAGTAGAAGCTAACCTAGATAATTACAAAATTGTCGCCAGAAGTTTCTGGGACCAACTATTACATTCTCCCACAGAAATAAGGACCGGTTCTAAAAAACCTTACACGGTTTTTACTCCCTTTTGGAAAACTTGGAGTCGCGAATTAAAACCATCTCCAGTAGAAACTTTCCCCGCAGATGAAGCTACTACTGGATTAACGCCAGAAGAAGAAGAAGCGGCCTGGGCAACGGGACTTCTTATGGAATTACCAACGGCAAAACAATTAGGTTTTAATTGGGATAATCCTTTAATATTAGAACCGGGAGAAGCTGCTGCTTTAGACAAGTTAGAATACTTCACTTATCGCGCTATTTATGAATATAAAGAAATGCGCAATTATCCTAACATAGAGGGTACTTCTAAACTAAGTCCGGCACTAAAATTTGGTGCTATTAGCATCCGTAAAGTTTGGCAAGCAGCTATGGAATTAATGGAGAATGCCCGCAGCATAGAAGCAGAAGAAAATATCGAAACTTGGCTAAAAGAACTTGCATGGCGCGAGTTTTATCAACAGGTGATGTACCATTTTCCAGAATTAGAAAAAGGACCGTACCGAGAACCTTGGAAAAACTTCCCCTGGGAGAATAACGAAGACCTTTTTCAAGCGTGGTGCGAGGGCAGAACCGGTTATCCTATTATCGATGCTGCGATGCGACAATTAAACGAAACTGGCTGGATGCACAACCGCTGTCGAATGATAGTAGCTAGTTTCCTGACTAAGGATTTAATTATTAACTGGCAGTGGGGGGAAAAATACTTTATGCAGAAGTTAATAGATGGGGATCTTTCTGCTAATAATGGCGGTTGGCAGTGGAGTGCTTCTAGCGGCATGGACCCGAAACCTTTGAGGATTTTTAACCCTGCCAGTCAAGCTAAAAAATTCGATTCCGAAGGGGAATATATTAAGCAATGGGTGGAAGAATTGAGGTCTGTCGATACCGGATATATTATTAAGGGTAAAATTCCTCAAGAAGAGTTAGAAGCTGTTAATTATCCTGCCCCTATTGTCGATCATAGCGTTCAACAGCGTAAGTTTAAGGCTCTTTATAAAGAACAGAAAGCAATTAACAATTAATAATTAATAATTAATAATTAATAATTGGGTTGGTGGTGGGAGAAAAGGGTTGGTTAGCAACGGATGATGTAAGGGATGTAACGTCGGGGGTTATTGGCGGGGGCATTAACATTTAGCAATTTTTCAAAAAGGAGTAATTGAAGATTTAAACAGGTTGGAGGAAATGGAAAAATGAGTTTAAAATACACCACTATCGTTCAATGGTCGGAAGAAGATGGATGCTTTCTGGTGAGTTTGCCAGAATTTACTGATGTCATGCAACCAGCAACTCACGGTTTTACTTACGAAGAAGCTGCAAAACACTCAGAGGAATTGTTAGAAATATTAATCGATATTTATCGGCAGGATGGCAAACCTTTGCCTCAAGCTAAGACATTAGAAAAGTCAGTTTCGTAGCGATCGCGAAGAGCGATTTCCCATCGTTCGAGGTCCGTCTCTAACAATTTTTGAAAAAAAATTCCCAAAAAAAAAGAGGTCAACCGCGACGCCGTTTTACCTCAGTTTTTGACCTGGAGAACCAGGTTGGGAGCCTCGGCCTGAGTTTAAAGTTTCCGGGTACAAGCCCGGTTTACTGCCACTCAAACATCTCGGATCCCTCGTATTTTAGTTATAGGTCAAAAATACGTTATTGGCAGCCACCAACGTCGCAGTCAAGCCTGTTTATTATTATAGCTATTATTTTTTGATTGTCAAGGGTTTTTAACTCTTGAAAAAAAAATTATTTTTTGCTGTGCCAGAGAGACTCTACGGTTTTAGCGATCGCCTCTGCCTCTTCCCGCACTTGGCCTGGGTCTGCCCCGTCTAATAATACGGTTGCATGGCCTAACTTTCTGCCGGGACGAGATTCTTTTTTGCCGTACCACCAGACGGAAGCGCCTTTAATCTCTTCTATTTGCTGCCGTTGGGTGGAGTAGTCGTCTCGGGCGAATTCGTAACCTAAAAGATTGACCATCACGGCCCCGCCAGATTTTAATTTGGTACTGCCCAAGGGCATACCGCACACGGCCCGCAAATGTTGCTCGAATTGGGAAGTTTCGCAGGCGTCTAGGGTGAAATGACCGGAGTTATGGGTCCGTGGGGCAATTTCGTTGACTAAAATTTTGCCCTCGGCGGTGAGAAATAGTTCGATGCCAAAGATGCCTACGACATCGAGACCGGTTAGCAAGGTACGGGCGATCGCTTCTACTTCTGCGGCCACTGCCGGACTGATATCCGCAGGGGCGATCGCCCGACGACAAACTTCATTTTCTTGCTGAGTCTCTACCACTGGGAAGGTCGCTACCTCCCCTGCTGCGGAACGAACGGCTATTACGGCCAGTTCTTTGACAAAGGGCACAAATTCTTGTATTAAGAGCGAACCACTCTGGAACTTCTCCCCAACAGACTTTAACTCGGCCTCGTCTTTAATAATAAAAGTCCCCCGACCGTCGTAACCGTGACGCCTGGCCTTGACTACCAT
>JAXHVR010000073.1:6727-8991 GCA_034189005.1 Cyanobacteriota bacterium | reverse complement strand
CTCCCATTTGGCAAACTGGGGCACTGGCAAACCTAAATCTCTCAGACAGCAGAGTTGGTGGTATTTATCTAATAAAGGTGTTAATACTGACAAATTGGGGCGAAAAGAGATGTCCTGCCGAGTTAGGGGCAAAAGGGCATCTAAGTTAATAAATTCGTTCTCGAAAGTTATAACGTCGCTGCGGGTTGCCAGTTTGGCAGTTGCTTCGGCATCGTCTATGGGGGCAAGGATAGTTTCGGCGGCGATCGCTACTGCTGGATCGTCTTTACTCGGAGTTTGAACTATTAGAGAAATTCCTAAAGATTTTGCTGCATCTGCCATCATCCACGCTAACTGACCTCCACCGATAACGCCTACTTTTTTAATTTTGGTAGAGGGACGATCTGCTACTTCATTAACGTTCGTTTCTATCATCACAATTAACAATTAATAATTAACAATTAACATTTTCCCAATTAACATCAAGCAATAATTGTTTGGTTTTTTTCTAAATTTAGCTTTACCCTATTTTTTCCACGGCCATTTTGTCCCCATTTCTGTCATTGCCGAGAATAGCAGATAAACAATGAGAAGAGTTAGGCCGATCGCAAAGGGTACGATATTTTCTGGCATTTGCTGTAGCTGCGGTTAATCTCAAAAGAAGATGATACCATGCAAGGCGATCGGCTCTGCGGAATTAAGAAACCTGGTTTCTGGACGGACCGTGGCGATCGCTACTAAACTAAGAAATCCTGTTTTTCCAACAATACCTTCGCCAAAATCAAAAATACCATTTGTAGGTTGGGTGTAGCGATAGCGAAACCCAACAAAATCGTTGGATTGTGCTACGAAGATGTTGGGTTGCGCTATCGCTCCACCCAACCTACAAGAAAATGGCGAAGGTATTCTCCCAAAAACTGAGTTTCTGGCTGGCGATTTTAGTTTTTTTACTTTTATAAAAAAATGATATATCTGAAGTTTTTCCTAATTTTTATTCTTCCTCTTCTTGCTATTAGTTTAATTCTTTGGCGTTTTTACTTAGAGCCAAAGTTAACTATGTTTGACGAAGACAGACGGGTTGAAAATTTCCGCAATATGAAGAAACTTTTCCCTAGCAAACCCATCCTCGCTTCTCCCCAACCTTATGGTTTTCAAGAAAATCTAAGGCCTATAGATGTTTCCTATAGTTTCCAGGGAGAAACTCGGGAAATGCAGGATTTTTTAGAACGGATAGCTACTACTGGTTTATTAATTATTAAAGATGATGTAATTGTCTTTGAAGAATATTTTTTAGGCAATTCTAAAAGCACTAAAAGCACCTCTTGGTCGGTGGCTAAATCATTTATTTCGGCACTGATGGGAATTGCGATCGATGAAGGTTATATGGACAGCGTTAACGACCCTATTACTAAGTACGTTCCCGAGTTGGGAAAATCTGCTTATAATAAGGTGCCAATTAAAGATATTCTCCAGATGTCGTCTGGGGTTAATTTTAGCGAAGATTATGAGGATAAAAATGCGGATATTAACCTACTTTTAGAACAGTTGTATTTGTCATTTTTGCCGATAGAAAAGCTGATTCTAAACTTTCCTTCGCAAAAGCGATCGGGAGAAGTTTTGGAATATGTCAGCATCAATACTCAAATCTTAAGTTTGTTGTTAAAACGGGTAACCGATCGAGATATTGTCAGCTATTTAGAAGAGAAAGTCTGGCAGCGGATGGGGGCGGAAG
Source organism: Cyanobacteriota bacterium (assembly GCA_034189005.1). GTDB lineage: Bacteria > Cyanobacteriota > Cyanobacteriia > Cyanobacteriales > Microcoleaceae > CALKCV01. The sequence continues at coordinate 7,280 of JAXHVR010000073.1, read as the reverse complement.
ATGATGCTTATTGGCTGACGGATTTGTACGGTAACGAGATTACTTTTTGCGGGTTAAATGCGACTTTAAGAGACTATGCGAAGTTTGGTTTGCTCTATCTCCATGGAGGGAAGTTCAACGGCAAACAAATAATCCCAGAAAGCTGGGTTAAAGAGTCTATAAAACCCGATCGCCCCTATCTCCAACCGGGGGCAACGGGAGAGGTGAATTGGGAATGGGGCTATCAATATCATTGGTGGGTGCCGGTAGGTTCTCGGGGAGATTATTGCGCTGGAGGAGCTTGGGGACAGTACATTTATATCGATCCAGAAAAGGATTTAGTTATTGTGAAAAGCGGTGCGGGAAATAGCGTTTCCAGAACTGAGGATGACGACGAAACTATTGCTTTATTTAGAGCGATCGCCTCAGAATTAAATTAAGTTCGTAGTAATCGCTTTAGCGATTTATCTGGATGCATCGCTATTAAATAAAGTTCGTAGTAATCGCTTTAGCGATTCATCTGGATGAATCGCTATTAAATTAAGTTCGTAGTAATCGCTTTAGCGATTTATCT
>JAXHVR010000073.1:4553-6627 GCA_034189005.1 Cyanobacteriota bacterium | reverse complement strand
GAAGCAAATAGCCTATAGTTTCTTAATAGATGGAGAAGAGGAAAAAGTCAGTTTCACCTACGAAGAATTAGAACGACAAGCCCGAACTCTAGCCGCCAACCTCCAGCCCTACTGCCCCCCGGGGGAACGGGCCATCCTCCTCTATCCCCCCGGCCTGGAATACATCGTCGCGTTTTTAGGCTGCCTATATGCCGGAGTCATAGCAGTTCCCGCCTATCCGCCGCGCCCCAACCGTTCCCTATCTAGGCTTCTGGCGATCGCCGGCGACTGTCAGCCAAAGGTTGCCCTCACGGTGGAGAAGGTTTTCTCGGGTATGGAAAAACAACTCGCCCAAACTCCAGAACTCCAGACTTTAGAATGGTTTGCCACGGACAGCCTCGAAGAAAACTCGTACCAGTGGCAACCGCCGGAAATATCTTCCGACTCTCTGGCATTCCTGCAATACACCTCGGGTTCCACTGCCGCCCCGAAAGGAGTAGCGATCGCCCACGGCAACCTCCTCCACAACCTGGAATCTATTTATCAATATTTCCAACACGGCCCCGAAAGCAAAGTGGTAAGCTGGTTGCCCCTCTATCACGACATGGGATTAATTGGCGGAGTCCTCCAACCACTCTACGGGGGTTTCCCCGCAACTCTCATGTCGCCGCTGATGTTTTTGCAAAAACCCCTGCGCTGGTTGGAAGCAATTTCCCGAGAAGGGGCTACCAGCAGCGGCGGTCCCAACTTTGCCTACGACCTCTGCCTCCGCCGAGTTGCCCCAGAACAGATGGAAAACTTAGATTTAAGCTGTTGGGATGTGGCTTTTAACGGGGCCGAACCGATTAATTATCGGGTTTTAGAAGAATTTGCCGCGAGTTTTGCAGCTTGCGGCTTCCGCAGGGAGGCGTTTTATCCCTGTTACGGCATGGCGGAAACTACTTTAATGGTTTCTGGAGGAGTTTGCAGACCCAAAGAGGCGGCGGCGTCAATTTTGGCAACTATCCCCCCCAACCCCCCTTTGGAAGGGGGGAGTAGTAGTAACTCAGAAACCCGGTTTTTTGAAAAAACCGGGTTTCTTAACCAAGGGGGGAGTAGTTCCAGTGGGACTGTGGTTGGTTGCGGTAAAAGTATCCCCGAACAGGAAATAGCGATCGCCCATCCAGAGAGGTTGACTCCCCTCGCCCCAGGAGAGGTTGGGGAAATTTGGGTTCGCGGCCCCAGCGTCGCGAAGGGTTACTGGGGCAAACCGGAGGCAACTGAGGAGGCTTTTTCTGCTTTTTTGGCTGTTGAAGCGGGGGAGTCTGCTAGAGGGCCGTTTTTTAGGACGGGAGATTTGGGGTTTTTAGATGAAGATGGGGAGTTGTTCGTCACCGGGCGGCTGAAGGACTTGATTATTATTAACGGTCGGAATTATTATCCTCAAGATTTTGAGTGGTTGGTGGAAGGAGAAGCGTCGATCCGTTCTGGTGGGGCGGCGGCTTTTTCTATTTATATAGATGGGGAGGAGAAGTTGGCGATCGCTGCGGAAGTCGAACGTCGCTTTCTGGAACTATTGCGACGAAACCCTAATTCTTCTAGTCCCACTGAAGAATTAATTCAAACTATTAAGCGGGCAGTGACTGCCGAATTTGACTTACAGGTTTATAGCGTAACTTTGCTCAAACCTGGAACTCTCCCCAAAACTTCCAGCGGCAAAGTTCAACGTCATGCTTGCCGGGCAGCTTTTCTCGCTGGAACTTTGAGGAGTGTTTAACCCAGAAACCCGGTTTTTTCTCGTAGGCCAGAAACCCTAACAGCCCAGAAACCCGGTTTCTTTAAGAAACCGGGTTTCTTAGATATCGTAAATGATTTAGAATTGCTATATGTTCGTTCTCTCTAAATTAGGTAAAAATAATGCCAACAGTTTATCGCTTAAAAGCTAGCGAACTAGATGCCAATTTTTTAGCTCGAATTAAGGAAAATTTTGGCGATAAAGAAATTGAAATTGTTATTTCAGAATTGGATGAAACCGAATATCTTTTGAAGTCAGAGGTTAATAAAAACAAACTTTTGAAGGCGATCGACAATATTAAAAGTCGTCAAAATCTCATTG
>JAXHVR010000073.1:0-4453 GCA_034189005.1 Cyanobacteriota bacterium | reverse complement strand
CGCGATCGCCCATAGTCAAAAAAACCTACTCTTGTAAGAAGGCCAGGTAAGAGGCCATTCCCAATTCCCTCAATTGAGAAAATTCGTGGCAAAATATCGAGCATGACGCCGCCCCAAAAAGGCGGCCAACTCGACGTGTGGTGTAGGAGCAAGCGATGAAACGGTTAAATCAGGTCTGGAATGGCAAAAATACTAAACCTTTACCCGATGCCAGAGTTCCTGAACCTGGCATCGTCAATTTAGGATTAGAATCATCCCAAGGAATAAAAACTATTCAATCGTGGTTAGTATTGAAGCTGGCAGAACGCCTAAAAGTGCAAACCCACGATATAGATATCCATAGAGATTTTACCGATTACGGTCTCAATTCTATTGAAGCCGTTAATATTTCTGGAGAATTAGAAAACTTTCTAGGCCGCAGGCTGACCCCAACTTTGCTTTGGGATTATCCGAATGTTTCGGCTTTAGCTAAATATTTGGTTGAAGAAAATTCGGCAGAAATTGTAAAAGCAGCGGATAGTATTTCTATCTCCAAAAATGGAGGAAATTCTACCTCAACTAATAAAGCAACGACTAACGGACATTCCACCGCAGAAGGCAGAGAGGAAAATACGGAAATCAAAGAAATTCTGCCAGAATATTACCGTTTTGACCTCTTTCCGAAATACCGCCAAGTTCAACAGCAGTTAGGAGAAATCAGAAATTTAGGGATAGATAACCCGTTTTTTATTCCCCAAGAAAGGGTAAATAATAATACAACTTTAATCGCTGGCAGAGAACTGCTTAACTTTGCAACTTACAATTATCTAGGAATGTGCGGCGATCCGGCCGTGTCTCTAGCGGCAAAAGAGGCTATCGACCTCTACGGCACTTCCGTCTCTGCCAGTCGCCTGCTTTCTGGTGAGAAGCCTTTGCATGGAGAGTTGGAAAAAGAGATTGCCGATTTTATCGGGGCCGAGGATAGCATCGTTTATGTCGGCGGTCATGCCACTAATGTCAGTACCATTAGCCATCTGTTCGGACAAAACGACCTGATTTTGCACGATGCCCTCAGTCATAACAGTATTTTTCACGGTTCTTTGTTATCTGGGGCCACGGTTATTGCTTTTCCTCATAACGACTGGGAAAGTTTGGACCGCATTTTGAGCGATCGCCGCTATCGTTACCAAAGAGTCCTGATCGCCATCGAAGGGGTTTACAGTACGGATGGGGATATTCCCAACTTGCCCAAGTTTATCGAAGTATCCAAGGACCACAAAGCCTTTTTGATGGTTGACGAAGCCCATTCTATGGGCATTTTGGGAACTTCCGGTCGCGGCATTGCCGAACATTTCGGCATCGATCCGGCCGATGTTGATTTGTGGATGGGGACTTTGAGCAAGTCTTTTGCCAGTTGTGGCGGCTATATCGCCGGCTGCAAGGCCTCGATCGAATATCTCAAGTACGCGGCCCCGGGATTTGTTTATAGCGTCGGCATCTCTCCCCCAGATGCGGCCTCTGCCTTGGCCGCCCTTCGAGTCCTGAAGGCCGAACCCGAACGGGTGGCCAGGTTGCGAGAGCGATCGGAGCTATTTTTGCAGCTAGCAGGCGATCGCCACCTCAATACCGGCCCCAGTAAAGACTCTCCGGTGGTTCCTATTATTGTGGGGGAGTCGATGAAGTCCGTACAGCTATCCCACAATTTATTCCAGCGAGGTATTAACGTCCCCTTCATGTTCTATCCTTCCGTACCGCAAAACGCCGCCCGCTTGCGCTTTTTTATCACCTGCAACCACACCGAAGAACAAATTAATTTAGCGGTGGAGACTGTAGCTGAAGAATTGAGCAAACTTTAAAATGAACGATCCGCCCTAATATCGAGGAAAAGAATTAACAAAAAACCCATAGTTGAGGCGATAACTACAGAAACATCGCCATAAATAGTAGTTGAAAAACACGCGATATTAAGGGATGCAAATTAATGCACGTTTTACTTATCTCTCCTCTGTTTCCGAAAAGCTTTTGGTCTTTAGAAAAAACTCTCGCCCTCATCGACAAAAAAGTTCTCATTCCACCTTTAGGCTTAATCACCGTAGCCGCAATTTTACCTCAAGAATGGGAATATCAACTTGTTGACTGTAACGTCAGCGAAATAACCGAAGAACAATGGAATTGGGCAGATTTGGTCGTTGTCTCGGCAATGATCGTACAAAAAACCGACTTCGCCCGTCGCATTCAAGAAGCCAAAAAACGCGGTAAAAAGGTCGCCGTTGGCGGTCCTTATCCCAGCACTTCCCCGGAAGAAGCTAAAGCCACTGGGGCCGATTATCTAATATTAGATGAAGGGGAAATAACCCTGCCGATGTTTGTCGAAGCCCTGGAAAGGGGGGAAACTAGCGGCGTTTTCACCGCCAACGGCGAAAAGCCAGACGTGACAACAACCCCAATTCCTCGCTTCGAGCTGTTAGAAATAGGTGCCTACGATTCCCAAGCAATTCAGTTTTCGCGAGGCTGTCCGTTTCAGTGCGAATTCTGCGATATTATCGTCCTCTACGGGCGCAAACCTCGGACTAAAAGTCCGGCGCAGTTGTTGAAAGAATTAGACTATCTTTTTGAACTCGGTTATCGGGGAAATATCTTTTTCGTAGATGACAATTTCATCGGCAACAAACGCAATGTTAAATTGTTGCTAAAAGAGTTAAAACCTTGGATGGAAGAACGGGGCTATCCTTTCCGCCTAACCACCGAAGCTTCTGTGGATTTAGCGCAAGACCAAGAGTTGATGGATTTGATGACTGCTTGCAATTTTACCGCAGTATTTTTAGGCTTGGAAACTCCTGACGAAGAGAGTTTATCTCTGACTAAAAAGTATCAAAATACCCGAGATTCGCTAACAGAATCAGTGGATAAAATTATCCGTTCTGGACTGCGAGTAATGTCCGGTTTTATTATCGGTTTTGATGGGGAAAAACCGGGGGCGGGCGATCGCATCGTTCGCTTTGTGGAGGAAAGCACTATTCCTATTGCAATGTTTAGTATGTTGCAGGCACTTCCTAATACTGCCCTCTGGCATCGCTTGGAAAAGGAAGGGCGTTTGATAGACTCGAAAGCGGGTATTAATCAAACCACTTTGATTAATTTCATCCCCACCCGACCGGTGGAAGATATCGCCCGGGAATATATCGATGCTTTCTGGCAGCTTTACGAACCGGATGTGTTTTTAGACCGCACTTACCGCCATTTTCTCAAGTTAGGAAATCCTAAAAAACGTTTGAAAACTAAACTAAGTTGGGTGACTATTCGGGCCATGGCGATGATGTTCTGGAGTCAAGGTTTCGTGCGTAAAAGCCGCTGGAAGTTTTGGACTAATTTGTTTAAAATTATTCGGCATCGACCCGATGTTTTTGATGGCTATTTAACGGTTTGCGCTTATATGGAGCATTTTACCGAATACCGTCAGATTGTTAAAGACCAAATTGAATCTCAGTTAGCTGAGTTTTTGGCTGCTAAAGAGGCGGCCGAATTGAAGGAAAAAGCTCTGGAAAAATCCGCTGCTTAAAACGTAGGACAGGCATCTTGCCTGTTCTTTGGCGGACAGGCAAGATGCCTGTCCTACGGGGATTTTGGAAAATAGTTAATAATTAATAATTAATTGTTAATTATTAATTATTAATTGTTAATTGTTAATTAATTATGCACGCAATTATTACTGGTGGTTCCAGCGGTATCGGTAAAGCGACGGCGAAATTATTAGCGACCGAAGGGGCACATATCTCGATCGTTGCCCGGGATAAAGTTAAATTGGAAACTGCTAAAAAGGAGATAGAAGCAGTTAAAATTAAACCGGAACAAGAGGTTTTTGCGGTAGCTGCCGACGTTAGTAATTATGACGAAATAGAAAGGGCAATAAAAGAAGCGATCGCTCTTCTCGGACCTCCAGATTTATTAATTGCTTCCGCTGGTATTGCCCGCCCCGGTTATTTTAGAGAATTGCCTTTAGAAGTATTTGAAAAGACGATGGCTGTTAATTACTTTGGCAGTCTTTATAGTATTAAAGCCGTCTTGCCTGCCATGGAAAAAGAAGGAAAAGGTCAGATAGTTTTAATCTCTTCTGGGGCGGGATTAATCGGCATTTACGGTTACAGCCCTTATTGTCCGACTAAATTTGCAATTCGCGGTTTGGCAGAATCTCTGCGAGGAGAATTAAAAGAGTCGGGAATTAACATTTCTGTAGTTTATCCACCAGACACGGATACCCCTCAATTAGAAGCAGAAAATAAGACCAAACCGCCAGAGACCAAAGCAATTACGAGTCAAGCCAAAATGTGGAGTGCCGAAGAAGTGGCGCGGGAAATAGTTAGGGGAATTAGAAAGAAAAAAGTAGCGATCGCCCCCGGTTTAGAGATGACATTAATAGCCCGTTTCCACAGTTTATTAGCACCCTTAATTAATTGGTATTTAGATAGAATAGTTG
>JAXHVR010000072.1:18789-28437 GCA_034189005.1 Cyanobacteriota bacterium | reverse complement strand
TGCCCCAGTCAGCCTCAACAAATCTCTTGCAGCGCGATCGAGACTCTCAGCATTAGTAATAGAATAGCCAACAGCTAATTCTGCTTCCGGCAGGTTCGGCGTAAACAACATCGCCCCCGCATAGCGCCATAAATCTTTCTGAGTATCGACAATAGTGCCCCCGCGAGACACCGCAGCCTCTATAACTGGAGGAGTCAAAACGCCGTCGCCGTAGTCCGAACAAACTATCGCATCCACGCGATCGCTTTCTTTACGGATATACTCTGCCAGTTGCAATTGTAACTCCATCTCCGGCAGTTGGTCCGACTTGCGATCGATCCTCACTATTTGCTGAGTCACCGACTGCCGGGCGTGACCGGAAATTCTAGTTTTAGTCACCGTGGGGCGATTAGTTTCCGTAAAAATACCGCTAATATCTATTCCTGCGGCTTCAAAGATATTACACAAAGCCGTACCCCGGTCGTCTCTTCCCACCAAACCCGCTACTTTAACCAACCCTCCCAACTTAGCCAAATTATAAATAGCATTAGCCCCCCCGCCGGGAATCTGGCGAGTAGTTTCGTGACGCAAAATCAATACAGGTGCTTCGCGAGAAATGCGCTCCACCTGACCGATTAGAAACTCATCAAGAGTCAAATCCCCTACCACTAATATCCGTACCTTAGAGAAATTAGCCAGTAGTTGAAACAGGCGATCGGCCCTTGCTTTTAACTGTTCCGAAAAAGAAGAAGATTCAGTCATGGTTCCTTAGCTTTTAATTGCGAGCTTTTGAGCCTAGACTTTACCACGGCGATCGCCAATTTTGTCTCCTTATTTTATCCTTGTATTATTAATTAACTCAATCCCCGAGTTCCTAATTGAATCCCCGATATTCGCACTCATAACCAGTAATCGCGACTCAAAAAAACATCAAAACAGAGCCGAATTGTTAAAGGAGACGACCCCTGCTACTTCAACTTTTGTTTGACTACAGCTATCAGTTGAGCCATCTGTTTTTTCAAGGCCAGTATCTCCCCTTGCATTTTCTTCATTTGAGCTTGCATAGCTTTAATTTCCGCACTGTCCCCAGATCCCCCCGCCGATGCTTCCGCCGAGGTATCCTCCACCGGGCGCTTTTTGGACAGCTCGAATGCCCCTTTAATAGCTGCACTCAGTTCCTTTTTCTCGAAAGGTTTTTCCAGGAAAGCAAAATAATGAGCGTCAAAAGGTTCGGGAATTTTCTCCGTCACTTCTTCCTTGCGCCCCGACATGACCACCAAAGGAATTTGTTTGAGTGTCGGTTCGGATTGAATTTTTTGAAATACCTCCCAACCGCTAACCTTTGGCAAAAGAAAATCCAACATAATCAAGTTTGGGCGTTCTTTACGGATCAGTTGAAGTCCTTGTTGGCCGTCTTTCGCTTCTAGGACTGTAAAGTTACCTTTAGGCAACATTTCTCCTACTCTGACTCTAATTACTTTGCTGTCATCAATAACTAATATTTTGTTACCTGCCACGGCTGGCTCCTCCAGTTATAAGTAAATTTGGGGAATGAAAATTCATCTAATCTCTATTTTTATCCTTCAGCCAGGAACATACCTAATTTTAGGCTCTGGATTAATCTAGTTTAGGATATAAAGACAAAAAAGTAGAATAAGTCGCCTTTTATGCCTGCTAATATCGGTCAAAAAAAATCTACCAAACTAGATGCAGCCCAATTAAGAGTCCAAATTGAAGCTATGCCGAAATGGCTCCGTCCTTCCCTAGGTAAAGCCAGTGCTATTTCTACCGTGCAGAAAATTATCAAGCAGCGTAACCTCCATACGATCTGTGAAGAGGGGCGCTGTCCGAACCGGGGAGAATGCTATGCCCAAAAAACGGCTACTTTTCTGCTGATGGGCCCTACTTGTACCCGATCTTGCGCCTTTTGTCAAGTGGATAAGGGTCGCGCTCCAGAGCCACTAGACAAGGACGAACCTGCCAAAGTTGCAGAGGCCGTCCGGTTATTAGGCTTGCGCTATGCGGTCTTAACTTCTGTAGCGCGGGACGATCTCTGGGATGGAGGGGCCGGTTGGTTTGTGGCTACTATGGCCGCTATTAGAAATGTCAATCCCGATACTCAAATTGAGGTTCTAACCCCTGACTTTTGGGGCGGTCAAGATGCGGTAGGGGCCGATCGCTCCCCTCTTTCCCTGGCAGAGAGACAGGCCCAAAGAATTGAAATAGTGGTTCGGGCCAAACCCGCTTGTTTCAACCATAATATTGAGACCGTACCGCGACTGCAAGGGCCAGTACGTCGTGGAGCTAAGTACGATCGCTCTCTACTGCTTCTCCAAAAGGTCAAAGAGTTAGACGACAGCATTCCCACTAAGTCGGGGTTAATGTTGGGACATGGAGAAACTGAAGCTGAGGTCGTGGAGGCAATGGCCGATTTGAGGCAGGTTGGATGCGATCGCTTGACTATCGGCCAATATCTGCGCCCCTCTCTGGCTCATTTGCCCGTGCAAAAATATTGGACGCCGGAGGAATTCGAGGAATTGGGGGCGATCGCTCGTCGGATGGGCTTTTCTCATGTCCGTTCTGGCCCTCTAGTCCGAAGTTCCTACCACGCGGGAGAAAACGAATAGGACAAAGCTGAGTCGCTCTTACCCTTCCCTAGAAATTAAAGCTGCGCTAGGATGGTAAGATTAGATCCATATAAAGATATGGAGCTAATTCAATGAAATATCCTTTTCGTACAAGCTGGGCCTTACTGCTGTTGGGTATCAACCTCCTAGTTGCTGCCTATTACTTCGGTATCATCGAATAGTTTTTCACAACTGATGGCTTTTTAAAAACTCGTGCCACTCCATTTAGAGCTAAAAAAAGTAGGCTATAAATGGAGTGGCACTTAATGTTTAATTGTTAATTTTATCTTCTAGTTTCCTCAATTTTTTTTGCATTTCTAGGACATCTTGTTTGATTTCTAAGGTCATAGTTGCCAGGCGATCGAACATTGGGTCGCCGGATAACATCCTATTTCTTCCTTCCCTTGGTTCCGTGCATTGCTGGCATTCATTGGAGTTATTTCTCCCCCTTCGAGATTGCATTCTATCCATGTCTCTCTGTAGCTCGTAAACGTCGGTTTGCAGTTTCCTCATTTGATATTCCATGACCGTTGTCGATCGCGCTCTCTCAGGGATAAATATTCGCATTGCCATTAATCCAAAGAACAAACCAAGGGCAAATATTATTATTCTTTGGAGGGTAGGTTTTAATCTATTTTTCATACTTTTGATAATCCAAAATTGAGTATTTTTTATAGTAGCGCATCTTGCCTGGATTTTAATCGAGCTAGAAACCCGATTTTGGGGAAACACCGGGTTTCTGAGAATAATATTTGCGGGACCATCTCATATTTGCAAAAATAAAATTTTCCTATTACCTATTACCTATTACCTATTACCCATTACCAAAAAGCGTTAATTTTTTGGTTTTTTTCAAAATTGAGATGCACCCAGATTTGCGGCTACCTAGCTGTTAACCAGCGAGGTCATTATTACCAAGCGATTAATAAATAATTGAAAAAAATGAACTACGAAAATTCCTTTTTAATTTCTCCTGGCATTCCTCAAGAAGTATTGCCAGACGATAGACCATTAAAACTAGCAATTTTAGCCTCGGGAAGCGGCACTAATTTTGAGGTAATTGCCAGAGCGATAGAAACAGGAAAACTTAACGCCAAAATACAGGTGTTAATTTATAACAATCCCGGAGCTAAAGTTATAGCCAGGGCAGAAAAATTTGGGGTTCCTGCTATTTTATTAAATCACCGGGATTATAAAAATCGACGGGAAGAATTTGACAGTGAAATTATTAAGACTTTGGGAGGTTACGATGTAGAATGGGTCGTCATGGCCGGTTGGATGCGCATCGTTACTAAGGTTTTAGTTAATGCTTTCCCCAATCGTATTATTAATATCCATCCCAGTTTGTTACCTAGTTTTCCTGGTATTAGAGCGGTAGAACAAGCTTTAGCCGCCGGGGTGAAAATCACTGGTTGTACGGTTCATTTAGTCTCCGAAGAAGTCGATAGCGGTCCGATCTTGATGCAGGCCGCAGTGCCAGTTTTAGCCGACGATACCCCGGAAACCCTCCACGCACGCATTCAGGTGCAGGAACATAAAATTATGGTCGGAGCGATCGCGGCTTTATATCAATTAACAATTAATAATTAATAATTAATAATTGAGGGAAAGGTCCGGGAGCTTTGTTCTGCCTTGCATTCCCCTTTTTCCTCTCTTTAGTCAGACTTCACGAATCCAGTAATTATTAATTATTAATTATTAATTATTAATTACTCAAACGTTCCAGAGATAAAGTAGCCGCCCGAGATACCTGGGGATGGCTATCTTTCTGGAGATACTTTAAAGCAGAGATGCTCTTAGGGCTTGGTAGGTTCCCCAAAGCCTCCACCAGGCGCTGTCGAATTAACCAATCTTCCGACTGGGCAAAACGGAGAATGCTGTCGATCGCCTCTACAGCCCCTATCTCCCCTAAAGCCGCGATCGCCCCCTGCTGCACCACCACCTCTTCGCTATCCAATGCCTGCACTAACAACTCTCGGGCCCGAACATCTTTAAGATTCCCCAGAGACACCGCAGCACTGAAACGTACCAACCAATTAGTATCCTCATAAAACGCCCGGACCAAAGGTTCAAAAGCCCTAATATCCTCCAAATAACCCAAAGCCCCCGCCGCATCTGCCCTAATACCGTAGTCTGGGTCGTTTTCTAATAATTTTACTAAAATTGGATAAGATTCGTCAGTTTGTTTGACCCCCAGAGCAAAAACAGCCATAGATCGCACTGGCAGGTTAGGATCGTCTAATACTTTTTTTATTAAAGGTACCGCCTCCGCCGCAGGCACTTGTCGCAGGGAGACTAGGGCTAAAAGGCGATCGCGAGTTGATTCGCTCTCTAATTGGGCTGATATTTGTTCCAAGTTTAAATTAGTCATAATTAACCCTACTTAGCAAAACTTAACGTTTCTTTCATATTATAAACCTTCGAGCTTGAGAGTAAGTAAATTCAAAAGTTATTTTTCTTGAAAACAGCCTCTAGTCCACAGAATAGCTTGCGATAATCCTTTCAACTATTGACAAAAAGTGGGATATATGATAATAAGGAGGAAATAAAAAAGGCTGTCCTTGCACCGGACAAGCTCCGCGATCGCCAAGGGCAATTAGCTTTTCTGGGAGCATCTCATCGAAGCAAAAATGCAATATTCCTATTACCGATTACCGATTACCCATTACCAAAAAGCGTTAAATTCCTGGCTTTATTCAAAATTGAGATGCACCCGCTTTTCTTCCAGGTCCAATTTCCACGCTCCCTATTACTAATTACCAAAAAATACTATGATATTTTACCAACCGCAAATCTACTCATCCCCTCTAGAACAAGCAATCGATCGCCATCCCCTAAAGGTCATGCCAGAGACACCGTTAGCATCGGTGCTAGAGCTAATGAATCAAGCCCAAAGCAGTTGTAACCTGCCCGATGGCGAGTCGCGATCGACAGCGGAAGAGCCTAGGCAAATACCTCTGTGGGAAAAGACGAGGGGCAGTTGCGTTCTAGTGTTAGAAAGCCAAGATATCCCGTCCGGCAAAGAACAATTCCCAAAATCCTCTTTAGCAGGAATATTCACCGATCGCGATATCGTAGATCTGGTAGTAAATGGCAAGATAGACAGCAAAAATAACTCAGTTCCAGACAAACTTCTCATCGCCCAAGTAATGTCGAAAAAGCCGATCGCCCTGACAGAGTCGGACGATAAAGATTTGTTTGGCGTGTTATCTGTTTTTCGCCAAAACAACATTTCTCATTTGCCAATATTAAGCGCAGAAGGTGAAGTAGTGGGGGTATTAACTCCAGAAAGAATTCGTCCGGTGTTGCTTCCCTCCAATATTCTCAAATTAAGACGAGTAAGCGAAGTAATGACTCAGCCGATAACAGCGTCGAGGACGGCATCCCTATTAGAAATAGCTCAAATAGTATCAAAACATCAAGTTAACTGCGTAGTAATTACAGAAGTCAAAAAAGTCAAAGAACAGATACAAAAAATAAAAGGAGTCTCCACGGTACATCATTCATTCCAGGAACCGGTAGGAATCGTAACTGCTGGGGACATCGTACAAGCTCTCTTTGTAGAAATGAACCTGGCAGCAACCCCAGTCGATCGAGTAATGAAAACTCCATTAATCTGTCTTAAGCCAATGGATTCATTGTGGTTAGCTCACAAACAAATGCAGCAGCGACAGGAAAAAAGGTTAGTTATTCGAGGAGAGTTGGGGGAATTGCAAGGCATAATCAGTCAAGCAAACTTATTGCAAGTGCTAGATCCCACAGAGATGCATAAAGTAGTTAAGAAATTACAGCAATCGGTTTATCAACTGCAGGCAGAGAAACTGGATTTGCTGCGGAGTCGAAACGAAGAACTAGAAAGAGAAGTAAGAGAAAGAACCGCCAAACTGCAAGAACAGTTAGAACGCGATCGCCTTTTAGCTCAAATTGCCATGAGGATCCATCAATCCTTAGATTTGCGCCAAATTCTCAACGCCGCCGTTGCCGAAGTGCAGGAATTTCTCAAAGCAGATCGAGTAGTGGTCTATCGGATCGAACCGGCCGATGTCGCTACAGTAGTGGCAGAATCAGTGGCCGAGGGTAGGTCATCGTGGTTGGGAAATATGCTGCCGAGTCTTTATGTACTCGAAAGCAATTCCCCTAGCGATCGCGATCGAAAAATTCAAGCAGTGGGCGAGGTTAGAGAAGCGAATTTATCCGCAGAAAAGATTAACTGGTTGACCCAGCAGCAGATACAAGCTTATTTAGTAGTGCCCATAATGCAAGACGGACAGCTATGGGGCATAATGAGTACCCATCAATGTTCCGGCCCCCGCCAGTGGGAACCTTCTGAAACAGACTTGCTAGAAAAATTAGCCACTCAATTAGCGATCGCCATCCAGCAAGCGCAACTTTACCAACAGGTGCAAACTCTCAACGCCGACCTAGAAATGCAGGTACAAGAACGCACCGCCCAACTCGAACAAAAAGTAAAAGAACTCGAAACCCTCCACGTTCTCAAAGACGAATTTCTCAGCACCGTTTCCCACGAATTGCGCACTCCCCTTGCCAATATGAAAATGGCAATTCATATGCTCAAAGTCGTACCGACCTCCGATAAATGCCTGCGCTATTTACAAATATTAGAAAGCGAATGCATTAGAGAGAGCGAACTGATTAACGATCTCCTAGATTTGCAGCGATTAGAAGCAGCCACCCAACCTGTTACTAAGGAACCGGTCGATTTATCTGCTTGGTTGCCTACTCCTATCGAATCTTTTCGGGAGCGAACCCAAAGCCGCCAGCAAACTATTAAAGTTGAATTTCCCGAAGAACTGCCTATTATTAATTCCAACCGCGCCAGTCTGGGGCGAGTTTTAGCAGAGTTGCTTAATAATGCCTGCAAATACAGCCCGAACGAGGGAGAAATTGTTTTTAAAGTAGAGTGTAACGCTCAAAATTCCGATTGTCAGATAAAATTTATGGTCAGCAATCAAGCAGAAATTCCCGCCTCGGAATTGCCGAAAATATTTGATAAATTCTATAGAGTTCCTAACGCGGACCCTTGGAAACAAGGCGGTACCGGTTTGGGTTTGGCTCTGGTGAAAAAACTGGTAGAACAATTAGGGGGGTATTTGCTCGTAACTAGCGGCAATGGTTGGACTACTTTTACTGTTGAATTGCCGATTTGAATAAGGGTCTATTTCGATTGTAATTTTAACCAACATCTCCTTGGTTTGTGTTAGTAGTGAGTATTTAAGGGTGCTTGCATCATTTGCCAATTGGTTATATCGGGGAATAAAAAGTAGTATTAATAATTAACAATATTCTAGTTCGCTCCTATTTTAGTCCCTTATAAAATATTCCCAAAAAAGAAAAAAGGGTCTGTAGGGGATGCACGCATTTCGGCGGCACATCTCGTAATATAGCAATTCTTGAATTGATAAGGTACTTTTTTATTCTAGGGAACTATTAACGTACCCAGAGAACGGAGAGATTGATTTTCAAGAAAAAAGATGATTGACAGTAAATAGTAGATTTGTTTCCCTCGACCCGTTCCCTGTGAAGAGTTCCCCTCTTGACATTTAATGAAAATAATATCTTGTTAGTTATATCGGCTTAATTAATAACTAATAATTAATGACTTATGAACGGTTATACCTGGTTAAAACAACTAAAAAAAGAGCGAGCGATCGCCGTAATTCGTTACCAAAAATTCGACATGGGATTGGAGATGGCCCGAGCAGTTGCTCTGGGAGGCATCCGTTTAATAGAAATTACTTGGAATAGCGAAAATGCAGCAGAATTAATAATCCGACTCCGGGAGGAATTACCCGCTTTTAGTATCGGTGCCGGCACTATCTCAAACAAAGACGAGTTGCAACAAGCTATCGATATTGGCAGCCAGTTTTTATTTTCTCCCCACACCAACCCAGAATTAATTAAAACTGCGGTAAAAGCCGGAGTGCCAATTATTCCTGGAGCCCTTTCTCCCACGGAAATAGTTACCGCTTGGCAAAGTGGGGCAACCTGTGTTAAAGTATTTCCCATCTCGGCAGTAGGGGGGGCAGCTTATCTCAAAAGCTTGCGAGGGCCTTTAGGCCAAATTCCTCTAATTCCCACGGGAGGCGTCACTATTGAAAATGCCAGGGAATTTATTGCCGCAGGTGCCGTTGCAGTTGCTCTGGGCGGGAACTTATTTCCAGCAGAAGCGATCGCCTCTAACAATTGGCAAGCGATCGTTGAAAAAACACAATATCTCCTGGAACAATTAACATTTTCCTAATTAACAATTAACATTTTCCTAATTAAGAATTAATTGTTGATTATATAGCGTCTCATTTATTTTTGGAGTTTTTTCTATGAAATCGGCAATTTTAACTGCCATAAAATGGCATGAAAAAGTAAAAAAAATGGGGATGGCAACCCTAGCAATTATGACAATTTTATCTAGTTTAATTGTCAGCGAGGGTCCGGTATATGCCCGGGAAGAACGCAACTTAATTGCTCGAACAATGATAGAGCTACAGCAATCGAGCGATCGCTGGATTTCTATTGATTTATCGGAACAAAGATTAATAGCTTGGGAAGGAAATAAAGCCGTTTATGCCGTGATAGTTTCTACGGGTAAAGAGTCAACCCCCACCCGCACTGGAAGTTTTAAAATTCAAACCAAATATCCCGTTGCCAGAATGATCGGTCCCGACTACGACGTGCCGGACGTTCCTTTTACTATGTATTACGATGGAGGTATGGCAATTCACGGTGCCTATTGGCATAATAACTTTGGCACTCCAGTCAGCCACGGCTGCACCAACGTAGCAGTAGATCGGGCGGAATGGTTGTTCGAGTGGGCATCTGTAGGCACGCCAGTGGTAGTACATTATTAATAATAAAAGGGTGCATCTCAATAATTTTAAAAACTAATAACTTAGTCTTTTTTGTTAGTTGTTAGTTGTTAGTTGTTAGTTGTTAGTTGTTAGTGGGAGCATCTCAATTTTGAAGACAACAAATAATTTAACGCTTTTAGGCAACAGGCAACAGGCAACAGGCAACAGGCAACAGG
>JAXHVR010000072.1:15557-18689 GCA_034189005.1 Cyanobacteriota bacterium | reverse complement strand
AGGGAAGAGGGAAGAGGGAAGAGGGAAGAGGGAAGAGGGAAGAGGGAAGAGGGAAGAGGGAAGAGGGAAAAGAGGTTTGGCTGTAAAAAAAGTATTTTTGCAAATATGAGATGCTTCCATCGAGACGCTTATTGCACGGTCTTTGATTTCCGTAAGCCTTTGCCCCAAAAGAGTTAGCGCGGCGGGGTCTAATCTAAAGATCAAAAATGACTTGACAGAATTCTATTTTAGGAGATAATTAAAAACTCAAACATATCTGAGTTAGCGATAATCGTCTAAAAATGGAAAATTTACCCCAAATACCAGGCCCGGCCGCAGTCGTCATGGTAGTCAACGACCGCCCCTTCGCCATCGCAATAGATGGCGAAAGGGCACCAATTACAGGAGGCAACTTTGTCGATCTGGTAGAACGAGGCTTTTATAATGGAGTTCGCTTTCATCGAGTCCAACGGGAGCAACAACCTCTGGTCGCTCAAGCGGGAGACCCTTTCAGCCGCGACCCTAACGTACCGCTGAGTCAATTAGGTTTTTCAAATTTTATCGACCCAGTAAGCAACCAAACTCGTTTTATTCCCCTAGAAATAAAACCAGTCGGTCTGGGACAGCCGATTATTTACAGCCAAGTAGTTCAACCGCCAGTAGAGCTATCCAACGTTCGCGGTTCCGTGGCCATGGCTCGAACAGATGAGTTAGATTCCGCATCGTCCCAATTTTACATTAATTTGGGCGATTCTACCTTTTTGGATGGGGCTTATGCAGTCTTCGGCGAGGTAACGGTGGGCTTGGATGCAGTTGACCAAATTCAGTTGGGCGATCGCATTACTGGCGCTGCGGTTACTCAGGGAATTGTTCCGAGTCGGGGTTCGGATATTATCGACGAGGCTAATTTGCTGAACTTCTTCATCAATACGGTCAATTTCGCTAATTTGCCCCTGTCGATAGATTACTTTGAAGTTCTCACCCAAGGAGAGGACATCTTTGAAATTACTGAAGAATTAGCGGGGCAAGCATTGGGCGTTCTGGGGGGAGATGGTAACGATAGCATTACCGGCTCTATTATTAACGATGTCGCTAACGGCAACCAGGGCGACGATACCCTCAGCGGGGAAGATAGTGCGGACTATCTCCGAGGTGGAAAGGGCGAGGATGTTTTGGTAGGGGGGCTAGATAACGATATCCTGAGCGGGAATCTGGATAACGATACTTTGGATGGCGGGGAGGGTAACGACTTTCTGCGAGGTGGTAAGGGTAACGATCTTTTAACTGGTGGGGGCGGTAGGGACGTGCTGGTAGGCGATCGCGATGGCGATACTCTCATTGGTGGCGGCGATGCTGATACTTTCGTGTTGCTGCCAGATGATGTTGTTAGTTTGGATAATTTGGAGACTATTCGCGATTTTAATCCCCTGGAGGGCGATCGGATCGGCCTCTTACCGGATTTATCTTTTGTGGAGTTTCAACAAGTGGATGGCGACACCACTATTCTACTGCCAGACGATTTTATTTTGGGAGTGGTAGAAAATGCTACGGTGGAAGAGGTCAGGAATGCTGTTTTCTCCGTCGAGCAGGTCGGTTTCTCTATTGTAGATGCCCTTCCCTTCGGAGATGCGGCTTTGAGAATCGGGTAATATCAATTAATAATTAATAATTAATAATTAATAATTGAGGGAAAGGTCCGGGAGCTTTGTTCTGCTTTGCATTCCCCTTTTTCCTCTCTTTATTTTCTTATGGTTATTGATTGCGACTCGATCTAAAGCGATCGCTACGAACTCTTTCTCCACAAATTATAGAGGATGTAGAGAGGTTAGACTTTGCCTCTCTACTGTTTTTAGCAAAAAGCCACTGTTAGACCATGTTAATAAAAGGGGGATTATGGTAGAAGATTCAGATATATCCCCAGACAACTCCCTAGCCTACTGCGAGCTTTCTTTAACAAAACTTAACCAAATAACTCTTGACAAAATAAGTATTTTATTGTATGTAATAATTAAATAAAAATGAACCATGGTCCGGGTTCCTCGAAAATCTTTAGTTCAAAATCAAGCAAAAAGTCGGCGGGCAGTCACTTTATCCAAGATATCCAGTCACAAAAACCAAAATTACTTAATATAATAGAAGAGACCGTTCTAAAACATCTATTACTTATTAGAGGAAAATCAAAATGGACGATTGGCAATATAGTTTTCCCGAACTAGAAGGAACAGCTACGGTAAAAATGGTGGTCGATGGGGAAGAGATAACCATAGAAATTAACGGTGACGATGCCCCCGTCACTGCCAGCAACTTCGCGGACTTAGTGGAGCGCGACTTTTATAACGGCTTAATGTTCCACCGGGTTGAGGAAGGGTTCGTGGCTCAAGGGGGGGATCCGCAAGGTCGAGACCCGGACGTTCCCCCAGAAGAACTGGGTAGCGGTGGGTTTATCGATCCGGAAACGGACGAGGAACGCAATATTCCTCTGGAAATTAAGCCGGAAGGGGCAGAAGAACCTATCTACAGTCAAACTTTTGAGGATGCGGAGATAACTGTAGCGCCAGAGTTGCCCCATATTGAAGGGGCGATCGCTATGGCTCGCACTAACGTTCCAGATACGGCTTCTTCTCAGTTTTACTTAGCTTTGGACGATTTACCGCCCCTCGATGGCAGCTATGCCGTTTTCGGTAATGTGACGGAAGGTATGGATGTAGTGGAGGAGATTGAGATAGGCGATCGTATCGACTATGCTGTTATAGTTGATGGAGATATTAAGAGTCGTTCGTCTTCCCTGATCTCCGATTCCGAAAAGCTAAATCAATTAGTTAATGCTAGCAATAATGCTAAGGTCTCTTTGCTGGCAGATATATTAGATGAGGAGGAGGAAGACGACGAAGACCCAGAAGAGGATCTCTTAGCAGAAGACGATTTGGTAGGAGAAGACCCAGACGACGATTTGGTAGGAGAAGACCCAGAAGACGATTTGGTAGGAGAAGACCCAGAAGACGATTTGGTAGGAGAAGACCCAGACGACGATTTGGTAGGAGAAGATGCAGAAGACGATTTGGTAGGAGAAGATGCAGAAGACGATTTGGTAGGAGAAGATGCAGAAGACGATTTGGTAGGAGAAGATGCAGAAGACGATTTGGTAGGAGAAGA
>JAXHVR010000072.1:0-15457 GCA_034189005.1 Cyanobacteriota bacterium | reverse complement strand
TGGTAGGAGAAGATGCAGAAGACGATTTGGTAGGAGAAGATGCAGAAGACGATTTGGTAGGAGAAGATGCAGAAGACGATTTGGTAGGAGAAGATGCAGAAGACGATTTGGTAGGAGAAGATGCAGAAGACGATTTGGTAGGAGAAGAGCCAGACGACGATTTGGTAGGAGATAGCGGCGAGGAATTAGTACCACCAGTTCCCGGCCAGCCCCAACTTAGGGTGGCTTCCCAAGAGTCGGCTACTGAAGAAGAGGAACCAGAAGAGACGGATACTACTTCCGCAGAAGAGGAACCAGAAGAGGAACCAGAAGAGACGGATACTACTTCCGCAGAAGAGGAACCAGAAGAGGAACCAGAAGAGGAACCAGAAGAGGAACCAGAAGAGGAACCAGAAGAGGAACCAGAAGAGGAACCAGAAGAGGAATCAGAAGAGGAATCAGAAAACAGCGATACTGCTTCTGGGGACTCAGCTATCGAAGACACGGAAGAGGAAGAGGGCGATATTGCCGACGATACAGACAATATCATCGAGATGAAATCGATAGAGTCTAGTTCTGGGGCTATGATGGCATTCGATGGCGATGACGAAGTTTATGGCACCGATGATGACGATATCATCAACGGCAACGAAGGCGACGATACCATTTTTGGTCTCAAGGGCGACGACTGGTTGCGCGGCGGAAAAGGTGATGACTCCTTAATTGGTGGCAAAGGCGACGATTATTTAGTAGGCGATTTGGGTTCGGATATTCTTACTGGTGGAGAGGGCGAGGATATCTTTATTTTGCGGGCCGATACCGCCGAAGGGGTGCAGGATGTCGTTGATGCCGATTGGATTCTTGATTGGCAAGAGGGCGAGGGCATCGCTGTTGTTGGGGAATTCGATCCAGTAGAAGACTTCAGTTTCGAGTTAGTTGGTGAAGACACGGTAATTAAGGTAGGAGCTAGCGACGATATTTTGGCTGTGGTTCGAAATACAGCGATGGCCAGCGTAGAGGAAAATATTTTCGTCGTTGCCCCCGACGACGTGGCCTTGGGTATTGGCTAACAAACCAGACCGAGTTAAGTTATGTTAAATTCGCCAGATAATTTCACCTTTTTATGATATGCAGTGAAATTATCTGGCGAATTTGAATTTTGCGGGGCTTTTTGCGCTAAAGTTGTCGCGGGCAATCGGGGCCTGAAAAAAGAATCAAGATAAAGATGGCCTCAGCGATAGTAGCAGATTAAAAAGTCCCAATCTGCTATGCTCGGAGTACGGCATTTGAGAGCGGCAAGAAAATGAATCGACTTTTTAAACGGAAAAAAATAGTACTGGCCATATTATTAATAGTAGCGATCGCTCTAGGATTAGCAGCCCCAGTAAAAGCTGCCAATCAACAAGCTCTAGAACGTCTTTTAACAGAAAAATTGTGCGTTTCCTTTCTCTGGGATAGATGCGATTTGAGGAAAGCAGATCTTCACGGTGCAAACCTCAAAGGAGTTAACCTCTCGGGAGCAGATTTAAGAGGAGCAGATTTGCGGGATGCCCAATTAAATAATGCCGACCTTTCAGGAGCAGATTTAACGGAAGCGGATTTAACTAATGCTAGTTTGTTTCAAGCCAATATCAATAAAGCAAACTTAACCGCAGCAGACTTAAGCGGCGCTCGTTTGTGGGAAGCCGATCTTACTTTAGCAAATTTGAGTCGCGCCAATTTGAAAGATGCCAATTTCTTAGAAGCAAGACTATGGGGGGCTAATTTGGTGGAAGCCAATTTAAGCGATGCCAGTTTTCACGGTGCCGATTTAGAATACGCTAACTTAGCCGATACTAATTTAACTGGGACTGATTTTCACGGCTTCTTTTTGAGAAGCTATAAAAAGATAACTAATATGAGGAAAGCAAATCTTCAAGGTGCCAAGATTAACGATACTAACTTAACAGGAGTGCTTTTGGAAGGGGCAGTTATGCCCGATGGTTCGATTAAAGAATAGTTATAGCAATTATTGAATCCATGAGGTACACATAGACGGCTACTCCGTTGGTCCCCCTGTGGATCCCCCTCCCGTCCCCCTTAAAAAGGGGGAGGCCAGAGGAAGAAGCTTTTCATCTACGGGGGACGAGCGAACTGTTCCGGCTCCCCCCTTCTCAAGGGGGGCTGGGGGGGATCGCTCGATGTACTTCACCGAGCGCGATAAATGCTATAATTGTTGCTTGGTAGTTGGGGGCTGGTTACTGTGGAGGAAGTTCGCAACGATCCATTTAAGTAGTCATGGAAAAATATTTACATACAATTATTTCTCCCAACCCCCGTAGAACAGGCGTCTCGCCTGTTCAATATGTCTAATTAATTTGGCACGGGTACTTATTCTTAAGAAGGAAAAAAATAGGAATAAAAAAACAGAGCGATCGCTCTGTTTGCTAAATAATAAAAAAGTCAAAAGTGCCGAACGAGGTAATTATAAATCAATTAATAATTATCAAACTATGGCTTAGAATTAGGAAGGAACTTTACCTAAGAATTTTAGACTTTTGACCTTTAACTCTAGAGGATTAATTCTGAATTTATAACTTTCAACTCAAGAAGCGATCGCCTCTATTATTCAACTTCATTGGGAGTTAAAAGCAGCTTAACTCCCTCAACTATTTTCTGAACTTGCCCTGGTGAAAGGGTAGCAATTTTTTCCTCTAACTGATTTTTATGTACTGTAAAAATCTGCGAAGTATTAACAACACTTTCCACCGCTAAATTAGATTCTCCCGTTCCTAAAAAAACATTCCCCGGGACTGCTGCTAGTTTGGTGTTATAACTCAAAGCACAAACCACAACAGAGTTAATTTTGCTCGAATTAAAAACATTGTTTTGGACGACAACATGAGGATGTCGATTAAGTTGTTGGGAACCTAATGGTTCTTTGAATTTAATCCAGAAAATATCGCCTTGATTAATTACCATTCTCCTTCTACAATACTTTTATGATTTTGAGTCATACCATCCAGAGGATTTGGTTCTTCTGTTGCTGCCGGGATATCTCCATAAGCAGCGTTGATTTTTTCTAGTAATTGCCGATTATGATGGCGACGGATAAATTCCTCAAGAGCGATCGCTATTAAGCGACTTCGCGATACGTTCATTTCGGCCGCGAGAAGCTCCGCTTGTTCGAAGAGTGTCTCTTGCAATGAAATAGCAGTTTTGACAGTGGCCATATTCTTATACTTTCACGTCTGAATTTCAGTATAACCGTTTCTCATATCAATGTCAAACTGGAAAAAAAATTTCCAAAAACAGGATTTTTGGCCATAAAACATCCTTTTTATGTTGTTTTTGGCCAGTTGACGACTGTAAATCCGATATAGCAAGCCGTAGATCGTTCGCGATATTGAAGACAAACCCGGTTTCTTTGACAATACCTTCGCCCTGCATCTCGTAGGTTGGGTGGAGCGGTAGCGCAACCCAACATCAACGGGAGCACAATCCAACGATTTTGTTGGGTTACGCGGGGCGCTCCACCCAACCTACGAATGGCATTTTTTCTTTTTGGCGAAAGTATTGTTTCAGAAACCGGGTTTCTGGCCCCCTAATTTTTCATAATCCATTTAGGATTGCTATAAAATACTTCTTTAGCGACAAAAAACGTACCCAGTCGAACAGATGGAAACTATCCAAACTTTTCTCTACGAAATAGCACAATTTGCCAATAATCTGGTGGCCAGCCAACTCACCCACCTAAGCTGGCTAAGTATTGGGGTTATCTTTGCCGCTGGCTTGCTAACCAGCCTTACTCCTTGCATGCTGTCCATGCTTCCTATTACCATCGGCTACATTGGCGGCTACGAGGCCCAAACTCGCCTCCAGGCAGCGGCCCAGTCTGCCTGGTTTTCTCTGGGATTAGCTACAACCCTTGCTGGATTAGGCATCGTAGCATCATACATCGGACGAGTTTACGGTCAAATAGGAATAGGTTTGCCCGTAGTTGTCAGTATCATTGCCATCCTCATGGGCCTTAACCTCTTAGAAGCTCTCCCGCTGACCATGCCATCCTTTGACAGCATGGGTTGGATATCTGGGGACTTACCAAAAGGAGTCCGATCCTATTTATTAGGCTTAACATTCGGTTTGGTGGCATCTCCTTGCAGCACTCCGGTATTAGCAACTTTACTAGCTTGGGTTTCTACCACTGGCGATACAATTCTAGGTGGTGTTTTACTCCTAGCTTATGCTAGCGGTTATGTCGCTCCTTTGATCCTAGCTGGAACTTTTACTGCTAGTATTAAAAAGTTATTAGAAATGCGACAGTGGTCTGCTTGGATTACACCGACTAGCGGCGCTTTATTAGTGGGATTTGGTGTTTTTTCTCTTGTTTTTAGATTGATTCCCGTTGGTTGATGGCAATTGGTGTATCTCAATTTTGAATAAAGCTAATAACTAAGTGATGCAAGGAAGCTGTGTTATTGGTGTTAGTTAAGCTAAATACTAACAGGCGAGACGCCTGTTCTACGTTCATTCCTAACAACTAACAATTAATTAGATGGTTTATCGAATTTTATTTTTATCAAAAATATCTGGGGCTTGGGATGGTATCCAGAAGACATTCCGACGGGAAATATTGCCTATTTTAGCGGATTTACGTCTGGCGATCGCTCTATTATTAATAATAGCGGTATTCAGCATCTCCGGCACCGTAATAGAACAGGGTCAATCCATAGCATTCTATCAAGAAAACTATCCAGAAAGTCCAGCATTATTTGGCTTTGTAACTTGGAAATTTATTATTCTTTTAGGGTTAGACCGCGTCTATGGTACTTGGTGGTTTTTGTCAATCTTAATTTTATTTGGCTCTAGCTTAACTGCCTGTACCTTTACCAGACAACTGCCGGCATTAAAAGCTGCTCGCCGCTGGAAATTTTACGACAAACCCAAGCAGTTTGAAAAATTAGCGTTAAGCGCGGAAATAGAAACTGGTTCGTTAAATTATTCAGAAAAATTAGAACAAATATTGCAGCAACGCCGCTATAAAATATTTAAGGAAGGAGACAAACTTTATGCTCGTAAAGGCATAGTTGGCAAAATAGGTCCGATTATAGTTCATGCCAGTATGTTAATTATTTTGGCAGGCTCTATAGTAGGGACTTTGACAGGATTTATGGCTCAGGAAATAGTGCCCAGCGGTAATACTTTTCAAATAACCAATCTCGTTACTGCCGGACCTTTTTCCAAGTGGCAATTTCCGAAAGATTTCTCAGTAAAAGTTAATCGCTTCTGGATAGATTATTTGCCTGATGGAAACATAGACCAATTTTACTCCGATTTGTCGGTATTGGATAAGACGGGAGAAGAAGTCGATCGCCAAACTATTTATGTGAACAAACCTTTAAAATATGGCGGCGTGACTATGTATCAAGCAGATTGGGCCATCGCTGGAGTGCGAGTGCGCGTCAATAAAAGCCCGGTGCTGCAATTACCAATGGCTCAATTAGATACTCGCGGTCAAGGTAGGATTTGGGGAACTTGGATCCCTACTAAACCAGATTTTAGCGAGGGAGTTTCTTTATTAGCGACAGATTTACAAGGAACTTTATTAGTTTACGATCCGAAAGGTCAACTAACCTCCACTGTAAGAGAGGGAATGTCAACAGAAGTTAATGGCGTGACTTTATTTGTGGATGAATTAATCGGGCAGACTGGTTTACAAATTAAGTCCGATCCTGGCATTCCTCTTGTTTATTTAGGATTTGGTTTGTTGATGGTTAGCGTCTTGATGAGTTATGTTTCCCACTCGCAAATTTGGGCGTTGAAAAATGGAGATAAGATTTATCTCGGCGGTAAAACTAATCGGGCTAAAGTAACTTTTGAACGGGAAGTTTTAGAGATATTAGATAGTTTGAGCGACTCTCCAGATACTAAAGATTTAGCCGCTACGGGTTCGGGTTCTTTGGCCAGTCAAAATTGAGCGGGACTGGAAAAAGGAAATGGCCGAGAAAAAAGTTTGCCATACTACTTGCCAAATTCCATTAAGAATGTGATAGGATGGTAGGAGTATTGTTTAAACCGGGATGTAGCGCAGCTTGGTAGCGCACCTCGTTCGGGACGAGGGGGTCGCAGGTTCAAATCCTGTCATCCCGATCGCCGCTCCTTTCCCCCAAAAAATTTCACTTTTGCTGAAACGAGATAAAGTCTGGGGGAAGCGATCGGCAGATTTTGGCAAAATTAAAAAAATTTGAGTCTAGCTAACAGTGGTAGTAAAACCAGACTGGTTGCGAGTAAAGGCACCTCAATGGGAGCGGGTTGGTAACATCAAGGGCATCCTGCGCGACTTGGCCCTGAATACAGTTTGCGAGGAGGCATCCTGTCCTAATATCGGCGAGTGCTTCAACGCGGGCACTGCTACATTCTTAATCATGGGACCGGCCTGCACTCGTGCTTGTCCCTATTGCGATATTGATTTTGAGAAAAAGCCTCAAGCGCTAGATCCAAGCGAACCGCAAAGACTGGCAGAGGCAGTGCGCCGAATGAAATTGAATCATGTCGTAATTACTTCTGTTAATCGGGACGATTTGCCCGATGGGGGCGCGTCTCAGTTTGTCCTTTGTATCTCGGCAGTGCGCGAGGTTTCGCCAGAGACAACAATAGAGGTTTTGATACCAGATATGTGTGGGAATTGGCAAGCTTTAGAAACAATTCTTAATGCGAAGCCAGAGGTACTAAATCACAATACGGAAACTATTAGGCGATTGTATCCACGGACGAGGCCCCAGGGGGATTACGATCGCACTCTGGAATTATTAAAAAAGGCCCGGGAGTTAGCCCCGGGAGTTTACACCAAATCGGGAATTATGGTGGGACTGGGGGAAACGGATGAGGAAGTGCGAGAGGTAATGAGGGACTTGCGAGGAGTAGATTGCGATATCTTGACCGTCGGACAATACCTGCAACCTAGTCCCAAGCATTTACCTTTGGTGGATTTTGTCAGGCCCGAACAGTTTGAGGCCTGGAAAGAGTTTGGGGAGTCTTTGGGATTTTTACAAGTGGTTGCTTCTCCCTTGACTCGCAGTTCTTATCATGCGGAACAGGTTAGGGGCTTGATGGAACGCTATCCAAGGCCCGAAGGATAAGGAAAAGGGGACTGGGACTAGCAGCGGGCGATCGCCCCCATAATCGATATGTATGGGCGATAGTCCAGTTCCTCAGCAATCGGTCGCGATCGCACGAATGATGCGATCGCGATCGCACTTTGAGGGTGAGTTAGTTACTGGATAATCCGATGGCAGGAAAACAAACTTTTTTCAAAGAACGGATAAAAAGCTACACTATCTAGTTCTCTAAAGCTTATTTATAAAGGTTTTTTTCTCTGTCTAATTGTAGCAAGTAAAAAAAGAAGATTGCTAAAAAGCTCTATCTATAGCAGGATGAAATCACGAGATTTCAATGCGATCGGGAACACCCCTTCAGGGTGATGAAGATTAATAGACATTCTGATAAACGTCACTTTTTGGGGTAATAGATCTCCATATACTAGACACTAAGCCCAAAAGAGATGTCCTTATGACCGTTCGGCGGACCATCAGATGCGAAGCAAGCTAATCAGTGCTAGTTTAGGCCAACATTCAAAACGGGGCCATAGGCTAAAAGCATCAAGGTCAACTGAAGGCAATAAGGAAAAGAACTAGGATTTTGATGCCTAGTCTCAGAAAAATGGGCCTATTACGCACGGTTTGTTAAACAGTGCAACCTTTTGTTACCCGGAGCTAGTGAGATGAGCGTTATACCAGTAATTTCTTACGATTCTGAAGTTTCTTCCGAAGAAGAACAGCAAGGAGCGAGCTTGCAAACAGAAGTCATTGACGACCTTGTCGAACCCGCCGTCGCCGAACTGATGGACTTGGAAGAAGAGACAGAAAAAGCCAAAAAACAGAAAAACGTCAATCGTAACACAACGGATTTAGTACGTTTGTACCTTCAGGAAATCGGCCGCGTGGATCTGTTGGGACGAGATAAGGAAATAAGCGAAGCCCAGAAAGTCCAACGCTACATACAATTACTAGAATTGCGGAGTGAAGCTGCCGAACGAGATGAAGGGCCTCTTAAAGGTTATCTCCGTTTAGTAGAAGTTCGGGACCAGATGGCAGCCAAATTGGGGCATCGCCCTTCCCTGGAAAAGTGGGCGGATACAGCAGGTGTAACCTTGTCGGACTTAAAGCCGACAATGGCTGAAGGAAAAAAGCATTGGGCTCAGTTGGCTGGTTTGTCAATTGAGGAGTTAGAAAATATTCAAGCTGAGGGAATAGATGCTAAGAATCTGATGATCAATGCCAACCTGCGCTTGGTGGTGTCGGTGGCGAAAAAGTATCAGAATCGCGGTTTGGAATTGTTGGATTTAATCCAAGAAGGAACTCTGGGACTAGAAAGGGCAGTTGAGAAATTTGACCCCACTCGGGGATATCGCTTCAGCACTTATGCTTACTGGTGGATCCGTCAGGGCATCACCCGAGCGATCGCTACCCAAAGTCGCACTATTCGCCTCCCAGTCCACATCACGGAAAAACTCAACAAAATTAAAAAAGCCCAACGTAAAATATCTCAAGAAAAAGGCCGAACGGCAACTCTTGACGACGTCGCCGCCGAGTTAGAAATGACTAACGAACAAGTGCGGGAGGTTTTGTTAAAGGTGCCTCGGTCTATTTCTTTGGAAACTAAGGTGGGTACGGACAAAGATACAGAGTTGGGCGATTTACTAGAAACGGAAGAAGATTCCCCCGAACAACTGTTGATGCGAGAGTCCTTAATCAAGGCATTGCAAGGAATTTTAGCAGATTTGAGCGGTCGGGAGAGGGCAGTAATTTCTATGCGATATGGTTTGATGGATGGCCATGCTTACTCTTTGTCAGAAATCGGTAAAGCTCTGAAGTTGTCCCGAGAGCGGGTTCGTCAAATCGAAGCTAAAGGTCTTCAAAAGTTGCGCCAACCCAAGCGCCGCAATCAAGTGCGCGATTATTTGGAGTCTATGACCTAGAAGCGGAATCATAAGCTATTGCACATTTAATTTGCATTCCTTAGGAATGACTCTCCACTGAAGAGCGATCGACCTTTAACTTATTTCGCGCAAATTAAATGTATAGCAGCTTACCGTTGAGGGGTTCGTTTTTCCTATTCTGCTTAGGGACTTGGTATTTAATAACATACCTGTTGGGTTGCGTTTCACACGCGCGCTACCTACAAGGGACTATGAAGTTAATTGCTGTTTATTTCCACTAAGAATCCCCTTTCCCTGTAGCAATTAGCACTACGCTCCTGTTGCCTAAAAGCAATAATGGTTTGGCTTTCTTGACTCGGGCGATGCACCCTGCACGAGTCTCTTATAAGAATTAATTCTCAATTAGCTATTTAGTTGACAATGGCGTGGAAAATTGTGTATCATTGTCAATAAGTGTAGATATTTGAAAAAAACCGTGGCTCTTTACACACCGACTGCATTCAAAGCAGAGTTAAACGAGAAAGGCTGGCGAATGACTCCCCAACGGGAAACAATTCTACACGTCTTTCAGAATCTTCCCGACGGCAACCATCTCAGCGCAGAAGACCTCTTTAAAGTTCTAGAAAATCGAGGAGAAAACATCAGTCTCTCCACAATTTACCGAACTTTAAAGCTAATGGCAAGGATGGGAATCCTCAGAGAATTAGAACTAGCAGAAGGACACAAACATTACGAACTAAATCAGCCATATCCCCATCACCACCATCATCTAGTTTGCGTTCAGTGCAATAAAACTATCGAATTTAAAAACGATTCAATTTTAAAAATTGGTCTCAAACAGGCTGAAAAATCGGCATTGCACCTCCTAGATTGCCAATTAACGATTCATACTATTTGTCACGAAGCTTTACGGATGGGCTGGCCATCGCTAGTTTCTAGCAATTGGTCTTGTCCCAGAGCGATCGCCAGCGAGTCCCAACCGTCGGAAAGCACCGCTCCTCTCAAGGAGGAGGATAGTCAGGAAAGCAATTAAGGGGTACCCAAATAAATAATTCTTCCGTAGGTTGCGCGAACGCGAACCTCCACCCAAGAATACAATAGTATTCAAGGAGAGAAGAATTTTTGGAAGTCCCTAGGGTTGAAACAAAATATCTGCGGCACTAATGCCATATAGCTGCCTCGCTCTGGCGATCGCTTGCTGCATTTGAGAGTTATAAATCCCATCGAAGGGTCCAGAATAAAGCCCCTGTAAGTTCAGTCGCCTTTGCAACTGTAAAATCCGAGAGCGATCGTTGGCAAAAGTCCCGCTAACCCTATAACCCTGTTGGGCAACCCTTGGATAATTCTGGGTAGAACCCACCGAGGAGACTCCTAAATAATTCTGAGTAGAACCTAGTTGGGTCAAGTTGAGATAATTTCTTAAAGCAAAAAGGGTATCTTCGCCGATCGCCCCTGTAGGTATTACTCCCAAATCCTGCTGGAGTCGCGTTACAGCTAGTTGGGTGGTGGAGCCAAAAACCCCGTCAACCGAACCTGCCCCATAGCCTAACCTGTTTAAAAAACCCTGAAGCACTCTCACCGGAAGACCGCGAGCGCCCGGTGCTAGTCCTACTGGTAGGGCCCCGGGGGAAGGAGGCAGGGGTGAAGGTCCGGGGGAAGAAAACAAAAACGCGCTAGTAGTCGGTCCTACCCGACCGGTAGGAGTAATGTTGCGCTCTTGCTGGAAGCGAATAACGGCTTGCTGAGTATTGGCGTCAAAAAAATTATTAACAAACCCAAAGTAATACCCCAAATCTTTTAACCTTTGCTGAACCCTTCCGACCTCTGGAGAGAAGTCGCCAAAAGAGAGTATGGCGTTAGACGCGGGCAAAGGCGGAATGGGAGATGGGGTCGTGGGAAATTGGGTCGTGGGAAATTGGGTCGTGGAAAATTGGGTCGTGGGAACCAAACCCAATAAATAGGATAGAGTAGTAGGCCCCACTAGACCGTTGGCTGTAATTCTTCGATCGCCTTGAAAGCGTCGAACGGCATCTTCAGTTATGGGACCGTAGAAGCCAGTGGGAGTAGTCTGAAAATAGCCCTGGTTTTGTAACAATTGTTGGACTGCCGCTACGGCAAAGCTTCTGTCTCCACGTTCAAAAAAGCCTTTGGGGGGTAGTGGAATTGTTGTGCCCCCAGAAAAAGTTTGGCCTTGGACGACGGGGAAGCCGGTTAAACCCTGTGCTAAAGAGGCTTCAGCTATTGTCAATACTGAAAGTGTGACGCAAAGGCATAAAAACCGTATGAAGCCTTGGGCGGACAGCTTTTTCCAGTCAACGAGCTCGAAAGATTCTAATCCTGTTGCGGCTTCCCAGGTAAGGGCAAGCTCTTGGTATGCTATTGATTCCATATATGTTTGGGGTTAGCTTGACTACTAACTATTGCCTGCATTAATAGTATATCAAACTTTTTTTCGTTACTAGAGTTTGACATCTATCAGATAGAGAGCGCCCTAGCATTAGAGATTTATCGACATCTGCCCAGACCGGGACGCGCAACAAAGCTTCGAGCTGCTCGATCGCTTGTATGGGCTTAAGCTTTAGCCAATACAGTCGGTGCTAGTTTGACTTTATCCTTCTTACTTTCATTTTTAAACTCTACAGTATCATCGACATAATCGATAAAAATAGTATCTCCCTCGACAAACTCATTTTCCAGAATCTTAGTCGCCAGAGGATTTTCCAAGATTCTTTGAATAGCGCGCTTGAGAGGTCGAGCGCCATAAACCGGATCGTAACCGACATCGGCAATATAATCCAAAATTGCCGGGGAGAGTTCCAAACTAATTTTTTGTTCCGAGAGCAACTTCTCGATGCGCTTAACCTGAATTTCGACAATTTGCCGCAACTCGCTCTTCTGCAACGTGTGGAAGACAATTTTATCGTCAACGCGGTTTAGAAACTCCGGTCGAAAATGCGATCGCAAAGCATCCATGACGCGATCGTGCATCTTATCGTAGTTCCCATCATCCCCCGCCATCTCCAAAATATACTCGCTGCCAATATTGCTAGTCATCACGATAACAGTATTTTTAAAATCGATCGCCCGCCCCTGGGAATCAGTAATTCTGCCATCGTCCAAAACCTGCAACAAAATATTAAACACATCTGGGTGAGCCTTCTCCACCTCGTCAAACAAAATCACAGAATAAGGATGGCGGCGAATGGTCTCCGATAGCTGCCCCCCTTGGTCGTACCCCACATATCCAGGAGGAGCCCCCACCAGTCGCGAGACAGCGTGTTTCTCCATATACTCCGACATATCGATGCGCACCAGAGCGTCCTCGCTGTCGAACAAAAACTGCGCCAAAGCTCGTGCTAACTCAGTTTTACCCACGCCGGTCGGACCCATAAAGAGGAAAGAGCCGATGGGTTTGCCCGGGTCTTTCATGCCCGCCCGGGCGCGACGTATGGCCGCAGCCACCGCAGCCACCGCCTCCGACTGGCCGATAACTCGCTGGTGGAGGTGTTTTTCCAATTGTAGGAGTTTCTGGCGTTCCGACTCCAATAACCGATTTACGGGAATGCCGGTCCATTTAGCAACGATGGTCGCTATATCCCCATCGGTTACTTGTTCGCGCAAGAGGGAAGAGCCTTGAGTTTGGGCTTTTAACAGTTCTGCTTCTCTTGCCTCCAACTCTCGATGTAACTTTTCGAGCATTCCATATTTCAACTGGGCGGCTTTGTTGAGGTCGTAATCTCGTTCTGCCTGTTCGATCTGCACCCGCAGTTTTTCTTCTTCTGCCTTTACATTTTTAATTGCATCCAAAAGCTGCTTCTCTCGCTGCCACTGGGAAGAAAACTGCTCTTGTTTCTCTTTGAGAACTGCGATTTCGCTGGTAATTCTTTCCAAAGCGGGGGAGGAGACTGAGGGAGTGGGGGCGGACTCTTCGTCTGTTGCGCCGTAACTGCCTCCTTGCAATTCTCCTTCTAGGGAGAGCTTTTCCATTTCTAGCTGCATCATCCTGCGGTCGATCGCTTCCAACTCCACCGGTTTAGAAGTAATTTCCATTTTTAATTGGGCGGCGGCCTCATCTACCAGGTCGATGGCCTTGTCTGGGAGGAAGCGATCGCTAATATAACGATGGGAAAGCATGGCTGCAGCTACCAAGGCCGCATCAGTTATCTTAACGCCGTGGTGAGCTTCGTAGCGATCTTTTAGCCCGCGCAATATTGAAATAGTATCGGTTACGGTTGGTTGACCGACATAAATTTGCTGGAAGCGGCGATCGAGGGCGGCATCTTTTTCGATATTTTTGCGATATTCATCGAGAGTGGTAGCGCCGATGCAGCGAAGTTCGCCTCGGGCGAGCATGGGTTTGAGCAGATTCCCCGCATCCATCCCCGAACCAGTTGCCCCTCCGGTACCGGTACCGACGACGGTATGGAGTTCGTCGATGAAGAGAACTATTTGACCGTCGGAATTGGTTACCTCTCGCAGGACGGAGCGCAACCGTTCTTCAAATTCTCCTCTAAACTTGGCTCCAGCGATGAGGCTGCCCATGTCGAGACCGATGAGTTGGCGGTTTTTGAGAGATTCGGGAACGTCGCCGTTGACGATCCGTTGGGCGAGGGCTTCGGCGATCGCTGTTTTGCCTACTCCCGGTTCGCCGATGAGGACTGGATTGTTTTTGGTGCGGCGAGACAGACAGCTTATGACCCGCCGGATTTCTTCGTCTCGTCCGATAACGGGGTCTAGTTTGCCTGCTTTTGCCTGTTCTGTGAGGTCGCGCCCATATCTGGAGAGCGCGTCGTAGTTGGCTTCTGGGTTTTGGTCTTGGACTTTGGCTCGCCCGCGTACTGCTTTGATGGCGGCTTCTAGCTGTTCGCGCTCTAGTATCGGCGATCGCGGACGCTCGAACCCCGGCCTTTGCGGGGTAGTAGGTTTGTCGCCGTCGCCGAGGAGTTTGCTGCCGATGCGTTTGTCTTCCCAGAAGGCGAGAAGCAGATGTTCTACTGCGATATATTTATCTTCCCAGTCTTCTCTGATTGCTTCGGCGAGGTCCAGCATTACTTCCAGACCGCGACCTAGATATAGGTGTTCTATGTTGGCGACTTTCGGCTGGCGTTTGGCGAAGGCTTCTAGTTGTTGTTTTAGCTTCGGCGTGTCAACTCCCGCGCGATCGAGGATTTTGCTAGCCATGCCTTCCTGTTCTAGGAGAGATACGATTAGATGTTCTACTTCTAGTTGTTGGTTTTGATAGTTACGGGCGATATCTTGGGATTTTACAATTCCATCCCAGGCTTGTTCTGTAAATTTGCTCGGATCTGTTGGCTGCATTTGTAGGATCTTAGGTTTTAGATTTAGTTATTTTAATTTTTAATTTTAGAAACCGGGTTTTTTCCCACGGGTCGTTTTTGAAATTAGGAAGACTGGTAGGTAGTGGGTCGCAAGTAGTGTTTTAAGGCTAAAATCAAGTTTGTAGTAATCGCTTTAGCGATTTATCTATATCAATCGCTAAAGCGATTACTACAAACTTTCACTACATCTTTAGCACTACCGACAGGCAAATTATATTCTAGTGCCTGTCCCACGGCGACTATTAATTAGCGGCTGCCGCTACTTCCTTTTCGGTTTTATTTCCCTCGGTCTTCATTTCGATCAACTCTACTTTATAACCGTTTGGGTCTTCAACAAAAGCAATAACTGTGGTGCCGTGTTTCATGGGGCCTGGTTCGCGGCTGACTTTGCCGCCTCGGGCCTTGATTCCGTCGCAGGTTTTGTAAATGTCTGCAACGCCAATGGCAATATGACCGAAGGCGTCGCCCATTTCATATTCGCCGACGCCCCAATTGTAGGTAAGTTCGATTACGGTATGGTCGGACTCGTCGCCATAGCCGACGAAGGCGAGGGTAAATTCGCCGCCGGGGTAGTCTTTTTGCCGCAAGAGCTTCATTCCCAGAAGGTCGCAGTAGAATTTGAGGGACTCTTCGAGGTTTTTTACCCTAATCATCGTATGTAACAATTTCATGGCCAACTCCTATTAGAACCTTCTTCAGTTATTGTGAAGTATTTTTGCCGATTTGGGAAAGGCCCCGGGCCAAAAACCCTCTTGCGGTAGAGTTTCCTCGATGGGTGGCCAGTTTTGATAGCTGCTACAAGCAAACAAAAAAATAGTGGGAGGGTCCGCGATCGCGAACCCTCCCAATTTGGCTTGTAGTAATCGCTTTAGCGATTTATATCCGACTTGTTTCCTATCGTGAAGAGCGATTACTACGAACATTCAATCGCTAAAGCGATTACTACGAACATTCAATCGCTAAAGCGATTACTACGAACATTCAATCGCTAAAGCGATTACTACGAACGTTAAATCGCTAAAGCGATCGCTACGAACATTCAATCGCTAAAGCGATTACTACGAACATTCAATCGCTAAAGCGATTACTACGAACATTCAATCGCTAAAGCGATTACTACGAACATTCAATCGCTAAAGCGATTACTACGAACATTCAATCG
>JAXHVR010000071.1:0-29668 GCA_034189005.1 Cyanobacteriota bacterium | reverse complement strand
TTAACCTATTAAATTACGCTTTTGGCGTAATGCGAGTCAGTTTAAAAGATTATATTTTAGGTTCGTTAGGAATGATTCCCGGAACCGTGATGTATGTTTATTTAGGTGCTTTAGCCGGGGACATAGCCTTAATAGGAACCGCAGAACAGCCCGTTAATTTGGAAACCCAATTAGTTAAATGGTCGATGCATGGTATTGGTTTGTTAGCCACCGTAGGAATTAGTATTTATTTAGGTAAAGTGGCGAAGAACATATTAGAGGAGAACAATTAACAATTAACAATTAACAATTAACAATTAATAATTATTCAATTGGTGAGGTCGAATTATTATTGGACTGGTTGTTTTCGTGTCATCTGTCTTCGTCGCTGAATTTTTTTTTACAAGCATACTGCGTTTTTCTTCCCACCAACTTTCTGTAACATCAATGGGCGGACCGCTATTGATGCCTTCCAATAAGATAGTTTCTAATTCGGTCATTTGCTGCTGGTGTCGGTTTATCAAATGCAAGATGTATTCGCTGCGTAGGACAGGCATCTTGCCTGTCATCGATAGGAGCTAATTTGCTGGTTAACAAACTCTTGCGTTGATTCGGGGATTGAGATGTTAAGGGTTTTCATAATCGATTTACCTCCTTGAGTCGATTTTAAAATACATAACAGATTTTGTCAAGTCAGCCCCAGTGGAGGTCGCGCTTTAAGTAGGTAGGTAAAAATATTTAGACCCCAGATTTGCCCGTAGAACAGGCGTCTCGCCTGTTCCAGATGTCAAATTAATTTTGCACAGGTACTTATAGTGGAATTATGGGAAAAATTGTTAATGATGGAGCGTTATCGGTTATGATTAAATAGAATGGCAGGGTGGAGCGCGAGTGCGAGACGCTTTGACAGGCGAGACGCTTTGACAGGCGAGACGCCTGTCCTACGGAAACGGAGGCTTTGACAGGCGAGACAGCCTGACAGGCGAGACGCCTGTCCTACGGAAACGGAGGCTTTGACAGGCGAGACAGCCTGACAGGCGAGACGCCTGTCCTACGGAAACGGTAAATTTGTTGCGATTATTTATGCCAAAATCTTTAAATGCTGACGATTTTTTAAACGCTCCAGGAGTCCTCCTAGACGTTAGAAGTCCCGCCGAATACGCCGAAGGACACGTTCCTGGTGCGGTCAGTTTTCCTTTATTTAGCGATGAGGAGCGGGCTATGGTAGGTACTTGTTACAAACAGGAAGGGCGAAACGAGGCTGTGGAGTTGGGTTTCGCGATCGCCGGTCCGAAATTTGCCGATTTTATCGCCCGCGCTAAAACTATAGCCAGCGATCGCTCGGTTCGCCTCTACTGTTGGCGGGGAGGAATGCGCAGCGGTGCCGTAGCTTGGGTTTTGGAGATGGCCGGCTTCAACGTTTCTCTACTGGTTGGAGGTTATAAAAGTTTTCGGCAATGGGGGCGATCGCTCTTTTCCGTAGCGCAAAAGATTATTCTTCTCGGCGGCATGACCGGTTCGGGGAAAACCGATATTTTGACAGCCTTAGCCGGTTTGGGAGAACAAGTTTTAGATTTAGAAGGACTCGCCAACCATCGCGGCAGCAGTTATGGAGCCTTGGGGTTGGGGGCCCAACCGACTAACGAGCAATTCTGGAACTTAATAGCGATGGAGTGGGCGGGGTTCGAGCGCGATCGCCCTCTATGGATCGAAGCAGAGAGCAAGCGGATCGGAACTTGCCGGCTCCCAGAAGAGCTTTTTCAACAGATGGAAGAGGCCCCAGTAGTAGAAGTAGTTAGAACTCGGGAAGAGAGATTAAAAGCGATCGTCGATGTTTACGGCAAAGCGGAACTCGACGAACTAATCGCCGCCACAGAAAGGATCCGCAAGCGTTTGGGCGGTTTGCGAACTCAGGAAGCGGTTAGTTTGTTGAAAGAAGGGAAACACTCGGCAGCTTTCGATCTAGTTCTCCACTATTACGACAAAACCTATAGTTACGGTTTGCAACAGCGACAGAATTCTGTTCATAAAGTAGATGTGTCCGGGCGATCGGTCCTGGAAGCGGCAGAGTTAGCCCGCGAAACAATTAACAATTAACGCCCGTAGGACAGGCATCTTGCCTGTCGCTCCCCAAATTCGTAGGACAGGCATCTTGCCTGTCGCAAAAATAAAGAAACCCGGTTTTTGTTAAAAACCGGGTTTCTGGGCTGTCCCCCGTAGGACAGGCATCTTGCCTGTCGCTGCTTTAGCTTATGTAGGTTGGGTGGAGCGTAGCGTAACCCAACAAAATCGTTGGATTTGCTACGAAGATGTTGGGTTGCGCTATCGCTCCACCCAACCTACATAAGCGCCGGCGTTGGTATTGTTGTTAAAAACAGGGTTTCTGGGCTGTCCCCCGTAGGACAGGCATCTTGCCTGTCGCCGATCGCTACTGCGCAAAATCAATTCATCATCTCTGGGGGAGCAATATCAGAACCAACCACAATACCCCTAGCAGTAGAGCGCAAACCCGGTGTAGCCGTAACTTCCGTACCTCGGTCCGACCGAGCGATCGCCTCCGTCGTTCCATCTGGAACTTCTGGCACGAACTGCGCCCCAGGGTTCGAGTGCTGCGTTACCGCAGTCAGCCCCCCAACGGCACCAGCCATTAAAGCAGTATAACCGACATACAAATGTAACGGACGCAACTCAAAACCAGGACCAGAACTCTTACCGACCCCGGACCAGGAAGGAGTCATCCCTTGAAGGGGGTCGGAATCTGGTAATCTCGCTACCATAGCTCGACCATCCAAACCTAAAGCATCTGCCAGTCGATAGATAAAGCCGCGAACGTAAATATCCTCTGGCAACTTTTCGACATTTCCTTTCTCTATAGCGTCGAGATGATTCAGCGGCACTAAAGTTTGAGCGTGAACTTGTTTGAGAGACAAACAGCGCGCCACTCTTGCTTTGCGCAGTTCTTGACCTATTTCTTGTAGGATTTCCTTACGCTTAGACGCTTTTTCCAAGGCAGCCTTTTCCGCTTTAGTTAGTTTTTTCTTTT
The DNA here is from genome assembly GCA_034189005.1 of Cyanobacteriota bacterium. Classification (GTDB taxonomy): domain Bacteria; phylum Cyanobacteriota; class Cyanobacteriia; order Cyanobacteriales; family Microcoleaceae; genus CALKCV01. Next base: position 26,646 of record JAXHVR010000071.1, on the reverse strand, counting down.
TCTTCTTCTGGTTCTTCTTGGGGGAACCTCCAGAAGAACCCTTCTTGACTTCCTCAACTTTCTCCTTCTTCTCTTCGCTGGAACTAGAGCTAGACTCGACAGTATTAGAATTATTATCCGTACTGTCTAATTCCGTCTCAGTTTCGGGAGCTTTTTCTCCATCTCGTGCTTTGGAGAGAGCCTCCACATCCGCCGACGGCAAGGGCGCGGACTGTTCTGGTTCTGCTTTGTCGGCAGTAGTGGCATCGTCTTTAGCCTTAGTTTGGGAATTGTCAGTCCCTTCGGCTTTTTCGGGATTATTAGATTCTGAAGACATATTAGTTTGAGCAACTGCCTGTAGTTCGCTTCGATATTTTTTAGCAAATTTTTTTAAAGCTAACTGAATAGCTTCTCTGCCGACTGCCGCCAGAAAGCCGTCCGCTTTCGCACCAGCGTCGCCTAACATCGTCTTTAAATTCGCCAAAACTTTTTGATAGACTTCGCTGCTTTGGAGTTCGGTTTCTATATTCGTATATAGCGATCGCTTGCTATGAGTTCCAGTTTCTATAGTTGGATGCCCGGCAATAGCAAAGGATGATGCTGCGGATATTTCCATAATTTCTCTTATTTTAATTTAGTTCAAACGCTCTTAATAATTTCTTCTATCCGTTGATGTCAATTCCGGATGTCAGGTCTCCACCTCGAAAACATCCCAGAAGAGCTTCTATGCAAAACTCATCCCCAGTACTCCTACTCAAAAATAGCGATCGCTCGCACTCAAAACATTAAAAAAGCGAAGAAGAGCCACCGCAGCAGCTTCTTCTTCGCTTTTTTCAGATAGCGATTCTTGAATCTATGAGGTACGGTCTTACGATCCCCCCCAGCCCCCCTTAAAAAGGGGGGAGCCGGAAAATGTCAAAGTCCCCCAGACAAATCAAATCTTTTCTTCTGGCTCCCCCCTTTACAAGGGGGGCGGGGGGGGATCGACCGGAGAATAATGAGCGATCGACAGCCTCAAAATCGTGAGCCAGTAAGCGAGTGCAAACCGACTTTTTCTGCCAACTGCCAACTGACAACTAACAACTGACAAAAAACAGTAAATTCTTGGTTCTTTTAATTATTCAGATGTTATTTATGTATTTGGTTCAACAGCAAGAGGGCAGCCGCAATACCAACAAAATGAGCCACAATCGTGTGAGTGTTGCCCAATACTAAAAAAATGTCCAGCGGTTGAATGAAGTCCCTGAGATTACCTGTAGTCTGGATCAAGCTTTGGGGTTGGGACAAAGATTTTGCCAATAAAATCCCGTTAAGAGCTTCGGCCCCCACCAAGGTCAGCAACATTCCCGTCATATTAGAAATTAATGCCATCTTGACTTGCTTGGTGGTATCTACTTTAGTCGGTCGCAGAGAAGGCGTGGGGGATTGCAGCTTTTTGGCCAACTGGGGATAGCGAAATGCTAAATAAATACTGAAACCCAAGGCTGCAAGTCCCAACCCAGCAAACAATAAACCCCCTCCAGAACCGGCATTCGCTTTACTATTTGGTAGGGAAAATAAGCCAAACAGCAAGATCAGCGCCGAAATTACCGCCAGCACTATTTGACTCCAAAAGCAGGCCCAACCCCCAAGCCTCATATATTTGGCAACTTTTTCTCTAGCTGATGAAGCCGAGGAAGAGTCTGGTTGATTTGACATATTTACACTTGCGCGATAGAATAGGATACTTAATCAATTAATTGAGGATAATGGTACGGGCGTTTCGCTAAAATCGAGACCCAACCATTTTTATCCACAGAAACTTTATTAGCTATTAGCTAAATGGTATCATGCCCAATTAGAGAAGCTCGATACCATCTAAATTTCAAGTTTAACTCACTAAAAAAATTAACAAATTCAGGAGGCGATCGCGACAATGGCAAAACTAGAACCAACGGTTACTCCCAACCTAGACGAACCCAAATTTGGTTTTAATAAATATTCAGAACGTATCAACGGTCGCGCAGCAATGATTGGTTTTATCATAGCTTTGGCCATCGAGTATTTTACAGGGCAGGGTTTATTATCTTGGTTGGGTCTGACTTAAGTATTGTCTTAAACTCCCTCAGAACTGGGAATAGTAATAAAATAGAGTGTAGAAACTCTAAGAGCTAAATTTGGATAAAGGGAAATTAGACCGCCCATGGGATAAAGTAAGCAGCGAAGCTAGCCAATTCCCGTTTTCCCGTTCCTTAAGTGCTTAAGTGAAGTTTGCCGGGGAACAATCCCGAATCTAGCTTGAAAAATCCGTCTAAAATATTTAGAGAAATAGGGAAGAGAGACAACAGTGATGAATGCTTTATGGACTCGATTTTTGAGGTCGCCTTATCGTAAAGAACCAATTACCAGCTTTGCTGTTACCGTTGGGGCTGTGGATGCAGCGATCGGCGGTCTGAGTACGAGTTGGTCATTATTTGGCCTCGGGCTGGGAACGGTAGGCATAGCGATCGTCGTACGTTGGTTATTAGTGCAGCGTTCCCTAGCAGAACAGCCAGCACCAGCAGAATTATATCTGCCCCCCAGTTCTTCTCGTCCCCCACTCCGTATGACGAGCAAATCTAATAACAATACTCCCTATTAATGGGACTCCATGCAACAAACCCAAACCGGTAAATCTCTGAAAATTGGCAGAGTAGCAGCCATCAGCGGTTTGCCTATTAAAACTATTCGTTATTATGAAGAGATTGGTCTGCTATCGCCGATCGTAGAGCGATCGGCTGCAGGATATCGCCTGTTTGGAGAGTCGGTATTTAATCGACTTGCTTTTATTAAACGGGCCCAATCTCTGGGTTTTAGTTTAAATGAAATTGGAGAGATTTTACAAATTCGCGATCGCGGAGAGCTACCCTGCCAGGAAGTCAAACACCATCTCGAACTTAAATTACTAAAAATTAACGAGCAAATTCAAGCGCTAAAAACTCTCAAAGCAGAATTAAAAGAAATTCTCTTTGCTTGGCAAGACGAACCATCTCCTGGGAGTATTGCCAAAACTATTTGTCCTAATATTCAAACTGACTAATAACAAAATCAAAAAAAAAAGGGGAACCGCAGTTCCCCTTTTTTTCTATATTCTCTTGTTTGAGCTTTTTCCTCAGCATTTGTTGCTGTTTCCTCAGTTGTCTCGCCCTTGCAGAACCACCTTTGCCTTTAACATTTCGGCCTCGGTGGCGCGGCGACTCCCACCTTTTTAATTTTTGTGCCATAAAATTTACCTCAATTTCACTAACCTCAAATATCTGAAAAAATCATAAGTAGTGTCTGAACCCATAAATCTCGTTCGTAGTAATCGCTTTAGCGATTTAGATAGATAAATCGCTAAAGCCATAAATCTCGTTTGTAGTAATCGCTTTAGCGATTTATAAATATGAATCGCTAAAGCCATAAATCTCGTTTGTAGTAATCGCTTTAGCGATTTAGATAGATAAATCGCTAAAGCGATTACTACGAACCAGCCTGCGATTTAGATAGATAAATCGCTAAAGCCATAAATCTCGTTTGTAGTAATCGCTTTAGCGATTTAGATAGATAAATCCCTAAAGCCATAAATCTCGTTTGTAGTAATCGCTTTAGGGATTTAGATAGATAAATCCCTAAAGCCATAAATCTCGTTTGTAGTAATCGCTTTAGCGATTTATAAATATGAATCGCTAAAGCGATTACTACGAACTAGCCTGCGATTTATAAATATGAATCGCTAAAGCGATTACTACGAACTTGCTTGCTATTTATAAATATGAATCGCTAAAGCGATTACTACGAACTTGCCAGCGATTTATCTATCTAAATCGCTAAAGCGATTACTACGAACCAGCGTGCTATTTATAAATAAACAATGGGCAGGGGGGGACTCGAACCCCCACGACCGAAGCCGCCACATTTTGAGTGTGGTGCGTCTACCAATTTCGCCACCCGCCCTTGGGTGCTTCTTTTCCCTCTGTTTCATTATTGCACATAACTGACGAACCTTGCAACAAAGATTGATAACTTTGACTGCTGGCCCATTTGTCAATTTCTCGCGCTCGTAAAACTGGCACTGGATGGGTTAGCTGACCCGTTTGAGCCTCTCGGAGCATTTCCCCCAACTCCGTATTGCTAACATCATCGTAAGCCCGGGCTTGATCTAAAAAGGCATTTACATCTAACTTTGGGGCCAAAGTTGGAGAACCTCCAGCCAGTTTCATCAATACAGATATTACCACTTTTGGGTCTTGAGTGGCAAGTAGGGCAGCGCGATCGCAAGTAAACTCGGCGCAACGGACCCACTCCAATACCTGATTTTGTAAACCTTGAGCTATTATAGCACCCCAATTCGATATTTGTCCGGCTGCTAAAACAATTAAATTAGCCAGAGTCAAATAAACCCCATGTTCGCACTTGAGATGTCCCAGTTCGTGACCGATTACTGCCTGAACCTCTTCCGGCGTCAGCAATTCGATCAGGGAAGTGTGGACCACAATAAAAGGCTGTTTGCCCCGCATCGCAAAGGTATAAGCATTGGGCACCGGATTTTGGCGAATATAAAGTTGGGGTGGTTCTAAATCTAAAACGTTACAAGCATTTAAAAACAACTCATAAAGTTCTGGTAATTGTTTTTCCCCAATTAAGACGCTAGAGGCAATATTTTCCATATAGAAAAACTGTTCTCCCAGATGCCCTATTAGTTGCCTTATTACCAAATCTAAACCGGGTAGCTGCTTGAGAGTATTAGTAGCTTCTAGGTCTAAGGGGTGGCGAAAGAAATCTGCCTTTAAACCAATTAAGGGGGTTTGGGAAAAATTCATGTCAACCAAAATTCCAATATATTTAAACTATTAATTAACCCGATCTTCTTTATTTTAATCATTTCAGTTTGAGATGGGTATAGCCATAGGAGTTTAATTGGCTTAAAATCCCTGTCGCCCTGTAATAACGCAACCCTAACTTCTAATTAATAATCGCTATAAATGAGAAGCGATTATTAATTAATAATTAAGAATCTGTTTTATTTCTATCGCAGCAAAGAAACATTTTCTGGGGAAGTATTAACGGGCACGCCGTTTGTTATCCGTTGCAATTTAGCACCTAATTTTTGGAGTTTAACTTCCAACTGCTCGTAACCTCGGTCTAAATGCTGCAAGCCGTGAAAAGTAGTTTCTCCCTCAGCAGCTAAACCTGCCAATACTAAAGCTGCAGAAGACCTTAAATCGCTACCTACTATTGGTGCCCCAGACAACCTCGCGACTCCGTGGATGATGGCGTGATTTCCCTTGACGCGGATATCGGCACCCATGCGGTTTAATTCTGCCACATGACCCAAACGGTTCTCAAATACCGTTTCTGTAATGGTGCTATTGCCGTCGCTCAAAGCTAATAAAGCCATAAACTGAGCCTGCATATCCGTTGGGAAACCGGGATAGGGCTGAGTCTCGATGTCAATGGCCGTATGCTGGTAGGCGGGAATGATGCGCAGGCGATCGCTTCCTTCCCTTACTATTTTAGCTCCCATCGCTTCGAGCTTGAAAATCGCCGCGCTTAAATGTTCGGGAACCACTGGCCCTATACTAATTTCCGACCGCGTAATGGCCCCTGCCACCAAAAAGGTTGCCGCTTCAACGCGATCGGGAATTATGGGATAGTCCACCGCATGAAGCTCGGAAACCCCAGAAATAATAATAGTCTTAGTACCCGCTCCCTCGATCCTAGCCCCCATGGCCCGGCAAATATTTGCCAAGTCTATAACTTCTGGTTCTTGAGCGGCATTTTCAATTATTGTTTCCCCATCTGCAATGGTTGCAGCCATCATTATGGTCTCGGTAGCCCCAACGCTAGGATAATCGAGATAAACTTTGGCCCCTTTTAACCTTTTTTTGCCCCCGTTCACATAAGCATGAACGATGCCTTTATCTATATAAACATCTGCACCCAGAGCTTGCAGTCCTCGAACGTGGAGATCTACTGGCCTCGCACCGATGGCGCATCCCCCCGGCAGAGGTACTCGGGCTACTCCCAAACGGGCCAATAGGGGACCGATGACAAAAAAGCTGGCCCGCAATTTGCTGACGAGTTCGTAAGGAGCCTCTGAAGTGTTTAAATCCCTCGCGTCGATATCTAAAATATCTCCGTTTCGCTCTAATTTAACTCCTAAAGATGATAATACTTGACCCATCCTGTTGATGTCTGCCAGGGCTGGAACGTTGCGCAGGCGACAATCGTCAGGACATAACAGAGTTGCTGCCATTATGGCTAGGGCAGAATTTTTTGCGCCGCTAATATTGGCGTGTCCTTCTAGCCGCGATGGACCCCATATTTTCAGGATTGCCCCATCGGTTTCGGATTTGGCAGAGAGGTTTGGTGAATTTAAAGTGTAGGTAATGGTTCTATCCTCCGAAGTCTTGTATTTTTTCTTTCTAATTTTTGCCCTGATTCTACCGGAAACTTTATCAATCTTTACCGCTCGATAAAAAAAATTTTTTCTGATAAGATGAAACGTTTTTTTAGCTTTTTATAATAGGTTTTTTGACAAAAAGAGCGATTTATGGTATCGAAAAGCTCCCCAAAACCGCCTACCTTTGAAAAAAGGTAGGCGGTTTGAATTTAAGAGGGACTGCAAATAGGCCAAGGCAAAATTCTTTGCTATAATCCGCAAAAAATCTAAAATACAACAGCTAAATTAACTGAGGTCTCAGATGGAGATAGGCGTTCCGAAGGAAATAAAAGACCAAGAATTCCGAGTAGGGCTCAGTCCAGCCAGCGTCAGAGCGTGTCAGGACAAGGGCCATCAAGTATTTGTAGAAACTAAAGCAGGTATTGGGTCAGGTTTCAGCGACGAAGACTACATCGAAGCAGGAGCAAAAATAGTATCCTCCGCCAAAGATGCCTGGAACCGAGAATTAGTAGTAAAAGTAAAAGAACCCCTACCAGCAGAATATTCTTTAATCCAAAAAGGACAATTATTATTCACTTACCTGCATCTAGCGGCAGACCGCAAACTGACAGAAAGCCTCATCGGTAGCGGAGTCCAGGCGATCGCCTACGAAACCGTAGAGCTAGCAGACAAGAAACTCCCCCTACTCGTACCCATGAGCATCATAGCCGGACGCTTATCAGTGCAATTTGGAGGAAGATTCCTAGAACGGCAACAAGGAGGTCGCGGAGTATTATTAGGCGGAGTCCCCGGAGTCAAACCAGGGAAAGTCGCAATTATCGGGGCAGGTGTCGTCGGCACCGAAGCTGCCAAAATAGCCGTCGGCATGGGGGCGCAAGTAACTATTTTTGATATTAATGTGGACCGCCTCGCCTATTTAGAAAGCTTATTTGGTTCGAGAGTAGAATTGCTCTACAGCAGTTCTTCCGCCATCGAAAAAGAAATACCACAAGCGGACTTGCTCGTAGGGGCAGTTTTAGTATTAGGACGTCGGGCACCCACGCTGGTTTCGCGAGAATTAGTCAGCAAAATGCGCCCCGGTGCTGTAATTATCGACGTAGCGGTAGATCAAGGAGGTTGCGTGGAGACCCTCCGGCCTACTTCCCACACCACTCCAATTTATATAGAAGAGGGAGTCGTCCACTATGGCGTGCCCAATATGCCCGGTGCCGTTCCTTGGACGGCTACTCAAGCCTTGAATAACAGCACTTTACCTTATGTCTTGCAGCTAGCGAATCATGGGGCAAAGGCTCTGGAAATCAATCCAGCTTTAGCCAAGGGAGTTAACGTGCGAGATGGCAGACTGGTTCATCCAGCAGTACGAGAAGTTTTTCCCGATCTGTAGCTTGAAACGAAGAAACCAGGTTTTTTGAACTTCGTGGAAAGTCGCTGTTTGATGCTAGAGTGGAACACGGATTCAAAAACTGCTTCGATCGCGATGGACATCAAAAGTAGATATCTTGCAAAAGTAAAAATAAAATCTTTTTGGGTCTATTTTTCCTCAAAATCGATTAACCTGTTCCTAGTTTAGAGTTCGAGGTTCCCGACTGATGCAAGAGGTCTAGTCTAAGAACGTCAAAATTAGACTTTTGATGTCAGTGATTTGAATCTCCTTTCAATAGCAATACAAGTTCACAAAAGTTGAAAATTATGACAACAACAAAAATTGGTGAAGCTCGCGAAATAGCAGCTAAGTGGTACTACAAAGAATTGTGGGGCTGGGAGCTAGAAAAAATTTGTACTGGAGAAGAACGTCCGGCTTTTCTAAAGTCTCTCCTAATTGCAGCGAACGGTGACGGGATACTTGCCCCAGAAGAAAGAAAGTGGGTTATTGGTCGGGCAGCAGTTAGTGGGGCGCCTGACGAGCTACTTAGAGAATTAGAAGCTTACAAGGCAGATGAAGATATTGTAGAGGTAGTTTCTAAAACTCTTGCTACGAACAAATCTCGCAGAGCTGTCATCTATTTTGCTATTAAAGCATCTACAGCGGATGGCAATTATAACGATGGAGAAAAAAAGCAAATTCGTAGTGCTGCTAGTGCTATGGGTATTTCTGAAGAGGAGGTAGAAGAAATTGAAAAGCTTTATGCGGAGGAAGAACGTCTGAAAGAAAAACGCATTCAGTTATGTTTCCCCGATGGAGACCCATTTGCTAAATAGAACTTTCAGGCCCGTAGCCAGGGTGGATCTCGATTTTGAAGAAAAACAGAAGCGGAAAATCCCCCTCGGCAAGAGCGATGATGCGGGGGGAGCTTGGTGCGCTTTTTGTCAATTGTCAATTGTTAATGGGAAGAGCATTATCTCTCAAGGAGAACTTAATTTTCTGTGTTTTGTTACAAATATGAAATGCTCCGGGAGCATCTCATATTTGTAACAAAACCAATATTTCAACGATCGTTGTCAGTTGTTAGTGGTTAGTGGTTAGTTGGGCTACTAACAACTAACCACTAACGACTAACATGCATGTTAAATTTCTTGGCTTTCTTCAAAACTGAGATGCACCCGATGCTCCCCGCAGCGATCGCCTAAATAAGGGAGTTCCAATTTAATAAAATACCGGCTGTTGGGTTGCGCTTCGCTCCACCCAACCTACAATTGTGTTTAACCGAGAAAGATTGGACAATGGGGGACTTTTTTCGTCCCTCGAAGGACTTTGGCAAGAGTTAGGGAAAAAATTTTTCGATGCTACTTGACAGGTTCGATTAAAGATGTAAGAATAAGAAATTGTGAAAAAGCGGATCTGGCGGAATTGGTAGACGCGCATGATTCAGGTTCATGTGTCCGCAAGGACTTCCGGGTTCAAGTCCCGGGTTCCGCATTTAATTCAAGACCTATTTAATTCAAGACCTATTTAATTCAAGACCTATTAAGAGCTAAAAGCGGCAGTGCTGACAAGTCTCCAAAATCCTTTGGTAAAACAGGCCCGGAAGCTACATCAGTCCAAGGGACGGAGGAGCGAGGGGTTATTATTGTTGGAAGGGACTCATCTGCTCGAAGAAGCTTGTGCTAACTCTTATCAACTAGAAACGGTTTTTTGCACTCCCCACTGGCAAGAGAAACATCCGCAGCTTTGGGAAATATTAAGCAAGCAGGCAAGCAGGTTAGAATTAGTCAGTCCCAAAGTTTTAGAAGCGATCGCCACTACGGTCAACCCAGATGGAGCGATCGCCACAGCCCCGCGAACAACTAAAGATACCCTCCCCATAACCAGTCTGGGACTAGCTTTAGAAACTATCCAAGACCCGGGTAACTTGGGCGCTATTATCAGAACTGCCGCAGCTACAGGAGTAGAAGGTTTATGGGCCAGCAATGATAGCGCCGACTTAGACCATCCCAAAGTCTTACGAGCCTCTGCGGGAGGTTGGTTCAAGCTAGCAATGGGAGTTAGCACGGACTTACAGGGCCAACTACGGGGATACCAACAACAGGGCCTGCAAGTGGTGGCTACCGTTCCCGATGCAGGGTTAAATTATTGGCAAATAGACCTGCGAAAACCAAGCATCATTTTATTAGGTAATGAAGGGGCTGGTTTGTCTCCAGAAGCGATAGAGCTTGCGGACCAAAGAATTTCAATTCCCTTGAGTGGCGGCATAGAATCTTTAAACGTGGCCATTTGTGCGGCTCTCATCCTCTACGAAGCACAAAGGCAACGACAAAATAATTAATAATTAATAATTAATAATTAATAATTGTTGGACGTTTCGTTCTAGTGGCGAATTTCCCTTAATGCCTGCCTCGTCCGCTAATAAATGTTTGCTGGAATTGCGCATAGCGAACTACTTAACTAATTTTCAGTCTCGGGTAATGGTTTTTTTTTCTCGGACATGAAGCGATCGATATCCTCGATCGCCTCTTCGAGCTCTGATAAAGTAAACTGACTGGGTTGATTTTTTGCCAAAGAATCCCTACGACTCGGAGTCGGTGCGGGCAATGGTTTCTTTTTTTGCTCTGGGGGCGACTCAGCCATTAAATTTTCTTTTAATTCGTCTTCGAGAGACTCCATAAATTCTTGAGCCGCAGCGCGACGTATGTCTTTATTATCCATCTAGGGTTGCTCCTGTAACTGAGTTATCTCTGCTGAAAAATTCCGCGATAATACAAACTTACCCGGCTTCGTTGGGATTTTCTATCTGACTTGCATTTGGAGAGTAAATCTGGGCAGTCTAGGTAAGTAGAAACTCATAGCCAAAGACCATCAAAACTATAGCGTTTTCAAATGAGATGCAAACAAGAAAGGGCTATTTACTACCTGCACAAAATGCTCTTAACCTTCTGCCCTATTACCCATTACCTATTACCCATTACCAAAAAGCGTCAGACTTTTGGACACATCTAAAATAAAACTGCTATATATTTGAGACTTGACAAAAAAAGCGGATAACCAGGGGCTAAAATACAACCCAGTGCCAAAAAAAGCCAGACTATCTTGGCCGAAAAACACCTAAGAGGAGAAAAGAATGGCTCAACAATTTGATTACGATTTAGTAATTATTGGTGCCGGTGTAGGCGGGCATGGGGCCGCCATACACGCGGTGAACTGCGGTTTAAAAACAGCTATAGTCGAAGCAGCAGAAATGGGCGGAACCTGCGTCAACCGGGGCTGCATCCCTTCAAAAGCCCTATTAGCCGCCGCAGGTCGAGTCCGAGAATTGCGCGATGCCCATCACCTTAACAGTTTGGGAATTCAACTCGAAAACGTCAGCTTCGAGCGAGGATCGATCGCCTCCCACGCTAATAATATAGTTAGCAAACTACGAGGAGATATGACCAATAGCCTCAAACGCTTGGGAATAGATGTCATCGTGGGTTGGGGCAAAGTGGCTGCTCCGCAAAAAATAACCGTAGAGACAGAAAATGGCGAAAAAACCTTTACTGCTAAAGATATCATTTTAGCTCCTGGGTCTATTCCCTTCGTTCCCCCAGGTATAGAGCTAGATGGCAAAACTGTTTTTACTAGCGACGATGCGATTAAGTTAGAATCTTTGCCCCAGTGGGTGGCGATCGTGGGGAGCGGTTATATTGGTCTGGAATTTTCGGATATTTACACGGCCCTAGGTTGCGAAATTACAACGATCGAAGCTGTGGACCGCTTGATGCCGACTTTCGATAGGGATATTGCCAAGATAGCAGAACGAGTATTGATTCAGCCTCGCGATATCGAAACCCGAGTAGGGAAATTGGCAATCAAGGTTACGCCCGGTTCTCCAGTGGTTATCGAACTGGCCGACGCCAAAACTAAAGAAGTAGAAGAGGTTTTGGAAGTGGATGCTTGTCTGGTGGCCACCGGTCGGATTCCGTTTACGAAGAATTTGGGGTTGGACTCGGTGGGAGTAGAAGTTGACCGTCGCGGTTTTATTCCAGTCAACGAGAAAATGGAGGTTTTGTCTGGAGGGGAAGCGATCGCTAATTTATGGGCTATAGGCGATGCTACTGGTAAAATGATGTTGGCTCATGCAGCCTCGGCTCAAGGGATTGCTGCTATTGAAAATATTTGCGATCGCCCCAGAGAGGTCGATTATCGCAGTATCCCCGCTGCCGCCTTTACTCACCCAGAAATTAGTTATGTCGGCTTTACAGAATCTGCTGCTAAGGAATTAGGTGAATCTGAAGGATTTGAAGTGGCCACCGTGCGGACTTATTTTAAGGGCAATTCTAAGGCAGTGGCCGAAGGAGAGACGGACGGCATCGCTAAGATTATTTACCGCAAGGATACGGGAGAGCTTCTGGGAGTTCATATTATTGGGATGCACGCTGCGGATCTAATTCAAGAGGCTGCTAATGCGATCTCTCGACGTCAATCGGTTCGCGAATTAGCTTTTAACGTCCATACCCATCCTACTCTTTCAGAAGTTTTGGACGAGGCTTACAAACGAGCGATCGCCTAGTTTTACGGCTAATTCCTAGTAGTGCCAGAAGGCTCGCTTGTAGTAATCGCTTTAGCGATTTATCTATATGAATCGCTAAAGCGATTACTACGAACATTAAAGTTAGGTTTAGTTCGCTCCGCACCATCCGGCTCAATTGTTAATTGTTAATTGTTAATTGTTAATTGTTAATTATCTATTCCCAAATTTATGAAAATACGTCGCCGCCCTCCCAGCAGTCCAGTAGAAATAGAATACTTGCGCTATGAAGTAGCCGTACCAAATGCCAAACCCAATCATATTTTAGAAGAAATAGTCTGGCATAAAGAAACAGAAGTTATGAAGATGCGGGAAACGACCCCGTTATTGCAATTGAAACACAAAATAGCTTCCGTGCCTCCCCCAAAAGATTTTTTAGCAGCTTTACGTCAAGGAAAAACTAAACCAGCAGTTATCGCCGAAATCAAAAAAGCATCTCCCAGTAAAGGAGTAATTAGAGAAGATTTCGACCCGGAAGCGATCGCTCGTTCTTACCAACAAGGAAATGCAACTTGTATTTCCGTTCTAACAGATAAAAAATTCTTTCAAGGCAGCTTTGAAAACTTAGCTAAAGTCCGCGCTACAGTCGATTTGCCTTTGTTATGTAAAGAATTCATAATTTATCCGTACCAAATTTATACTGCCCGCCAATACGGTGCAGATGCCATCCTTTTAATAGCTGCTATTTTGTCAGACCAAGATTTAAAGTATTTTGTCAAAATTGTCAAAGCTTTGGGCATGACTTCTTTAGTAGAAGTTCATAACTTAGAGGAACTAGACAGGGTTTTGGCTATTGATGGGATAAATTTAGTCGGTATAAATAATCGCAACTTGGAAGATTTTTCAGTTAATTTAGATACTACTAAGGAGCTAATGGAGGCTCGAAGCAGCCAGTTGCAAGAAAGGGATATTTTAGCAGTCAGCGAGTCGGGACTGCACAGCGCGAACGACTTAAATTTAGTGGCAAATGCAGGCGTCGGTGCAGTTTTGATCGGAGAGTCTTTGATGAGACAAGCTTCTCCAGAGGAAGCAATAGGGCAGCTTTTGGGCGATCGGGTTCCTAACTAAAATTAAACCAGATATTTCCGTCCAGAATGAGGATTGTGGGATTGGTAACAAAATGTATGTCGTCAATGCCTGAAACTGGTTAATGTCTCCAGGAGACGACCTAATATCAATTAACAATTAATAATTAATAATTAATAATTGAGGAAAAAGTCTGGGATATTTGTTTTGCCTTGCATTCCCCTTTTTCCTCTCTTTATTTTTTTATGGTTATTTATTGCGACTTGATATAAGAGAAATCAGAAAACTATTAGCTCTAAAATTGATGGAACCAATTCCTATTCCCGCTCGCGTTCAATACGAATTATTGCTGCAAATGTTAGAGAAAAAAACAATCATGGCAGTAGAACGCAACTCTATTCAATACGAACAAGTCAATCAGCTTATAGTTACCCTCCGCAAAGCTTTAGCTATCCAAAAACAACTCGAAGATAGCTGCCAACAAGCAAATTTGCCAGTGGAACATCGCTGGTCTCTCAATGAAATGAAAAATGAGTAGTTCGGCTCGGTTTTGGGGTTGGATAGTTAGAAATAATAGGGTAAAAACCTTATATTTTTGCCATGTAAATCATTCGATAAACAAGAATAGACTTCGCAGCAATTGTAATAAACCTCTAGCAATATAGCAATCCTAAATTGCTTAAGATAAGATCGTATGGCAGAAACCCGGTTTTTTGAAAAAACCGGGTTTCTTAGATATTGCCAACGATCTACGGATTGCTATAGTGCCTGTAGGCTGCCTAATAAGATTCGCGATCGCGAATCTTAAGAAAAAAATAATATGTTTTTGAAGAAATTTCGGGTTAAATAAAAAACAGCCCAAATTTCAGAAGAGCAAAAAAATAATGGACGACAAATCGATGTTGATGATTCCCGGACCGACACCGGTGCCGGAACGAGCCTTGCTAGCCATGGCCAAGCATCCTGTAGGCCACCGGAGCGCTGATTTCTCCAATATGATGGCCGAAGTCACGGAAAACCTCAAATGGCTGCATCAAACTCAGAACGACGTTTTAGTTCTGACTGCCAGTGGAACTGGGGCCATGGAAGCGGGCATAATTAATTTTTTGAGTAGAGGCGATCGCGTTATCTGCGGATGTAACGGTAAATTTGGCGATCGCTGGGCCGAAGTTGCAGAAGCTTACGGTCTCGAAGTCGAGAAAATAACAGCGGAATGGGGTCAACCCTTGGATGCGGAACAATTCCGAGAAAAGCTCGAAGCTGACAGCGAAAAACAAATTAAAGCGGTCATTCTTACTCACAGCGAAACATCCACCGGAGTTCTCAACGACCTCGAAACGATCGACCGTCATGTCAAGGCCCACGGCGAAGCTTTGACGATCCTGGATGCAGTTACCAGCCTTGGAGCGGTTAATCTACCTATAGATGAGTTGGCTATAGATGTTGTAGCCTCTGGTTCCCAAAAGGGCTACATGATTCCTCCTGGTTTGGGCTTTGTGGCAGTGAGTCCGAAAGCTTGGGAAGCTTATAAAAATGCGAATTTGCCTCGGTATTATTTGGACTTAGGCAAATACCGCAAGGATGCTGCTAAAAATACCACCCCCTTCACTCCACCAGTGAATTTGTTCTTTGCTTTGCAAGCTTCCCTGAAGATGATGAAGGCAGAAGGGCTCGAAAATATTTTTGCCCGCCACCAACGCCTTACTAAGACTGCTCGGGCGGCGGTGAAAGCTTTAGGATTGCAGCTTTTTGCTCCAGATGAGTTTGCCAGTACGGCTGTGACGGCCGTCGCACCGCCGACTGGTGTGGATGCCGAGGAGATCCGGGCTTTGATGAAGAAGCGGTTTGATATTGCTTTGGCAGGGGGACAAAACCATCTTAAGGGGAAAATTTTCCGCATCGGACATTTGGGTTTTGTCTGCGATCGCGATGTTCTAACCTGTATAGCAGCTTTGGAAGCGGTTTTGCAAGAAATGGGTTCTGAAAGTTTTACCTCTGGGGCTGGTGTTGCCGCAGCTTCTAAGGTTTTAGCTAAATCGTAGCTATCGCTCTTTGGCGGTTTTAGTTAGTAGCACCAGTAGTAGGGCATCTAGGCTAAAATTGTGGGTAAACTTCCTAGGCTAGCTTGTAGTAATCGCTTTAGCGATTTATAAAGATAAATCGCTAAAGCGATTACTACGAACTTTTGCTTTACTCACCATTTTAGCCTAGATGCCCTACTAATTACTAACTACTAGCTACTAACTTTTATTTTTTATCGTTCAAATCTTAACTTTCAAAGTTTTTTATTAAATGGCTGTTTCTAACCAATCAAAGATTTTATCCAATTGCTCTAGAGAGACCAATCCGTATTGCCAAAGAATCATTGGCAGAGAACTTGTATCTGGTGCTATCTGCGGTCTTTCGCTGTTAGTGCCGGCACGTTCGGCCACTGCTATTGAAGCTTGAGAAATCGCTAATTCTTCTTTTAAAAAGCGAATAAATCGAGCGTAGGTTGTTGGTGTCATTTTTTCCTCACCTCCTAATCTTAGACACCATTTTCAGCGATCGTGTTTTACTTCGATCGCTCTATTGAGCCAGTTTCTTATCTGTCTTTTTTCTATTTTTTGCCCTTAGCGACTAGCTAATGGGTTTCTTTTTTAAAAAAATGGCGAGCTATTAAGCCTGCGCGAGCCCCCATCGCAAAACCCAGGTTGCAAATGCTCAATCTATCTGCAAAAGGAGCGATCGCTATTCCGCAAAAGAGTTCAAATTGATTTGCTATTTCTATGCCGACAGCCCTCTGTCTGCTGCAAATCGAACATTGCAGCATCTATTTTTCCTACCAAAAAATAGAATTTCTAAGCAAATAGCTGCGCGAGGTCAGTTTTTCTACTCAAACCCCTATTTCAAATTTAAACTTTTTCGTTTCCGTCTCTCTACTACTGCTTAACTTAGACGTAGTTTTAAGAGTATTTTACTTTTTACCACACCAATTTCAAATTAAGTAAATATACTCACTAGACCGCAAGTAGTATCTATCGCGTAACTAATTGAGATTATAAGCATTCTCAGCTTACAAATAATCGACTCGATTATTTGTTGAGGTTTCCCTCTCAATTTTCCTCACACCAAATGAGGACAGCTTTCAGCATTTCGAGAATCTTTGACATCCTCCTCACCCTAAAGGGATGAGGATTCCTACTATTGTTTAATCAAACAAACCTTCGCTGTTGACAAAACTCAAGGAGAGTTGACATTTCATTGGAGCGAACAACCTTTTTACGAGTTGATTTACCGCGCCTCGATGTCCGTTTTTTAACTGTGTCCGGTTGTCCCTCGGCCACTTCTTGAAATAAACCAAGTTGTACGGGAGTGTTTAAAAGTTGAGAAGTAGGTTCCTGTTTGATTATCACAGGAGTTAACACGGGTTCTGGTTCGGTGATAGGCTGAAGTATTGTATTACCCGCGTTGAGGATATTAACAGCAGCATTAACATCTCTATCGTGCCAAGTGCCACAGTTTAAACAAATCCATTCCCTAATACCTAGCTCTTTCTTGCCACCATTAAAACCGCAATGCGAACATTTCTGACTTGTCGGTTCCCATCTATTAATAACTTGAAATTTTCTACCATATTTGTTAGCTTTATACTCTAGCATAGTACGAAAAGTTCGCCAGCCTAAGTCAGAAATAGCGCGAGATAGTTTACGGTTTTTAACCATGCCATAAACATTCAAATCCTCTAAGATTATCGTTGGATTTTCACGAATTAATCTGGTAGAAAGTTTATGTAGAAAATCATCTCGAATTTCCTTGATTTGAGTATGAAGTAATCCCACTTTTAATCGTGCCTTTTCTCTTCGTTTAGAACCTTTTTGACAACGACTTAAGTTCCGCTGAAATCTCTTTAACTTTTTGAGATTCTTTTTAAGTGGTTTGGGAGCTTCTATCTTTTCTCCATTGCTTAGGGTTGCAAAAGTGGTTATCCCTAAATCAATACCGATATATTCTCCTAATGGTTCTAATGGTTCGGCTTGAGTCTCAACTACAAAACTGATAAAATATCTGTTTGCCGCATCTTTGATAATCGTTGCAGAACTAGGTTTAGATGGTAGAGGTCTTGACCAAACTATTTTAATTTTACCTACTTTGGTTAGTTCTATTTTATGCTGTTCAACTTTAAAGTTTGCTCCAACAAACCTAGCAGACTGCCTACTTTTCCTACTCTTAAATTTAGGAGCTTTTAACTTAGGCCCCTTGCGTTTACCGCTTAAACTATCAAAGAAGTTTTTATAGGCAACATCTAAATCATTAAGGGATTGTTGCAGAGGAGTAGATGCTACCTCTTTAAGCCAAAGAATTGTCCTCTTTGCTTGAGTTATAAATAACTTTTGCAAATCAGAGTTACTCGTCTTTTTTTCTTTTTTAATATACAATTTATTGCAATGAGCTAATGCTTGATTCCAAACATATCTACAGCATCCAAATAGTTGAGCCAATTTAATTTTTTGTTCGTCATTCGGATAAATGCGATACTTGTATCGTGCTTTCATCTTTCGACCTCTAATGAAATTAACAACATCCCCTAACGGCGCAAGCAAAAATTACTTTTTTACTCGACAATTTGAATGTACCATACATCCATTATACTACACAAAAATCCCCAACTAGCAATTAATAAAAGCCGTCCTAAAAGGACGGGGCTTTAAACCGATTTTTTTGGTAAGGGTAATAGTGTAGCAAACTTTTTTGCTTATGTGTCTTTTGAGTTTATAAAAAAATTATAAGTTTTATCGAGTTTTGTAAATCCATCCATTTTTAGCTCCTAGAATTCATAGAGCGTCGCCCTCTATAAATTGGATGGAAAGGCGATCGCCCGCTTCCAGTCCCAGTTCTGCCGCCCGTCCGCCCCGTAATTCAACTACTCGGTCGATGGCAACATCGGGGCCATAAGTAGGACAGGGTTCCGCAGTACAGGGAGGGACATCAGGAATAATAGCCCGCACCACGCCATCGCGGAGAAAGATCATATCCAAGGAAATTAGGCAATTTTTCATCCAAAAGCGGACGGGGCGAGGGGGGTTAAAGGAGAAAAGCATTCCGCGATCGTCAGCCAAAGAAGTCCTGTACATCAACCCCATAGCCTGTTGTTGGGGAGTTTCAGCCACTTCCAGCTTAATAGTTTCCCCCTCGATGGTGGCCGTAGCTTTAATAGGCAAAATTTGACCCAGACTAGATTCTTCCGTTGCAGGCGGCGGCGTTTCTGCCAAAGCAGTAATAGAAGAAGAACTAGCCATCTGGGAGGAACAACCGCCAAGCAAACATAAACTCAGGCCCCAGCCAAGCAAACGAGCTAGATAATTCATAATATTTTGGATTTTAGATTTTATATAGAGACTAAGTAGTCGCGATGGAGCGGAATTTCAACAAAAATTTGGTCGCGGACGGCTCGGGTATTAAGGCTTCTGAGCCACCCAGAGGATGAATGTCCAACAATTATTAATTATTAATTATTAATTATTAATTACTCAAAAGGCATGAGTTGGGGCCAAAAACTCAAACCCCCACTCACGCCTAAATAATGACCGAAGCGGCATCTATTAGGTTTCTCGGAGGACGTAACCAACTCCTCGAACCGTTTGAATGAGTCGTTTTTCCCCTTCCTGCTCGATCTTGAGTCGCAGATATCTGATATAAACCTCAATAACGTTCGATTCGCCCATAAAATCGTAGCCCCAGACATTTTCTAAAATCTGTTCGCGGCTGACGACTTCCCGTGGATGTTCCATGAGAAACTTTAACAATTCAAATTCCTTCATGGTGAAATCAATTTTTTGACCGTTGCGAATTCCTTGGCGTGCAGAGATATCTAGAATTAAATCGCTAAAGCGTAATTGATGGGTATCGGGCTTACTCGGTTGGAGATAAAAACGTACCAGTTGTAAAAATTGCTCTCTGCGATAGGGCTTGAGGAAATAGTCATCGGCGCCAGACTCCAGACAAGCCGCGCGATCGTCAACGGTATCCCGCCCCATTAATAGGAGCATGGGCACTTCATGGCCCATGCTTCTGAGATGGGTACATAAAGAAAGCCCCGACTCTCCGGGCAACATGCGATCGATGACAATTAGATCGGGCTGAAGTTCTAGGGCCCGATGAAGTCCCATAGTTTTATTCTGGGCCAAAATAGGATAATAGCCCGATTCTTTCAGGTCTGAACTGACCTCTCGGGCGAGGTTATCGTCAGTTTCCACGATCAAGACTGCAGGATTTTGAGGAATGGTTTGGGTTTTCATAGATTATTTGCTTCATAGATTTCCTCTGGTTTTAGCACAATCCTATTTTTAACCAATCCTCATAAGGGAGTAGTAGAAGAATAAAGTACCAGTCCCTTGTAGTCCCTTGTAAGTTGGGTGGACTGCAACGCAACCGTTCCCTCGGTATCTCGATCTATTGCAAGTCCCTAAGCGATCGCTCAAGGCAACTCGACGGAGGTTGGTTTGGCGATATGGGGCAGGCCCCAGCCCAATTTTTCCCGCAGCACGTGGAAAAACTCTGGTGGTTTTAAGCGAATGAAGCGGGCATTGTATGGCGATCGCTCTATTGTCACCCGGTCTTCTGGCAAAACATAACATCCGCCATTCCCATCCACAACCATGACCAAACGGTTTGGACTTGCCGGAAACACGCTCACCGCATCAGTGTCGGCAAAAACCAACGTCCTAGAGGCCAAAGAATGAGGACAAATAGGGGAGAGTTGCAACACTGGTACTCCCGGAGTTACAACCGGACCACCTGCGGATAGGGAGTAAGCAGTCGAACCGGTGGGAGTGGAAATAATTACCCCGTCCGCAGCAATATCGACGGGGGCGTGTCGGCCAATTTTAATTTCAAAATGGCACATACTGGTCATGGGTTCGCGGTGAATTACCATTTCGTTCAAGCACAAGGCTTCCCAGAGCGAAGTCTCTTCCCGAAACAGTCTTACCTCAAGCATTGTTCGCTCTTCTACTTCATAATCTCCCGCGAGGACTTTTTCGATTGCGGGGTTTAAGTGATTGAGATAAGTCTCGGTGAGGAAACCCATGTGACCCGTATTTACTGTTAGTAAAGGTACGCCACTAGGAGCTATTTGCCGAAATGCTGCTAAAACGGTTCCGTCTCCCCCTAGCACTATGGCAAAGCTCATTTCTTTGTCAAAACCGGGGGGAGTTAATTTATCGATGGGGGTGTGACAGACGGGATGTTTGAGGTCGGAATAACCGAGTATTCCTCCGACTCCAGTCGTCAGACAAACATCGCAGCCGCGAGCAGTGAGTTGTTTTTCTAACTCGGATGCTACGCTACAAGCTGTGGGTTTAACTTCGTTGTAGATGATTCCTACTTTGGACACAAGAACTATTCCGCGTTTGGGACGGTAGATTTTTTATTTAAAAGAAGAAGGGTTTTTTACTTTGAGAGCCTTTATTACCCTTAGACTTTTCGTATTCTAGTTCCTTAAGTTTTTTGAGAATTCGACTGTAGTAATCTTGCAGGTAAGATTCTAAGGTTGTGGTTTCTTCTGGGTCTATACCAAATACTTTATAAGTTTCATCCATAGATGCTGCTAGCGGTTCTCCTGCTGCTAATACTTCAGCGAAGGCTAATCTGTTGGCTATTTCTTGGCTCCACTGAAACGACCTTAAGATGTTACGAACTGTCCCCAACACCCTTGGGTTGGTGCGGGTTACTTTTGCTTCTTCGCCGGAGAGTCTTTCGCACAGCCTAATTATTTCGTTTGCTTCCCAAGCTCTGGGGCCTACTACTGGAAAGCTTTTATTTTCGGTTTCGGGAACAGAAAGGGCCTTTATGGCAAATTTGGCTATGTCTTGGGTGTCCATGTAGGCGATGGCAGAGCCTTTCCCGGGAACCCACACTCCTTGATTATCTAATATTGGCACTGCATATTGGCCTATCAATCCTTGGAGGAAGCCGCAGGGTCTTAGTATGGTGTATTTTAAGCCGGATTCTGCGAGGAATAGTTCCGTGCAACGCTTTATTTCTAATAGGGGCACTCGTTGATATTTCTCGGCATCCAGAAATGAGAAGAAGATGAAACGTTCTATGTCTGCGGATGCTGCTGCCTTAATTAAGGATACTTTTCCTTGCCAGTCTAGTTTTTTGATGGTGAGGGAGTCTGTGGGTCTGGTGGTTGCTGCGTCTATTACTGCATCGGCTCCTTCGAGGAAGGGTGGTAAGGTTTGGGGCTGGCATAGGTTCCCTTGTATTAATTCCGCGCCCCATTCTTTTAAAAATCCTGCTCTACCGTAATTCCTTATTAAACACCGTACTTCATGTCCTTCGTCCAAGGCCCGACGGGCTATTTGTCTGCCAAGGGTTCCAGTTCCTCCTACGATCGCTATTTTCATAAACAGTTTATTATTTATCTTAAATTTTTCTTTAATTACTTTATCAGATTTTATCGTATTTTTTTACAAAACTTTACAATTTTTGCGGGATTTCTAATTTTCGAGGGTCAATGAAAAAACAGCTACCAACAAAAAGTTGCTAGCTGCATATCATATTTTTGTCTGTTTGTCAAGATATTAAAAGTTGTTCGTACTATGTTTAGTGGTAAAAGTATGCCATAAAGTATGAATCAAACAATTAACTTGTTTGCTCCAAGTATCGGTCGATATCCTCAATAACGCGGGTAAGCTCGGCTTCTGTCGTCAAGCGGATCCGCTCGTCTCGCAGAGTTATGAGAACTTTGGCTGCGAAAGGACTCGGCCAGATATTAGGATTGCAGAAAATCTCTAAGAAGATATCGCCGGTATACTGAAATTCCATTGCTTTCTGGGGGGTTGGTCTGCCGGAAGCCCCACCAGTAGTTTTTTGAGCGGCGGCCTTAAGCTGTTGCATTAGGTCGGCGATCGCTGCTTTTACTTTCAAGGCGGCCTCTGGAGTGAAGCTGAAGGATACAGAACCTTCGATTAGATTGAGAGTTAGGCTGTTTGAGGACATGATCTCTGGATAATGGTTTTTTTGCTAAAACGCCAGATCGATCCTACAGAGCTAAGGTTATTTAAGCAAGGTTGTTAAGTAATTAATAATTAATAATTAATAATTAATAATTGTTGGAGGTTCGTCGTCTGGTAATAATAAATCTGCCGGGTTTTTCCGATCGTAAACTTCAAAAGGTTGATGGATCCAGGGATTATCTAGGAGGCGATCGACGTAATAGTCCGGTTTGATAAAAGAAGCTTCTTTATACCAAATAACTGCGGTTTTGAGTTGTTTGATTTCCGAGGGATAACGCTCTTGCAGCCAGATATGGGATTCTTTTAAGCTAATTCCAGAATCTACTAAATCGTCAACTAATAAAACTTTATCGCCCAAACTCTCTACAGCCACAGTCAGATTAT
The DNA here is from genome assembly GCA_034189005.1 of Cyanobacteriota bacterium. GTDB lineage: Bacteria > Cyanobacteriota > Cyanobacteriia > Cyanobacteriales > Microcoleaceae > CALKCV01. Next base: position 3,910 of record JAXHVR010000071.1, on the reverse strand, counting down.
TAGCTAACTTAATTTTACCTCTTACTTGACCTGTGGGGCCGCCGTAAGCAGAGGTGGCTAAAACTGCTAAAGGTCGATCGAAAATCCGGGAGAGAATATCGCCTACGCGCATTCCTCCTCTTGCAAGGCAGACAATACTATCGAATTGCCATTGGGACCGATAAATTTTTGCGGCTAGGAACTCTATTTTTTGGTGGTATTCTGACCAAGAAATGTAAAGGTCGTTCACGATTGCCGTCCCTAATTATTAATTATTAATTATTAATTATTAATTATTAATTAATTTAGGTCCGAGCGGGATGCCCAGACCTAAGTTAAGTTAAGTTATTAAATTTTGTTTTTAAAATAAAATGGCTTGTTTCTCGTAGGCGAGCGGTAAGCTATACACCTGGTCCAGTTTTATCGACCAGTTTAATCTACCACTTCGAGCCAGCCGCGACGAACTGCGTGGAGGAGTCGGTTAATGGCGGTGGTATCTTCTTCGCTTAATTCGTAGTCTAAGAATAAACTCCTAAGTTGCTTGCGATGTTCGGTGGTCAGGAAACCAGAGTGGTAAACTTGAAAAACCAGTTCGGCGATGGTGTATTCTGGTAAAAGGGCTTCATAAGTCATAGTTTTTATTTTTAATTCTTCGTTAACTATCATTGTCATCTATATGACAAGTGTCAACGGTGACGAAGGGCTCGAACAATAGCGATCTCGGTCACAGCCTGAGACGATCTAGATCGCAATGACTGCATTTCGAGGAAGGTTGCGATCGCCTTCGGTATGAAATACGATTGCCCTCAAGAGGAGAACCAGTGGTTAATCCAAGACTTTCAACCAGCCACGGCGTACTGCGTGAACTAGGCGATTGATGGCCGCTTTCTCTTCGTCGGTTAAGGCATCGCTTAAAAAGGCAGACATGATTCTCTGGCGATCGTAATGAGTTAGATGACCTGCTTGACAAACTTGGTAAAAGAGTTCGGCGATGGGGGAGTTAGAATCGATTGCGTAAGCTTGCATAATCTTGTTTCCTTTAGTTCAACAACTCTAATATCTCTTCTTTTTCAGAATAATTAAGTGACTTCACCCATCAGGAGAGTGTGATTATTTTGTCGAAAATCGGTGAGGCAGGTCTCAATGACTCTGTGATAGCTAACTTTACTTATTGGTGATTTCGATCGCTTCTGGGGTCAAAGCTTCGGTTTTTTAGCTTCTGGTTAAGTTGGCCAATAGTTAATTATGTTAATTTTATCCCAAAAAAGTTGACACAGTAGCAGTTTTGCAGTATTTAGATTTAAGTTAACAATGGCTACATACTTGCTTGGTTTAACCCCCTTTAAAGGAATCAATACCAACGCCCTCAAGAAAAAATACCATTAGTAGGTTGGGTGGAGCGACAGCGTAACCCAACAAAGATATTGGGTGGCACGAAGGTCCGCACAACCGTTCAAAAAAACGGCGAAGGTATTGAAGAATTGGAAACAGTTTAATAAAGTGTTTGAATTGGGGATCGGTGGGGCACTGAAGAAGCAGAGAACAGAAGAGCGATCGCTTTAGTGAAACAGTGACAGCAGGGCTATAACTCTAATCGACAAAAAATCGTAAGTACCGATAAAATAGCAAGGAAGAAGTTAGTAACTGTTTGGAGTCAAGATGCCCAGAGATATGAATGGAGAAAAAAAAGACCTTTATGTATGGTTCGCAGAGGCGATCGCGCAAAGCCGAAAAAGGAACTACCTAAGAGGGGCGATCGCCGGAATATGTTTAATAGCGATCGCCCCACTAAACGGATGCGCGGCTGCCAATAAAGCCGAAACAATTAACGAGTCCCAAAAACAAGAAAGAGAAAGTTTTAACATCCTCGCCGAAGAATTAAATCTAAGTAAAGTACCAGAATCTACCTTGGAAAAAAACTATCAAAAACGCAGTTTAGCCATACGGGAAAAATTAGCCGCCAAAGATTTAGACAAACTGGATGCCTGGTGGCGCCGGGAAAGTATCGGCGACCCTCATAAATATTTACTGCCAGTAATTCTAGCAAGATTGAGCTTGCAAAAGGAAGCGGCCGGTCAAAATTACGACCCCCAAAACTCTTGGGAAGTTCTCCTGAAAATGGACGAAGACAAACGGGATATTTATCATTTCCGCAGTTATTTAGATGCTCGTATTTTCTTTATGTTTAGAAACGCCATGCCACCAGCAGTGGCGACCTCTTATCGCAGCCAGTTGCAGTCGCCGCGAGTATTACAATGGACCGAAGGAGGCACGGAAAATCATATGTTCATGCACCGGGCGTCGGGTTTGGCCTTGATGGATGGTAGCGGGTTGCCAGTGGGAGACCCTGCCAGCGAGGCAACTAACGAAGCTTGGTTGCGATCGGAACTTAATAAATTTCTGACCATCGGACAGGGGGAGTTTCATTCTTCTATATATTACGGATACAGCATCGGCGGTTTGTTGAATTTGTACGACTTTGCCAGCAACCCGGAATTGAAAAAACTGGCCAAGGGTTTGCTAGACTGGTACGCTACTAATATGGCTTTGCGGTTGAGTTGGGGAACTGCGGGCTCGGCGGAAAGTCGGGGTTTCGATCGCAATACTTGGAATAGCGGTTTGACTGCGGTAGCCTTTCTGTGGTGGGGCGACGGCGGGGAGGGGGACGCTTTGGCGGCAGTGGAAGGGATGAACGACAAACACGCCTGGTTGGCCCTGCCGGCGGCTTTGAGCAGCTATCGTCCCCCTGCTTCTCTCAGAGCGATCGCCCACAAACAGATACCCCTGCCCTTCGAGATGCGGGCCAGCCATCCGGCCTATTACAGTTACGATAAAAGCAACCGTCTCTGGGAAGTTTTTTATGCGACGGAAGATTACACTCTGGGAACTCTATTAGAACCGGCGCGAATTTATCAGGTTAAAGGGACAATTCGCGCCCAATATGCGACTTATAAATTAGTGGCGCGTAACCTCCAAGGGGGCGATAATGCGGCGATCGGTTTGGGAGGGACTTACCATACCGACTTGGGAACTGGACGGACCCCGGGAGACCAATACTTGCAGAAACGAGGGGCGGTTATTTATCAATCGATCTTGAACCAGAAGGACTTGGAAGCGGGAGTGCCGGCGCGATCGCATTTAGTAATTCCTGCGGGGTATGGGGAACCGTTGCGCTATAAAGATTGGTATGTTTGGCGGATAGAGAACGTCTGGTTGTGCGCCCGCCCTTGGGGGGAGGAGGTGGTATGGGAGGCGGTGGAAAATCCCCGGTATCATGTAATAACCGATCGCGATTTGGATTTTTCAGTCCTGGCGGCGAAGGGTACCCAGACGGCCTGGGTGACGGATGTGGCGCGGGTGGCTGAATATCCAACTTTTGAGAGTTTGACGGCGGCCTTGGAGGAGGCGGAGGTTGACGATCGCTCTTGGGAAAGGGACGGGCGTTTGGTTTATAGGAGTTTGGGGGGCGATCTCCTGGAGATGACTTATCAGCGCAATGGCTCCATTGGCGATGGAGTTATTAACGGCGAGAAGCGGGTTTTGGAGAAATGGCCGGTGTTGGAGAGTCCTTATGTACGCCAACCTTTGTATGGCGGCGTGTTGGAAGTGGAGGTGCCGGGGTTGGAGAAGTGGCTGTTGCGAGGTACGCTGATGGGGCCGGAGTGGGAGTAGTAGCGCCAGAACGCTTAAAATTGTGGGTAAAGCAAAAGTTCGTAGTAATCGCTTTAGCGATTCATCTATATAAATCGCTAAAGCGATTACTACAAGCTAGCCTGCGAAGTCGGCCCAAAATTTTAGCTGTGTTTCGCCAGTAGTAGCGCCAGAACGCTTAAAATTGTGTGTAAAGCAAAAGTTCGTAGTAATCGCTTTAGCGATTCATCTATATAAATCGCTAAAGCGATTACTACAAGCTAGCCTGCGAAGTCGGCCC
>JAXHVR010000070.1:12210-30627 GCA_034189005.1 Cyanobacteriota bacterium | reverse complement strand
ATTTTAAGTCTTAAGTAGGTAGGCAAAAATATTTGGACAAAGATTTGCCCGTAGAACAGGCGTCTCGCCTGTTCCAGATGTCTAATTAATTTTGCACCGGTACTTAACAACCATCGGCAGGGCAGTAATTATTAATTATTAATTATAGCAATTATCGAATCGGTGAAGTACATTTTCGATCCCCCCCTGCCCCCCTTAAAAAGGGGGGAGCCAGAGCAAATCAAAGTCCCCCTTAAAAAGGGGGATTTAGGGGGATCGATCGGGGTGTACCTCACCAATTCAATAATCGCTATATTAATTATTAATTACTTACAACCACGACCGCCGCCAGTGGAACAAATTCTCGATTAAATCTTGCAACCAGGAATTATTATCGCGCCTTTGCTTCAACCAGGCAGCGGCAGTTTTTTCGTTAATCTCCCCAAGAGTCGGCCAAATATGGGGTAAGTCGGCGATCGCCTCCACCTTTAAATCTTGACAAATAGCCAAAGATATAATTAGCACTAACTCGCTTGCCTGGGGCCCCACCACAGAAGCGCCCAAAATTTTACCATTTTTAGCAGCAATTAACTTAAAAAACCCAGTCATTTCTCCTAAAATTTGAGCCTTATCTAAAGCTTTAAAATCTTGCTTGCAAACTAAAATATCGTCGCCATAACGGTGTCTTGCTTGTTCCTCCGTCATGCCTACTCTTGCCAATTCTGGGTCGGAACCAATACTCCAAGAAATCCCTGAATAATCAACGCTAAAAATCCGCCAATAAAGAATATTTTTCAAAGCAACTTTCGCTTCATAATTAGCAATATGGGTGAAAGGATAACCACCAGCCAAATCGCCACAAGCATAAATTTTAGGATTAGTAGTTTGCAGCTTTTTATTTAATAACAAACGTCCTTTTTTAACTTCAACTCCAACAGCTTCTAATTTGAGAGATTCTAAATTCGGTTTGAAGCCAGCAGCTAACAATAATTCATCGGCTTCCATCGCCTCTCTCCCCACTTGAATCCACTGTTTGCCGTCGATTTCTTGAGCTTGAATTATCTCGGCATCGGTCAATATTCTCACTCCCTCTGCTTCTAATAAACTCTGAACTAAAAAAGCAGCTTCCGGGTCTTCTTTAGCTAAGATACGAGAGGAATTGACCGCCATAGTTACGCGGGTTCCCAACCGCGCGAAAGCTAAAGCTAATTCAGTACCGCTGGGGTCTCCGCCAATAACAATTAAACTTTCTGGTAGTTTTTTACGAGCCAGTAGAGCTAGATTATTTACATTCAAAAAATTAATAGAAGAGAGGCCTTGAATATCTGGAACTATCGGTTGAAGAGGGGTAGCGAGAAGATAGGCGCGCGATCGCAAATGTCGCCCTTTTACCACAAAAGCCAGGTGAGGTTTATCGACAAAACTGCCATTACCAAAAATCACATCTACTCCCAAGGAAGCCAAAACTGCCGGTTCGTATTTTGCCTCTTGGTTGGAGACAATAGCGGCTGCATATTGCATCGCTTCTTCAAAGTTAACCGATAAATTTTGGGAGAATAAATCGCCTCTTTTTGAGTAAATTCCTAACTCTTGGGCGCGATTTATTTCTCTGGCTTTTTTCCCCAGATTTGCCAGCACTTTGCTATAGCGAAATCCCCTATCGAGGGAATTATTTTCTATTTCAATTGATGGCTGTACCAGGGCGACGCGAGCTTGCATGGAAGCGGCGGTTACTGCTGCGTAGATGCCTGTTGCAGTTCCACCAATTATTACTACATCGTAGTCAATCATTTAACAATTAATAATTAACAATTAACATTTTCCCAATGGGAGCGCGTTAGTATTTAAAACCGACTTTTAAAACAAATTAAAAACTCAAAGCTTCTGGATATAGCAATCCGTTGGTATAAAGCGATATTTTAGAAACCCGGTTTCTTTGAGAAACCGGGTTTCTGGCCTCCGAATTTTTCAGAACCCCCGCAGGGATTGCTATAGAATCTTTTTTAGCCTCTTTTTCCTTAAAATTATTCTTTTTTGTCTTTTCCCCATTAATAATTGACAATTAACAATTGCCTAATACATCTGCTAAACCATCAATTAATCTTTGGTTTTGTTCCTTGGTGCGAACTGCTACTCGGAAAAAGCGATCGCCTAGTTCCTTAAAACTAAGACAGTCTCGAATTAAAATTCTATGGCGCTTCAATAAAGTTATTTGCAATTCATCCACTGGCACTCGGCAGCGAACTAATAAAAAGTTAGCCGCCCCTGGATAAGGTTGCAACCCCGGTAACTCGGCCAAGCCTGTAAATAATTGATGGCGAGCTATTTCCAGCCAATCCCAAGTTAGTCGTTGAAAGGCCCTATCTTCCAAGACAGCTTCGGCGGCGGCGGCGGCCAGGGTATTAACCGGCCAGGGGTCGCGCCACTGCTGCCAGAGGTCGAGGCGTCGTGGATGGGCGACGGCGTAACCGAGTCGGAGTCCGGGGAGACTGTAGAACTTAGTCAGCGATCGCAAAATTACCAAATTCTCGAACTCTGCCACCATCGGCATCAAGCTTTGCTCTGCCTCTGGGGGCAAAAAATCCATAAACGCCTCATCTATTACTACTAAAGCAAAGCGATCGAGATAAGGCAAAATTTCTTCCCGCCCCATGAGAGTGCCGGTAGGGTTGTGGGGGTTATTGAGCAAGATGGCGGAAAATTTAGTGCTTTGGGAGTCGAGAGGTTCCAGGGGCGATCGAAAATCGAAAATTGCCTCCCGTCCTTTCGTTATTACAGGGGAAGGCACTGAAAGAGCTTCTGGGAGTTCCAGCAGCAAATCGACAACCCGAACCCCAAAAGTCTTGAGCGCCCGCCTATAGTCGCTAAAAGCTGGAGCAACCAGATAAGTTGCTTCCAGCTTTGATAGTTCTAGGGCGGCCCAAGTTAATAATTCCGCAGCGCCATTGCCAGGCAAGACCCAGTCCGGGCTCGGCAAATGGTTTGCCCGACAGAGAGCTTCTCTGAGTTGCCGATAGTCCGGGTTTGGGTAAGCGCTTAACTGACTAATAGCAGTTTGAATCGCATTAAGAGCCGATGGAGGCGGCCCCAGAGGATTAATACTGGCAGAAAAATCCAGCAAGTCAGCAGTAGAGCAACCTGCCACTGCTGCCGCCCAAGCTAAATTTCCGCCATGTATTGGTCTGCTCAAGGTTTTGTTTGCTCCTCGTTATTTACCAGCTACTAGCTCTTTGAAAGATTTACCCGCAGAAAAAGCGGGAACCGTCGTTTCTGGTATGAGCATGGTGTCGCCCGTTTTGGGGTTGCGGCCCTCGCGGGCTTTGCGATCGCGGGACTCGAAAGAACCGAAGCCTACCAGGGTAACTTTATCGCCATTGGCCACTGCTTCCATGATTGCTTCGAGGGCGGCGCTAAGGACTGAATCTGCCTGTTTTTTGGTGACGTCAGCTTTTCTTGCGATTTCGTCAATTAATTCGCCTTTATTCATTTGATACTCCTTTGGGTCGATTGTAATTTTAGGTTGAACGGGTTTTAGCGAAAGAATTCGCAGATTGGCATTGTAGCCAATGCATGCAGTGGAACGGACAGAGTTTAGTTATTTAGCTTTGTCTATTCTTACCTGTTAGCCCGGTCATTCGATCGCTTATTTGCTCGATTTAGTCCTTTTTCTCGGAAGAGGCCCGATTGGTAGTTGAGGGGACTTTTAAGGTGGGTTGGCTGAAAATCCCACGGAATCGAGTTTTCACTGCATTATTCTAATCTTTGTTTGGGCAATCTTGGGGTTTGAAACCTCGATTTTCTGTAGATTTCAAGACTTTTTTAAGCTTTAGGCTCTATTTGGCCCTAAAAAGCCCCCCTGCTACCGGGCAGAGGGGCTGGGTTAGTTCGTCGCAATCCCTTTAGGGATTTCCAATGGCCCTATTTAAAACTTGTTTGTAGCGATCGCTTTAGCGATTTCCAATGGCCCTCTTCTATCTAGTTCGTAGTAATCGCTTTAGCGATTTTCCAATGGCCCTATTCTATCGCTAAAGCGATTACTACAAGCGCCGATTTTCCAATGGCCCTCTTCTATCGCTAAAGCGATTACTACAAGCGCCGATTTTCCAATGGCCCTCTTCAATCGCTACAAACTCTATCTTCTAGGGATAGGCTGACCTCGATCCATCATTTGCATGGCATCCGGGCTCGGGTTGTATTGGTAGCCCCAGTTAGAGCGATCGCTATCGTCCATAATCTGCGGAGTTACCAGGACAATAACTTCCGCGCGGGTTCTGTCCGTATCAGTGTTTCTAAATAGCGAGCCAATTATAGGCAAATCTCCCAAAATAGGAATTTTGCTTACCTCCGTCCTTTCTTGCTCCTGAATAATGCCTGAGATAATCAAAGTCTGACTATCTCGCAAGCGAATTCTTCCCGACTCTACCTTTCGCCTGCTTACCTCAGTTACAAAATTATCACTGCCCGATTCTCCTCTCGTCCTTACAGGGGCACTGATGTCGGGATTTACTGTCATAGTCACAAAGCCATTGTCATCAATTCGCTCCACTTGAACGGCCAATACCAAACCCACCTCTTCAAATAGAGCGGTTACAGTTCTAGTTGGTATAGTATCGCCGCCTCCTGTAGTTTCGATTTGCCTGCTTTTAACGATCTCCTCAACTAATCTGACACTAGCAATTTCCCCTTCTTGAACCACTAGAGTTGGATCTGTCAGAATCTTACCGTTGCCGCTGACAATTTGTGCTTCCAATTGGGCTAGAAGTCGTTGGGGATAGAGGATGGTAGGGAAAAGACTTGTAGTTATTTCTCCAAAAGTAGTAGCTAGAGGATCCTCGCGGTCGAAAGTGCTTAAGTCTGTTGGTGTAATCTCGCTTATCCCAACTTGAGTTGGGTCGTCGGTTACTGGAGCGACGGGCCTGATAAAACTGCCTCTACCGCCGTTAATACCCGGCAAACCTGTCAAGGGAACCTCAAGACGAGGAGCATCTATATCCGAGAAAGGAGCACCACCCAGTGGGTTTCCTAATATTGGTCGAACTAGGGGAAACCTACTGTCGAGAGTGGTTGTATTTGGCGGTTGAAGGTTGCCAAAGTTGAGGGTTGCTGCCCCTTGGTCGTTAACGAAAAACGTGTCGTTAATCCCGAAGGAGAAGCTGCTATTAAAGTTTTCTTCCGCAGACAAATTAATATCAATAACTTTGACATTAACTGCCACTTGGCGCCTGCGCAGATCTAGCTGTACCAGTTGAGAAGCAGCTATTTCTACCATATTCGGTGGGCCCACCAAAGTTACGCTGTTGAGCCTGGTATCTACGATTACTTGCAAACCTCGCAATAAAGCAGGGGAGTCTTCGGGTTCGTAGCGGAGGGTATCAAACTGGGTTCTTTCTACGGTTTGAGTGTTGGTAAGTGCTTGGTTCGTTCCGGGGATGTTAACGGTTTGAACTTCTGTTACCTGTCTGGTAACAGAAGTTGCGCTTTCCGCTCCCATGGAAGCTAAGAAGCCGGCTGCTGCCCTGGCAGCAATTTGGTTGAGCCGGAAGGTACGGACCATTACGTTTCTTGCTTCTTTGGGCAGATCTGCACCGACAAAAATCGTGTTGCCGACTCGGTTAGCTTGGAGCCCGCTCAAGCGCAGAACGTAGTTAAAGACATCTTGAACTGATTCGTCTTCTATATCTAAGGATATTTTGATACCGTCTTCGCCTCCTTCTTCTCCTGCGGCGTAGGCGATATTAAGTCCGGCTGCTCTGGCTAGGAGTGCCAGTACGTCTCGCACTGGAGCTTCGCGCAATACTAAGCGGGGAATCCTTTCGCCGGTATTTAGATTTATAACTTCTACCCCTGGATTGATGTTGGATATGGCTATATCTCCTACTGGGGGAGCCACCGCTCGGGGCTGGAAGGGAGGGACGTTGGCCCCAGGCCGTTGTCCGGGGAAGCCACTGGAATCGTTACTTCGCAACCCCTGATCCGGCAACAATACATCTGGGGAGGCATTGGACTCGGGCAGCCCGGGGGGCATTTCGGCCGGCAGTTGGGTTACTTCCCTAGGCGGCTGCCCTTGGGTGGGGGCAGGTTCCACGGGTATTTGCGCGACTCCTCCTCCTCCCGGGGCGGCGCTGAGGATGATGCCCGTTCCGGCACCTTGGATGATGCGGCCTTGGGGCGGGCCTTCGATACCGGCGATGACTACCCGGACGCTGTTGGCATCGATTTGCATTATTTCTACATAAGCGATGCCGGGGGCGGGGCTCTCCTCTCGGAAATTGTTGCCCCCTGCCAGGGTAAGTTGGGCGTTAACGATGTCAGCAACGTAGGAGTTACCCCGGCTGACGGCAAATACTTCCGGGCGATCGCCGTTGCTGGTGTCTAGGAGAATATTTATTCCTCCTTCCACTTCACTTATTTGCACGTTTGTAATGTCAGTGGCATTTGCTGGCGTGGGGGCTATGGCCACTAGGGCCGCTCCCGCGATCGCCGCTCCACAATTTCTTAAATAATGTTTCACGCTCGCTCCTCGCAATTAACAATTAATAATTAATAATTAATAATTAACAGCGTTATTTGTTAATTTATTAATTATTTTTTACTTCTTCTCTTCTTCGGTTTCTTCCTCTGCTCCTAGAGATTCTTCCTCGCTTAGAGCAAGTAAAGCGTGCAGATCGAAAGAAGTTCTCAGCCTGTTTGGGGAAACATCTATGGGGATAAATTTCCCTTCTTTCCATTCCACCTCTAGAGTTTCTCCTTGTTGATCTAACTGAGTTCTCAAGTTTTTAACCACCAACAAGGGCTGCATTCTTTCGATCGCGATGGTAAAGGCTCTAGTTTGGGGGTAACTTCCTTCAAACTCCACCTTAAACTTTCGACGTTTGAGCTTGCCATTTACCAGAGGACCCAAAGAACCATCGTTGACGACATAATTACCGTCTTGAGAAATTTCGGGATTGAACCTGGTCATTTTGGCCATTTTCTCCTCGTCGGTAATGCCAGAATTAATAGTATCGACGAGTTTGTTGATATCGTACAGCAAAGTTTCCATCGTGCGATCGCTCGCAAAGAGACGAGTCACATCATTTCTATTTTCTTGAGCTTCTACTAAAGCCGCCTCGGCTTTTGGGCGTTCTTGAATTTGTCTTTTCTGTTCTACGATTTTAGCCTTTGCCGCCTCAAGTTCTTCGTTTAGAGTTTTTCCTTTCTCCACTGCTGGCATAACCGAACTATAAACCACCCAGCCGGCTAAGGCAGCACCGAGAACACCCACACCGATGCCAATAACTTTTGGGTCTTTTACTAATTTCTGAAAACCAGATTCTTCGCCCTCTTCTTCTTCTTCTAGTTCTGGGTCCCACTCATTTGCTACTACCATTTTTAAATTACTCCTTTTTCTTTAAGTGTTTCTATTCTATCCACCAATCCTATGGCCCCTCGTTCTTTTAGTTGTGGCAATAGATCGGAAGCACCGCGAGAGTTTAAACTGGTTTCTATTCTATATTCGACCACCTGGGGCAGTTCTGGTAACTGCGGTGCGAGTCCCGACTGAGAGGATTTTAATTCCAATCTTGCGGGGTTGGCTGTTTTTGTCGCATTCAGCAACTTAGTTTCTCCTTCCTCGAAGAAAGGAGAGCGGTCTAGGAGTAACAAAAAGTCGTTAACTTCTCCATAAGAGTTGGCTATGCCGGATAGGGATAAAATAGTTGTTGCTTTTGGAGCAGGTGGTGCTTCTTCCCCTTTAGCGGCTGGTGGTGGGGCCGCTCCTTTTTGTTCTTTTTGTTCTATGCGAGCGACTTTCACCCCTGAAGGCATTAGCGACCCCAACTCTCCTAAGAGAGCAGACCAGGGTTTAATATCGTTAAAAACTGTTGCCAAAGCATCGGCTTCTTCTTTAAATGTCTTAGCTTTAGTTTTGATAGCTTCAATGTCTTTGACCTCAGCATTTAACTTGCTCAATTCAGCGTTCTTTTCTGCTAGGTCTTCCTCTAAATTACTATTGACATTTCCGAGATATAAAAGGGCACCAAATACTACGCAGTTAACCGCCAATGCTGCCCCTACCCCTATAAAGATCGGTTTGGGGTCTTGGATAGCTGGCCCTGCTTTCTTTTTTGGTTTTGGTACGTCTTTTTTATATTCGGGGCGATCTTTGAGAAAATTAATATCTAGGCCGTACATTTAGTTAAACCTCCCTTAGTGCTAAACCTAAAACTATTCCCAAACCATAGCGTTGCTCTGGTGGGAGTTCCATTTCTGCTTCTATCCCAAGTTCTTCTATGGGATCGACTTTAGTAGCTGGCAAACTCAAGCGCTGCATGAAAAAGTCTTCTATTTGTCCGATGGCCGAACCGGGACCGACTATTAATAATTGTGCCACCTCCAACTCTTCAAACTGATTGAGGTAGAAGTCTATCGATCGCCGCAGTTCGTCCCCCAATTCTGCCAAGACTTTTAGCAGGGCATTAGTCCCCGGATTCGGATCGCCGCTTCCTGCCCCCATTGTATCCAATACTGGAACTGTCATGCCCAGTACTTCCGCAGTTTCCCTCGTAGGCGGCAAGTTCATGGCCTCATTTAGAGCGCTTTGCATTTGGTAAGTTCCGATGGGAATCGTGCGGTTGAACTGAGGTATCCCATCTACTACTATGGCCAATTCGGTGCTGTCGAATTCTATATCTGCAATTACGATCGCTTCTTGCGGGCCATATTGCTGAAGTATGTTTTTAACGCTTCGGATCAGGGAAAAATTACTGACCTCTAAGATGTCAATTACTAATCCCGCTTGGGAAAAAACTTCTATATAAGTATCCGTAACTTCTTTGCGGGTAGCGACTAATGCTACTTGCACTTTTTCTAAATCGTCGGCTGGGTCGAAAATTGTGCCCAATTTCTGATAATCTACGTCAGCTTCTTCTCTGGGGTAGGGTAAGTAAAGTCCCGCTTCTTGATTCATGTAATCTTGTAATTCTGCATCGTCTAGCTCTGTGGGGACGGGTATTACGCGGGTTACTGCTTCTCTGCCTGGAATTGCTGTTGCTACTTGTTTGGCTTTAATGTTGTTATCTTCTACTAGGGCTTCTATTAATTCTGCTATGGCAGGGGCATCGACAATTTGCCCTTCTTGAAACAAATCTTCTGGAACTTCTATTGATGTGAAAGTTTCCAGTTTTAACTGGTTTCCTTGTTTTTTGATTTCTGCTAGATTAATTCGGTCGGCGGTTATTTCTACGGCAAAACCTGGCTTGCGCCCGCCTAATAAGTTTTTGAAAAAGGCTACCATATTTTGTGTTTTTAATAGTTGCTAATTTGGATCGAAGAAAAAATGTCTGTAAAATGTATCAAAAAAATGCCTAAAGTAGCATTTTTTGCTTGTTTGGGATTTTTATTAACTATAGTTATTAGCTGTACGAATTCTAGCCCAAATAACCTAACTCAAGAAACTCAGGAAATTGAGTTTTGGACTATGCAGCTACAACCCCAGTTTACTAATTACTTTAATAATTCTATCGCTCGGTTTGAAGCGGAAAATCCAGGGGTAAAAGTTCGTTGGGTCGATGTGCCTTGGTCGGCTATGGAAAGTAAAATCCTGGCGTCGGTCTCGGCAAAAACTGCTCCCGATGTTGTTAATCTTAACCCAGATTTTGCGGCTCTTTTAGCGGAACGCAATGCTTGGTTGGAGTTGGACGATCTGGTGTCTGAGTCGGAGCGATCGCTTTATTTACCTAAAATTTGGCAAGCTAGCCAGCTAGATAATAAAACTTTTGGGATTCCTTGGTATTTGACGGCGCAAATAACGGTTTATAATACGGAACTTTTCGAGAAAGCCGGAATCGAAAAACCCCCCGCTACTTATGCCGAATTGGCTGCTGTCGCTAAAACTATTAAAGAAAAAACGGGTAAATATGCCTTTTTTGTCACCTTTTTACCGGAGGATTCTTCTCAGGTTTTAGAGTCTTTCGTCCAGATGGGAGTGCCCTTGGTCGATAAGGAAGGAAAAGCGGCTTTTAATACTCCTAAAGGTAAGGCGGTTTTCCAATATTGGGTAGATCTCTACGAAAATGGATTGCTGCCGCGAGAGGTATTGACCCAAGGCCATCAACGCGCGATTCAACTTTATCAGGCTGGGGAAACTGCTTTGTTGTTTTCTGGGCCCGAGTTTATTAAGGCGATCGCTTTGAATGCACCAACTATAGCAAAAGTCTCGGAACCGGCACCTCAAATTACGGGGGAAACTGGTAAGAAGGGAGTGGCAGTGATGAATTTGGTTATCCCCCGCCAAACCGATGTCCCAGAATTAGCGATCGAGTTTGCTTTGTTTGTCACGGGCGATCGCAACCAGCTAGCTTTTGCTAAAGAGGCCAATGTTTTGCCTTCTACTTTGGAGGCTTTGGAGGATAGTTATTTTAAAAATGTCCCGGAGGGCGGCACGTCAGGCGATCGGGCTCGTATTGTCAGCGCCAGTCAAATGTCCCAGGGAGAAGTCTTGATTCCAGTGGTTAAAGATTTAAAGGATTTAAAAGAGGTTATTTATGATAACTTGCAGGCTGCCATGTTGGGGGACAAGACTGTAGATGAGGCTGTGGCTGATGCTGCTTTGCAGTGGAACGAAAGAGATTAAAGGAGTTTTTAAGAGAAAGCTTACCAGGCAATAGCCTGGGAGCGATCTTGCCTGTTTTTATTTTTATTTGGGATTGAGACTAACCATGGTTTTGTTTGTTTAATATAGCAATCCGTGCAGGGGTTATGAAAAATTAGGAGGCCAGAAACCCGGTTTCTTCAACAATACCAACGCCTGCGCATCTTGTAGGTTGGGTGTAGCTTCGCAGGGCCCAACAAGAACGTTGGGTTGCGCTGTCGCTCCACCCAACCTACGAATGGCATTTTTTCTGCATGGCGAAGGTATTGTTCAAGAAACCGGGTTTCTAAAATATCGCAACCAATTTAGGATTGCTATACCTTTGGGTTTATTTTTTTTTTGATTTTGATGTGATTATTTATAATAAAGCTTCAATAGGTTTGGCTGCATCAAAATTAATTTTTTTTTTTAAAATTAGATTAAAGTTAAAATATAAAAAAAATTTTAATAAAAGGATAAGGGTCAATGATTGCGCAAAAATCAGTTAGCCTGCGTTCCATCGACTATTTACTCAGCCTCAGCCCCAAACATTTTAGCGGGCGGTTGGATATAGCGACTTCAGAGAAACATCAGTGGAGCATCTATTTTGACAAAGGTAGGATGGATTGGGCCATGGGAGGAGTCCATCCACGGCGACGTTTGCGAAGGAATTTGAGGAAATACTGTCCTAATTTATCTTTAGATGCTTTAATCCTATTAGAAGATGTAGAAGATACGCGACTTTATAGCTTATTGACGGTTTTACTACAAAAAAAAGAGATTTCTCAGGCGCAAGTAGTAGCTATTACGAAAAATACGGTTACGGAGGTTATTTTCGACCTAATTCAACAGCAAGAATTAGAAAATGACGAGAAGAATAATGTCTTTTATACTTGCGATCGCCGAGACGTTCTCAAAGAACCTATTATGCGGGTTAGCGTCTATGAAGTATTAGAAGAGGTTCAGAAACAATGGGAAGCTTGGCGCAAGGGAAATTTAACTAATTATTCTCCTAATTTAGCACCGAGACTCAAACAACCTCGAAAACTTCAAAATAGACTATCCTCCAAAGCTTACAAAAAACTCAACGCTGCTACTCGCGCCCGACTAACTCTGAGAGATTTGGCAGTTTACCTCAAGCAAGATTTATTGAAGCTTACTAAGTATTTAATGCCGTACATCCATGAAGGTACAATAGAATTAGTCGAAGTAGCTGACTTGGCCAATTCACAGAAGGCCAAAGAGAAAAGACTGCAGAAGCAAAAGGCGATCGGCGATCTGCTCCTTCTGACGCAAAGGGGGATCGATAAAACCACTTCCCAAAAACCTCCAGCTTTAGGTAAGTCAAATTTGGACTCTCGTCCTTTAATTGTCTGCATAGATGACTGTCCCTTAATCCAGAAAATGTTAAAGAAAATTATAACTAAAGCGGGTTATCGCTTTTTTGGCATCCAGCAAGCATTTATGGCTTTGCCTACAGTAATCGAAAAAAAGCCAGATTTAATCTTATTAGATCTGGAAATGCCTATTGCGAATGGCTATGAAATTTGCACCCAAATACGCAGGGTTTCTAGCTTAAAAGATACACCTGTAGCTATTTTAACAGGTCGAGACGGTTTGATAGATAGAGTTCGGGCTAAAGTGGCAGGATGTTCTGATTTTATCGCAAAGCCAGTGGAGACAGGGAAAGTTTTGAGAGTTATCGACAAATACTTGGCTGCAAAAAAGGAGAAAATATCCAATTAATTTAACTTTTTTACAAACGTAAAAAATGGCAAGGATAAGGGTGCTAAAACTGAAGAATAACAATAATCTAATTATTGAAAAGAATTACAAACCATTAGAGGAATAAATGAAGACTGTTTTGATAGTAGAAGATAGTTTGACAGATTTGGCAATTATGAAAGGTTGCTTTCAAAAAAGTGGATGGTCTGTATTAACTGCTAATAGCGGAGATGAAGCTAATAAAAAAATCGCTTCGCCAGCACCAGATTTGATAGTTCTAGATGTAATTCTTCCCGATAAAAGCGGGTTTGAAATTTGCCGGGATTTGAAAAAAAATCCTACTACTAGCAAAATTCCAGTGATTATTTGTTCGACAAAAAATACAGATGTTGATAAAATGTGGGGCAATATGTTGGGAGCGGATGCTTATTTATCTAAGCCGGTTCAGCATGAAGATTTGATGGAGGCTATTAAGCGATTGGTGAAAGGTTAAAATGGCTTCGTGTAACCTGTGAAGCGAACCAAACCACGAAGCATTGCTAGCGTATTCGCGGTCAACTAACTTTTGGGAACGTTGTTAGCGGGGAGAATAAAGTCGGTTGACACTCGCTGACTTGCTCCCGGTAAAAATGGGGAATAGGGAATGGGTAATTGTTAAATATAGCCTTTTTTTCAATTTATGACTCCCTAAAAGAATTAAAAGGGGCAATTCGTCAGTTAGTCGATAGAATAGAAGCTATAAAAGATACGACTAACGAATATGGAACCTTCTATCGTGTCGAAGGAGAGTTAATGGGTACGAACCACAGAAACTTGTTAGTAATTACGATTTGGTTACAAAGAATTGACGATCGATTTCAATTTATTACTCTTAAACCAAAAAAAGGAACCTAAAAGCTATGCTAGAACTATACCAGCACGTTTCGTTAAAAAGCGACTTTTTAGAACATAACCTTAAAAAAGGCGATGTCGCGATGTTAATAGATTGCGTTCCTCATCCCAGTGGAGGAGAAGATGGCTGCGTTTTAGAAGTTTTTAACGCAGCGGGCGAATCTATTAATGTTATCGTAGTTCCTAATTCTGCTGTGGCATCTTTAAGAGAAGATGAAATTCTCGCGGTTCGCTCTTTAGTGGCACTTAATTAATAGAGCTTATTATGGTCCGCAGGAATGGTGATGGTAAATTAGCTATAAGGGAGGGGAAAATGGTGGGGGAAGTAGTAGCTTTAAATACCAATAAGAAAGGGGAAAAAGCTGAAGAAAAAAGTCCCGAAATGCAAAAGTTTTTACGCTTTCAATTAGGAGGATCGGACTTATGTCTGCTGCCAACTGAAGGCGTATTACAAGTGTTGCAAATTGAGATAGAGCATATTTTGCCAGTGCCCCAGATGCCCGGTTGCGTGATGGGAGTTTATAATTGGCGCGGCGACCTGCTTTGGTTGGTCGATTTTCCGCATTTAGTAGGTTTGCCACCTCTGTTGTCAGAAGATGTTAATTTGACAAGTCGCACGACGGTAGTTGTTAGGCTTAATAACAAACTGATGGGATTAGTAGTAGATCGAGTCGAAGATATAGAAGAACGCGATCTGGGTGAAATGCAACCCCTAGCAGCGGGTTTATTCTCTTCGGAATTGCTGGAGTTTCTTCAAGGTTATTTCGTGACTGACGATCTGAAAATGTTGATGGTATTTGAAGCGGAAGCAGTGCTAAATAGCCCTGTTTGGCAAAGGGGATAAAAGGATCGATTGCTCTACTTTTTGTTAGTTGTCAGTTGTTAATTGTTAGTAGGAAAAAAATAAATTAACACTCGCGCTACGGGTTAGCTAAAATAAAAGGTGCATCTATAATTTCGGTAAATAGGTAATAAATATAGTTTGGTAGCGATCGGGAAGCTCTATATAGCATTTATCGCGCTCGGTGAAGTACATTTTAGATCCCCCCCTGCCCCCCTTGAGAAGGGGGGAGCCGGAAAATTTCGCTCGTCCCCCTTTTTAAGGGGGACCAACGGGGGATCGACCAGGGCGTACTTCACCGATTCAATAATCGCTATACCTACTTTCCATTACCAATTACCAAATTAATTTTAAATTAAAGGTGAAAAAATGACGACTTATTTTGACATAAATTCCGAACAGAAAAAGGTGAATAATAACGGGAGCGATGTTGCATCCGCAAAGCTTCCCGAACGCCTAAGCGAAATAGCTACTACAGCGGAAAAACTGAAAACAGAAATAGAAAGCTCCAGAACCTTAAAAGAAAACCAATACGTCCAAGCATTAGTACAAAAACTGCACAGCCTTGCAGAAATAGCTATCCGAGAAAGACCCCAGCATGAGGGAAACGGCGGCATAAAAATGGCAAGGGAGAAATTAGGAGAAATTGTCCGGAAAATAAGCCAACCTCAAAACTTAGAGGCTATTCTTCAAGTAACAGCAGGGGAAGTTCGAGAAAGCCTCCAAGCAGAACGAGTAATTATTTATCAACTGGACCAGAGTGCCAAAAATTCTTCCCGCCTGGAAGGTAAAGTAGTAGCAGAATCAATTTTACCCGGGATTTTATCCTGCCAAGGAAGCACGATTCCAGCAATTAGCTTCGTGCCAGAACAGCGATCGCCTATAGACTTTTCCCCCCTCGCAGCCGACACAAATGGAGACTGGAAAAACTACGAAGATAATTCCCAAACAACTCTAAATCGCTCTACACCGCTGTTAGCATTTTCAGATTTATATCAAGCAGGAATTAGCCCCTATCAACGACAGTTACTCGAAAGGTTTCAAACCAGAGCGCAAATCTCTCAAGCAATATTAATAGATGGCAAACTCTGGGGATTATTAATCGCCCAACAATGCTCCTCCGTACGTCAGTGGGAAGAACCAGAAATTTATCTCCTCTCTCAAATTGCTTTGGAGTTAACTATCGCCATCCAAAGCTCTCTCTTCCGCAACCAACTTCAAAAACAAACGGAAATAGATCGAAGCGTTACTCAGGTAATCGAAAAAATTCGCCAGTCTCTCGATATCGAGACTATCTTCAAGACGACAACCAACGAAGTTCGCTCTCTATTGCAAGCAGATCGAGTGGCTGTCTATCAGTTTATGGAGGATTGGGACGGAGAGTTTGTAGCCGAATCGGTGGCCCCGGGATGGATAAATTTGGTGGTCGAAGGGCGCTCTAACCGAGTTAAAGATACCAATCTCCGCGACACCCAAGGGGGGCGTTACGCCCGGGGGGAAAGCTATGCGGTGGATGATATCTACAAAATCGGTCACGATCCTTGCCACGTTCAGCTTTTGGAACAGTTTCAGGCCAGGGCTTATATGCTGGTGCCGGTCTTTCAAGGGCAAAAGCTCTGGGGCATTCTGGCGGCTTATCAAAATAGCGGCCCCAGGAAGTGGCAGGGTTATGAGGTGAAGTTGCTGGAGCAAATTGGCAGGCAACTGGGGCTAGCTACTCAACAGGGGGAATATTTCCAACAGCTAGAGTCTCAAGCAAGGGAATTGGCGGGGGTGGTAGAGCGCGATCGCCAAGCAATAAGCCTGCAAGAAGAGGCCACTTCCCGCGATCGAGTGGTAAGTCGAGTTGTGGAGCGCTTCCTGCAAAACCAAGAACTGGAGGCTATCTTTAGCGTTACGGTTCGCGAAATTCGCAGTCTCTTAGATGCCGATCGCGTGGGGGTATTTCGCTTCTACCCCGATGCCGGTTTTGACGATGGGGAGTTTGTCGCGGAAGATGTCTTGCCGGGATACAGTTCGGCTAAGGCGGTGAAAATTCACGACCATTGCTTCGGCGAACAATACGCCTCTTCTTATCGCGATGGCCGCATTCAGAGCGTGGCCGATATCTACAACGCCGGTTTGTCGGACTGCCACATCGATGTCCTCTCCCAGTTTCAGGTCCGGGCTAATTTAATCGTGCCCATGCTCAAAGACGGCCAGTTGTGGGGCCTGCTCTGCGTCCATCAATGTCGGGGGCCGAGGGATTGGGAAGATGATGATGTTGCTTTTATTAAAAAGGTGGCTTCTCAATTTTCTGTGGGGCTGCAACAAGCTGAATATTTGGAGCAAATTCAAAGCAAATCTCAGAAGTTGGCAGAGGCGGCAGA
Source organism: Cyanobacteriota bacterium (assembly GCA_034189005.1). Lineage (GTDB taxonomy): Bacteria > Cyanobacteriota > Cyanobacteriia > Cyanobacteriales > Microcoleaceae > CALKCV01. Next base: position 14,213 of record JAXHVR010000070.1, on the reverse strand, counting down.
AAGGGAACGCTCCCAAGCTCAAATTATCGATAAAATTCGCCAAACTTTAAATGTCGAGGAAATCTTCCAAGTAACAGTTCAAGAAGTACGACGGCTGCTGAAAAGCGATCGGGTGGGAGTGTTTAAGTTTAACCCTGATTGGAGCGGTCAATTTATCATGGAGTCTGTCGGTGGCGGTTGGGTTAAATTAGTCAATAAAACTGATATTAAAAACCTCCGAGAAAATATTTTGTGCGAAAATTTGCAAAGTTTGGTTCAAGCTCCAACGAAGATCGACGATACTTATTTACAAGACACTAAAGGGGCGAAATATCGCAAGAAAAAATACTTCGCTTCTAACGATGTTTATAATTCCGGTTTCCCCGATTGTTACATCCAGCTTTTAGAACAGTTTGAGGCTAAAGCTTATATCAGCGTGCCGATTATGAAGGGTGGAGAATTATGGGGTTTGTTGGCGACTTATCAAAACTCTAATTCTCGGGAGTGGGAGGAAGGAGAAATTACTTTGATGACTCAAATCGCTAACCAATTAGGAATTGCTCTGCAACAGGCGGATTATTTACAGCAATTAGAGGAGCAGTCCGAACAGTTATCTAAGGCGGCAGAACGAGAGAAAAAGGCTAAAGAACAGTTGCAACAAGGGGCGATTCAATTGCTTTCTACCGTGGCGCCGGTGTTGCAAGGTGATTTGACGGTGAGGGCTGTTATTACTGAGGATGAAGTCGGCACGATCGCCGATGCTTATAATAATACGATTCAGAGTTTGCGCCAGTTGGTAATGCAGTTAAAAACGGCGGCGGAACAAGTCGCTCAAACTTCTAAAAATAGCGAGGTTTCTATTGTCCAACTTTCGACTAAAGCTCAACAACAATTTGAGGAAATAGACCTGGCTTTGAAGGAAATTCAAGAGGTAGCTGGTTCGACGATGGATGTTACTAATAACGCCCAACAAGTAACCGTGGCTGTGGAACGAGCAAATCGCACGGTTAAGGAGGGTGAGGGTGCGATGAATCGGACGGTTAAAGGGATTTTAGCTATTCGGAAAACTGTGTTGGTGGCGAGGGAAAGGATTAAGCGTTTGAGCGAGTCTTCTCAGAATATTTCTAAGGTTGTTAGTTTGATTAGTAATTTTGCCACTCAGACTAATTTGTTGGCTTTGAATGCTGCTTTGGAGGCGACTCGGGCGGGGGAGTATGGTAAGGGTTTTGCGGTGGTTGCCGATGAGGTTCGCTCTTTGGCGCGGCAGTCGGCTGCTGCTACTGCAGAAATTGAGGAGTTGGTTGAGGAAATTCAGACGGAAACTTCCCAGGTGGCGACGGCTATGGAGATGGGTATCCGTCAGGTGGTGAAGGGGAATCAATTAGTAGATGAAACTCGCGAAAGTTTGAATGCGATTATTGCTTCGACGGCACAAATTACTCAGTTGGTTAAGAGTATTACTGAGGCTACTGGGGTGCAAAACGAGCGATCGCAATCTGTTACTAAGACTATGACTAATGTTGCGGGTATTGCTAATACTACTTCTGAGGATGCGATTGAGTTGGCAGCTTCTTTTAAGGAGTTATTAGCTTTAGCTGAGGCTTTGCAGACAAGCGTGGGACAGTTTAAGGTTTAAATTTGTAGTAGCGCAGCAGGCTAGCTTGTAGTAATCGCTTTAGCGATTCATCTTTATAAATCGCTAAAGCGATTACTACGAACTTTTGCTTTACCCACCATTTTAGCCTAGATGAACTACTACTAGGGCAGCAGGCTAGCTTGTAGTAATCGCTTTAGCGATTCATCTTTATAAATCGCTAAAGCGATTACTAGGAACTTTTGATTAACCAACCATTTTAGCCTAGATGAACTACTACTAGGGCAGCAGGCTAGCTTGTAGTAATCCCTTTAGCGATTCATCTTTATAAATCGCTAAAGCGATTACTACGAACTTTTGCTTTACCCACCATTTTAGCCTAGATGAACTACTACTAGGGCAGCAGGCTAGCTTGTAGTAATCGCTAAAG
>JAXHVR010000070.1:9116-12110 GCA_034189005.1 Cyanobacteriota bacterium | reverse complement strand
GCTTGTAGTAATCGCTTTAGCGATTCATCTTTATAAATCGCTAAAGCGATTACTACGAACTTTTGCTTTACCCACCATTTTAGCCTAGATGAACTACTACTAGGGCAGCAGGCTAGCTTGTAGTAATCGCTTTAGCGATTCATCTTTATAAATCGCTAAAGCGATTACTACGAACTTTTGCTTTATTCCCCATTCTCCATTCCCCCTCAAAAAAACCATGCCAGTAGAACAAACCATCCAAGATGAAGGCTATTCCTACTTCCTCGCAGAAGCACCGGAACTTTTGCAGAGTATCGAACAAGGACTGTTTGAATTAGAGGAAAGTTTTCACATCCAAAAAGTTCATAATTTGATGCGGGCAGCACATAATTTGAAAGGTGCTGCTGCTAGCGTGGGCCTGGAAACAATTATGAAAGTCGCTCATTATTTAGAAGATGTTTTTAAGGCTCTTTATAACCCAGAAGTTAATCTCGATTCAGAAATATTAGCTCTGTTATTTGAGGGTTACGAATGTCTGCGAGAACCTCTGATGGCTGAGGTTACTGGTAATAAGATTAATGATGGGGAAATCCTAGATCGCGCTGCTGATGTCTTCGCCGGTTGTCAAGAAAAATTGGGCGATTTTATGGGAGAAGATGCGAAAATTCCGACTGCGGCAGAATTGGGATTTGATATTACTCTTTCTATTTTTGAAACGGGCGTTACTCAACGATTGGAAGAGCTTAAAGATGCTTTGAAAAATGGCAATGCCGAACAAATAGCAGATGTATTGCGCTCTCAAGCTGAAGTTTTTGTTGGTTTGGCAGAGTCTCTTAATTTATCTGGCTTTTTGGCAATTTCTAACCAGACTTTAGCTGCTTTAGATGCTCGGCCGAAAGAGGGAGTTAAGATTGCTAAAGTTGCTTTTGCGGATTGGAAAAAGGCTAGGGAAGCTGTTTTAAAAGGCGATCGCTCTGTGGGGGGCGAACCTTCTGTAGCTCTGCAAAAATTGGCAGGTTTGGCAACAGATGTTGCGGAAGATGTCACCAATAAGGTTAAAAAGCAAAACAATAACGGAAATAAAGAGGCGGTTTCAGATAAAAATGGAACCACAAAAGCGCAACAGAAGAAAGCTGAAGTAGAGGGCGATCGCCAGAAAAAACAAGCGATCGCTAAAAACGGTAAAAAAGCCTCAGTGGAGAAACAACTAAAGTTAGAAGAAAAAACTGCCCCAGAGGAAACAGAACTTCCCAATCTTGACGATCTTTTTGAAGATGCAGATTTTGACGAAGATCGGGGAGAATTTGGGGAAATCGACGATGAGGAGGAAATAATAGAGACAAATGGTAATGGTAATGGGGTTGTAACAGAGGCAGCAGCAAACAAGCGATCGAAAGTTAAAGCTAATAATTTAAAATCTGACGATAGTATCAAAAAACCATCAAAATCTGAGGATAAACCCTCATCTATTGTTGCCAAAGAATCTCCCAATTCTCAATCGGAAACTCCTACTAAATATGCGACCCCTGTAGTCCGACAGTCGGTCCGGGTAGATTTAGAACATTTAAACAGTGTAGATAGTTTAGTAGGAGAATTGCTCATAAATCAAAATCGACTCGCTACTAGAAACGAACAACTCCAAGCTGCGGTTAAAGCATTGACAGCCCATTTGAAAAAACAGGAAAAGTCTTCTCCCGATACTTCAGAAAATCTTCTCCAAAACGACAAAGAGAAAAAATCGAGCAAGCTATCTGCTACAAAAGCTACTAATATTATTTTGAATTTGGTTAATGAAAGTGGCGAAACTGCCCTCAAACAACAACGTTTGTTGCTGAATTTGCGAGAAGATTTAATGGAGGTGCGAATGTCGCCTCTGGGTGAGTTGTTTCAAAGATTCCCCCGAATATTACAACAAACTGCTAACAGCCAGGGCAAACCAATAGAATTAACTATTGGCGGCAGCGATGTCTTATCCGATAAGTCCGTTTGGGACAAAATTTACGATCCTCTATTGCATTTGTTACGCAATTCCATCGCTCATGGGATAGAGTCAAAAGAAATCCGCCGCCAACGGGGCAAACCAGAGAAAGGTAGGATTTTTATTAATGCTTTTTATCAAGGAACTAGACTGGTAATTGAGGTTAGCGATGATGGTAAGGGTGTCGATTTAGAAGAGATTCGCCAAAAGGCAATTGAATTAGAAATTATTTCTCCCCAGCAAGGAAAAATGATGCCCGAATCTGCAGTTTGGGATTTGCTCTTTGAGTCGGGATTTTCTACCGCAGCTAAGGTGGACGATTTGGCCGGCAGGGGCGTCGGTTTGGATATAGTTCGGGCTCGGTTGGAGTCCATTAAGGGGTCGGTTTCCGTTCGCTCTCAACCAAAGGTTGGTACTACTTTTTCTTTACAAATTCCTATTCAGATGACTATTGCTAAATTGATGGTGGTTCAAGGGGGTAAGGCCGTTTATGCTATTCCTTCGGAGTCGATCGCTCAAATTATTATTCCCGACTCTACTCAGATAAAGCAGTCCCGAGGACAGAGAGTTTTATATTGGGGCGATCGCTTGCTGCCCATGCACAAATTGTCGGATTTGATGGTTTATAAAACCTACAATAAACATCTCAAAAATAGTTTCGCAGAATTAACCAGTTTTCCTCTAGGAAATAAAGAAGTAAGCCTTTCTAATAATCCTTCTATTTCTCTTCCTTCTCACCCGGTTTTGTTATTAAGCGAAACGGGAATAGTGCGGGGTAAAAATGATGGAGACGATCCACCACAAAAAATGTACGCCTTGGAGGTTGATGAGTTGTTTGGCGAGCAAGAATTGACCGTCAAACCTTTGGGAAGTTCTATTGCTTATCCAAGTTATATTTATGGTTGCAGCGTCTTGGGAGATGGTTCGTTGATGCTGGTAATTGATGCCTTGGCTTCGATCGATCGAGCGGTGGAACAATTAACTCCTTTTACTGATACCAAACAACAAGTTTTGCCTCCGGCAAACACAGGTAAGAG
>JAXHVR010000070.1:6726-9016 GCA_034189005.1 Cyanobacteriota bacterium | reverse complement strand
AGCCTCGGGCAAACACAGGTAAGAGCCAGCCTCGGGCAAAGGAGGCTAATCTGAAACTTCCCCCAGATAGCGCTAATCTCAATCAATCTCGCTTGTCGCCTGGGGATGCCGAGAAGTTACGTCCAGAGAGTATAGAGGTGACTACTTCTGAACTTTCTTTGGCGGAAGGTTCTTGTATTTTGGTGGTGGATGATTCTGCGACTTTGCGCAAAACTATTGTTTCGACCCTGACTAGGGCGGGTTATCAGGTAATACAGGCGGGTAATGGCGCGGAAGCTTTGGCAAAATTGCACCAGCATCCTAATATCGATTTAATTATATCTGATGTGGAAATGCCAGAGATGGATGGGTTTCAGTTTTTGGACCGTCGCCGTCAAGAACCTTCTTTGGCCGAAATTCCGGTGGTTATGTTGACTGCTTGTCGCAGCGACAAACATCAACAGTTGGCTTTTGCTTTGGGAGCCACTGCTTATTTGACTAAGCCCTGTTCTCAACCGGACCTTTTGGCCACCGTCTCGGAGAAGAAGCTAAGTAATTAACAATTGACAATTAACAATTAACAATTGACAATTGACAATTGACTTCTTGCAGAAGTAGGCAACAGGCAACAGGCAACAGGCAACAGGGTAAGAGATTTTAAGGAAAAAAGAGCTAAAAAAGATTTTACAAGCGACTTTTGCAAAAGGTCTAATTGACAATTAAATCTGCGGTGCAGGATTAAGGGGCTCTCCTTATTGAGATAGGCGGCGATTTTGAAATAAATTTGGCTCGAATTATTTCCATAACCTCCCAGGAATAATTGCTTCCTCTATCCTGGGAGGTACATTTTGGTCAATTCTTGTCAAGACTCTAACAATAAGGGGGCTCTCTGCCTGGTTCATCCAATGGGGTCTATGGTTACGAGGGGATTTGGGCGATCGAGTCCAAATAAAAAAAATATGATAAATTATAGACACCCTGATGGACCAGTATTATGATAAACAAAAAACAACCCACCACAGTTAGATTTATCAATTGTCTAGCGACGTTAACTCCCGGACAATTTAGCGGATGGTTAGAGTTCGATAACTCAAAGGGACAAAAATGGCAATTATACTTTCTGAGCGGTCGGCTCGTTTGGGCTGAGGGATCGGTGCAGCCTTGGCGTCGATTGAGGAGGCATTTTAGTAAATTTTGCCCCCAGATTGCACTGGATAATCTCAAATTCAGAAAAAGGGATGAGTGCGTTTTTTGGCAATATCATGTTTTAGTAATTTTGCTCAAGCGAAAACTAATAACTATCGAGCAAGCTATTGCTATTATTAACAGCATCTTAATAGAAGTATTGTTCGATTTAATCCAAGAAGATTATCAAGATTCTTTGGAAATAAAAGCGGTCGCTTCAGAATTGGCGGGTTCTTTCCCAAATGCCCTGACAAATTTGAGTCTGTACAAAGCTTTAGAATACTTAAAGCCTAAGTGGGATAGCTGGTGTAAAGCGGAGTTGGGAAATTATTCGCCGAACTTGGCCCCAGTATTAAAGCAGCCAGAAAAACTAGAAAAATTAACCTCAGCGCTGGTTTACAGAAAGCTAAAATTGGCTGCGAGCCAAAAACTAACTTTAAGAGATTTAGCAGTTTACTTAAAGCAGGATTTATTAAGGTTAACTCAAGTTCTAAAGGCTTATGCAGCCCAAGGGATTTTCGAGTTAGTAGAAGTAGGCGATCGCCCTCCTATCACTCCTGCGAATATAGCTGAAGCTAACACGCAGCTACAGTCCAATCCAAGAGCAAATTTACAACCGCTCAAAACAGCAAATAATCTGGAAAACGGAGGTCGTCGGCCCGTAATAGCCTGCGTGGATGATTGCCCGATAATTGGTAAAATGATGGATAAAATCCTTAGCCAAAATGGTTTTGAATATGTAGGAATTTCCGAAACAGTGCGAGCTATACCTACGTTGCTCGAAAAGCAACCGGATTTAATCTTTCTCGACTTACAAATGCCCATCGTCAACGGCTACGAAATTTGCACCCAATTGCGACGAGTTTCTCAATTTCAAGATACCCCAATAGTCATTCTTTCAGGAAAAGATGGAATCGTAGATCGAGTCCGAGCTCGGTTGGCCGGATGTTCGGACTTTATCAACAAACCAGTGAAGGAGGCAAAGATACTGAAAATCATTGAGAAACACTTACAAAAAGAGGAAAGTTGTACCGTACTGCAAGTGCCTGGAGACTTCGTGGCGGCGGCGGGTTAAAAGGCGATCGAGCTATCAAAAAACTTCCGACTCTTGTAAAGATGAGATAAT
>JAXHVR010000070.1:0-6626 GCA_034189005.1 Cyanobacteriota bacterium | reverse complement strand
TAATGAAGATAATGAAGATAAGGGAGATAAGGGAGTTTCAAAAATACTATTCTCCAATGATAGAATAGTATTGTTAGGTTCCAGTGCGTTCCAACCAATCTAGGAACCCTCCCCTAAAACCCTCATCTGCTAAACTAGCCTCAAAGTTAACTGCAGCCTTTAACTGGAGAACAGGGATGCCAACTGAGCAACAAACGAGAATCGCCAGATTTATCAATTACCTAGTCCACTTAACTCCCAGACAATTTAGCGGGCAGCTAAAAATTATCAATTCCACAGAACGAGAGTGGAAATTATATTTTAATAGCGGCCGTTTAGTTTGGGCAGAAGCAGGAGTACATCCTTGGCGAAGATGGCGTCGCCATTTGCAGCTATTATCTCCCGATTTAGTGGATGATACTCCTACCATTTTCACCCCTGATGTCTCTCATAGCTGGCAATATTATATGCTAGTGACATTGCTGCAACGAGAGCAGATAAGCATAGATCGTGCTTTGGCTTTAATTGAAAGCATATTAATCGAAGTTTTATTCGATCTAATTCAGGAAGATAACCTCGGCAAATTGGAGATAAATTCTAAAGAACACCAGCTTCTCGGAGAGATGGAAAAACCGCTAATGACTCTGAGTTTGTATGAAGCTTTAGAGCAGGTAAAGCCTTACTGGGATGTCTGGTGTAAGGCTAAGTTGGTCAATTATTCTCCCAATTTAGCGCCGATTATTAGGCTACCAGAAAAGCTCAAAGAAAAAACATCGCCTCTAGTTTACGAAAGAATTACATCGGTGATGAGCAATGAAAAAACTCTGCGAGATTTGGCAGTTTATCTGAAGCAAGACTTGTTCAAATTAACGCGGTCTTTGATGGCTTATGTCAAGCAAGAAATAATCGAATTAGTAGAAGTAGAAGATTTTTCATCTGGCATAATAGACTCGCCAGAAACCCATATCCAATTCAAAAATTCAACTAAAGAAACGGACTCTTCTCCAGGGAACACAGGAGAAGATGTAGAGGGAGAGGGTAGAACTAAAAGGACGTTAATCGCTTGTGTGGATGATTGCCCGTTGATCCTCAAAGTAATGAAGAAAATTATTACTAAAGCTGGCTATGATTTTGTGGGTATCCAAAAGTCAATTTTTGCCCTGTCAACTCTGATAGAACGAGAACCAGATGTAATCTTTCTCGACATAGATATGCCTATCGTTAACGGATACGAAATATGCGCTCAAATTCGCAGAATCCCTAAATTAAAAGATACCCCCATACTGATTTTAACGGGGAGGGATGGAGTTGTAGATAAAATCCGGGCTAAGTTGCTAGGAAGTTCTGAATTTATTACTAAACCTCCAGAAATTGCTAAGGTTTTATCAGCGATCGAGAAACATATTAATTTTGCAAAAGCTAAAGCTGAATCAAGGGAGGAAGTAGGGGCGGGGTCTCAATCCAATAATTAAGAAATCTGGTTTTTCTAACAATACCAACGCGGGTGCATCTTTTAGGTTGGGTTGAGCGAAAGGAAACCCTAGAAATTGCTAGGGAAGAGTGTCGGTGGCGCTACTTTTTCAGGCATTTTTCCTTTTGGCTAAGTTATTGTCTAAAAAATCTGGTTTTTGGGCGATATTATGAGTTTTATTTTTGGGAAATAGTGCGGAAAAAATGACCTATTAAATAGAGAGAACCGCAGAGGACGATTAAATTTTCGCGGTGGTTAACTGCCGATCCTAAAGCAGCAAATAAATCGGGATGAGTCTCGGTGGATTCTAAATTTGGGCAGATGGCTCCAGCGACGGTGGCTAGTTCTTCAGGAATGGCAGAACTGTGGCCGGGGACGGGGACCAGATAGAGGCGATCGCCCCCTCGCAAGAGTTCTTGGAAAACGTCGGCGCGATCCTTAGTCGAAAGCATCCCCATAACCCAACTTACAGACTTGAGGTTAAGAGAGTCGATATATTGACGTAAAACTCCGGCAGCAGCAGGGTTGTGGGCACCGTCAATTAAAAGGCGACGGTCTTGCCAGGTAGTCCACTGCAGCCGTCCGGGCCATTTTGTTTTAGCCATACCTTGTTGGATGGCTTGGGTGGAAATGGACCAACCTTGTTTTTGGAGGGCTTGGATGGCGGCAATGGCGATCGCTGAATTGAGCAACTGCATCTCTCCTAACAAAGGCAGGGGATATTCTAGACCTTGGTAAGAGGCAAAGTCGAGAGATTGCCCGGGGGGCGAACTAATACGAGAAGCCGGTTCGACCCAAACTGCCGGACATCCGAGAGAGGCAATTCGTTTTTCCACGACTTCCCGCGCTTCTGGTGGAAGTTTGCCGATGACTGCGGGGCGACCTGATTTGAGGATGCCCGCCTTTTCCCCGGCAATATCGGCTAAAGTCGGCCCCAGTCGCTGCCAATGTTCCCGACTAATATTGGTAATAATCGCCACCAGGGGGTTATCGCAAACATTAGTAGAGTCCAAACGTCCCCCAAGTCCCACTTCTATGACGGCCACATCTACTTTTTCTCTAGCAAAATACAACCAGGCGGCGGCGGTGATTACTTCAAACTGAGTGGGAGTGGGGCGATCGCTTCTAATGGCGGCATCTACGAATTCCAATAATTCCTCGAAGGCTTTTGAGGAGATGGGCTGTTCGTTCAGATAGATCCGTTCGGTCCAATCGACTAAATGAGGAGAAATAAAACGTCCCGTGCGATAACCGGAGGCGGTTAAGATCGAGGATAGGTAAGCACAAACAGAACCTTTGCCGTTGGTTCCGGCTACATGGATAACGTTTAGTTGCTGGTGGGGGTTGCCTAAATTATTCAAAAGCTCGGAGATCCGTTCTAATCCGAGGTTAACCCCAAAGCGTTCGAATTTTTTTAAGATTGTATCGATTTTCACTAGCTTTTTTCTTTGAAAAGAATATTGTATTGGAAGGATCGGCATTATTGCACGGGCAATAGGTAATTCTCCTCCTTGTCTTCCTTATCTATTTCTCGCCTGGGGCGATCTTATGGGATTATTCCCATAAGTAGGTAGGCAAAAATATTTGGACTCCGGATTTACCCGTAGAACAGGCGTCTCGCCTGTTCCAGATGTCTAATTAATTTTGCACCGGTACTTAACATCGTTAGAAGCGGTTTCCAATTTCAGTTCCAGTTTCGTCGTAGCCAGGATTGAAGGGGATATGGGTGTTTGGGGCCAATGAGTTTTCCTTGGTTCGCTACGATGGGATATTTTTAGGGCAAGAAATTAGTAGAATGCAAGAAGAAACTGCCAGGAAAAATTATCTCCTACAGCCAATATTGATGGAACCCATACCCGATTTTATATTTCGACTGGGCCAGGATGGTATCCCAGTAGATTGTGGGATTGCCTGCTCTCAAGATTTGCTTGGAAAAAAGTTAGATGAAGTATTGCCCCTTGAGATTGCTGAAGTTTTAATAGAACAGATCGAAGGGGCTTTGGCTAGAAATAATATTTCCAAGTTTGAGTGGGAATTACTCTTCGAGGGTAGCCGGCGGAAATTTGAAGCGCGGGCGATCGCCAATACTTCAGAAAATATTATTTTACTTATTCGAGAACTTACCCAAACAAAACCTAAAAATAAAATTAAGGAAATACAGAACGGGCATAAACCTTCAACAGTCGAATTGTCTTCCATGGAAGGGCAAAATCCTGCGGTGATTTATCTTGCTTCTTTGGAAAATCCGAGTAATTTTGTTTACGTCAGCTCCGAAATCGAAAATCTGGTAGGTTACTCCCAAAACGAGCTATTAAGCAATCCTAATTTATGGTATCAATGTTGGCATCCACAAGAGCGGGAAAGAGCTTTTAGTCCCCAGGGCTTTATTGGAAATAAAGACGGTAAAGAACTATCTAAAAAATGGGAATATCGTCTGGTAAATCGAAGGGGAGAAGTGGTTTGGATAGAAGATAAAGCAGTGGTAGTTACCGATGAAGAAAATAGTCCTATTTTAGTTAGAGGAATAATGGTAGATATTAGCGATCGCAAACAGTTAGAGCAGCTATTAGACGCTCAGAAATACATTTTAGAACTAATAGCTCTAGGAGCTCCTTTGTCTCATACTTTAAATGTATTGATTCAAGAGATGGAAGAACAATCTAATGGGATGTTAGGTTCTATTTGGCTATTAGATGCCGAAAAAGAACGCTTAAAAATTGCGGTGGCACCCAATATTCCACAAGATTACATCCAGGCTATTAACGATGTGAAAGTTAATAATTATGGCGGGGCTTTTAGTAAGGTCATTAGCGATCGCCAGTCGGTAATAATTGCCGATACAGCTACGGATCCTCTCTGGACAAACCATCGAGATTTAGCCTTGAGTAACGGACTTAAAGCCAGTTGGTTAGTACCTATTTTTAGTTCGGAAGGTTGGATATTAGGTGTTTTCGCTATGTACTATTCTCAGCCTCGAACTCCTAGTTCTGAAGAGCAAAAATCAATAGAAATAGCAACTAATTTAGCAAGTATCGCGATCGAACGACAGCAGGTAGAAAACGAAGTTAGACGCACTAATTCTTTATTAAAAGCCCAACAAGAAGCGGCCATCGATGGTATATTGCACGTTGACGAAAATAGACAAATAGCTTCGTACAATAACCGTTTGATTTCAATGTGGCAGGTTCCAGATCGAGTTCTTAATTACCGCTACGATAAAAAACTGCTAATATTTATTTTATCAAAAATCAAAAACTTTGAAGATTTTAGGGCTATAGTTGAAGATATTTATAAAAACCCAGGGGAACAAAGGCGAGATGAAATTTACTTGAAAGACGGACGAATTTTTGATTGTTATTCCGGGCCGGTCGTTTCTTCTATGGGTAAAAATTATGGAAGAATGTGGTACTTTCGAGATATTACAGAAAGTCGGAAATCGGAAATAAGGATCGAGGAAGCAGAAGAAAAATATCGGGGTATATTTGAAAACGCGATCGAGGGAATTTTTCAAAGCACCGTTGATGGTCGTTATTTAAGTGCTAATTATGCTTTAGCGAAGATTTACGGCTATAATTCAGCAGAAGATTTTGTGGAAAAGATCGCCGATATTCAAACTCAACTTTACGTCGATAAAAATCGCCGTAGCGAATTCATTCGCTTGCTAGAAAAAAATGATAAAGTTTCTAACTTTGAATACCAATCTTACCGCAAAGACGGCACTATAATTTGGGTTTCAGAAAACTGCCGGGCGGTAAGAGATAGTCAGGGAAATTTACTTTATTACGAAGGTACGCTCGAAAATATTACCGAACGGAAACAAGCAGAAGATAAACTTTTGCAAAATGCTTTCTATGATGCTCTAACGGGACTATTAAATCGTGCCGCTTTTATGGAAAAATTGCACGAATCTTTGTTTCACGCTCGCCAAATACCCAATGCCTTATTTGCTGTTTTATTTATAGATTTAGACCGCTTCAAAGTTATTAACGATAGTCTCGGGCACGAACTGGGAGACCAACTGTTAATTAAACTCAGTAACAGGCTGAAAAATTCCATAGAAGAAAGGGATACCCTAGCTCGTTTGAGCGGAGATGAATTTGCGATTTTAGTAGAAGAAGTTCGGGATATAACTGAGGTTAAAGAAATTGCCGATCGCCTTCAAAAAGCCCTTACTTTACCCTTTAAATTGGATCGACAAGAAGTATTTACCAGCGCGAGTATTGGTATAGCTTTTAGTCAATCTAATTCGGAAATTGTCTATAATTCTCCAGAACATCTGCTGAGGGATGCAAGCACGGCAATGTACCACGCCAAGAGAGCGGGTAAAGCTTGTTGTAAAGTTTTTAATAGTACGATGCAGACTAATTTTTTGAGTCGGTTGCAGTTAGAAACAGACTTGCGCAGAGCTATTGAAAGAGAAGAATTAAGGCTGCATTATCAATTAATTGTTTCTTTATTAACCGGTCATATCAGCGGTTTTGAAGCTTTAGTCCGCTGGCAGCATCCTCAGTTTGGTTTGGTATCGCCAGGAAGGTTTATTCCTTTGGCAGAAGAAACTGGTTTAATTGTGCCTATCGGCGAGTGGGTATTGAGGGAGGCTTGTCGGCAAATGGAAAGCTGGCAAACTGAAGGTTTGGTGAGTAATATAGCGAGCATGAGCGTTAATGTGGCGGGGAGGCAGTTTGCCGAATTAGATTTAGTTAAAAAGGTGCAAGATATACTGGAAGAAACGAGTTTAGCTCCTAGCAATCTTCGCATAGAAATTACTGAAGGAGTCATGATGGAAAGCGTGCATTCTGTGACTACTCAACTCAATAATTTGTGCGAATTAGGGGTGCAACTATCTTTGGACGATTTTGGCACTGGCTATTCTTCTTTAACTCGCTTGCAAAGTTTCCCCATTGATACTTTGAAAATAGACCGTTCTTTTGTTAGTAGGATGGGAAAAAATGGCGAAAATTGGGAGATAGTACAAACTATTATTAATTTGGCTTTGCATCTGGGAATGAACGCGATCGCTGAGGGGATAGAAACGCCGGACCACGCTTTAATTCTAAAGAATTTAGGCTGTCATTACGGACAGGGTTATTTGTTTTCTAAACCTTTAAACAGCGATGATATTGTCAAGTTAATTGCTAATGAATCTTCTAGTTTTTTAGCATGATCGTTGTAGGTA
>JAXHVR010000007.1:5088-95459 GCA_034189005.1 Cyanobacteriota bacterium | reverse complement strand
AACTTCCGCCACCCGTGGGGCCTGGAAAAATTCGTAAAAAGCTTTAATCAAATCCTCGCTGTGGATGTTGTCGCGGACTTGTTTGCCCTTATAACCGTAAATGGTATAAGGCTTGCCAGTTACGGTGCATTTCATCAAGTAAGCCAAAAATCCATGAAGTTGAGTGCCCGAATGGTTCGGCCCCGTGAGACAGCCGCCGCGAAAACAGGCCGTAGGCATATTAAAATAGCGTCCGTATTCCTGTACCAGGATGTCAGCGGCAACTTTAGAAGCCCCGAACAAACTATGCAGGCAGCCATCTATGGACATATCTTCGCGAATGCCCGGTTCGTAGGTATGGCCCGGTTCTATTTCCCAGCGAGTTTCCAACTCTACCAGAGGCAAGCGGTTGGGGGTATCGCCGTAAACTTTATTAGTCGAAGTGAAAATAAAAGGCGCTTCTGGGGCATGATTGCGAGTGGCATCCAGAAGGTTTAAAGTACCGTTGGCGTTTACGGTAAAATCCATTTGCGGATCTTTAGCAGCCCAGTCGTGGGAAGGTTGGGCTGCGGTATGGATTATTAATTTGAGGTCCGAACTGTATTCTTTAAAAGTCTTGTTAATGGCTTCCGTATCTCGAATATCGATGTTGAGATGGTGATATTTTCCGCCTAAAGATTTTTCTAACCTTTCTCGGTTCCACGCTGTGGAAGCCTCTTCTCCAAAAAAGACTTGACGCATATTATTGTCAATTCCTACAATGTCGAAGCCTTTTTCGGCAAAGAATTTAGAAGCTTGCGAACCAATTAGGCCTGCAGAACCGGTGATAATAGCAACGCTCACTTTTTTCTCCTTATTGTTTTAATAAAATCGATATATTTGAAGTCCTAACTTCTGAAATGCACCCTTATTTATTATTAAGCAAATCCTGATAAATGCCCCGAAGTTGTCGATAGTTTTCTTCAGCAGTATATTTAGCCTCAAACTCAGCCCGGGCATTTCTACGCATCTGCGTGAGTTCCTCTGGATGAGTATTAGCCCATTCTACTTGTCCGATCAAGTCCTCTCGATCGCCCGGACGAAACAACAAACCAGTACGGCCCGAGTCAACTAATTCGGCGATCGCTCCAATATTAGCAGCTATTACGGGAGTTCCCTTAGCAAAAGCCTCAACTGCCACCCTCCCAAAAGTTTCGTACCATTGGGAAGGAAAAATCAGAAACTTCGCCTCCCCCACCAGATCGTAAACCTCCTGCAAAGGTCGCCTGCCCAACCACTCTATATTAGGCAGTCTGGATGCTGCCTCTTGCACTTTTGATGCCAAAGGACCATCTCCTACTATCTTTAAAGGTATCTGTCCTCCCAAATATTCCCAGGCCTCCAGCAAAGTATCCAATCCTTTTTCTGGGGAAAGACGCCCCACAAAAAAAGCATATCCCCCGCTTCCTTTCCCCACTTCCGGGTTAGTGGAGACAAAATTAGGTTTAACCAGTATTTTCTCTGGGGGCAAACCTGCCTGGATAAACTTTTGGCGGGCAAACTGGGTGAGAGTAATGTAAACACCCACCATCTTGCTCCAAGTTGGCAAGATGCGATGTACCGTCTGCATGGCAGCTACGGCCACAGTACCAGCGCGATTGTCCCGATAGCAAGAGTGGACGACTCCAGGCCAAGGGAGAAACTTGCCCATACAATCTTCGCAGACCCTGCCTTGTCGGAAAAAGTAGGAATTCGCACACATCAGGCGGTAGTTACGCAGAGATTGAACTACTGGGACTCCTTCTGCTTTGGCCGCATAATAAACGGATGGGGAAATGAGGGGAAAAAAATTCTGGACGTGAATTAAATCGTAAGAATTTTGTTTTAATTTTTGTCTGACTATTTTATAACTTTCTTGCGACCAAACCGTTCTCATAGCTACCCGAACTTTACCTAATTCTGGGACGCGATCGTTGGTATCTTCATAAACATCCACTTGGTGACCTTTTTCTGTTAATAATCTTTGTTCCGCCTCGCGAGATTCATCTTCTCCACCGCGAATTTGATAGCGATTATGTATGCTGAGAATGCGCATAATTTTTTTGAAGAAATTCACTTAAGCTAACACTGTTTTATAACTGTCTAATGCCCTCTCCGCAATTTTTTCCCATTGTAAATTTTCCAGTACATAACGCCTTCCCGCCATCCCCATTTCTTGCCACTCGGAACGCCGTTCTAAAAGTTCTTCCAAACCCTCTTTAATACTACCTACTTCAGGCTTAACAACCACCCCGCAGCCGCTACATCTTACATGAGATGCGATGCCCGCAATTTCTGAAACCAATAACACTCTACCCGCAAGCATTGCCTCTAATGCAGACAAACCAAACCCTTCAAAACGCGACGGCAGGCAAAAGATATCGCAGCCCGCAATGATAGAAGTAGGAGAAACAGAAAAATCTGGATTCATAAAAGATAATATTTCCGAAATTAAAAGTTTGTTACCCTTTTCCTCCAGCATTTTTCGATCGCCAAAATCAGGTCCTTGAATTGTTAATTGATAATTAGTATTTTTTCCCTTAACCATACTTGCAAAAGCTTCCAAAAGCAAATCAAGCCCTTTATTGTGAGCATCAATTCTGCCTAAAAATAACAATTTAGGAGGAGTATCTTGTCGCCATACCAATCTTGACTCCGGCAAAACATCTTCGGGATGGAAACCATTAGGTACTTCAATAACAGGAGTATTAACTCCTAAGTTTCGCAAAAATTCCCCGTGACGGATATCTAATACTTGTACTGCATTTGCTTGCTTTAACATCGGTCTTTCTAAAAGATACCAGTAAGGCCATTTTAGATGGGAATTTTTGCTAAAAATAGAAGGATGGTAAGGGTCGTGGGGCCAGGATATGTAAGGAATTGCCAACTTTTTTAAAAAGCGAGCCAGAGCATAAACGCTAGGATGAAATATACCGCTAATAATAACTAAATCTGGTTTGGGGTTTTCTTTCAAATACTTTTTCAAGCCAGATGCCAGAGAAAAAATACCCCATTTTTTAGATAAATTAGCAAAACATTTAATCTCGTAGCCCTTATCAGTTTGAAGCGAACTATCCTTATTAGCTTCGCATAAAATGGTGACTTTATTTCCGCACTCTGCCAACCCAAAAGCCAAACCATCCACCGCTTTACTAATACCGCGATTTAAAGGTTCGCCGCGAGGAGGGAAGATTTTGAGATATAAAGCTATCTTCATAGAATTTTATGCTTAAATAATAAGCAGAATATTTACTTACAAAGCTCTGCAAGTTCTTCGTATAGCTGCATCCAGAAATTCGTCTTAACGCTCCAATTGTATGTTTGTTTAATGCGTTCTTGCCCTGCTTCTCCCATACTAATTCTTAAGTCTGGATTTCCAGCTAAAATAGTCATGGTTTCCGCAAGCTGATGTACTGCTTCATCAACGCAGCTAGCAGCTATTTTAAAACCTGTTTCCTCAGTTACCATAATTGCAGGCCCTCCCAAGTCCAGACAAACAACAGGTCGCCCTGCTGCCATCGCTTCCAAACATACCAACCCACCAGACTCGTGGAGGCTTGGGTGAACCAGTACGTTACACTCAGCCAGCTTGCGCCAAGTATCATCTCGCGAAAGCCATCCCCAGAACTTAACTTGGGAGGAAATACCCAGTTTTTCCGCTTGTTGGCGGAGGGACTTTTGATAAGGCCCCTCACCCACGATCCAATATTCCGCTTCCTCTAACTCAGCCAGAGCAAAAGCTTGGAGTCCTAACTGGAAGCCTTTCCAATGAAGAACGCGCCCAATGCTAATAAATTTTATAGGAGAAGAGGGGGCAGGAGGTAGCTTTTCTAAAAAGTCTATTTCCTCTTGTTGCAGTCCGCATTGTTCTACTACTTTAATTTCTTTTGCTTTTAACAACCGCAACCTGCTTGCGGTTTCTTCAGTGCTAGCAAAAGCAAAAGTGCTGCGTTGGGCAGTTATCTTGACAAAGCGATCGCGTTCTCCCAGCCATCGGGCCAAGTCTCGCACTGCTTCGTAATTTTTTTCTCGAAAGCTATAAGCTTTCCATAAAGCCTTGGGAGTAGATTCTCCCCCACCTACTGGCCCCCAAATAAAAGGTACTGGAAGTAGGGCAATGAAGCTAGGATTCCAGTACCGACAATAGGTTACATGATGCATCAGATCGAAACAGATTTCGCGATGCAGCTTTTTGGCTACGGAATAGATGCCAATTTGCCACAGATAGTAGTGTAGCTGCAAACCTCTTTTCTCCCTGTACCACCATCTAGCCCAAGGTGGTAAGTCGTAGTAGATAAAGGAGGCCCCAGCACAGGGATTTTTGATAAGTTCTGCTTCAATACCGGGACGATTCTCTTCCCTGGTGATAACCCAAAGTTGATGTCGCTTTGCCAATATCTGGACCATATTCCAACCCACTGCCGGTTCTGACCCCACATTGGGCATACAAGCATAGCTAGATATAAGGACTTTCATTGACTACCTCTAAACCTCTACTTTTCTAGAGGTTAATTGTAGTTGCGTCCATTGTGCCAGCCATAAGCTCATTTTTGCTAAAAAAAACGTCGTACCTAGGAAAGTACCGTATTTTGCTGTGTGATAGAACAGTTTTGTAGGTATGTAATAAGGAGATTTTTTAGCCAAAAATAATTTTTTAAATGTTGCTTTGGGAGACTCGCCAGGTTTGACATAATTTTCAATTTTATGAGTTTGACGAACAGGCCCCACTAATCTAACTTTAATATCTCCGACAATGCAAGCTTTAAATCCAGAACGAGTAGCTTTTAAGGTGTAGGTGTCATCTCCCGAATATTGAGGAAATCTTTGGGCATTAGGAGGGCCTATTTTGTCATATACCGTCCTGGGAATTAGTACGCAATAGCCTGACATTCCGTCGACAAAATTTACTTTTCCAGGTTCTCCTTCTACTCGTTGGCGGCCTAAAAAACCGCTAAATACGGGTGTATTGGATTCTTCGGTATAGCAAGTTGGAGCTACAATTGTATCTGGATTTTTTTGGGAAAATTCTATTAATAATGGTAAGGTATTGGAATCTGGAAGACAGTCGTCGTTGAGCCAGATAAAGTATTGGGCACCCCGTTCGTAAGCATAAGTCATTCCTTTAGCGATCGCTCCCGTCCACCACAAATCTCCATCTCCAGATAATAGGATTACATCTGGATATTGAGCTTTAATATCTTCGCCTGTTCCATCTGTGGAACCGTCATCTACGACGACTATATGGTATTTTTGGCGATCGCCCGTTTTTGTCAGATGTTCGAGACATCCAAGAGTCAATTTTTTGCGGTTATGAACTGGTATTATTAGGTAAACCGGTTCTTTTTCTTCAAAGTTTGACATACAAACCAACCTTTAGCAAGAATAATTAAGTAGTTAATAAGCACTCGACTATCTAGCATCCATTAATTAAGTCTAAGAAAATTTTATGATTCTCCGCAGCTATAGTTCTGACCGGGTGAAGCAAATACAGATTTTTGTTCTTGACCGGTTAATTTTTGCCATTTATTAAAATCTTCTCGGTTTCTTTTTCTTACACCAACCTGAAATACTTGCCGATTTTCTGGATTATACCAAATATTGCCATCGGATAATAAATTATCGATGAAGCCTTGTCCGTTAGGCTCAAAGAATATTAACATCTGGTCTGCTTTTTCGCCGACAATAATATTGTTTTTTAAAACCCACTGCTGGGAAGTCAGTGCATATTCCTTGTCTGTTTCCCAATTGGGAATTACACGTCCTCCATAGGGTTTAACAACTTGGACTTTTATTTGGGAGCGATCGTTGCCACAAATAACGTTATTTTCTAAAGTTACATCACTGGAGGTAGATCCCAAGATACCGGGATGATGATACCTAGATTCTGGATTGGCACGATTGTGGCAAATTTTACTGTTGGTAACTAGGATATGATGACTGGCTTCGATGTACAAGCCCGTATGGAAATTATCGCAAATTAGCGAATCATCGATCCAGACGCCAGAATTATCAGTATCAAGCCATAATCCCGCTGCCATATTTCCTACTGCTTTATATCTGCGAAAGGTTAGATTGCGCGTAAACAAAAATTTCTGACCAGGATCCCAGGAATAAAAACCACCCCAGTCACCCCGCCAGTTATTATAAGAACTCTCCACATCTTCATAATAAGCATTTTGAAGTCTATTGGCAGACATCCCTCTAATACCATTATGATTGGCGGTAACTTTTCTTACCGTTATATTTTCAGATTGAGCAATGGTTAAACCGTCAGAGTTATTCCATAAAAACTTACAGTTTTCAACTAAAACGTTTTTCCCTCGTAATATCGCAACAGCTTCTCGTCTATAATCATTACTATGCTGAAATTTTAACCCTCTTAAAACTAAGTTATTTAATCCTTTAGTAAAAATAAGACGATTTCGAGTACCTACTTCAATTTGGCTATTTTCTACATCGGTTTCTAGTGGTGGATAAATGAATGCTGTATCAGTTTCTTCTGAAACATAAAAACTGCCCGGACTGAGTTCGTTTAAAGACAGTTTTTGTCTTAAAAGTTTGCCATTAATAAATATTATTTCTTTTCGGCGAGCAATTTCAGAAATTTCAATCCTATCGGGCCAAGGGTTATATGCCACTCCCCAATCGTAAGGCCAAGAGTGAGTATAAATGTTTTTATTTGCTGGATATTGCTGCCAATTTTGCCAAAGATCGGAACCCGATATAATTACAGAACCGGCTTCTTTTGCTTCAAAGATTACGGGAGCATTTTCTTTGACTTTATTAATTATTTCAATACTTTCTCTGTAAATTCCAGGGTAGAGAATAACTCTAGTGCCTATGTTATTCTGAATGTTTTTATTGACTATATTTGCTGCAGCTAGCAGACTTTTTAAGGGCAATAACTCGGTTCCTGGGTTGTTATCTGAAGCTTTTAAAAAAGCAGGATTTACATAAATATTTTGACTGACTGAATTTTCATCTACTGGATTTTTCTTTTCAGGTTCGTACTTGACATAACTACCTTCTACTAATGGAACTTCTACAGTCAAGGAAGGCGAAGAACAGTTAGAGATAAGCCCGCTTAAAAAAGCGATCGTTAAGCAACTTATCAAGGCACAAATCGAATAATTAATTGATTTATATTTCCTTCTCATATTTCGACCGTAGAAAGATTAAGGTAAGTCTGGGCGATCGCTGGCTTTTATCCACAAAGCAAATAAGTCAATTTGACAAAAAGCTAGCTGTTTGTTAAAATTAATTGCCCTAAGTAGAGTAGGGCTGTCTGTCGCCTACAACTGAGTACCTCGCATATTAACATCGTTTGATATTACCATGTTAACTTAGCATATTTCTTAGCTACTCTCTCTAATAGCAAGACAGCAATCCTAAAGTGCTGCTTTATGTGCTTCTACTGATGAATAAAAACTCAAAATAAGGTATTAGTCATGGCTCTTTTACAACAAGTCCAAGGCAAAGTTAATTCCATCGCTGCCCGCTTTTATTTATCATCTCCTAAAATAGTACAATGCAACATTTGTGGATGGGAAGGAAAGCATTTTCTTAGTACCTCCTGGCATCCACATACAGTCTGCCCTAGCTGTGGTTCTTCAGTTCGTCATCGGTTACTATTTGCAGCAATGTCGGATAGCGAAGATCGCTTATCTTTCAAAAACCTAGTTGAAGGTAAAAAAATCTTGCATTTTGCTCCAGAAAAAATGCTGAGAACCAAGTTTAAAAATGCTGCTGCTAGCTACATAACTGCTGATTTCCTTCGACCTGAATACGATTTAAAATTAGACATTTCCGATATGTCAAGATTTCCAGACAATAATTTCGATTTGTTAATTGCTTGTGACGTATTGGAACACGTTCCCGATCACATTAAAGCAATGCGGGAAATTTATCGTGTTTTAAGTCCTGGTGGATATGCTATTTTAACAGTTCCCCAAAAAGATCGCTTAGAAACTACCTTTGAAGACCCAAATATTGTCGATCCTAAAGAACGAGAAAAAATCTTCGGTCAATCAGATCACTTACGCATTTATGGGGATAATTTTGCTTCTTTATTGGAAGAGTCAACTGGCTTTAACATAACAGTAATTAACGAATCAGACTTTCCCGATGAATTAGTTAAAAAATACGTTTTATTTCCTCCTGTCTTATCAGAAGACCCACTGGCGACGAATTACAGAAAGATTTTCTTCGCTGAAAAAAGTTAATTTTATCTAAGTTAGGGCATGGGGATGCCCTAACTAACTCTTCTTAAATATAAAGAACTGCCTACAAATTTGAAATTTTTATAAGTACAAATCGATTGGCATTTTTCCTTAAGAGGCTCTGAATTTCTAATCAAAAAGTAAATCGGCATAGTAACATTAAATCTGGAGTTAAACCGCATAAAAGTTTCTAAGTAGTATTGTTCGTTCCAAAACCTTTTTTCTTTCACATACCAACCGAGGGGATAATGGTATGGCGAAAAAATGTCATGTATGTGAACGCTAACTCCTGGTTTAATTTGAGGATAAATTGCTTCAAATAAATATTCTACATCGCTGCCGAATTTATAAACATGACTGCTATCTACAAACAGCAAATCGGATTCATCTAGGGATAAAAATGTTTCTTTACTAACGTTTTCTAAGCGATCGCAAATACTAACAAATTTCACTCCTTCAACTTCTTGAAACTCAAAACGATTGTAAGGATCGATTGAAATAAATTCTGTAATTAATTTAGTTTCCTGATAGTTTTTAGAAATAGCTGAAACGAACACAGAAGTTGAAAAACCCTGTCCGATTTCAATTATTCGCTTTGGTTTCAAATCTCGGAGCGAACAGTATAAGGCAACTGCATCAACGCCTGAAAAGTAGTAATTATTTTCTTTATATCCGTATTTTATGGATGCTTCGTAGAATTCATAACCCCATTTTTCTAGCATAGATATAATCTTTGCCTCTGCCTGGGGGAAAACTTCTTCTAAAAACGGCAAATTTCGAAGTTCATCTTGATATTTTTTATCTATTTCCTCAGTATTAGGAATTATCTCATAAAAATGGTCGCCTACAACATGAAAACCCACGGACTGAAATAAGTTAAAAAGCTTTCTAGCTATATACCGTTGACCCGCATTTTTTTCATTAAGCAATTTGTAAATTTTCTCTTTTGAAGAAAACGCCATAAATTTCTCCTCAGATTTTAATCTAGCGATCGCTTAAAATCTCTTCATATAATTTTATGTAAGCTTGGGCTTGAACTTCAAAGGTAAATTCTTGTTCCACCTTTTCTCGCGATCGCCTTGACAAAACCTGCCAGCGTTCCTCGTCTTCCAAAACCCAAGCAATTCCTCTAGCTAAATCTTCGCTACTAAAACACTCAGCCCTATACCCATTTTTCTGATGTTCCACAACATCTTTTAAGCCAGTGGAATCAAAAGAAACAACAGGAGTTCCGCAGGCTAAAGATTCCATAGCCACCTTACCAAATCCTTCCTGAATTGAAGGCATAACCGTCACATCTGCCGCAGCATAAACCAAGCTCAAAGAGATATCGTCGTTTAACCTTCCCATAAAAGTTGCCTTCATGCCAACATCGGGAGACTCTTTAGGTTCGGATGCTCCGAATACAACTAATTCTGCTCTATCTCCCCAGCCACTTTTGGCAAGTTGTTGTAATGCTGAAACTAAATAGTCAAATCCTTTTATTTTGTTTTTAATCGCATTTGAAGCCCCAAACAGAATAATTTTTGCTTCTTGAGAAAAGCCTAATATTTCTCTAACCGTAGGTTTATTCAAAGGTCTATAGTTGGAAGCGTTTAAGGCATTGGGAATAACCTTTATGCGGCGACAGTCATTAAACAAACTACTTTTTCTAGCGCATTCTGCCAGCCAATTGCTAATTGGTGCTAGATTTATCTCTAAGTTTTGCCAAGCTTTATTTTTCCTTTGCCACAATTTTCTCGAAAGATCTCCTTCTTTATTAGAGTTTAGTTGCGGACAAGAACCACACTTATTAAAATATTGTTTGCAGTTCCAGGCATAATGACATCCTCCGGTAAAAGCCCACATATCCCGCAGAGTCCAGACAATAGGTTTTTTAAATTTTCGCAAACTTTCTGGGGTGACGAAACTGCGGCAGACCCAGTGTAAATTAATTATATCGGGGTTAACTTTTTCTATCCGATCGTGAATATTATTAGGAACCCAAGAGGGAGAAAAAAGCAGTTCTTTATCTGTTTCATAAAAAGATAAAGGGATAGCATCTAGCTGAGGTCGTAAAAACTTATTAAATACCTTTTCTCTTTTTGTTTTGGGTCCGATAACTGTAGGATCGTCAGTATATTTTATACCTACCATTATTTGAGAGTCAACCCCTGCTTTTTGTAATCCTTGGTGGAGCCAATAGCTACCCTTAGAAGCGCCTCCACCTATGCCCAAATCTTCCGTACTCAAATGAAGAACTTTCATTATTTTTACCTTGGATTTTTTCCAATTCCCATTAGCAATTTAATTCTCTCGAAGGCTCTACCATATTTGAAAAAAAATCTTACATAAATTACTTTCAGTTTTTCGTCTATTTGTAATTCTTTTCTGCCAAAGGTAATCCCCACAAATTTCAAAGGGGGAATTAAATCTCTGAATAAATCTTTAATAAATTCTTTTGAAGAGGAAGCATTACTTTTGTCTGTCAAATCGTATTTTCCACCTATTACCCGAACCATCTTTTTATGAAGTTCCTTAAAGGAATACCTGGCAGGATGAGCCACCCTAGTGTCTTCCGCATAAATTACTTTATATCCCGCTTTAAATACCCGTTGTCCCCACTCATAATCTCCCCCTGACTTTAGTTCGGCATTAAAACTTCCTACTTCGTCTAAAATTTTTTTGAAAGTACACAAATTAGCGGATACAGCAAATTTATTATTTTTAACGTAATTGCTTTGGGGAAAAGCCGTAATACCGTCATAAAGTTCTACGGCTGTTGGCTGTTCTGGGTCTTTGAAAAAGATATCTATTTTTCCTCCGACAATACCACAGTTAGACGTATTTAGTAAATTATGTACGCCCTTTTCTATCCAATCATTAGCGGGAATACAATCTGAATCAGTAAAAGCAATAACCTCTCCTTTCGCAATTGAAATACCTTTGTTACGGGCGACATAAGAACCTTGCTGCTTTTCCTCAATAACTACAGCTTTACCGAACAAAGCGACTGTAGCAGCTACGTCGTCATTAGAAGCATTATCTACGACAATTATCTCATATAAATCATGAGGATAAGTCTGATTCTCCAGAGCTTCCAAGCAAATTTTAAGCCGATCGCGATCGTTGTAAACCGGAATTATAACTGACACAAATGGAGATAAATTTTCCACCATATTGTTTTAATTACGAGAAGATTCGCTTAATTTTTCAATATCGATTTTAGAGATTTGTTCGAGGATATATTCCCTTTGCTTTTCGTCAAAAAGTTGGTTAAATTTTCTACCGTTAGCATTTTGAATTGGTTCTCCCACGGATGCTTTCCACGACTCATCTTTACGAACCACTTTTTGAGCGGCATTACCGTATTCTTGCAGCATAACTGCTTCAAAAGGCACGTTTAAAAACTGACAAACATCAGCGATCGCCTCTTTAGTATTAGCCACAAGTTCTTCGTATCTAACCAATGCATGATTTGCTTTTGGCAAATAATTTAGAGTTATTTCGACATCCTCTCTCCACCTACGAATACATTCGTCAATATCTTTAGCACCTCCCCACTGGGAATGTTTTTGGGAAACCTGATATAAAGATGCCACCGAGTCCGCCCCATTTCTGACAATATGAAGAAATTTAGCCTCTTTTACCAGCTTTTCAATTAGCTCTATTTGGCGCAAGTGGCCTGGAGTTTTTTCGATCCACAAACTTTTATCCTGTTCCTCAGTTAGCCTATCCAAAACTTTTACAAAGGCAGAGGCATACTGATTCATAAAAAGAGGAAAACTCGGTAAATATTCCTCCATCTCTTCTCGATCGATGATACTCAAAAAATGTTTAAATCTCTTTTTCGACCTTTGCCCAGAAGCCAAACCAACGCCCAAACTTCTAATCAAAGGATTAGCAGGGGCGAGGCTTTCAAAAAAGTGGGACTCTGGAAACGAAGCAATCTGTGGGTGTGCTGCCAGCAAACTTTGCAATAAAGTCGTGCCAGTGCGAGGACAACCTACAATAAAAATACGTCCTTTAATGTTGCCAGACATAATGATTTTATTCGAGAGTTTTTGATACCTTCGATTTCGACAGAGCCAATTTTACTAGCTCGATAACTCTGCCAAAAAGTTTTGGGGCTAAAAGAGCGATCGCCACCCCGTATATTATGGCTCCAACTGCAACGCAAACCACAAGTTGGGCAGAAATAGAGATCGAATTAGCAACTAAATATTTAACTGCGAAAATGCTACCAACCATAATTATAGAGGCTCCCAAGGGACTAGCTAATTGACGAAAATAGTCGCTCCCTTCAATCCCTATCAGCTTGCGAATCATCAACAAAGGAATAGGAGAAAGCAGATAACCACGAATCACATAAGCTGCAGCCACAGCCTCGATCTTTCCCCAGACTAACACCACTAAAGCAAAAGCAGCGACATTTAATCCAGCATTGAGACAGTTAACCCCCAATCTCCACCCTGGTTTGCCCATAGCCAAAATCACGTTGCTTTGGAAAAAGGAAACCGAATGCAAAACCCCAATAAAGGCCAAAATCCTCATTACTGGAATGCTAGGTTCCCACTGCTGTCCGAACAAAGTTGGAACTAGCTCGGGGGCCAAGGCAGCCATACCCAAAAAGCAGGGAAAAGCGATCGTACTGGTTAATTGAGTGGCACTATAAAACGCACTCCGCATCCTTTCTGGTTCTTGCTGCAACCTCGAAAATGTAGGCAGAGCTACTTGGGCAGTAGTTTGGGTTAGTACGTTAGTCATTAGCATCAACAAGCGATAGGCCACGCTGTAATAGCCCAGGGCAACAGGACCGAGGAAATATCCGATTAAGAGATCGTCGGAGTGGCGGTTGAAAAAGTAGAGGACATTAAACCCAACTATATTAATTCCAAAACCAAACAGTTCTTTAAAATGTCTTTTGGACACTTTGAACCCGGGCCGCCAATCGCTAACCCACCAGAGCAATAGGACTCCTGCGAACCCTTCGCTTAATTTTTGACAGACAATACTCCAGACACCAAAACCCAATAGGGCCATCACTACCCCGATCGCGCCACCAATGAACCTTGCGATTAAGGTTCGGGCTGCTAGACTTTTGAAGGCTAGTTCGCGACGCAAGATCGCCTGTTGGACGCTGCTGAGGCCCGAAAATAAAAAACTAAGGGATAACCAGCGAACGATCGGTTTGAGCAGCGGTTCGTTTAAAACTGAGGCAGTCACATCGGCGAAACCGATACCGAGCAAAGTCAACAAGAGGCTAATACTAACCGCTATCCAAAAAGCTGTATCGAGATGTTCTGGCTCTAGTTCTTTTTTCTGGATAATTGCTTCAGCAAATCCTTGATTGAGGAATATTTGCATGAAGGCTAAAAAAACTGCTGCTAAGGCAATCAAACCGAAAGCTTCTGGTTCAAGCAGGCGAGCTAGTACGAAAAAGACTACGAATGAAATGACTTGACCGAGCCAGCTTTGTATGGCAGACCAAAGTGCGCCTTTAATGACTTTTTGTTTGAGGCTCATCTAATTTTTTAGTAGGGCTGTGCCTTGGGTTTAGTGTTAAGAAACAGCCGCTAATCTCTACAACTACAATCGCTATTGTCTTAAATCTTCTACTAACTTGACTTCATCCGGGTGTTTTTTTGCCCAAATTTCGCGATCGCTACGAACTTGTTTTATACGATCTTCAATATTTTCTGGCGTTAGCAATACACCAAAATCATCTGGCACTCGATCTTCGTTAGCTCCAAAAAGGCGGTTGATAACTAAATCCCCAACTTCGGACCGATAATGGGACGGGTCTATGTAATTTTTCATGCTGTCGCTAATCGGTTCTGTCGTAATACTGTTGTATCCTGAAAAACTCCAAACTGGTGTTATTTTAACAATTTCTCTTTGCCATTCTTCAAAAAGCTGCCAAACCCCAGAAACCAGAATAGATTCTCGGTGAGTTGCATGAGAAGGGGAAATAAATATTTGGCAATCTATACCTTTTTTTTTGCATAAATCGACAATTATTTGCAGTTCTTTTAAATAAGATTGAGAAATTTCATAAACTTTTTCTCCTCGATTTGCGCGATCGATAAAGCCATTACTTTTTAAAGTTTTCCGAAATATGTCTCTAGTAGGTTGATTTCCATATATATTTTCTATGGTATCTTCAGCATCTCGCTGACCGTTGGGGTAATAAGGACCTACTGCAGTAGGATTTTCAATATTAGTTTTTACGGTCCTGGCGCTGGCGATTAATCCATCTATAGAAAAGATAGAATTAAAGGCATCTGAAACGGTAAGCCCGGTTTTTTCTAATCGGGATTCTTTAAAGTCTGGCGTCTCCTTTTTCAGGTCGTTAAACATAAAAAAGTCAATATTTATTATTGCTTTTTTTAAATTGCTCTGGTTAGCAATAGCGTGTTCAAAATAGCGCCTGACTTCATACATATTTGCCCCAAGAATTGCCAAATTATAAACAGGTTGGTAATTCTGTAAGGCTGGATGGGATGGGTTCATCCCGTAGTCTGTTCTGGAAGAACCTAAAAAAACCATTTCAGGTTTAACCCTGCTAACATCGACGGCTTTGAAAAGCCTAACATTTTGGCTTTTTATAGGTTTTACTTTATTAAGACGACTAATAGCAGGAATTCCTAAAATACCATAAGGGTCGATCGCAATATTCACCGAGCAAACACTCAATATTACCAAAAATGCTGAACCGAAAAACACCCAATTAAATTGCGCGTGCGTTTTCATAAATTGGTTTTAAAATTAAAATTGGAAGTAAAGAAATTCGGAGACGCGGTTTAGGGAAAGCAATGAGATAGCCATCATCAAACCGATTAAGGCAGCAGACCACCATTTTAATTTGAAATTTTCCATTATTTGCTGAGTATTAGGCAATAAGGTAACTGCTAAGATTAGTCCTAGCAAAACTATTAAGCTATAGGCATTACCTGGTGGAAGGTAGTTCAGTTGTCCCCAATTATTGAACTCTATCCCGAATTGACTTAACCAAGAAAAACTGCTTGAAGGATTTCCAGGGATTACAATTCCTTGAAATCCTACCATTGTCTTTAAAAGGGCGATCGCGCTACTAAAACTACTAGCCCTAAATAGCACCCAGCTAACAATTACAGCCAAAAAAGTAATTATCCAGGCGATGATTTTTGGCAAAGATATTTCGAGTTTGCGCCAAGCGTGATTAATACTCAGATACACCCCATGCAAGCCGCCCCAAACCACATAAGTCCAGCCCGCACCGTGCCACAGTCCTCCCAGCAGCATAGTAATCAATAGATTAGCATAACGGCGAACTTCTCCTTTGCGGCTTCCCCCTAAGATTATATAAAGGTAATCCCGCAGAAAATTGGATAAAGTAATATGCCAGCGACGCCAGAAGTCTGTTATGGAAATAGCTTTGTAGGGAGAGTTAAAATTTAATGGCAGGTTCATGTTAAACATCCACCCAAGACCGATCGCCATATCCGAGTAACCAGAAAAGTCGAAATACAGTTGAAAGGTATAACTCAAAGCCCCCACCCATGCTTCAATAAAAGTGACGTTATCGGCATTTGCAAATATTGGCGCAACCCAAGGAGAAAGGTTATCGGCAATTAAGACTTTTTTCGATAAACCTAGGGTAAATAAAACTAAACCCATAGTGATGTTTTTATGGGAAAAAATGAAATTTTCTTTTTGTTTTAGTTGGGGGATGAGTTCGTCGTGACGTAGAATGGGACCTGCAATTAACTGAGGAAAAAAGGAGACAAATAAGCCGTATGTGGGGAGGTCGTATTTGGCGTTTTTGGTTTCTCCACGATAGGCATCAACTAAATAGGCAATTTGGGTAAAGGTGTAAAAGGATATGGCAAGCGGTAGAATAATTTGAGGAGTCTGCCAGTTAGTTTGCAGTAGGGAGTTGAGGGAACTAACTAAAAAGCCTGCGTATTTGTAGTAGCCAATTAGGCATAAATTAATACTAATTCCAATCCAGAGTAGGATTTTTGCATCCCGACTGCCTGTTTTGCTTTTAGTTATGCGATCGCCTATTTGATGGTTAAAAACTATGGAGATTACTAGCAAAGCTAGATAAGTTGGATTCCAGTAGCCGTAAAATATTAAAGAGGCTATAGTTAACCAGCCTGTAGCTACTCTAGCCGAACGGTACCTAGCTAAGATAAAAAATCCAATTAAGGTAATGGGTAAAAATACAAAGATAAAAGCGTAAGAATTAAATAGCATATTTAGCAGGCACTTTCTACTTTTAGTGCGGGTTCGTTTCAGTTTTTTTTGCGCTTTTAAATACTAATAACATATAACAAAAGCGCTCTTTTGTGCCAGCAGATGCATTGCCTATCAACTTTAATTTATTATGCTAACTAGGACTACTCAAATTAAATTATTGGAATTTAAAAATCAGGGCTATTTAGTTTTTTCCGGCCTAGCTAATTAGTCTTTTGCGCAAAAATATATGTTTTCCGTTTCCCTCAAACTATATTTTTTAATCGCATCATTTCCTAACTCTTTGACATAGCTATCTACTTTAACTCTAAATCCAGCTAATTCGAGCCTGTCTTTGTAGTCAAGTCCGTACCATCTTACATGGTCTTCTTGTCCGAAAAAGCGTTTGCGATCTTCTGGCGATTTGATAGCGGGGTCTTCATAAGTTTGCTCGCGATTGAGATCTATTGGTACTTGCATAATTGCCCAACCTCCAGGTTTTAAAACCCTCCATAATTCTTTCATCGCTTTGCCATCATCTGGTATATGCTCTAGGACGCGATCGCAAAAATAACATCAAACAAATTGTCTTCATAGACAATATTGGTAATATCCATTTTTACCTTTGCTAAGGGCGATTGGATGTCTGCGCTAATATAATCGAGATTTTTTTGCTTGCTAAATTTTTGATAAAAATAGTATTCAGGAGCGATATGCAATACTTTTAAATTATCATCAAAGAAATTAGTTTTCTCTTTGAGATAAAGCCACAACAAACGATGCCTTTTCAAAGAAAGACACCTGGGGCACTGTTCGTTTGCTTTACTAACAGCACCAAAATCTCTAAACTTTCTAAAATTTCCGCCACATACAGGGCAGATAAATAGGTTGCCAATATAAAACAATCCTCTTATAAAATCCCGGAATTCTCTTAACTCTGGAATATATCTTTTGGGAACGGTGGCCTTGAAAAATGATTTTAGCTGGTTCATTGCTCTTTAGCTAACTATTAATCTTAAGTTTACAAAAATTTTACATTACTAGACAAAAATTTGAAACTTTAGAAGGTACAGTGGTGGTAGTTTCAAGCCTTACAAAATTTATTGACTTTAAAATTATTTGAGTAACAGCGGGGCTGCATCTATGGTTCTCAAAATCATATTGACTTCTAAGCTATGCTATTCAACTCTCCTGAATTTATTTTTGCGTTCTTGCCCCTGACCCTCTTAGTTTTTTATCAGATTGGGGGAAGAGGTTATCGACGATGGGCCATCGCCTGGCTAGTAGCAGCTTCCTTATTTTTCTACAGTTGGTGGAATCCACCATATTTAGCGCTACTCGTCTTCTCAATATTATTTAACTATTATCTGGGTTCTGCCCTTAGCGGTCAACTTCAATTGCCTCTGAGTACAAAATGGCAGTTAGCTTTTGGAGTTGGAGTTAATCTAGCTTTAATTGGTTATTTCAAATACGCCAACTTCTTCGTCTCTACTGTCAACGACTTAGCGGGGACAAATTTTAATTTGCATCGAATTATCTTGCCGTTGGCCATTTCTTTCTTTACTTTTCAGCAAATTGCTTATTTAGTAGATGCTTATAGAGGGGAAACAAAGGAATACAACTTCTTAAATTATTGCCTCTTCGTGAGTTTCTTCCCGCAACTGATTGCCGGGCCTATCGTTCACCACAAACAGGTACTGCCTCAATTTGCCCAAAAATATCTTTATCGTTTCAATTATGAAAACTTGGTAGTAGGGCTAACTATTTTCTCTGTAGGACTTTTCAAAAAAGTTGCCCTTGCTGACACCGTAGCTGTTTATGCTACTCCAGTGTTTAATGCCGCAGCAGCAGGCGGGCAGATAACATTTTTTCAAGCTTGGGGAGGGGCCTTGGCTTACACGATGCAGCTTTATTTCGATTTTTCGGCTTATTCGGATATGGCCATAGGGGCTGCCAGGATGTTTGGCATCAAGTTACCTTTGAATTTTAACTCTCCTTATAAAGCAGTAAATATCATAGATTTTTGGCGCAGGTGGCACATAACCTTATCTCATTTCTTACGAGATTATCTCTATATTCCTTTGGGAGGCAGTCGCAAGGGAAAAGTGCGGCGTTTTTTCAATTTAATGATTACGATGCTGCTTGGTGGGCTCTGGCATGGAGCGGGTTGGACTTTCGTTTTTTGGGGTGGGTTGCATGGTGTTTACCTGATTATTAACCACCAATGGCATTCTTTGAGGCGATCGCTCGGTCACGATCTCAATAAAACTCCCTGGTGGGGAAGAATGCTGGGTTGTTTGCTGACTTTTATAGCTGTGGTTGTAGCTTGGGTATTTTTTAGGGCTGAGAGTATGGAGGCTGCGATCGCCATACTTAAAGGCACCATCGGCCTTAATGGTATTTCTATCCCCGAATACCTCGCCGATATGTTAAAAATTAAATCCGTTCTTGCTAGCTTGGGGGTAACTTTTGAATTTAGGGGTTCAAAAGATTTTATCCTTACATATTTTTATTCTTTGACAATGCTTGCGATTGCTTGGTTTTTACCTAACACCCAGCAGTGGATGGCAGATTATAAGCCGGCATTAAGTGAAAAAACAAGCCTTTATACTTCTGGATTGAGCGATCGCTTATGGCAAAAATTGCGATGGAGACCAACCATGCCTTTTGGTTTGATAATAGGGACTTTGATATTTATCAGTTTGAAAGCATTTTTTTCATCAACACAGAGTGAATTTTTGTACTTTAACTTCTAAAAAATAAGATGAAATTTAAGAAATATTTACTCCTGGTGCTGCTAGGTTTCTTAATTAGCAGCATAATGTTTTTTTCAGTTGTTTATTTTCAAATTGGTAGTCCAACAGAGAGTTCTCGCTGGATTTACGAAGCTAAGAACATCAAACTGAGGATTTCTGACTCCATAGATAAGCCCAAATTAATTGTAGTCGCTGGTTCTAACGGCTTATTTGGCATTAGCTGTCATCTGATTCAAAAAGAAACAAAATTTCCCTGTATTAATGGCTCTACGATCGTTGCACTTCAAATAGATTATATGCTTGATTTGGCACGGCGTCTTTCCTCTGAAGAAGATATTGTGCTTCTAGCCTTAGAATATGAGACCTACAAATATAGTGGTCAAGTAAGTTCTGTCTTAGTTGACTACGTTTTTGCAAGGGAACCCGATTACATATCTTCTCAGAATTTAATCAGAAAAATCCGTCTATTCGGTGGTATGTCTTTAGATCGCATTGCCCAAGGAATAATTGCTAAATATAAACCACTGACGAAAAGCAAGTATGGTTATCAATCAAATAGCATCAACGATTATGGAGATGAAACTAATAATCGCGCTGCCGATCTGACAGAATACGATCGTCAAAAAATTGCAGGAGAAAAACCATTGAAATCTTTACTAGAAGGTGGTTATTTCACCTCAACAACTGGGATGAATATTATCGAAGAATTTGTAGATTGGTGTCGCCAAAATAACATTAAGGTCATTGCTACTTGGCCGAATACGATCTGGTTTGAAGAATATATCTCACTCGAAACAGAAAAATACTTTCAAAGCATCAAAGATTTTTATCAATCCATCGACGTTCCCATTCTTGGCGAACCTAGAGATTTTATGTACGATCCCTCTTTATTTTACGACACAATTTATCACCTCAACGATCGCGGAACTCGCCGCCGAACGCAAAAATTGATTGAATTACTCCTGCCTTATTTGGATAAATTATAGCAATTTAGTGACTTTTTTTGAGTTTGGTTATTTGGCTTCCATCTTACGAAGAGTTTTCATTTCGCTCGACATTAACGCTCAATCTTACTGTTATCATAACATAATACATCCACATGGGGTGAATGTCCATAAGTTGGCTGAGTGAAATATTAGAAACTACCAAAATTGTTATCATTGCTAGTGGCAAAACAGCTTCTTGATTTTCGCTACGGATGAGATAAATAACTCCAAAAACAATAGTTTTAAAAAATGAAATTGCAAATAATATAAATCCTACGATTCCAGTATATAATACGATTTCTAAAAATCCATTATGGGCGTGGGGCGCAGTCCAACCATAATCGTTTGTGGCATAAGCAACAGCAGGGTTGTCTTCTCCACGCCATTCTTGCCAAAAACCGTGGTATCCGTAGCCTAGAAAAGGACTATTCGCTATAGCACCCATTAAGTTTGTCCACAGAGGAATGCGACCGTTAAAAGTCATATCCTTACCTAGAACATCGACGACAATAGTCTCAGTATTTTCTAAAAAAATAATCGTTCCGCTAATTACAAAAATTAGTAAAATTATCACCCCAGTTAATGCTAATTTAAAATTTAATCGTTTTAAAAAAGATAACCATAAAACGCTCGCAATTAATGCCATTAACTGAACTTTACCCCCAGCCGAATTTGCGTTTTGTACGATAAGAATAGATATCAAAAACATTCCTATTGCTAAACGACGATTTTGAGAATTAACATAAGCTTCAAACAACCATAATCCTCCACTCAAACCCATCAAAGATGATGTAGAATTTTCGTGTCCTAATATACCTCGCCATCCCTTAAAACCAACTCCTACTGAAGGTACTGCTACCGAGTACAATAAATTTAATACAGCTAGTATTCCCAAGCTAAATCTAATAAATTTACAGATATCATGCCAGCTATATCTTTGAGCAATGTAAGCAGAAAAAATAGTTAATCCTACTTGAACGATAGCTCCTTTTAGGGAATAAGAGGGTGTTTCCGACCAAGTAAAAGATAATAATACAATTACTTGAAGCACTGCCAAAGCAGGATCCAAAACAAAGAGCATTAAAGAAAATTGTAAAATCTTAATATACCGATATTTTAAAACAAATATAACTGCTGAATAAGGAACAATTCTAGCCAGGTAAGAAATTGCACTAGCTTCATGAGCCGTCAGTCCCTCTGGATGTAATAATAGCAATGGCCCTATGGTTGGTTGTGTTATTAAAAACAAAGCACCAATAACAACCATTTTTTCAAGTAAATCAGCATTTTTAGGCTTGGTTGCATATTGAAATGCTAGAAGCAGAAAAACAAAACCAACAATAGCGATCGCCAATAGTATTAAAGGATCTTTAATTAATTCTTTCATATAGATTATTCTTAATTAATTAAGACCGATCTGTTTGGCAGCAAGCTTCATAATTCACACCATTCAAAAAGAATTGCTATAATGATTTTTAAACGCACAAATAATTAAATGTTCTCTTTTGCTAGATTGGGACAAATTATTCGAGGGATTTTGGGTATGGCATTTGTAGCTTTGTTAGCCTTCTCTGGCCCAAAAGCTACCCTCGCTCAACTAACAATTTTAGAAGATACTGAGTTATTACCCTCAGACACGAACGACTCCCTAGCAGTAGAACAACCATACATACTGGGCCCTGGCGATCGTCTCAACGTTGATGTCCTTGATGCCCCTGACTATAGCGGAGAAATCTTAGTTTTGGCTGATGGTTCCCTCACCCTCCCTCTAGCTGGCAGAGTCGTGGTTGGGGGCTTAACTATGCCACAGGCAACAGAGATTATTTCTGCAGCCTACGGCAGGATTTTTCAGCGTCCCCTGGTTACGGTAGATTTGGTTGCACCTCGCCCAGTGGAGGTAACAGTATTAGGAGAAGTAACTAAACCTGGAGCTTACACGTTTCAAATATTAAAACCAGGAGAATCATTGTTGGGATTAACCTACCCAAGCTTGACAAATGCAATTTCAATAGCAGAGGGAATTTCCCTCGCAGCCAATCTTCGAGCCATCCAATTACGTCGTCTCCAACCAGGAGGTATTGAAAAAGTCTTCACACTTAATATTTGGGAATTCTTGGAATCTGGTAAAACAGGTCAAAATCCATCCTTGCGAGATGGAGACACAATATTTGTCCCCTCAGCAACCAATATTGACCTCGAAGAAGTTCGTCAATTAGCCACTTCTTCCTTAGCAACAGAGCCTGACAAACCTCGCAATACGATTGTCTTGGGGGAAGTCAAAAATCCAGGGACTTACGTTCTGATCGGAGGACCAACACGTTCGGAACTTAGACCAGGCGGACTACCTACCTTGACATCAGCGATTCGAGAGGCAGGAGGAATAATGCCTGAGGCTGATATTCGACGAATTGAGTTACGCAGAAACACAAAAGCAGGACAAGAACAAATTATTAATGTCGATCTCTGGGAATTATTAGAATTAGGGAATCTGAATTTAGACCCTATCGTTCAAGATGGAGATGTTATTGTAATTCCCAAAGCAACTGAAACCAACATCGTAGAATTAAATGAATTAACTGGCAGCAGTTTTGTTACTGACACTATTCAAGTCACTATAGTAGGAGAAATTAACCGCAGGCAAGGTGGTGGTGGTGGTGGTATTTTAAATTTGCCTCCCAATACTACTTTGAATCAAGCGATAACTGCTGCGGGAGGATTCAATAATCGAGCCCGAGAAACTTCCGTAGAATTGATCCGAGTTAACTCCAATGGTACGTTTTTCAAACGTACTATAAATCTTGATTTTTCCCAAGGTTTTAATGAAGAAACTAATCCTTTGATTAGCAATAACGATATTATTGTAATCGAAACCTCTAAGCTAGTCAGATACCAAGAAAGGTGGGGAAGAATCTTAGCCCCTGTGCCTCGGTATTTTACTATCATCAGAATCCTTCAAGAGTTGAATATTCTTCAATGAATGATGGAGGGATATTTCATTTGAGCTAACTAAAAATAGATATGGCAACAAGGAAAAAAAAATGAGTTCCGACCTTAATAATCCTAGCAAATTTTCTTCTAATAAATCTAATGATACATTTCAGTCTATTTCTGAAATGTTCGCTGCAAATAATAATAATAATAATGAAGAGACTTTTAACTTAGAATGGCTGTTTGCTGTTTTTATTCGCCGACTGCCTGTAATGATAGTCGTGGCCATCGCTCTGACTGTATCCATAGGAATACCTTTAGTCAAAAAAGCCAAGCAAGTTTCTCCTATATACGGAGGAACGTTTCGTCTATTAATCGAACCCACTTCAGTGGAAGGTAGGCTAACTCAACAGTTCATTAAGGCTCAAACTTCAGGGGTTGATGTCAACAGAATCCGAATCGAAGACAATGAGTTGGTAGATTACGAGACTCAAATTAGAGTCTTAAAAAGTCAGGAACTAATTAAGGAGATATTAGCTGAAATTCAAAAAAAGTATCCTGGCATGAGTTACGATTCATTGAATACTAAGCTAAAAGTTAAACGTATAACTTACGAACGAGATGCCAGGGAATACGGGACAAAGATAATAGAAGCAAGGTACACTGATGAAGACATTGAAAAAATTAATTTTGTTTTGAATATAGTAGCTGATTCTTATTTAGAATATAGCTTAAAAGAAAGGGTGACAAGCCTGCGTCATGCTATTGGTTTTCTGCAAGAACAGCTTCCAATAGTTCGGAGTAAAGTCAACAAAATTCAAGACGAATTTCAAACATTTAGAGAACAAAACAATATCTTTAATCCCGATAATCAAACAGCACAACTAGCTTTGCTAAAAAGACAGCTAGAACAAGAAAAACTCAAGGCTGAAGTAGAGTTAGTTGAGTTACGAGAAAACTATGCAAGATTGCAAGAACAACTTGCACTAGGAAATTTTACCTCGATTTTATCTGAAGAGGAAGGATACGGTCATTTATTAGCTCAAGCCCAGAAATTACAAAGTCAGGTAGCTATAGAATCAGGTAGATTGCGTGAAGATAGCATCCCCATGCAGACTTTAAGAGAACAAGAAAGAAAAATAAATCTTCTCTTAAGTCAAGAAGCTGGTAAAGCTTTGCAAAAAATAGCAGTCCAAATTGATGTATTAGAAAAACAAAATCAACAATTGGGTGAAGCCGAATTTGAACTAACTAAAAAAATAAAACAATATCCTTCTATATTGCGCAGATATGACGATCTTCAGCGAGAATTAGAAGTAGCAACAGATGCTTTGAAGGAATATTTATCTAAACTAGAAGCTTTAAGGTTAGATGCCGCTCAACAAGAAATACCTTGGCAGCTAATTGCCAAGCCTAAAATCATCACTGATTCCACTGGTAATCCTGTACCCACTGAAAGCAGTTCCACCAAGCGTCAATTAATTATAGTGGCTGTTTTAAGCATTCTCTTAGGTGTA
This sequence comes from Cyanobacteriota bacterium, assembly GCA_034189005.1. GTDB lineage: Bacteria > Cyanobacteriota > Cyanobacteriia > Cyanobacteriales > Microcoleaceae > CALKCV01. The sequence continues at coordinate 70,857 of JAXHVR010000007.1, read as the reverse complement.
GGTTCTGGTTTTTTAGTAGAAGTTTTGATACCTGTTTTTCATACTCCCGAAGAAGTCACTGCCGCTACAAAAGTGCCTCTGTTAGGAGTAATTCCTTTGGCAAAACAATTAAGGAAAAATAACATCAATTTCAATATAAATACTCCTGTAGCAGCTTTGGCTGGTGTAAATGCTAGAAATAGCCATCCTTTTCAAGCAGATAATACCCATCCAATAGAGATTGAGTATTCTCCAAAATTGCTGGAAGCGTTTCGTTCTCTCTATACGAATATCCGTTTGCTAACTTATGAATCTTCTCTTCACTCTTTGGTGATTAGTTCGGCTGCTCCTGGAGAGGGTAAATCTACTATTACGGTTAATTTGGCAAGAATAGCTGCCAGTGTTGGCCAGCGAGTTTTATTAGTAGATGCAGATATGCGCGTTCCTCAATTGCACAACAAGTTAGGTTTACCAAATTTGCGGGGTCTGAGCGATGTAATTACCACAGACCTCAGTCTCAACGATGCTATCCAGCGATGGCCAGAAGAAGAGAATCTGTTCGTTTTGACTGCTGGCCAAATTCCCCTAGATCCAATTAAGCTACTATCTTCTAAGAAGATGCGCTATCTCATGGAGCAGTTTCAAGCCTTTTTTGACTTGGTTATTTACGATAGTCCTTCTTTAGTAGGTCTTGCAGATAGTAATTTAGTTGCTGCTCAGACTGATGGCATTGTTTTGGTTGTTAAAATTGAAAAAACAGACCGCTCTGTGTTGAGCAAGGCTCTCGAAGGACTTAAAATTGCAGGTAGCCCCATCTTAGGAGTGGTTGTTAATGGTGCTAAAGGGTAAATTTTAAATAGCTATTGAGCCTAGTGTCTTCGTCAAAGCAATCTGGAGCAAGCGCTTCTAAGTATTAACTCTGAAGCTAGATTGCAGGATAATGGCATTGAAATAGTTTGTCAATAGGTAAAATTTTTGTGGCAATAGCCTATCTGGTTAGTAAAAACACCAATCTAGGATAGTAAATTTAAAGCTTTGGTAAAGTTGGTTAAAATGTGATCTAAGTCACCCAAATAAAGGGATAAACAGAGATACTCTAATTAATAGGAAAGAGAAAACGTAGAGGAGATTGCAAGTGCCTCTGGATTGATTAAAATAAGAAAAGAATTCTTTAAAGTAATCATTCTTTAGATGGAGGTTTTAGCAATAAACTCAGCTTATTTTAAGTAGTACACACAAACAAAGGAAAACAAAGCATGAATACTAAAAAACATTTTCTAACCGCAGCCGCAACCACAGCTATAGTCGGTCTTGCTTCAGTCGCTCCTGCCCAAGCAGCTTCTTTCGGCACCAGCGGCATCAGCTTCGATAAAGATACTGAAGTTGAGTTTAAACTAAATCAAACTTACGGAATCTACAAGTCTTTCTTAAATGTATATGAAGTACAGGCAGATGATTCCCTAATAGATCTAGGTTCCCTATTTCAAGAAATAAAAGCCTACGATGATGCTGATGTAATAGATACAGGTGCAGTAAAAGGTCCAGTCGTTGGCACTTGTGACAATACAATACTTGGGTGCGAAACTACCTTCACTTTTGAAGCCGATAAAGAATACACATTAGGTCTGATCAACTACGGTCGTTGGCAAGACTCAACCAATCCTGCTGTAACTCCAAGATACGATTCAGTTTATTCTACAACTTCCCTAAATACAAACGGACAGCAAGCAGTATTTGACTCTTGGGGTGGCACAGAACTCGGTGGAGATTTTGATGCTTCTCAATTCACAACAGCGAATATCTTCGATGGTTGGAAAAATTTTAGCTTCGATGATGGTGGCAATGCGGATGATAAGGACTACCAAGATTTCCAATTGAAGGCCCGGGCGGTTAAGACTCCAGAACCTACTGTGTTATTAGGTCTGGCAGTAGTTGCAGGTGGAATGTTCCTGACTCGCTGCAACAAAAACAAAGCTTCCTAGTATTGTTTTACAAAGCCACAACAAAATTCTTGCCTGGGTTATCCCAGCAACGATTCTTGTAAATTTTAGGATAAAACTTTAATAATGTCGCTGCTTCTTGCCAGCGACATTGTTTTTTGTTGAATCTTTCCCTACTTATCTTAATAATGCCTCATATCTTAATCCTAAAACTATAAATTAGGGTAAAGATGCCTTTAAGTACCCGTGCAAAATTAATTAGACATCTGGAACAGGCGAGACGCCTGTTCTACGGGGAAATCCGGGGTATAAATATTTTGGCCTACTTACTTATTGAGGTTTGCTAAGTAAATAGCAGGGGTATCAAATACAATTTTCTTTGTCAAGGGCGATTTATCGTAAAATCAAAACAAAACGATCGCCTAATAACCAAAATTAGATAAATTTAAGTAAGTAAAGCATTCACCTTTAGCGGTAAAAGTTTCAATTCCATTGGATGCTCGTCCTTTATTGGTGAACCTTTGCATCCACACAGCAGGTAGAAAGTTATGAGTACAATTATGATTGTGGACGACAGCGTCACCCTACGGGAAATGATATCCGATATGCTCAAAAAAAGCGGTGTTAATGTCATCGAGGCCAGCAATGGTGTGGAGGCCCTCGAACATTTAAAAGAACATAGCCCCGATTTGGTAGTTCTGGACGTTGTTATGCCAAAAATGAATGGCTACGAACTTTGTCGTCAAATTAAAAAGGATCCTAAAACCCAAAACGTACCGGTATTAATGTGTTCGAGCAAAAGTCAAGAGTTCGATCGCTACTGGGGCATGAAACAAGGTGCAGATGCCTACATAGCAAAACCTTTTCATCCACAAGAATTAATCGCAACTATTAAACAACTCCTAAAAAGATAAAAACATCAGTTTTCTCTGGCTTAAACTGGATTGGGGCCAACAGTTAGGCGAAATTATGCTATAATCCCACATCAAATCCAGCAAAATTTAGTCCGCAACTACAGAAAAGAAAAGATAATGAAACTGATAAAACCAATCGCAGCAGGCATAGTTGCTTCCTGCATTATAGTAGTTACTCCTAACCTAGTCAGGTCTCAAGCAGGGGTTGGTTATGTCCCTGGATATTGGCAACCAGAAGTAAAAGCTGAAAATCCCCAGGAACCAATTGTCCTAAAACTTCTCAATGAAAGCGGACTATCCGTAACTTATAACCTGGACCCTGGTTCTGAAAGATTTTTACCCCCAGGAAGCACGACTACTTTAATAGTGGACTTAGAAAGTCAAGCAGATAATTACGCAACGGTTAATATTTACAATTCAGACATATTAGGTTACGAGTACAACGCTGAAGGAAATGTCATTACTGTTCGCATTACCAGGGGGTATCCAGATAAAGACCATAAAGCAGTTTATATTAATGAAACTGGAAGAGTTTACTCTTTTTAATCGATCCTAAAGCGGGCTCGTTTTTTTAGTTGTAAGTTCTTTGTCTAAAAGATATCCCTCCCAAATAAGTACCTGCGCAAAATTAATTGCATACATACGGAACAGGCGAGACGCCTGTTCTACGGGAATATCAAAAATAATTTTATGTAAATATTTTGCCTACCTACTTACGAGATCTAACCCAACGAACCAACAGGGGGCCAGGTGGTTATGAGGAAGGTAGCGACTGAGGCGATCGCTAAAATCCCCTGAATAACATTCCCCACTACCGTACCCATCACAATTCCAATAGCAGCTTTGAGAGATAATTTAACTCTTTGTCTTAGCTCCACCTGTCGTCTATAAAGAAATTCGCCAATAACTGCTCCTATAAGCGGGCCTAACAACATCCCTACTAATGGTCCGCCAACAGGCAAAGCTGGTAAAAGACCGAAAAACCCTAAAAGAAAACCTACAACAGCACCTATCTGTCCCCACTTACTTGCCCCTACTTGTTTTGCCCCCCAGTAAGTGGCGATCGCATCTACGGCAATACTCACAAGCAAAACAGCGATCGCCACTGCTAAAGCCCACTTTATATTCGTAAAACCCCGAAGAGCTCCCCAAATTGTAATTCCCAATAAAATCAAACTAGCCCCTGGAACCCCTGGAACTACAGCCCCAACAACTCCAATTAACATCAGGATAACCAGTATCCAATAGACAAATAACATTACTGTAAAACCCAAACGATCCGAAGTATCTATTAGGCTTAAATAATTGGGATAAAGAGCGAATAATTGACCTGCTAATCCCCTTAGCAGAACCAGATCGGAAAACATTTTACTGGCAAAAATAACCACTAATCCCCCTTTTGAGCTTACAAATAAATAGGTTTTTACCTAACAGGCACTACAGGTGCATTTTAGGGTTCAAGCATTAAATAAAAGTTATTTACTAGAGTTTTATTAATTTAAAGCTCCAATTATAAATTCATGGAAAATGTATTAGCCGTTGTAAATATTTAGGGATATTTTCATATTTTAACAAATATTGTAGGCACTGTTCGTAGTAATCGCTTTAGCGATTTCAAATAAGTCTTATCTAAATCGCTGAAGCGATTACTACGAACAAACTTATGACTCGCTACCAGCGTATTAACTCATAACTACAAACCATTAGTTTAACTTTTATCCTTCCCAGAATCCAATTCTCTTAAAAGCCGATATGCCAATTTATCAGCAATTCCCTCAATCCAATTTTCATCTTGCTTCGTGTAACTGCGCGGAGCATTAGCACCCAAAATCATCGCTCCAGAATTGCCTATAGGCTGACAGATAACCCCCTGGGTATTCTCAGGTAAATAATCAAACTCAATGCGACCGGGATAAACTTTAAGATCGACCAAATAAATAGGTTTTTGCTTATCCAGAACCCGTTGCAAAATAGGACCGCTATTCACTTGTGAATTAGGAGGTAAAATTCCCCTTCGTAACAATACCCTACCTCCATACCAAACAACAATAGTCTTAGTAACAGTATTAGTCAGCAACAAACTCGATGCCCAGGCAAGTTCCGTCTTAACATCCTCTGGCAGGTCTGATAATAACTCAAGTCCCTCTTCGCCAATAAGTTTCACAGAATCAGGCTGACTGGGCTCTATCTGCCGCCAAAGCAAACCAGTTAAAATTAAGAAAGCACTTAAAATCACCCCCATCACATCAGAACGAGCTTGAGAAGAAATTAACTCGGGAGTCAGCACCCTATTAATAGCCAACAGTAAGCCCCCAACTGCACCTGTCACCAGAGGAAGGAGTCGCAACACTCTATTTGGATCTGCTTTAGACATAAATATTGAAAAGGAAGTAGGAACAGGCCAGCGGACATCAGAAACAGAAATAATAGAAATAATAGTTACTCAAGGGCGATCGCTCTAATTTTCCGAGTTTTCTAAATTCCAGTGGCCGAAACCGCTCAGATAAACTCTGGACCATCGACAATTCGTTGAAACAGATAACCAGTCCCCCGTGCCGTTAAAATCAACTCTGGATTGCCAGGGTCGTCTTCCAACTTGGCCCTAAGACGGGAGATATGAACGTCAACTACCCTAGTATCAACATGACGTTCTGGAGTATAGCCCCAAACCTCCTGTAAAATTTCCGAACGGGAAAAAGGTTCTCCAGAGCGACTGACCAACAATTCCAACAAACTAAACTCCATCCCCGTCAAGCGAATGCGCTCGTCCCCTTTATAAACCTGTCGCTTGTTGGTATCAATCTTAATATTAGTTACCTGAATAACTCCAGAACTTGGAATTCCTGAAGCGCCATCTTTATCAACGCGCCTAAGCACCGAACGAATTCTAGCTTCTAGCTCTTTTGGAGAAAAAGGCTTAACCACATAATCATCGGCCCCCAACTCCAAACCAGTAATCCGATCCGCCACATCTCCTAAAGCAGTTAGCATGATGATAGGGATATCAGACTCCTTGCGCAACTCCTGGCAGACACCATAACCATCTAACTTAGGCATCATCACATCTAAAACCACTAGGTCTGGATCGCTTTGGCGAAAAATATCTAGAGCTTCTTCTCCGTCTGCAGCGGTTACGACATCGTAGCCGATCATAGAAAGGCGAGTTTCTAAAATCCTTCGGATACTAGCCTCATCATCCACAACCAGGATTCTTTCTTTATGGTTTTCCAATTTAGCCAACACTCCCTAAACTTGATTTATCTTCGGTTAATTTTTTTACTTTATCATTAAGCTACCAAGGCACTCATCAGTTAAGTCCGACAATACGCCCCTGGTATTTATTAGACTTGAGCCTTCTTTAAATTTAATAGCAGATATCCAATTATTTTAAGAAATGCCAAAAAAACGAACTAAGTTTGTCTGCCTAGATTGCGGTTACGAGTCCCCGCAGTATTACGGCAAGTGTCCTAGCTGCGCTACCTGGAATTCTCTGGAGGAACAATTTGAAGAAACTGCCCCGGGCCAACAGCGAATTCGCATGACCGATCTCTTGGCAGAGGTAAAACAGGAAGGCGATCGCTCAAACGGTCAACCCAGAGCATCTTTTAAATTATCGGAAATCGCAGACCAAACCACAATGAGGATAGGTTCTGGCTTTGGAGAATTAGATCGGGTTCTCGGTGGTGGAATTGTTCGAGGCTCCTTAATTTTGATTGGTGGAGAACCTGGGATTGGTAAATCTACTTTACTTTTACAAACGGCCAATCAGTTGTCCAATAATTGTCGAGTTCTTTATGTTTCGGCAGAAGAGTCGGGACAACAAGTGAAGTTGCGCTTCCAGCGGATAGCTTCGGAAATGCCTGCTTTACTGAAGGAACAGAAATTAAAAGCTACAAAAGAGGCAACTACTTCCCCTCCACCAGAAGAAACTCAGGCAACTACTTCCCCTCCACCAGAAGAAACTCAGGCAACTACTTCCCCTCCAGTAGAAAGCGAGGTCCAAGAAAATGTGGCTCCAGAGGAAAATTCCCCCGTTCAAGAAAAAGAAAAGGAGTCTGAAAAACCAGAATTAAATGTTTCGGAAGATGGGAAAGCGCAAACGGAGAAAGTAGCTAAAAAAGAAAACAAGAAGAAGAAGGGAAAAACTAAAACTAAAACTAAAACCAAAGAGCCAGATACCGAGGAGTTTGAGGAAAATTTGTATCTGCTGCCAGAAACAGATTTGGAAGCAATTTTAAGAGAGTTAGAATCTCTCAAGCCTCAGCTTGCGGTGATTGACAGCATCCAGACGATCTATTTTGCCTCCTTAACTTCGGCACCGGGCTCGGTGGCTCAGGTACGCGAATGTACTTCGGCTCTGATGCAGGTGGCCAAGCGGGAGAATATTACTCTGTTTATTGTAGGTCACGTTACTAAGGACGGGAGCTTGGCAGGACCTCGGGTTTTGGAACACCTGGTGGATACGGTGCTTTATTTTGAGGGCGATCGCTTTGCTTCCCACCGGTTGTTACGCTCTATGAAAAATCGTTTTGGGGCGACTCACGAAATTGGGGTTTTTGAAATGGTGGCTAATGGTTTGAAGGAGGTGCCTAACCCTTCGGAGTTGTTTTTGGGGAATCGAGAAGAGTTTTGTACTGGTACTTCTACGATTGTATCGATGGAGGGTACTCGCCCAATTGTTGTAGAATTGCAGGCTTTGGTTAGCCCTGCCAGTCACGGTGCCCCTCGTCGATCTACTACTGGCATCGATAGCGGTAGGTTGCAGCAAATTTTGGCAGTTTTGGAAAAGCGGGTGGGAATTCCTTTGTCTAAACTGGATACTTTTGTGGCTACTGTGGGGGGGTTGGTGGTGGCCGAACCAGCGGCGGATTTGGGGGTGGCTATTGCGGTGGTGGCTAGTTTTCGCGATCGCGTTGTGGATCCCAGAACTATTTTAATAGGTGAAGTGGGTTTGAGCGGACAAGTTCGCCCTGCCGCTCAGTTGGAATTAAGGTTAAGAGAGGCGTCTAAGTTGGGTTTTAAAAGGGCGATTATTCCTAAAGGTCAGAAACCTCCCGATATGGGGATGAGTATTTTACCTGTTGGGAAGGTTATTGATGCAATTCTTGCCGCTATTCCTACTCTGCCTGCAACTATGGGAAATAAAGAGACTACACTTGAATTTTGAATAAAACTAAGAGAGGCATTGTTAGTTGTTAGGGGAGCACGTCACCTTTGAGGCGAACCAAGAACTTATCGCTTTTAGGGAACAGGCAAAGAGTGCTACAGGCAACAGGGTAGCAGAGTTTTAAAGTATTTTTGCAAAGATGACGTGCTCCCGTTGTTAGTTGTTAGTTGTTAGTTTTTACCTGCCCCAGAGCGCTTTTTTACAAGGATGATATTTAGGGTTTGGTTAATAAATTCGGAAGGAAAAGACGATCGCTTAAACTTCAAGCCAGTATCGAACGATAATATTAGGGCAGAAACCAGGTTTTTTGAAAAATATCGACCCCTCCAATTTTTGTGCGCAATTGCGGACTTTTTTGAGAACTAACTCTAACGATGTCCAATTTTTGTGCGCAATTGCGCACATTTTTAATATAACTCCAAACAATCCAAGCTGGGATTGGAAGCTAACTCTTGTATGGCCTCTACTCCAGAACGCAAAATCGATTCAACTTTATTGGTGGTGGCATTGCCACAACGCAACCATATTACCTTTGGTGGGGAACCGTAAAGACGGCTTTTTTCAGCAAAGTCAGCATCTTAAATAACAATACAAAAGTTTTCTGCTTTGGCATACTGCCAAATTTCCGTATCTGTAGCAACAGTCATTCCCTCAAACTGAACGTGACTGGCATCGGTGAAAATATCTGCCAGTCGCGAGACTAACTTTCTGCTTAGATTTTGGTCGAATAGTAATTTCAATTTTCGCCCACTATCGCCACTAAACGATGTTCTCGATCGGCGGCAAATTCAAGACTTGCTTTAATGTCTTCTTCGGTTAATTCTGGGAAGTCGTCTAATATCTCTGCAAAAGACATTCCCGCCGCTAACCATCCCAAGACATCGTAAACTGTGATTCGCATTCTTCTAATACAAGGTTTTCCACCGCGCTTATCTGGTTCTATGGTAATAATTTTTTGATAGCTCATTAATTCTATTTGGTTGAGTTAATTTACTAATTTAATCGTAATCGAAAATACTCGCGGTAAGTACCACTCCAGTTCGGGAGTAGTCTGCTTGAGGTATTTAACAAATAGTTCCACCAGTAAATTATCTTGATGCCCTTCGCAAAAATTAAAAACATCAATCCATCTAAATTGCTTAAACTTTTCTAATGGGAAAGGTTCAATATCTGAGGCGTTTTTTCGATCGTAGTATTTCGTACAATATCTTAAAAAAACTTCTTTCCCATTATCTAATTGTGACAAAATACTTGCATATTTAGAGAGTTGCCCGTATCCCTCGCTGGACTCCACTTTATTTTCAACAAAACAGATTGATTCATGGTTTTCAAATACCATGTCTATTATGGAGTTCTCATAGTTTTGTTGCGTTTTAACTATAAATCCACTCCCCAGTACGCACAGAACTTCGTTTACAAATTGGTCTAATAAGCTTAAATCTGACTGTAAGACACCTGCCAATAGTTCTGTTGTAAAATCTTCAGTTGGCGTTTTTTCTGAATAATTTCTATAAAGCTTTAAAAGTTGCAAAAATAAATCATTTTCCATAATTACGCAGAAACCGGGTTTTTTCAAAAAACCCGGTTTCTTAATTCCTAACTATATTGACTTCCAGAATTAATTTCCGACTCCAAATTAAACAAAGTTTGCAGAGTTTGCATCGCCCGTCTCCGCGCCTCAATATCCTGCTGCGCCCGCAACTGTACCATCGGATCGTGCAAAATCTTATTCACAATTCCTCTGGTTAAAGCCTCTATTACTTCCTGATGTCTCTCTGCAAATTCCGAGCCCAGACGCGATAATGCCTTCTCCAATTCTTGCTCGCGAATGCCCTCTATCTTTTGCCGCAAACAATTAATTGTCGGTACCGTTTCCAAACTGCTCCACCACACCTCAAAAGCTTCTACTTCTTCCTCCAATAATACCTCAGCTTCCATTGCCATTTGGCGGCGAGATTCTTGATTTTGAGCGACTACTTCTTTCAAGTCGTCCACATTAAAAGAACTAACATTAGCCAATTCGCTGACATCAGTTGCCACATTTCTAGGAACAGAAATATCTACCAACATTAAAGAGCGATCGCTTCCTAAAACCGGTTCTAAATTGTTTTTATTGAGAATAGGTTCCGTAGCTCCCGTACTGGTAAAAACTATATCGGACTTCTCAATTATTTCCATCATTTCCGATAGCTCGTAAACGGGAATATTTACTTCGCAAAATTTACTCGTCAATTCCCGCGCCCGTCCTAAAGAACGATTAATAATGGAAATATTGGTGGCTCCCTTTGAGATTAAATGCTGAACCAGCAACCGAGACATTTTACCCGCACCGACGATCGCCACTCGATAATCGGCGATAGTTTCGAGCTTCATCATTACCAATTCCACTGCTGCGGAACTAATAGAAACCGCACCAGTACCAATACTGGTTTCCGTTCGCACCCTTTTTCCAGCAGTAATTGCCTGTTTAAATAAACGATTGAGTATCCTGCCTACTCCTTTATATTGCTGTCCGAGTTTATGAGTTTGTTTTACCTGGGCTAAAATTTGCCCTTCTCCTAATACCAAACTATCGAGTCCTGCAGCTACTCGCATTAAATGCATTACTGCATCTTCATGGAGCAACATAAATAGATGAGGTCGCAGTTCTTTTATGGGTAATTTGCTCGATTCTGAAAGGAAATGAATAACTTCTCTAATTCCAGGCTGCATTTCCGAGGCAACTACATAAATTTCTAAACGGTTGCAAGTGCTAAGAATAGCTACTTCTTGAATATGAGTGCCACTGCAGAGGTTTGCAAACGCGCTTTCTATTTCTGCCTCTGGAATGCTTAATTTTTCCCTGACTTCTACTGGGGCTGTTTTGTGGCTCAGTCCGATTACAGCAATATTCATAAAATAGTTTTGATTGGTTGTTTTTTGCTAAATGGGTAATCGGTAATCGGTAATCGGGAATAGGGATAAATTACCTATTACCTATTACCTATTACCTATTACCTATTACCTATTACCTATTACCTATTACCTAATTTTTATCTCAACTGGATGTATTTCGGCTTTTCAAACATGTGGACTGTATCCACAAACCGAGCAGTGTTTGACTGAGAAGAAATAACTAAACTTTGGGTGCGAGCGCCACCGCCAAAGAAGCGAACTCCTTCCATTAAAGTACCGGGGGTAATGCCGCAAGCTGCAAATAAGACTGTTTCGCCAGATGCTAATTCTTCGGCATTATAAACTTTATCGGGGTCTTGGATACCCATTTCTGTGAGTCGGTCGAGATTACCTTGTTTGCTTTCACCAATCAGACCTGTTTTTACAACTTCTGGGTCGTAAATTAACTGTCCTTGGAAGTGACCTCCCAGACAGCGCATTGCTGCTGCGGAAATAACTCCTTCTGGTGCGGCACCAATGCCCATAAGAGCGTGAATGTTGCTACCTGAAAAACCACAAGAAACTGCAGCGGAGACATCTCCATCGGCAATTAAGCGCACCCTGGCCCCAGCTTTACGGATTTCACTAATTAGATCTTTGTGACGGGGGCGATCCATAACCACTACCACTAAGTCCTCAACGGCACGATCCAGACAGTCTGAGATAATCTGTAGGTTTTCGGTGGCTGACTTGTTGATATCTACATGGTTTTTGGCCGCTTGTGGGGCGGCTAATTTCTTCATATAGAAGTCGGGTGCGGCAAACAAACCACCTTTCTCGGAAATGGCTAGGACTGCCATCGAACCGTTTTGACCGTAGGCCACTAGGTTGGTACCTTCGCAGGGGTCAACGGCGATGTCAATTTCTACTAATTCATCTGGGTTGCAGAAGTTCTTAGCATCTTCTTGGGTGCATATGCCTACTTCCTCGCCAATGTAGAGCATTGGGGCGTCGTCTCGCTCTCCTTCACCGATGACTATCCGACCGCGCATGTGGATTTGGTTCATCCGTTCGCGCATAGCTTCCACAGCTACTTGGTCGGCAGTATTTTTTTCTCCTTTACCCATCCAACGGGCCGAAGCGATCGCTGCTTGTTCGACTACTTCGATAATTTCTAAACCGATTACGTTATCCACAAATATTTATCCTACTTATCTACAGCGGGGGCTCGAAACCCTTGTTTTATTTGGGGCTCCCAGTTTTCAACTCTATCAGACAACGAGCCCCGCTTTGGAGTTTGGAGGGATTCTGTTAACGTTAAGTTTTATTACGTTGGTAAAAAAGGCCCCAGGCTGGCTGCCATTGCCAAATTAAGCATTAACATAAGTAAAAGTGGCTATAGTAAGATGAGATCTGTTGAAGGAAAGAGTATTAGCGATTTCCAAAGGTTCAATCCATTGAAGAGATTTAACCGGAGTCAAGCAAACTAACTTTTATGATTAGAAGTGTTTAAACTTTTTGCAGGAAAGAAAACGCTATTTAAGGATTGAAAAGTGACAAATAACGTCTTAGTAATTAAAGATTCTGAGTGGGATACCGAAGTCCAACAGTCTGAAAAACCCGTGTTGGTTTATTTTTGGGCGAGTTGGTGCGGGCCGTGCAAATTAGTGGCCCCGTCTGTAGAAAAAGTGGCGGGTGATTATGGCGATCGCCTCAAGGTCATCAAAATGGAAATAGACCCCAACCCAGAGTCAGTGAAAAAGTCAAAGGTGGAAGGGGTTCCAGCACTAAGATTTTTAAAAAATGGTCAAATAGTTGCTTCCCATGAAGGAGCTATTACTAAGGATAAATTAGCAGGATTTATAGAAGCTAACTTGTCTTAGGGATGGGGCGCAAACATGGTTTATCCATTTTTGCCATCCCGCGCTACGGTTGGGTTGCGCGACGCGCCCAACCAGCGATCGCCAAACTATAGAAATTTCAACACAAACAAGATAATGCAACTTTCTCAGCGTTTGGAACCCCTGCGTTCTAATGTCTTTGCCGATATGGACAGGGCTAAGGCTCTAGCTAGGGCCGCAGGAAAAGATATTATTGACCTTTCTCTGGGCTCTTCGGACCTGCCGGCTGCGAGTCATGTGGTGAAGGCGATCGCTGATTCTCTCGACGACCCCACCACTCACGGTTATTTACTCTTTCACGGCACTAAAGATTTTAGAGTAGCTGCGGCTAATTGGTACGAGGAAAGATTTGAGGTTTCTGTTGACCCGGAAACAGAGGTTTTACCTTTAATTGGCTGTCAGGAAGGTACGGCCCATCTGCCTCTGGCGGTGCTGAACCCGGGGGATTTTGCATTGCTTCAAGACCCAGGTTATCCTTCTCATGCAGGTGGGGTTTATTTGGCGGGGGGTCAAATTTATCCGATGCCGATGTTGGCAGAAAATGGCTTTTTGCCGGTGTTGGAAGATATACCAGAACCAGTTTTAGCTCAGTCGAAAATGATGATTTTGAGCTATCCTCATAATCCGACTACTGCCCTCGCGCCTTTGTCTTTTTTCGAGAAGGCAGTGGCTTTTTGCCGGGAACATAATTTGGTTTTGGTTCACGATTTTCCTTATGTGGATTTAGTATTTGATGCGTCTAGTATCGGGCATGAAATATCGGAGAATAGCAAGAGACCGGCGGTGCATTCAATTTTTCAAGCCGACCCAGATAAGACTATTTCTATAGAGTTTTTTACGATGTCGAAGTCTTATAGTATGGGGGGATTTCGGGTTGGATTTGCTATTGGGAATCCAGAGTTAATTTTGGCTTTGAGACAGGTTAAGGCTTGCGTTGATTTTAATCAGTATTTGGGGATTTTTAATGGGGCGATCGCTGCTTTAACTGGCCCTCAAGATACGGTTAAAGAAACTGTGGAGACTTTCCGCCAGCGTCGCGATGTTTTTATTGGCGCTTTGCATGACATTGGCTGGGAGGTGCCGACTCCACTGGCGACTATGTATGTTTGGGCTAAGTTGCCGGAGGCTTGGAGTGAGGATTCTATTAAATTTTGCGTGGATTTAGTCGAACAAACTGGGGTGGCGGTTTCTCCTGGGGCGGGTTTTGGTAAAGCAGGGGAAGGATATGTCAGATTTGCTTTGGTTCATAATCCGCCGATTTTGTCAAGGGCTGTGGAAAAAATAGCTGAGTTTTTGGGCAAAGGGCCGCGATAACAAAGCTGTAGGGCCCAAAATAAACTCTAAGGTCGGCAATGGCCTTTTTCCTGCCTGTCGAAATCTCAAAAAAAGTCCCTACTTGCGAAAGTAGGGACTTTTTTATGGGGCAAATAACATGGCCAGGTATTGTTTGGGTCGCGGCCATTATCCCAAAAAACTGTTTTCTTTTGCCTTTTTCATCTTTTTTCTTCCCTTTTCAATATCAAAAGCGGCGATTGTAAGTACATATACTAAAACATAAAAATAATTATCTAAAACTATCTTCATAGAAACTTTACATAAAATACAATCTATTTTATTGCAATCAAACTTAAGACTAACTATAATAGAAAATGTGGGAGGAAAGCCAGCTTGGCTAACCTTGATGTGAGAAAAGCTCTAAGGGCTGTGGAAGATGTTTGGGGTTTACAGTCACCCCAACCAAAGATAAGATAGCAGTCGAGAGCGATCGGGCGATCGCGGCAAAATCTAAGCTATCAACGCTTCGATCTAATTAAATAAATTTTAAACATATCAGGGTCTTCTACATTTGAGTTGTAAAGTAGGAGACAAGAATAATGTCTAGACTAATCAAGAAATTCGCAATTAGCGCTTCAGTAGCAGCAGGTATGACGGCTTTAACCGGTCTTCCTGCATTGGCAGCAAGTTTAGGTGTCGATTCTGATTCTGTTACCGGTCAACACCTAACCTATTGCTCTGACGGAACTACTACATTTTTATGCGACAACAACGCCGCTAACTGGGAAGCCGCTCTTTCTGAAGACGGTAATATTGAGTTAGCCGGTCAAGGTAGCAGTGCAGATGCTTCTGGTTTCGGGGAGTTTGGGTTTGATTTGACCACTTTGACTCCGGGTTACATCAATCAGTCTGCCACAAAATTAAGTGGTACTCTCGGCGGTACAGCGATCGCCTTTAGCAGTCTGACCTACGATGATTGGTATGGCGGTCCCGTGGATGGCTACAGCAATTTTGCCGAAAAATGGATGACCGAAGCCTGGAACGATACTAGCACGGGAGTCCAAAACGCCTTTGTCAGCAATGGTGCTGCTGATGTTAATGCAGCTTTATTGGGAGTTGCTGCAACAGATTATTCTTTCTTCAGACGGATAAGCGACCCCAACGTTGCTTACGTTAATAACGATGGCGGTGCCTTAAACTTTGCTTTGGCGGGTCACTACGATCATGAAAGCGGTTTTAAGTTTAGCGAAGTTGTTAAGCTAACTATTGGTGAAGGGGATGATGCCATTACTAAATTCCTTTATGACTTCGGTCAAGCAGAAGAATCTGGAGTATATGAAGAAAGCGATGGAGTTTCCCACACTGGTATCTATCGCTTCACGGAAAAAGTTGACGTTCCCGAGCCCTCTACCTTACTTGGTTTGATGGCTGTTGGTGGGGCACTTGCTATCGGCAAAGGCAAGAAATCTAATAAAGATGCCTAGAATCTAGGTAGGTTAATAAAATATCTGAAAGGGGGGCGATCGATCGCCTCCTTTTTTTGTGTTTGGTGTCGGGGAGGTTTAGGGATGCAAAAATAAAATAGTCCTCGCAATCATAACTTGAAGCAACTCATGGATTGTTACTGCCATCGGCAGTACCTCAACAAAGCAAAAAACGCTTTATTAAGCATGAAAAAACCCTTCCGTGGAAGGGTTTTAATATGTTCAAAATTATATAGCAATCCGTGCCTAATTTTCCTAGAACCTAAATAGGATTGCTATATTAATTTTGTTTTTATCCCTGAGACAACCAACCGATTTGTAATTCTTTTTTCTGGGGTTCCAATGTGGAGGGGAGATTTAGGTAGCTATTACCTGCCAGAACAGAATTTACACTATTGTTGCAAGCGACAACTTTTTGTCCGGGAAGAGTAGCAAACCCAGGACAACTTCCGTAAGTACAAGCGCTAGCTGCCAAATAGGCATCGTAATCCAAATCCTTAGTGCAGTTGGCCCAGTCTTGAGGATCGGTTATATTGCTAACAGAGCCGGCACATTTCAGTGTATTTACCAAGCCAATGGCTTTGATAGCGCAGCCGGCATCTACGGTACAACCTTCTTTTGAATAGACCCCTAAACCGCTGGGTGCGGTGTCAGAGTCATAGACATCTCCAGCATACAAACTATCTATTTGCTCTGGGTTTTGAAGCAGTTGCACCGCAGCCGTTTGTCCGCTATAGCCTACTGCAGTAGCTATTTGATTGGTGACGTTAAATTGTTCCGTGTTAATAATGGCATTACCACCATTAAGCCACAAATCGTTTAAGTCATCATCAGCATTTTCACCAAAGGTGTAGAATTGAGCTTGTGCAGGAGAAACTGCGAGAACACCCGCAGCCAAAACAGATAATCCAGCGATCGTGCTTAGTAGCTTTTTCATAGTTATTTTTCTCCGTAAGTTTCCTATCGATTTAGTTCCAATAAATTTGGAATATTGTTAGTATCAGTATTTTTACTAGGGTTTGTTGTTATTTTAAAGTAAAAACTCGTACAACAAAGGACTAGGGTTGCCTGGTTTCTCTTTATTGTCTTTATTATATCCTAACCTCAGTTCGGAGTATCGTCAAGAGGAGAAATGTAAAGATACAGCAAAGATAAAAAGCCTTTTTATGAAGATTTAGTAAAGTTCGATTTTGTGCGTCATTTCCTGCTAAACCGAAGAATTTCTCATCTGTTGCTTAAGTTGTAGGGGAAAAATTAAGTGCTAGATTAGTAACATCTCACTCCCGGCAGATCGCTCGGAGACATTCAAAGGCATACAACCAAGGTAGTAGGCAAAATTGATATGAAAGTCCCTAACACCAATCCAATACCCAGTCAAGCGGCCCAATTTCTTAAGCTGGCGGGGCTGGTATTAATACTCTTCGCCCTGCTTAACTACATTCTGCTACTGTTTCCCTTCAACCTGGGAGATGTAGAATGGCGGCTCAGATTCACGACTCAGCTAGTAGATAGAGGAATTTTACCAATCCTGGGCATCGCACTCATGTTTACTGCTTATGGCTTTGAAGATATCCTTGGCATATCAAAGGCCCAACCTAAAATCGGCTGGAATACTTTAAAATTCTGGGTTTATTTAATCTCGTTATTTTTGGGAATCATCTTTCTATTATTAATTCCCTTGCACGTCACCAGTGCCATTGCAGGCAGCAATCTGGCCATAGAGAGGGTGAATCAAGATGCTGCTGATGCAAAGGAACAGTTGGACGAACGCCTAGAACAACAGCAAGCTCAAATTGCCGATCTCCTGGCAAGCAACCAACGAGTAGAAGACTTTACTGGTGGTGTCGAACTTACAGAGGAGCAGTCAGAAACCTTGGACAAATTCAAAAACGACCCAGAGGCTCTCAAAGTCCAAACCACAGCTATTCGATCTCGCCTCACAGAGCAAATCGAAGCCAGAAGGCAACAAGCACAGCAAAGATCGCAAAACGGAGCTTTCAAATCCATTGTCAGAACTGGTATCAGCAGTCTATTATTAGCAAGCTGCTATCTAACAATTGGTTGGAGCGGCTTTAGAGGAAATCGGCCCAGAAGGCCCCGTCGCTAAGATACCTGTTGCCGCTCTAATTCCAAAGCAGCCTTGACTCTGGCGTATTCAACAAAGATCGCAGAAAAAATCGCCGAAGCTTCTGGGGGCAAGGTAGTGCCATCTTCGTTTGCCCGACGGCCCATCATTTCTAATTCTTGACAAATACGGAAGAGAGCCATGGCTCCGAGAGTACCGCTAATAGATTTTAGAGAATGAGCGGCATTCTTGAGCTCTGGCGCATCGGCTTTAGCAAGAGCGATGGAGATATTTTCCAGCCTTTCGGGAGCAGCTTCCAGATAAAGCTCGATCGCCTCATCTAAAGCCTCAACTTCTCGCAAATTTTCTATGACCGTGGCATCAAGAGCAGGCTGTTGGTTGTTAGACTTGAGATCGACTTCTGAGTTTAAAGAAGCCTCTAACCTTTGACCTACGAGCTCGTCAACTGGTGGGCTGTTAACTCTGCCTGGATCGTTGAAAATTCCTGTAGTACCCGAGACAATAGACTGACACCGGCTCAAAGCCTCGACTAATTGTTGCACGCGGATAGGCTTGCTGATATAGTCATCCATGCCTGCGGCCAGACACTCCTCGCGATCGCCCTGCATGGCATTAGCAGTCATCGCAATAATCCGAGGTCGGGGCCCAGAACCGCGACCGTTACCATTTTGCCCCTTTTCTGCCTCGCTACAAATACGGCGAGTAGCCTCCAGACCGTCCATCTGCGGCATTTGGACATCCATCAACACGACATCGTAAGGGAGGCGATGCACGGCCTCCAGAACTTCAAAGCCGTTACTGGCTATATCCGCTCGATAGCCCATGCGGTCTAGAATCTGTAAAGCCACCTTTTGATTGACCAAGTTATCATCGGCCAATAAAATCCGTAACGGCAGTTTTTCTGCCAATAAAGGAATGCCTTCCACCTTGCGTTGGGGCTCGGCCAGTTTAATACCCATTTCCTTGCCGCCGAAAACCTCAACCAAGACAGCGTATAGCTGAAACTGTTTAATTGGCTTGTTTAAAAAAACGTCAAAAAGGCGCTCTGGAACATCTATCTCCTGCTTACCCATAGAAGTCAACATCGCCAAAGGTAAGTCTCGATAATCGGGATTTTGTCGGATTTTAGTTGCCAAAGTTATACCATCCATTCCTGGCATCTGCATATCTAGAATTGCCGCGTCGTAACCTCGATCTTGGGAGATTAATTCTAGGGAGCGATCGCCAGAATCAGCCTCTTCTACAACCAGGCCCCAAGATTCAGCTTGCAGCTTCAAAATTTTGCGATTAGTCTCGTTATCATCTACCACTAATAGTCGCTTTCCTAATAATAATTCTCTGGTATGTTTCAAACAACCATCCAAATCTCTATCTGCGATAGTTTGGGCAGTAGCTTCAACGACTATAGTGAAATAAAAACTAGACCCATTACGTTTTTTATTAGCAACTTTTAAGATCGGATTGTTTAATAATTCGGCTGATTCAGAATCCACATTATTAGCTAAATTATCGTGTTTCTCTACAGGTGGGTTGCCAGCTACACCCCCCAAACTTTCTACCCACATCCTACCGCCCATCAGCTCTGCCAATCTTTTACTAATAGCTAATCCCAAGCCGGTACCCCCATATTCGCGAGTAGTAGAAGCATCAACTTGACTGAAAGATTTAAACAAACGATTCATGCGGTCTGGGGGTATGCCGATGCCAGTGTCGATCGTGGCAAATTCTATTTCATAAACAGGCAACATATTACAAGCAATAGGTACGGCATTCCACCCTCGTTCTGTAATCTTTCGCTCTGTGTCGCCATCGTTAACCCCTTGTTTTAGCGGGCGTGCCTTTACCGTCACTAAAACTTCTCCAGTATTAGTAAACTTAACAGCATTGCTTAACAAATTCACCAATATTTGACGTACTCTAGTAATATCTCCAATAATTGTTGATGGTGTTTTAGGAGCTATATAATATGCTAATTCTAAGCCTTTAGCTCCTGCTTTAGCAGCTACTAAATCCAGAGATTCTTCTAAAGAAGAACGAAGATCGAAGGGTTGCTCTTCTAAATCTAGCTTGCCCGATTCTATTTTAGAAAAGTCTAAAATATCATTAATTAAGGTTAATAATGCATCGCCGCTGCTGCGAATAGTTTCGACAAAATCTCGCTGGTTGGGATTTAAGGGCGTATCTAATAATAAACCAGTCATGCCAATAACAGCATTCATGGGAGTTCTAATTTCATGGCTCATAGTGGCTAAAAACTCGCTTTTAGCCTTAGTAGCTGCTAAAGCTTCATCCCTCGCTCTTGCCAGATCGAGAGAAGTTTGCTGCCGTTCTAATTCCCCCCCGATCCATTGAGCCATTAATTTCAATAATTCTTTATCTACTGCCTTAAAAGGTTCTATAAGAACGGTGGAACTCCAGAAACTAAAAGTGCCATAAACGGAACCGTCAACTAATACGGGAGTTCCCATATAAGCCTCTATTTTTAGAGCCATATCCTCTGGTAATTTAAACCCAGAAAATCGAATTGATTCAAAATAAAGAGGCTCTTGTGACATTGCGGTAATAAGGCAGAAAGTTTTTTCCAGATCGAATACCTTTCCTTTGGTAAGGGAAGCATCTGTGCTTCTTACTGCTATTATTTTATAAGAATCGCCTTCAATACGAGACAAAATACCTGTTTCTAAGCCAAATTTTTCGCATCCCATTTCGAGGAGTTTGAGGAGGCGGCATTCAAAAACAGATTGGCAATAAGAATTAAGATTACAAGGAGCGGCTGTTACTTGATAAAGTTCTCTAATAGCAGACTCGCTGTCTTGTAATTCTTGCTCTCTAAATCTGCGTTCGGTAATATCCCGAGAAACGGCAATAATTTCTTGAACTGCGTTTGTTTCTGAGTCGCGAATAGTGCGGGTATTAGTTTCAAACCAAATGTATTGACCGTCTTTATTTCTGACTCGATAAGTAATGGTGTAAGTGACGGGTTGGGTTAGAATTATTGAATAAGCTTTAGCGATCGCTTTGATATCTTTGTGGTGTAGGAAATGCTTTGGATGTTTCCCTAGAAGTTCCGATGGTTCGTATCCGAGTATGCTTTGATAAGCTGGTGAAACATAGAGAAAAATTCCCTCGCTCGTGTGGCGAGAAATCATGTCCGTGGAGTAATTTGCCATTAAACGATAGCGTTCTTCCCAGTCGCGAGATAGGGTAGCCGTATTTTCTAATGTCTCTAAGAGCTTGTTAATAATTTCGGCTTTAGTTGAGATTTCATCTTCTCCCTCCATTAATAATCGCTGGGAATAATCTTCAGTGCTGAAGATGCTATTGACAAATGTATTTATTTGTGCTACATGAGAGCCGAGGGATTTTGCTGTTATTGCTAGAGTGACACTGCTTGAGAGGGCACTTATTCCCAAAAGCGAAGCAAACAATAAATAAAAGTTTATTCTGTCTAAATCATAAGTAAATAAATAAAAGAATACTGTAAATATAAATAAAGTCGTACATCCTTGGGCGATGGCAATAGTTAAGAGCGTTTTTTTGCGAAGTTTCATATTAATGTTGCCCCTTGGTTTTTCTATTCGGCAACGAGCAACGACAGGCGATAGGGCCTATCGAAATGTAGTGTTTTGCCTATGATCTTAGTAAACTCCCCGATAGTTTCAAATCCGTCCGCAGCCCAACGTAATTAGGCGATAGAATATTCTTCCAAGTTTAGAGCCCAACTGAATGAAGTCCAAGGTAACAAATTTTAGCCGCGCCTGCCGACCCACAAAGAAAGCTGAGTCGTTGGAGGCAAGCAAGTTATCAGCATTTTCTAATAATGAATCAGTAAACTAAAAACCGTTGGGAGCGCTTAGGTATATGGTAGCGGTGAATAAACTAAACTTGGAGGGCAACTGGCCAAAACAATTTTTGGAGTGGCCTTCTTCGTTGCAGATGCGTCTGACATTAGGTATTGCAGTAGTTTCGGCCGTTGGACTGGGTACCGTTGCAGCCTGGACTTGCTGGAAAATGCAGCAAATTCTGATTGTTAGTCATAAGCATAGCATCGAGAGGATTGCCGATCGCTTGCCAATGGATGTGGAAGTGTATAGCGAAATGTCGTACTTGCACGGTGCTTTACAAAAAGCGATCGATAATCTGACGATAACTAACTTCTTTATTTGGGTAAATAGTCCAGAAGGTAAAATGCTGGCCGCATCTCAAAATCTAGAAGAAGACAGCGATCGCTTTATTTTAATCTCGATGACGGAAATGCCCCTCAAACCCGTTATCTATCCCATCAACGGACGCTACTTTGTTTTATGTCGCGGCCCTTTACGGGTTAAAGGGACTGTAGTGGGCCAACTTTACATGGCTCGGGATATTACTCGCGACGAAAAGATGCTGGTAACAATGGTCTTTAGCTTGAGCTTGGCCAGTATTCTAGTTATTATCTTAATGACTGGAGCGATCGCTCTCTATATCAAAAATGCTCTGACTCCCCTGCGCCATCTGAGTCAACTGGCCGATAAGGTTAAGGCGGATGGTCTCCAGGAAGCACTATTTATGAATTTAGTGAGAGCTCCTGAGGAAGTTAAGGAATTAGCTAAAACTTTAGACACGATGCTAGTTCGCCTCTCGGACTCTTGGTCGGGACAGCGTTCGTTTGTCAGCAACGTTTCCCACGAATTAAGGACGCCTCTAACAATTGTTTCTGGCTATCTTGAGAGTACCTTGAGAAGGGGGTCGAATCTGACACCTCCACAGCGAGAAGCTTTGGAAATTGCCTCAAGCGAAGCCCAACGTACTATTTTATTATTACAGGATTTATTGGAATTAGCTAGGGCAGATAGCGGACAAATTAACTTTAATTTAGAACCAGTAGTTTTAAATAAGTTAGTGGCGGAAGTGGTGGAGATGGCGAAGCAGTTTAGCGATCGCGAGATTGTTTTTCAGTTTTCCAAAAATGACAAAGTAGTTCCGTCAATTTTCAGCGATAAAAACGATCTAACATTTAGGGAAGTTATAGAATGGCGATCGACTAATAATGTTAGCGAGAAAAAGTTTTTTAATGAAAATGCCATGGGCGATCTAGAGGTCATAGCAGATGCTAACCGTCTCAAACAAGTTTTATTAAATTTAATTGATAATGCTGTTAAATATTCGGATGTTGGTTCCTTAGTTGCGGTGTCTTTAGAGAAAATAGGAGATAAAGGAATAATTGAAGTATGGGATAAAGGCAGAGGCATTCCTTTGTCGCAACAATCAAGAATATTCGAGCGTTTTTATCGAATTGATGAAGCTAGAAATCGAGCTACTGGTGGGGCTGGTTTGGGTTTATCTATTGTCAAAAGTTTAGTGGAAGGAATGGGGGGTAGCGTTAAAGTTAGATCGAAGTTGAACGAAGGAAGCGTATTCACAGTTATTTTACCGTTCAAATAGAGAGTATTGTCGGGAGCATCTCTGAGAAAGCAAAAATCATTCCTATTACCCATTATCTATTACCCATTACCAAAAAACGTTCGCTTTTTTGGTTTCTACAAAATTGAGATGCTCCCGTATTGTCTGCTTCAATAAGCGATTAAGATAAAATGACAGAAAATATCCCAATCAAAACAAAGTTATCTTGGCAAGGTTTTTCCTTATTAAAATATTTTAACTTCCAAAGATTTGGTAAATTAATTTTAATAGCAATAGCTATCTTGTTTTTCCTAGACTTAGTAAGCAATATTGCTGTAGATTTGTTGTGGTTTGAAGAGGTAAACTATCTTCCCGTTTTCCAAAAAAGACTGATAACTAAAGGAATACTTTGGGCGATCGCTTTGAGCGTTACAGGCAGTTTTTTATGGATAAATCTAGCGATCGCCAATCGATGTAAATATCCTAAAAACTTTGACTTTCTCAAGGCAGAGGAATCTCCAGAAACCATGTTGATCCCTCCGGTAACAACGCCATATCAAAGAAAACCAGTGACTCCTGCATTGGGACTGGGATTGTTATTATTATTTATTTTCGGATTAATATTATTAATATCAGTAATATTAATTCACTATATTGCCGCCGCTCTTAATTATTGGCATACGGATTTGACGCTACCTCAAATATCCCCGGGAATGCCACTGAAATTGGGATTAGAATCGACAGCACAACTTATTGCTACAATACCCTCTAATTTTTGGGAATTGGGAGTAATAATAGTAGTGGCAGTTGCGGTTATGGCAAACCCTTTATTTTCCTTGAGGGCGATCGCTATATTCCTCAGTCTAATATTTGGTTTGATTTTATCCAGCCATTGGGCAAATATATTGCAATTTATTAATCCTAGCCCTTTTAACATCGCGGAAGAAGTATTTAACTTAGACGCTAGTTTTTATGTCTTTATTTTGCCCGTGTTGCAACTTTTTAAATTTTGGTTCGTTGGATTGTTTTTATACGGACTAGCTTCTTGCACTCTCGTCTATTTATTATCAGGAAACAGCCTCGCTCAAGGCATTTTTATGCGTTTCTCTCAGCTACAACAGCGTCACTTACACGCACTAGCTGGCGCCTTGATGCTAACTGTAGCATATAGTTATTTTATAGACTGCTTCGAGCTGCTTTATTCCCCCAGAGGAGTTGCCTACGGTGCCGCTTTCACTGATGTCAAAATCCAGTTACCTGCTAATATTTTTCTAGCGGTATTAGCACTGTTAATTGCAACATTTCTACTCTGGCAAGCTATTTTCTCCGTGCAACCCCTTCAGCCATATATAGAACTAGGTTTGCGTCTGCTTGGTTGGCGTCGGAGGAGGAGAAGAAAGAAAAAACAAGTTGCTAAATTATTCGCTAATAGCTATTCTTTAAGAGCTATATTGACTTGGTATTTAATAATCGCAGTTGTGGGCGGATTGCTTTTGCCAGAGATAGTCCAGCAAGTGGTCGTCGAACCTAACGAACTCGAACGGGAAAGCCTTTATCTCGAACGCAGTATTAACTTCACTCGCAGAGCATTTAATCTGGATAATATTGAAACTAAATTTTTCAACCCAGAAAATCAACTGACTTACGCGGACATTGAAAACAATAAACTGACTATTGACAATATACGCATTTGGGATTCGAGACCGATTTTAGCAACTAACAAACAGTTGCAGCAAATAAGACCTTACTATGAATTTTACGATGCTGATATAGACCGCTACACCGTTCTTAAAGAAACTTCAGAAGGAAATCAACAAAGAGCGACAGAAAAAGAACAAGTAATTATCTCGGCTAGGGAATTAAATTATGAATCTGTTTCCGAAGCAGCGCAAACTTGGGTCAACAAACACTTAGTTTATACCCACGGCTACGGTTTTACTTTGTCTCCTGTAAGTAAAGTTGGTGTCGGCGGACTGCCAGAATATTTTGTTAAAAACATCGGTCCTAGTCCTGCTGTCGATAATAACACTACTTTGGAAGTATCCGAAAGAATTCGCTACAGCATTCCTATTGGGAAACCAAGGATTTACTACGGGGAACTTACTGATAATGAAGTAATGATTTCCACTAAAGAAGAAAATAAAGAATTAGACTACCCCAGCGGAGATACTAACGTTTACAACACATATAACGGCGGCGGCGGTATTGTCATTAGTAATGCGTGGCGGCGGTTATTATTGGCTAAGTATCTGAAAAACTGGCGGATGCTTTTTAGCAGCGATGTTATTAGAGATACGAAGGTATTATTTCAGCGGAATATTGCCAGAAGGGTTAGGGCGATCGCTCCTTTTCTTCGCTACGATGGAGACCCTTATTTGGTAGTAGCAAATCCTAACTTTCAAAACCAAGAAGGTAAAAACCAACTAACTGATAATACAACTCCCAATTATCTTTATTGGATTATTGATGCGTACACTACCAGCGATCGCTTTCCTTATTCCGACCCAGAAAACCATGATTTTAATTACATTCGCAACTCCGTAAAGGTTGTCGTAGATGCCTACAACGGGTCGGTAAATTTCTATTATCTCGATAATCCAACAGACGCAATTATTACTACCTGGCGGCGGGTTTTTCCAGGAATGTTTAAGCCACTTAAGGATATGCCAGTTTCCCTCCGCAGTCATCTTAGATACCCAGTAGATTTATTTAGCGTTCAATCAGAAAGACTCGCTATTTACCACATGGAAAATCCCCAGGTTTTTTACAACCGGGAAGATGTTTGGCGGGTTCCTCAAGAAATTTATGGCGTTAAAGAACAGCCCATCGCTCCCTATTATTTAATAATGAAGTTGCCGGAGGGAGAATCAGAGGAGTTTATCTTGCTTTTGCCTTTCACACCAGCAAGTCGCAATAACTTAATTGCTTGGTTAGCCGCTCGTTCTGATGGGGAAGATTATGGGAAATTGTTATTATATCAATTCCCCAAACAACGATTAGTTTACGGACCGGAACAAATAGAAGCTTTGCTCAATCAAGACCCTGATATATCCCAGCAGATATCTTTATGGAATCGTCAGGGTTCCAGCGCTATTCAAGGTAATTTATTGGTGATTCCTATAGAGCAATCTTTGCTTTATGTAGAGCCTATTTATTTAGAAGCAGAGCGCAATAGTTTGCCGACTTTAGTTCGGGTTGTTGTTGCTTATGAAAATCGCATTGTGATGAAAGAAACTCTTCAGGAGGCACTCCGAGAAGTTTTTGAAGCAGAACCGACTCCGGCGAGACCTTTATTGGTTCCACCGGCATAAGAGGTTGGTTAAGTAATTAATAATTAATAATTAATATAGCATTTATCGAATCGGTGAAGTACATTTTCGATCCCCCCCTGCCCCCCGCAGAATCGGGGGGAGCCGGAAATTTTCAAAGTCCCCCTTTTTAAGGGGGATAATGGTGGATCGATCGGGGTGTACTTCACCGATTCAATAATCGCTATAATTAATAATTAATAATTGGGTATCCACGCGCCATAAACGGTTAATTGCCGTTAACACGCAAATTTTTGAACGAACATTCCGTCGGCCGCGACTACTTATATCTCGGTCTTCGGAATCGATCCCCAGAGGCCACGCCCTTCGGTAAAAGCTACGGGCCGAATTATTCCCTGGGGTTGTCTTAAGCTATTAATACGCAACAACATCCTCTTAAGAACGGTTTTTCATTGCCTCTCGATTCTAACCATTCAGAAAATTCGCTGCTGAACCCAAGGGATTGCAAATATTGTCATCGTAACCTATAATAAATAGATTTATGGGTTTAAAGTTCTACGATCGCTCCATCAGAATTTAACCTTTTGATTACCAAATCTTTACCTTTTATTAACCTTTTGCCCCTACTATAATACCAGCTTCGCTTTGTATTCAGCAGAACAACATCGAAGGGGAGTCGGCTATGCTGACAAAAATAAAATTTCCCTCTACAAAGCAGCAGCAATCCTTTCCTGGGTTAAATGCAGCCACCCTTGGCTGTAGCTGCTGTATTAAGTCTAAGCTCCGTACTTTCTGGGGGAGTAAGAAAAAAAATCGAGTGCGCTTTTGGGTTGGATGGTTTGGGACGAATTGACTAAAACAAACCAGAGCGATCGCCAAACTTCTTTCGGGCATCGCGAATTTTCTCCGAGAGCCAACCACCCAACACACCAATCGCGATTTTTATGTTTTCTCCAGATTTAAGTCAGGTTCCTCCCAGGCAGACCCTTCGTCATGCCGGCAAAATTTTGCTATTAGAAAATGAAGAACTTCTGCGAGATATGCTGGTTTTAGCCCTAGAAGAACAGGGCTATGAAGTAGTTATTTCTCAAGAAGGACGTAGCGTTATTCCTACGCTTCAAAACTGTTCTTCTCTTCCTGGCGAGTTGTCATTTAATTTACTCATTCTCGATGCAATTAACGGTCTGGATATCTGTCGAATTTTACGACATCAAGGAAATCCCATACCAATTGCGATCGTCGGGGCGAAAGAAAGTGCTAATAACTGTGCTTTTTACCTAGAAGCAGGAGCAGATGATTACCTGACTAAGCCCTTTGGAATGCGAGAATTCTTAGCTCGCTGTGGAGCTTTAATGCGCCGCCAACGTCTAGGTCAACTGCGCCAACCAATAGTTTTTCAATACCAAGAGGTCAGCCTCTATCCCGAAGAATGTCGAGTTATCGTTCGCGGTGAAGAAGTGAAAATTTCTCCCAAACAATTCCGCTTGTTAGAGCTATTTATGAGCTATCCCCGGCGGGTTTGGTCTCGCGAACAGTTGCTAGAACAAATTTGGGGACCGGATTTTATTGGCGATAGTAAAACTGTGGACGTTCATATCCGTTGGCTGCGAGAAAAGTTAGAGATAGACCCAAGCAATCCTCAATATATTATTACTGTAAGGGGATTTGGATATCGATTTGGATGAAGGATTGACATTTTTTTTTGTTGATAATTGATAGCTGAGATAGGAAGTAGGGAATTTTGAAGTTATTTCCCTGCTTCCTATCTTTGCATTAATAATTAACAATTAATAATTAATAATTAATAATTAAGCGGATAACAGGCATTATTCCCCGTTATACTAACAATTAAGCGGATAACAGGCTAGTTATATTCGAGTGCCTGTTCTACTTTTTCGTCTGAGAAAATAAAGGTTTGTATGCTTGCCAAACTTGTTGGACGAACTCTCGAAGTTCTCGACGAGCAATTCTCAAATCTCGCTCTTGATTTTTCGGTGCGTCCAATTCTGATAAAAGGGGAATTACTTCTGTATCTAGGGCAACTCTAAATAAAGATATAGGCAATACCAGATCGGAACTTTCTCGTAAATCAAAAATTGTCTGACTTTCTGGAAAATCAGACAATTTATTATCCCCATAAGACAAGATTTTAAACATCAAAGGGCGAACCCAACAAGTTTTACGAGCTTCTATTACTTGTATTACTTCTGCATAAAGAAAACTATTTTCGTGTTCCAAACAAACAATTTGGTGGCTTTGGAAGTTTGAATTAGAATCAATAGATGTTAATCCCTTCATTTTTCGCTCTACTCCTATATTCTCGTTCTATAGCTGTTTTGAAATGATTTGCAAACAATTGTTGAGTATTGCTATAGCCCTTTTAGTGGAAGCTCCACTGGATGCGGTCATAGCATTTATCGAATTGGTGAGGTACATCTTCGATCCCCCCCAGCCCCCCTTTTTAAGGGGGGAGCCGGAAAATGTCAAAGTCCCCCTTTTTAAGGGGGATTTAGGGGGATCGAGCTTGTCTGCTTCACCGATTCAATAATTCCTATAACTAATTATTAATTGTTAATTGTTAGTTATTAATTGTTAATTGTTAATTATTAATTATTAATTATTAATTGCGATCGAGAGTTTTAAGAGAATCTTCTAAATCCGCAGTCAAAACTCTGGCTGCTTTTTTCGAGGAACCTTGACTATAATCAGCCGCCGATAAAGGAGAACCGATCTTAACGGTAACATTACTATGCCTGCGAGGAACCCGAGGTTTGTAATTAATACTTATGGGTACTATTTTAACCCCTAAATCGGGTTCTATTAATTCTGCTTGAAGAGCGAGTCTGGCTAATCCAGGTTTGAGGGGATGAACTTCGCCGTCTTGGAAAATATTACCTTCGGGAAATATGACTAACATCTCCTTATTTAACATCAGTTCCACCCCATGACGGATGCTGGAAATAGCAGGATTTTTAGTATTGACAGCAAACCCGCCCAAACGTCGGATAAACCAACCCTGAATTCCTGTAACTTCGTCGATAGTCACCATAAATCGCAAGTCCCGCCCCGTAACTAATCGACCGGCGCTATATGGCACCATGAGTGCGTCCCAGCGAGAACGATGAGTTGGGGCGAGGATTATTGGTCCGTATGAGGGAAGGTTTTCTCGTCCGATGACTTCTATGCGACGGAAGTAAAAAGGCAGTACCAGATGACGACCGATAAAATAGACTAAGGAGGCCAACCAAGGGGAAATACGAGAGGCGATCGCTTTGGTAGAACCAGGCTTTTGTTCGTTCGGAGATTGTTCGGGAGAGTCAAGATCCATCAGAATTGCTTATTTTAAAGGGTTTGTTTGGAATTGTTTCTTGACTTTAATGTAAATGCTGTTGACTTTCTGGGGGATAGTTCAATGCCAGTTTTCGTAGCGTCATTAACAATTTAACTTTTTTGGCTGCGCCGATGGCCAAACCAAGATTGTAATTGCTCCCGACAGGCAGACTCCATAATTCCTCCGAGTACGGAGAGACGGTGGAAGGAATAAGGACTGTCCGGGATATTAGCTACGGTGCGAATTGTCCCGGTCTTCCGATCGTCTGCCCCGTAAACCAGCAAGCCAATTCTAGCTTGAACTATCGCCCCGGCGCACATCGGGCAAGGTTCGAGAGTTACATAGAGAGTGCATCCATGGAGATGCCAGGAGTTGAGAACCCTACCTGCTTCTCGCAGGGCCAAGATTTCGGCATGGGCGGTGGGGTCGCTATCTCGCTCTCGTCGGTTTTGGGCCTCTGCTATTAATTCCCCCCTGGCATCGAGGACGAGGGCACCGACTGGTACTTCCCCTGCTTCGCCGGCAGCTTTTGCTAGTTCCAGCGCTAGACTCATCCACTGCTGATGGATGGGATAAGTTGGATTATCCATTATTTTGTGGTTCAATCAGAGACCTAGAATTAAGCGCAAGTTATGAAATATGAATAGTGAAGGCGATCGAGTTGAATGGCAAGTTGTCAAAAATTATGAAGATATTTTGTACCACAAAAGCGATGGAATTGCCAAAATTACGATTAATCGCCCCCACAAACGCAATGCTTTCCGCCCGAAGACTGTTTTTGAACTTTACGATGCTTTTGCTGATGCGCGAGAAGATCCGAAAATTGGGGTTGTTTTGTTTGCTGGGGCCGGACCTCATTCTGATGGGAAGTATGCTTTTTGTGCTGGGGGGGATCAAAGCGTTAGGGGGTCGGCGGGATATATTGATGATGCGGGAGTGCCTCGTTTGAACGTTCTCGACCTGCAGAAGTTAATTCGCTCTATGCCGAAGGTGATTATTGCTTTGGTGGCGGGATACGCTATCGGTGGGGGTCACGTTTTGCACGTTCTTTGCGATTTAACTATTGCTGCTGATAATGCTATTTTTGGTCAAACTGGCCCTAAAGTTGGCAGTTTTGATGGCGGCTTTGGAGCTAGCTATTTGGCTCGAATTGTGGGTCAAAAAAAGGCTAGGGAAATTTGGTTTCTCTGTCGCCAATACGATGCCAGAGAGGCTTTGGATATGGGTTTGGTTAATTGCGTGGTGCCCGTGGAGGAGTTGGAGTTGGAGGGGATTAAGTGGGCCCGGGAGATTTTAGAAAAGAGTCCGATCGCCATTCGCTGTCTTAAGGCTGCTTTTAATGCTGATTGCGACGGTCAGGCTGGCCTCCAGGAGTTGGCGGGTAATGCAACTCTTCTCTATTACATGACTGAAGAAGGGGCAGAAGGGAAACAGGCTTTTCTGGAAAAGCGATCGCCAGATTTTCGTCAATACCCCTGGCTGCCATAGCTTTACTGCGGGTGCATCTTAACAATTAACATTTTCCCAATTAACAATTAACAAAAGCGTTAAATTGTTGGTTCTTTTCAATTAGGGGATGCACCCCTTTAGTTTTGCCCTAAGCTAGTGCCGATGGGATGGGTTTTGACTCGGCAGAGATGGTTCTATTTGGTTGCTCGACCTGTCGGTCGGAGGAGGGTTTTTGTAAAGTGGCTTCTAATTGTATTTTGTGTTGGGGCCAAAGCATCATATTATCTATATTTTCCCAGGATGGAGCGAATGGTGGGAGTGCTAAAGTGCAAGCTTTCCAATTACTTTGAACCGGCGCGCTCAGTTTTTTGCAGTTACCACCCCGACGTCCCTCTGGCAGATAAAATTTACAGTGACGGCAAGCCAGGCTGGGAGCATTTGCGGTTTTCATAAAAAAGTTTCCTTTGTTAAATATTTTTAATACTTAATATTATGAATCTTGAACTATACCGCTATTAATGCATTGCAACCTTTATTGCTTATAGGTTTTAGCGATCCCTGACGTAGGTCGGAATTTAATGTTTTTTTTATAATTGTCTCTCTCCGGAGGAAATTGGGCTAAAAATGGACGGCAAAAAAGTATTAATCGATACAAAAACGGAGTAAAAGCAACGGGGATCGACCCTAACATCAAAGGCTTTGCGGGGTTAGATGATAAATAAGAGCAAATAAAGGCCATCTGAATCTCATAATTTATGTGGGTATAATTGTGAAGAAATTCGGAAGAAAAGCTCTGTCTGAGGTAATAAAAAATTGATTTTTAATTAAAATGAAAGGTCAGGAAAACTGCTTGGTGGCACAGAGGGCGCAGACAGACCAGCGGTTAAGTTCTCCGTTGGGAGTGGGAGATTGACATTGGGGGCAGAGGGGTAAATGTTGCGATCGCTCCCGCACGGAAGCAGCCCACTGCTGAACCGCAACTAATGGGTCTTTCGTCGCTGGGGGAGGAATAGACGCTTTCGCTTCTCCACGGGCAGGAATCTTACTGGGATGTTCCATCGTTTCTTCAGTGCCGGAATTAGGGCCATGCCCCCGATTCCAGAGAGCGGCAGAAAAGCGAATCTTATATAAAGGAGTAGGGAGAAGAGAATTTAACTCTTGTAAAATGCGGTCGGCTTTGAAAGTAAGTTCTTGAGATAATGCGCTGGTGGCAGTGGCTACCTTTAAAACGCCTCCTCGGACAGCTAAAGGTCGAGTAAGTTCTGCTAAAGGCCCCATAACTTCAGGCCAAGAGGATAATAAAGTTTGAAACTGCTTTTGTTCGGGGGAGCGATCGAGAATGTCTAGAGAAGATAAAAGTTGTTCGAGAGATTGAAAAGTCATAATTTTTGATGGTTTGGAAGATAGGCGATCGAGCTGGTTATCTTAAGTTTAAAATGATTTAAAAGCTTGCAAAGCGAAAGATATAGCAATCCTCTAACCGTTGTGTAAAAAATCTTCTGCCAAAAATGGATATGTAGGGGCAACAGCATTCGGGCGGCAAATGTTGATAACAAGCAGAAGATGTCGTTTCCGTTCTGTTTGCCCTCGATCGCGTCTAATTTTATGATTGTTAATTAATTTTTAATTTGTCACAAATCGTTTAGGATTGCTATATAAGTAAAATTTTTCCATCGTTAATATTTAAAAATTCTCAGGAGTTGTAATATGAGTCCGACTTCATTACTAGAATCAAGCCCAAAAACAACGGAGCATAAACTCAACCCAAAATTAAAAGCGGTTTTGGCAAGTTTGGACGTGCAGATCGAAGACGAACTAACCAGATACCGCCGCCACAGGCGTCGGACTCAACCTCAAGGCCCAGGGTTGTCTAAAACAAAGATGGGCGGTAATACGCAAACACAAAGCTTAGAGATGCAGTCTGGGGCCAAGACCGACGAAGAAATAAAATCGGAATTACCAGAAGCCGAAAAGTTAGGGGAGTCAAAATCCCCAGAGAGTTCGACGCCAGAGCGATCGCCTATTTTTATCGATCCATCAGCCCCCGGATCCCTAACCATTGGCAAAACGGAATTACAAGAAGAAACAGCAGCAACAGAAAGCCCCAAAGGATTAAACGACTACCTCGAATCCTCCGAAAGATTAGTCAAAAGCTTAGACAGGCCGACACAAGCCAAGCCAAAGGAACGCAGCCTGGCCGCAAGCCTGTTTACACCTTTAGGCATAGCATCAATGCTGCTATTTATGCTTTCTTGTACGGTTTTGGGTTCTGCTTTTATCTATGGCAAGAATCAGAATTATCTGGGTTTGGGAGACTTGCTAGATGGAAACACTCCTTCTGGGGAAGCAGAAAATGCTGAGGAGGTGGAAACAGCCAGTGCGGGAGAAACAGCAGGAGGGGAATTGCCCAAATCTCCCCTGAGCAAGCAGCAAGATTTTGTAGAGCTAGATTTGGATACACTCGGCACAGTAAATCCAAACCCAGTTTCTATTCCCTCTCTAAGCTTGACACCTTCAATTCCACCGCCAATTTCTGGAACCATTAGAGTGCCATCCGGCAGCAACCCGGGAGCTAATAGCGGGGGGCTGAACGATCTAGGTACCAGTCTGCTACCCCAGACCGCACAACCGAATGGAAGCCAGCCTCAATTAAACGTACCGCCGCAGAGGCCCGTCGCTCCTCCACAACCGGCAAAAGTCCAGACTCCCATAGAGTCCACCGATGGTTGGTTTTACGTCGTCCAAGAGTATGCGGGGGAAAATTCTTTAGCCCAAGCGAGGGAAGTAGTTCCAGATGCTTATATCCGCCAAACAACCGACGGACCAAAAATCCAGATGGGAGCTTTGCTGGATGCAGAATCAGCCGAGCGGTTGTTGAAGGAATTGGAGGAGCAAGGGATATCCGCTGAATTTTATAAGTTTTAAGGCTATTAGGCTATGGAACCGTGGCAGGGAGTTTAGTAGGGGCAAAGCATAAAAGAATTAATATTTTAGTCAAGTCTAAGATATTGAGTCTTTCATGCTCTGCCCCTACAAGCGTTTAAAATTAGATAAAAATTAATAAAAAAAAGGTAATTAAAAAGTTATGGGATTATTCGATCGCCTCTGGCGGATAATTAGGGCAAATATTAACAGTCTGGTTTCTGGAGCCGAAGACCCAGAGAAGATCTTGGAGCAGACAGTGATGGATATGCAGAGCGATTTGGTGCAAATGCGACAGGGCGTGGCCCAGGCCATCGCTACTCAGAAGCGCACCGAGCGAGAATACGAAAGAACTCAATCGACTGCTGATGAATGGTATCGACGGGCTCAACTGGCTCTGCAAAAAGGTCAAGAGCATTTAGCAAAAGAAGCTCTAACCAGACGCAAGTCATATAACGAAACAGCCACGGCGATGAAAACTCAGGTGGAGCAACAGAGCGAAGTCGTAGAGAGACTCAAGCAAAATATGCGCCAGTTGGAAAACAAAATTACCGAAGCTAGGGCGAAAAAAAATATGTATGTCGCCAGGGCCCGGTCCGCTCAAGCTTCAGAAAAGCTGCAGGATCTGTTAGGCAATATGAAGACTGGCACTGCCATGGGTGCTTTCGAGCGTATGGAAGAAAAGGTAAACCAGCTAGAGGCGAAGTCTCAGGCGATCGCCGAATTGGGAACCGACGATTTAGAGAAAAAATTCGCTTCTCTCGAAGGAGGCAACGATATTGATGCGGAATTAGAAGCAATGAAAGCGCAAATGCTTCCAGGAGGAAGTAGCAAAGCAATTACAGAAGAGTCCTCAGCCGAGAAAAAGCCCGAAATAGGCGAGTAATGGGGATGCCAAATTTAAAATCATCCTCCAACTCGACTCCATGGCTCCAATTTCTAGAACCAACGATAAACTGAAAAAAGAAGGAATTCTCAATTTTTATAGACTTGGGAACCGGACTAAGGAGCAGCTTAAACTGGAGATATATAGAAGGGCAGTGGTTCTAAACTCTGAAATTGAGAATTTGGCCAATAAAAGAGCGACTCGACAGGCTCTCGCCCAAAAAAACGATCTGCTTTCTGCCTAGATAGTAAACCCTCACAGGAAAAATAAGATTATGGGATTATTCGATCGAATCAGCCGCGTTGTCAGAGCCAATGTTAATGACATGGTAAACAAGGCTGAAGACCCAGAAAAGGTTCTCGAACAGTCTATTGTGGATATGCAAGAAGACCTGGTGCAGTTGCGTCAGGCAGTAGCCAGCGCCATTGCTACGCAAAAACGCAGCCAGCAACAATACAATCAAGCTCAGTCTCAGGCCAACCAGTGGCAGTCGCGAGCCCAGTTAGCTTTGCAAAAGGGCGATGAAAATCTAGCTCGGGAAGCTTTGCAGCGGAAGAAGGGTTATGCGGAAACTGGGGCCACGTTAAAAACAGCTTTAGATAATCAAAGTTCTCAAGTAGATGCCCTCAAGCGCAATTTAACTGCTTTGGAAAGTAAGATTTCTGAAGCTAAGGCCAAAAAGGATATGCTTAAGGCGCGGATGGCCTCTGCCCGGACTCAGGAACAGCTTAATAATACTATGGGTTCTCTCAATACTAGCGGGGCTTTGGCTGCTTTTGACCGGATGGAAGAAAAGGTTTTGCAGATGGAAGCTCGCTCTCAGGCTACTTCTGAGTTAGCTGGTGGTAGTGGTTTGGAAGAAGAATTCCGCAAGCTGGAAGCCGGCAGCGATGTTGATGATGAGTTGGCGGCGATGAAGGCTCAAATAGCCGGCGGTTCGGTAAATCAGGGCAAGCTGCCAGAGGCGGGAGAAACTTCTGGAAAATCAGCGGATGTTGATGCTGAGTTGGACGATCTGCGCAATCAACTTAATAATATGTAAGTTTTTGTGGCTTTTTAGTATTTTCTTTAATTTTTCAGCCTCGATCGATTGGCGGTTCTCCCGGTACTAAAATGGGGATTGCTTGACATCTATCGAGGCTTTTTTATAATTTAATGTTTTGGGGAGTTGGCAATTGAATTATGTCTAAATTACGCGCGCTCGTTCTCAGTTGTTTTGCTTCTGGATTTGGTATTTGTTCGATTGTTTTTGCCATATTTACCCTAATAAATGAAGTAAATTTTTCTAATATTTTGCGTTTGGTTTTAACAGGTTTATTTTTAGCAGTTAATATTGGGTTTACTCTTAATTATTATAGCTTGGTGGCTAGAGAAATTCATGGGAAAAATAGAGCAACAAGAGGGGAAGGTGTAAGATATAGATAGGGAAAATTGTGGTGAAGGGAAAAGGGGGGAAAAGGAGCATATCATCGAAGTGAAAAAAGTATTTTTACTGAAAACCTGTTGCCTGTTGCCTGTTGCCTGTTGCCTGTTGCCTGTTGCCTAAAAGCGTTAAATTCTTGGTTTTCTTAAAAGTTGAGATGCTCCCGGGGAAAGGGAGCGATCGCTACCTTGCAACTTTTTTACATTTTAGGTTAAAAATAATAATAGCCCATTCTAAAAAACATAAGAAAAAATGCCTGAGTTTATCGATAGAATTTTAGGTCGTCACCCAGAACGGATGAAAGCCAACGTAGAAATTTACACTTGGCAAACCTGCCCTTTTTGTATTAGAGCCAAATTGCTGCTTTGGTGGAAAGGTGTTAATTACACCGAGTACAAAATAGATGGGGATGGGGCCGCGAGAGTCAAAATGGCGGAACGAGCTAACGGCCGGCGCAGCGTGCCGCAGATTTTTATTAACGACGAACATATCGGCGGTTGCGATGACATTTATGCCCTGGATGCCAAGGGTAAATTAGAGCCTTTATTAACTGAGGCTGCCGCATAGCAGTGACTCTTGGAAGTTGGGTGGAACAGCCGTGAAACTTAACTTGCGATCGTAATTGTGGTTCCACAACAATTGTCAAGAGAACCCAGAGATAGTCGTTTTTAACTCAAAAGCGATCGCTTTTGAAGCGATGCTAACCCGATCAAAAATCCAGATGACTAAAACAACAGTTTCCTATAACCTTCTCTTAGAAAACAAAGGACGCTTGACCTTACCATCAGAAGTTCAGCAAAAGTTAGACATCAAACCAGGGGATCCGTTAATTCTCTGCCTCGCAGAAGATGGTAACTTCAAACTTCTTAGCGCGCGCAAGCAAGTTAGAAAAATACGGGGCATTCTCAAAGACATCAGCCCCCAACGCAGTCTCGTCGACGAACTAATTCAAGAGCGCCGGGAGGAAGCCGCTTAAAAAGGGGGGAGCCAGAAGGATTCAAAGTCCCCCTTTTTAAGGGGGATTTAGGGGGATCGAAAATGTACATCACCGATTCGATAAATGCTATAGCAATCCGTAGATCGCCCTCCGATATCTAAGAAACCCGGTTTTTTAAAAAAACCGGGTTTCTGGCTTATTTGAGTCGAGTTAATTTCCCATTATTATTAATTGTTAATTGTTAATTGTTAATTATTAATTGCTTACAAACCTTCTGCAAATCGTTCTAAATTTTCTTTTCGCCATTTAGAATCAGCTTTTCGATCGCTCTTTAATTCCAAAACCCTAATCCCACTGGCGGGCAAAGGATTTAATCTTTGCTCCAATTTTTCCCAAGAATCTATCTCCTCATATTCCACGCCGTAAGTTACGCATAAATCGGCAAAATCTATCTCTTGGGGCGTGGCAAAAAACTCCTCAAAAGGCGGGTCAAAATTAGCTACTGGCAACATTTCAAAAATGCCGCCGCCGCGATTGTTAATTAAAACAATCGTCAAATGTCCGATGAATTTTCGGCGCAATAAAAAACTATTAGTATCGTGTAAAAGCGCCAAATCTCCAGTCAATAAAACGCTGCTTTGTTGGCGATGGGCTATGCCTAAAGCCGTGGATAAAGTGCCGTCGATGCCGTTAGCGCCGCGATTAAAAAACGGTTGTACTTCTGAATTATTGAGAACCCAGTGAAAGTAGGTCGGGGGCCGCACACCTTCACCCAAGAGCAATTAACACGGCTGTCGGGCCTTTAAAATTAGATTTTAGGTTGAGTTAATTTTCCATTTGGCTTGACAAAACCTTCAGCCATGTTATAATAAATGCAGACAAGGTGCCCCGACCTTCACGGGGAGTTATGGTGCGGTTGAAATACTGCACGCCTGTTAGGACAAGGTGCCCCGACCTTCACGGGGAGTTATGGTGCGGTTGAAATACTGCACGCCTGTTAGGACAAGGTGCCCCGACCTTCACGGGGATTTATAGAGCAGTTGAAATACTGCACGCCTGTCATTGAGAGAATTTCTCCACGGCTTTATTGCCGTGGAACCATAAAACCAAGAAGAACCCACGACTTTAAAGTCGTGGGTTCGCTATTTAATACTTTTCTCTGGGATTTCAAATAAGTTAATTTTGGCATGAAGAATATTAAAGGCTTGTAACAATGCATTATTATCAACAGCTTCTTTCTCAATTTTTTTTAAGAATGCATTATCAACAACTCCTTTTTCAATCTCTTTATCAACAACTTTTTCGTTTTTATCGACAGCTACTTTCTCAATCTCTTTCCATCGCCGAGAAATCAAGTAAGCCACATAATCTGCAAGCTGCAAACCTGCGTGGTAATCTGAACGAGCAAACCAGGGTAATTCAATAAAGCTCGAAGGAGTTTTTCGCAGCCTTACCCATTGTTGATATGCTTTAATCAAGCGGGTATCTTGAACTGCAGTGCGAAAAGTAGAACGAGAGTCCATTAACAAGATACCAACTTCATCTTTTTCCTTAAGAAAATCATCTAAACGCTCTATAAAGCAATCGAAAGCAAATTTATATAATTCGGGAGTATCTTTAATTATTGGACCGCTTTCAACTAATGATTTTTTGTTAACTATAACTCCACCGAGAAAAC
Organism: Cyanobacteriota bacterium; assembly: GCA_034189005.1. Lineage (GTDB taxonomy): Bacteria > Cyanobacteriota > Cyanobacteriia > Cyanobacteriales > Microcoleaceae > CALKCV01. The sequence goes on along the minus strand of JAXHVR010000007.1, from coordinate 31,960 downwards.
AATTTAGGTTGTTTAAAACTTGGGCAATGTCCAAAAAAAATGTACTACGATCTTTGCGGCTCCTTCTTTTTAATTTACCTTCTCCTTGCCAAAGATCGCGAGTCTTGATTTCCCATTCTTCCGATTTACGTTTAGTAAAAAAGCTCTCTTTAAGCTCTTTAATTTCTCTATCCATTTCCCGCCAATCATTAATATGGATAGCAAAACTACCTAAAGAAAAGAAATTTGTCTGGTCGTCTTCCCATCCAGTTCCACTTTCATCGATGTAAAATAGAATCATATTTGTCTATAGTGATTTTTTACAATTTCAAAATTATATAGCATCCCTGGCATTTTGGTGAAATTTTTTCTTAAAAATTTTAGCAAACCTTTGGGCAACCTACTAATTGATAATTTGTAAATAAAATTAACAGTGGCCCATTGCGAAAAAACCTAAGCTAAAAGAATGGACATCAAAAAGACGAAATTATTAATTGCTTACAAACCTTCTGCAAATCGTTCTAAATTTTCTTTTCGCCATTTAGAATCAGCTTTGCGATCGCTCTTCAATTCCAAAACTCTAATCCCACTGGGAGGCAAAGGATTTAATCTAAACTCCAATTTTTCCCAAGAATCAATCTCCTCATACTCTACGCCATAAGTTACGCATAAATCGGCAAAATCTATCTCTTGCGGGGTAGCAAAAAACTCTTCAAAAGGCGGGTCAAAATTAGCTACTGGCAACATTTCAAAAATGCCGCCGCCGCGATTGTTAATTAAAATAATCGTCAAATGTCCGATGAATTTTCGGCGCAATAAAAAACCATTGGTATCGTGTAAAAGCGCCAAATCCCCCGTTAACAAAACGCTGCTTTGTTGGCGGTGGGCTATGCCTAAAGCCGTGGATAAAGTTCCGTCGATGCCGTTAGCGCCGCGATTAAAAAACGGTTGTACTTCTGAATTATTAAGAACCCAGAAATATTCCACATCTCGGACTGGCATACTATTGGCAATAAATAAAGGCGTTTTTGTGGGTAAAATTTGAGATATTTTCCAGGCTACTTTAGGTTCGATTATTTCCTTAATAGAGGTCATTTTTTCGGCGATCGCTTTTCTAACGTTCCCATCAGCATCCCGCCACAAATCTAAATAACTGGCATCGAATTCTGAAACTAAATTTAAGCTTTCTACCAACTGTTCTACGGATAATCTTAAATGAGTTGTGGGGCCGTGGAGGGGGTCAAAATTGCGATCGCTTTTATCGACTATCCACCGTTGCGGCTTGATAATTTCCAACCATTTTCTTAACTGTTTGCTGGTAGGCAGTTCTCCTATTTGCACTACAAATTCGGGGATTAATTTAGCCGCTAAATTCTTGCTGCGGAGAATGATATCGTAGCTAGAAATCAGAGAGCGATTTAAGTTAGAATAATTTCTCAAAGGCGATAATCCTTCCGCAAGTACCGGCCATTTTAAAGCTTTGGAAAGTCGAGCGATCGCCTGACAATATATCTCTGGTTCCTCCGGTTGTGCCAGGCCGGCAATAATAATCCCTCTCGGGCATCTATCCCACTTTTGGAGAGTATTAATTAACTCAGAAGAGAGCAAAAATTCAGTTTTTAAAATAGGCTTTACCGCATCAAAGAAATACCTAGAAAACTGAGACTCAAAAGCAATAACTTCCGGCCGAACTAATGGCGGCAAAGGATCGCGCAAAGGTACGTTCAAATGAACCGGCCCCCGAGTCGGAAACATGGCTTTTTCCCAACCATAAATAATTGTTTGTCGGAGATAAGCTAACATTTTCATTTCCAAAGAAGGCGCTGCTAACTCTGTTTGCCAGTTAGGATAATTGCCATATAATTTAACCTGGTCTATGGTTTGTCCGCTGTGACAATCGCGCAATTCTGGAGGGCGATCGGCGGTAAAAATTAATAACGGAACTTGACTTTCTTTAGCTTCTATTATTGCCGGAAAAAAATTAGCTCCAGCAGTTCCAGAAGTACAAACTATGGCGACTGGTTTAAAGTTTTTCTTAGCCATTCCCAGAGCAAAAAAAGCCGCCGAACGTTCGTCCAGTACGGGAATAGTTTCTATATTTGGATGGGTTGCGAAGGCTATGGTTAGAGGTGTGGAACGGGAACCGGGGCAAATAATTGCTGTAGTTAATCCCAACTTTTGTAGGGTTTGAATAATAACAGATGCCCAGAGAGTATTGAGATTGCGGAAGTCTAGCGGCATAGTTGAATATTTGGTGTGTTAAGATAAAATAGCGATCGTTAATAGGGGAATGAAAGTTTAATTATTTTAGAGATGAGCTACGATCGGCAAAACAAAGATAACTATAGCAATCCGTGCAGGAATTATTATAACTTTGGAGCCTGAAGGCGCGGTTTCTCAAACAATACCTTCGCCAAAATCAAATATCTTATCGGCATGGGGATTTAAGAAACCGGGTTTTTTTAAAAAACCCGGTTTCTGCCGTGCGAATTATCATTGTTCCGCAAAAATGGCGACGTATTGTCAAAGAAACCCGGTTTCTTATGGAGGTTGGCAAGGAGTAATATTGATTAGGAGCGAACAAGGTAGTTAGGATTGACGATATAGCAAGCCTAAATCATTCGTGATATTTTAGAAACCCGGTAACTTGTGCGAAACCGGGTTTCTTGCCCCCAAATTTTTCATAATCCATTTAGGATTGCTATAGACTAATTAAGAAGGCTAAACGGAATTTTGAAGCGATCGCTGTAGCGGTCGATAATCCTATAAATTGGTTAATAAAATCTGCTTCAATAGAGGATAACGAACATGACTAAAACTCAGCAGGAAATTGTAAGACTTGGATATAAAGCCTTAATTAACTCTTTAGGAGTAGTTGATTCGATTCGGTTTATTCAATACTTTAGCCAGGGTCAAGGAGATTATACCAAAGAGCGCCATCAATGGCTAGATAATACTTCATTAGAGGAGTTATTTCAATTAATGAAACAACACCCAGAAAGCGATAATACCCAATACGATGAAATAATTAGCTAATTGTTAGACTTAATGCTTAAAAAAACTGTGAAATTAAGAAAAAAGGAGTAATTGAAAATGCACGGTTTCAAATAAAATATCGCGTCGATGTCGATGGAATGTTGCATTTGCAACTTCCACCAGAATTTGCAAATAGAGAACTATAATTAATAGTTGTTTATCAATTTATAGATAGGTTAAAATTTTACAGCCCAGAGACGTTCTAACCGAGGAAATTTGATGACAAACAACGAAAAAAAATTACAAATTAGTCTGGCAATAATGCGCTTTAGCATGGCCGCTTTCTTTCTCATTTGGTCTGTGGAAAAGATTATCGACCCAGAGTCAACCCAGGGTATTTTTAAAACTTTCTATTTTATAGATTTGCCAAGTTATGCCTCTTCTATTCTCGGCATTCTCCAAACATTAATAGTGCTTGTATTTGCGGTAGGATTGTTTAAAACTTGGTCTTATGGTGCCCTGCTTGGGATGCATTTTGTTTCTGTTTTATCCACTTACGAAAGGTTACTAAATCCTTACACTCGCCCCAATAATCTATTCTGGGCGGCGGTTCCCGCTTTGGGGGCGTTAATTGCTTTATTTCTACTGCGGGATAGCGATCGCTTCTTGACGCTAAACTTTCCCAAACCAAAGAATAATTTCAACGACGATTAAAACTTTCTGTAAAAACCTGGTTTCACAGGCGGACTATCGGGAGCATCTCAGAGAAAGCAAAAACACTTTTTTTACAGCCAAACCTCTTTTCCCTGTTCCCTGTTGCCTGTTGCCTGTTGCCTAAAAGCATTAAATTCTTGGTTTTCTTCAAAATTGAGATGCACCCCGACTATCTAGTAAGATAAAGAGCGATCGCCCCTAATGTTATCAAATTATGGAAGCACAACCAAGAGAAGTTCTGCGTTATATTAGAGCAGATGGTAAAGTTCCTTTTGCCGAGTGGCTTGAGTCTTTGCGAGATCCTAAAGCTGAATATAAAATTGAATTAAGGCTTAACCGAGTTAAAGCAGGTAATTTAGGAGATTACCGCTCAGTTGGAGAAGGAGTTTGCGAATTGAGAATTGACTGCGGCCCGGGCTACCGACTTTATTTTGGACAAATAGGAAAAATTATTGTCATCTTACTCTTAGGAGGGGATAAAAGCACTCAAAATCGAGATATTCGCAAAGCAATAGAATATTGGAATGATTACAGGAGACGAGAAAATGCCAACTAGCGATCGCTACCAAGATTATCTAATTTCCCGCTTAAAAAAACCCAGTCATGCAGCAGGTTTTATTGATGCTTTTTTTGAAGAAAAAGACCCAGAAACAGAATTGTTAAAGCTAGTTTTGAGCGATGTAGCAGAAGCTTTAGCAGAAGAGAAAATGACTTCAGAGCAAGCCAAAATTCACCGAGAAAAACTCGATGATATCTTATCCCAAAAAGGCAGCGATGCCATTTACAATTTAGCAGGTTGGTTAAAAGAATTGGGGTTAAAACTAACCGTTACTGTGGATGATGTTTCAGAGGATGAAACTACGGAAGCAGAAAGTTTGCAGGAAGTAAGTGTTAGTTAGACAGTCGGTCTTTTCAGAAACCCGGTTTTTTCAAAAAACCGGGTTTCTAAGTGAAATTGAATAACTTCTAAACTAATGCCTTTAAAAGTGCCTGGAATTTCAGTTGAATTTCTGCCCATTCTTTATACGATCGCGAACCCATGACGATACCCGCACCAGCATAAAGTCTCGCCCGATCGCCGTCAATTAAACCAGACCTAATTCCGACGGCAAATTCGCCATTTCCTTTACTATCTATCCAACCTATGGGCGCGGCGTAAAGAGAGCGATCGACAGTTTCCAATTGACGAATTTTTGCTCTGGCAAGGTCTCGCGGCACTCCGGCAACTGCTGGCGTGGGATGGAGTTTTGCCACTATTTCTAATATATGAACGTCTCCAAAAATTCCCGCTTTTATCGGAGTCCATAAATGCTGGATGTTTGATAATTGTAGCAGGCGGGGTTGGGGCGAACAAATAGGTAGAAAACCTAATTCTTCTAAAGATTTTACGATAAAGTTTCTGACGAAAAAATGCTCCCGCAAATCTTTTTTACTAGAGAGCAAACTGTTAGCTAATTCTGCATCTTTCGAGGGACTGTTGCTGCGGGGGGCGGAACCAGCGAGGGCATCTGTTATTAAGCGATCGCCTTCTATTCCTATTAGTTTCTCGGGACTGGCACCGATGAAGTTTTGCCCTTTGCCGTTGCCGATGGAAAAAACATAACAATCTGGATAGATTTGCCGCAAATTGTTTAAAGAAGCGATAAGGTTAAATGGGGCCTTGGCACGAATATCTATTGCCTTAGCTAAGACTATTTTTTTAAAGTAATTGCTGTCAATTAATTCTAAAGCAGAAGCTAGAGACTGTTTGAATTTTCGCGGACTTTCTAAATTTACCTTTTTAAACTTGCTCGGACAGCTTGCTGCTATAAATAAAGGATTATTCTTCGTACTAACAATCTGTTTTATCTGGTTCCAGAGGTCGCGAGACATTCTGTCAATATCTGTAGTTAAATCGATTTCTATGTTAACTACCAAAGTGCAGCGATCGCCGCTTTTACTTATCTGGAAAGAAGGTAAAAATATGGTTGCCGGAGGAAAAGGACTAGAGGCATCAAAATTATCTTCAAAGAAAGTAAAACTACAAAAAAAGTGGGGACCGGAAAAGGGAACGGCGATCGTTCCCACAGAAATCGTCCTATCGACGCAACTTTTAATAAAATCTTGGCATTGCTGAAATCTATTACCAGATTCTACAGTTAAATAAGTAGCAGAGTCTATAGCAGCGATCGCCACTCGCTTATTTACTAAAATTCCATCTCTAGCAGCTTGTTTTTCCCAGTAAAAATGCAGTGGGTCTTCTGGCAAAAATTCTTGTAAAACTGTTAGGGGTTCTACTGGGGGAATTGCTAGAGAAATACTGACTATTTTTCTCCGTACTTCCTCCGTTAATTTCTGCCGACAAATCAACAGAAACTCCAACAGTTCTTCGCGGGTTTTAAACAGATTAATCGCAGCGGTTTTTATAGGCATGAAACGCACGAGAGCAACTTCAAAGAATAAATCTACAATCTAAAAAGAGTAATTTTATTAAGATAGGGGAAAACTCAGCCAGCAGTGGGCTATAGCAGCGCTAAATCTTATACGATATTTGAGAAACCGGGTTTTTTCAACAATATCTTCCCCAAAATAAAAAATACCATTCGTAGGTTGGGTGGAGCGATAGCGCAACCCAACATTAGGACTGTTCGTTTCGCTACAAGAAAATGGCGAAGGTAAGTACCCTTGCAAAATTAATTAGACATAAGGAACAGGCGAGACGCCTGTTCTACGGGGAAATGCGGGGTCAAAATATTTTGGCCTACCTACTTATTGTTTTTAGGGAAGCCGAACCGGAATAGCTTGGGGCTTAAAATTGTTATAAAAACAGGGAATCTAAAACACAAAAATGAAACATCCTCAAAGTTCAAAAGAACCTTACTTATGGCAGACATTGCGAATAGTGACCCAACCCATGGCCTATCTATCGAGTTGCGCCCGCAACTACGGGGACAACTTTAGACTGGGGGTGTTGGGCGTTAACTCTCCGCCCGTGGTATTTTTCAGCGACCCAAAAGCGATCGAAGCAATTTTTACCACCAAGTCCGGCAAACTAGAACTAGGCAAAGTTACCCATCCCTTCCTACCCTTAGTGGGGGCAGAGTCTTTAATAATGCAAGACGGCGATCGCCACAAACGCCTGCGGCAACTATTAATGCCCCCCCTACACGGCGATCGCCTGCATAACTACGGTAAACTAATTAGCGACATTGCCGCCGAAGAGATTTCTTCCTGGGTACCCGACGCTACCCTCTCCATCCGCGACTATATGTCTGGCATCTCCCTCGAAGTAATCTTGCGGGTAGTATTTGGCATCCAACCAGGCAAGCGCTACCTCGAATTAAAACCGAAAATCGAGCCATTTTTAGAATACGTCACCTCCCCCCTCAATTCGATCCAGTTTTTCTGGCCGGCTTTGCAGCAAGACTTGGGAAGATGGAGTCCGTGGGGCAAGTTTAGGCGAATGCAGCGGGAAATTGACGATTTAATCTATGCCGAAATTGCCTCGCGGCGTCTCCAGAGTGAAGGAAGCGATATTCTTTCTTTATTAATGTCCGCCCGGGACTCCGAGGGCCAAGGTTTGAGCGATCGCCAATTGCGCGACCAATTAATAACTCTCTTGCTGCTTGGCCACGAAACTACCGCTTCTGCTTTAGCCTGGGCATTTTATTGGGTTCACCGCCACCCGCAAGTATTGGCAAAACTCAAAGAGGAGTTAGCCAGCAATAGCGACGATCCCCTAACCGTTGCCCAACTTCCCTATCTGGAGGCTGTTTGCAAAGAAGCGTTGCGGGTTCATCCCATCGCCCTAATTTCTCAACCTCGCGTAGTTAAAGAATCTCTAGAATTAGAAGCTTACCAGTTCGAGCCCGGAACTGTTTTAGTACCTTGCATTTATTTAGCCCACCGCCGCCCGGAAACTTATCCTAACCCCTTAGAATTTAAACCCGAACGTTTTCTCGAAGGCAAATTTTCTCCTTATGAATATTTGCCTTTTGGCGGCGGCAGTCGCAGTTGCATTGGTATGGCGTTATCGATGTTTGAAATGAAGTTAGTTTTGGCAACTGTTATTTCTAAATATGAACTGGAATTAGTCGATAATGGCGAAGTTAAACCGGTGCGTCGGGGCATTACTTTCGTTCCCTCCAGTAATTTCAAACTCAAAGTAATAGATAAGCGTGGAGTGGGGCAGGCGATCGCCTTAACAAGTTAAATATAGCAACCCGTGCAGAATTAAGGCAAAAAATAGAGCTGTAGGGGCAACAGCATTCGGGCGGTAAATTTTGAAAAAAAGCATAAATGTCAATGTCCGAATGCTTTGCCCCGATCCCCCGTTTAATTTTCTGTTTTTCCATCTATTTTTTTATTTCTTACTGAAATGACAACACAAACAATTCAACAATCCCAGAAAAAATTATGGTTAGCCGCCATCAAACCGCCGATGTATAGCGTAGCAATTATGCCGATTTGGGTGGGAACTGCGGTGGCATCTTTTCAGACAAAAACGATTAACTGGTCTATTTTTGCTCTCTTTATGACCGCCGCTATTCTAATTTTAGTTTGGGAAAACTTCACCAACGATGTTTTCGATTCGGAAACGGGAATTGATAAAAATAAGCATCATTCTTTAGTCAATTTGACAGGCAACAAATCCTTAATCTTATTGCTTGGTAATCTCTGTTTGCTCTCTGGAATTATCGGAATTGGGGCTATTAGTTGGCTGCAAAAAGATTTTACTGTAGTTAGCTTAATTCTGGTTTGTTGCGGTTTGGGATATATGTATCAAGGACCGCCATTTCGGTTAGGATATCAAGGCTTGGGAGAGTTTCTCTGCTTTTTCGCCTTCGGTCCTTTAGCAGTACCAGCAGCTTATTACAGTCAAACAAAAAGTTACTCGATCGCCTGTTTTGCCGCTTCCGTAATTATAGGCATTACTACTACGATTATTTTATTTTGTTCCCATTTTCATCAAGTAGAAGACGACATCGCGGCGGGGAAGCGATCGCCTATCGTTAGACTGGGAACTAAAACCGGTTCTCGATTATTATATTGGTTTTGCGGCAGCGTTTTTGTTCTCATTGGTTTGTTTGTTGCTTTAGGAATATTTCCCCTTTGGGCTCTGTTAAGTTTCGCAAGTTTGCCCTTTGCCATTAAACTTTGTCGCCACGTCAGCGCCAATCACGAGATACCAGAAAAGGTTAGTAATTGTAAGTTTATAGCAGTTTATTTGCACTTTTTTAGCGGTTTGTTATTAGGATTGGGATTTGTAATTGGAAATCAACAATTAATATAGGAATCTGTTAGCTAGCTTGTAGTAATCGCTTTAGCGATTTATCTATATCAATCGCTAAAGCGATTACTACGAACAAATTATTAATTAACCTGAATAACCTTCAAACTTTCCAGACCGCGATCGTCAACAATTTTAACAGCAACCCGGCGATATTTTCCCAACTCAAAAGGCAGAGAAACCGTACTCCGATAAACAGCAAATAAATTCTCATCAATTTCTGCCTTAAGATTCTTAGCTAACTTATCCAAACCATCCCTATAACCCCCCATAGGGAAAAACACTTGCCGGGCAAACAAACAGCCACCATTATAATCGCTATCCAACAACCACATCGCAATCTTACTCTTACCGCCAGAGTCAATATTGCCAGTTTTAGTATTATAATAATCGAAGCCTAAAACCTCAACCCGATACATTTCTCGACCCGTAGCATCCGCAATTCTTTCTAGCCTAACATCCGGCTGCCCTAAAAGCCAAAAACTCTCATTAGTTGCTCGCTTTTTCTTCAAATCTTCCGTCAGTAAATCCCCATTAATCATCACTTTTAATAGCCTCAATTCCTCGCTATTAACTTCATCAATATTTCTAGCAGCTTCCGGGTCAAATTCAAAAGCAGCAAAGACGACAGTATCCGGTTTCGGAACCAGTTGCATCGCCTCAGAAATTGCCAATTGAATTTGAGTTTTTTCTAAAGGGGCGTATTCGTAACCGAAGGAAATAACTACTCGTTTGTGAGGAGATTCTTTAGTTTCCGCAGTGGCATGAATAAACTGAGTCCCCGGCAAAGGTTCCACGCTAGAAAATTCTATTTTTTGACCGTTTTTAGCGCGAATGCCAGTTTTTAATAACTCCTCCCGCCACTCCGTTTGTCGCAGAGTTTCGCCGCTACGAATTATCGACAAATCTGGTTCAATTTTAGGATAAATATTTTCCCTATTTTCTCCTATGATTTCCGAGTTATTAATATCTTCTGGGGCAATTTTATCGATAGATTTGACCACCGGTGAAGGTACCGCTTCCACAGTAAAAGGACTGCTGACTCTGATTTTTGATTTATCTGTAAAAGGGCGATCGTAAAGAGTTTCTATTAAAGCATATTTTTTCAGCGCTTTTTCTATCTCTTCTTTAGTCATACCTTCGCGAATTTCCGGGTTATTAGTAATAGACTTCAGCGTGATATGAGGAACCGTTTTATATTTCAAACCGCTGCCGATCCCTTCCGAGGGATTTGTTAGTTCGTAAAAATCAAAAACACCAGTCATCAATCGCTGTTTGGCAAGAGTAATAGCAACCCGAGAAGTATCGCAAGTAATCCACCGTCGCCCCCACTGTTCGGCGACATAGGCAGTAGTACCGCTGCCGCAGGTAATATCTAATACTAAATCCCCCGGATCCGTGGTCATTAACATGCATCTTTGAATCACTTTTCTGCTGGTTTGAACCACATAAGTTTTATCCGACGGTCCTCCAGTATCCGTCCATAAATTATCGACTTCGCTAACAGTTAAATCGTCAGCATATTTAAGGAAACGCAAACTTTGCCTGCCTGCTATTAACCGTCCCGCTTTGTCTAAAACTTCCATACCTTGGGGGTTAGTTTTCCAACTGCGATTTTGAGGAGGAGAATAGGTTTTTCCTTGGAAGGTGTAGTCGAACAAACAAGTATAGACTACGCCTCCGGCCGAGGATAAATTATCAGTTCTAAAGGGACGGCCTTCGGGTGGAAGTAGAGTCGGTCTGATTCTTTCTTCTGTTGATAAAGTTCTAATAGTTCCATCGGGCATTTCGATATGGGTGTATCCTATTAGATCTATTTTGTCTTTATAAAGTTGGCGATATTTGACGTATTTTTTAGATTTCGCATACCAAATAATGTAGTCGCTTACTCTTTTTAACAATCGGGCAGTTAATCCCGTAGCTTTGACAAAAGATATCTCGCTACAAAGGTTTTCTCGACCGAACACTTCATCCATGAGATTCCTAACAAAATGCACGTTGGCTTCGGAAATTTGCACGAAACAACTGCCTGTTTCGTCTAAGAGTTCTCTAGCTAGTAGGAGTCTATTTCTGAGGTAGGTTAAATATGAATGAATTCCTAATTCCCAGGTGTCTCGAAATGCTTTAATTGTCTCGGGAGATTGGCTTAAATCTTCGTCGCTGCCGTTTTTAACATCTCGGTTATTGACAAATGGTTGAAAGTTGGAACCATATTTAATTCCGTAGGGCGGATCGATATAGATCGTTTGTACTTTTCCTGCCATTCCTTCTTTATGCAAGAGGGAATTCATTATTAATAAGGAATCTCCGGCAATTAATCTATTTGACCAATTGTCTTTATGTTGATAAAAAGTAATTTTTTTGTTTTTAGTTCGCTTTTTTTGTTTTTGTTCTTCTTCTTCTTCTTCAATAATAGAGAAATTTTCTGACTTAGTATCGGTATTTTTGATGGCATCAATGATGCTATAAGGGTCTATTTTTTCGTGAACGTGTAGGGAAACGGTGGGAACTTCAAAAGATGTATGTTCTGTTTTCCCCGCCCAGTTTAATTGAGGGTCCAGGTGGGGGTCGTAATCATATTTATCTTTGTTAATAGGTTCGTTTGGTTCCATCGTTTTATGCTGTTTAATTCTATAGTTTTTGACAAATTCGGCAGTTATTTCCTGGTTGCAAAATGCTGCTTCCTTGAGAAAGGCCAAGCAAAATCTGTCCTCTAGCTTTAAGCTAGGGAAATATGGCCAGCATTTAGGAAGCATCCGATTTTTTCGGGTGCGTTTGAGAGTTGTTTTTGCTTGTGATAATTAATTTAATCGGGCTTAGAGATGGCGGGGAGAAGCGATCGCCTCCTTTGCACCCCAGTTACTAATTTACTCTACAGTTGAGGGTTGGAAAACTAATCAATCTTATCAAAGCCTAAGCCAAAAAGTGAGCCTCCAACGGAGATTATTTTTTGATTTTTTAAATAAAGACTACAGGTTTATCCTTAACTTTAGCAAATGCTTCGGCATCAAACCGATAAAGACTGGCAGGTCTGCCCGCCCCTCTGGAACTTTTTACTCCAGTATCGCATAAGAAACCTAATTTTAACAGGCGGCTGCGAAAATTAGAATAATCCGAGAAGTTTTCTCCTAAAACTGTGGTGTAAAGCTGATATAATTCCCCCAGGGTAAATTGCTCGGGTAAAACATCAAATGCTACCGGGCTATATTCTAATTTATTGCGGAGTCTGCGGTAGCCGTATTCTAATATTTGATTGTGGTCGAAGGCTAATTCTGGTACTTGGTCTATGGGATACCAAGCTATTCCACTTACTCCATCGGCGTTTAATTTTGCTTCTTCAAATCTGACTAAAGCAAAATAACTAACTGATAAATACCTTTCTCCATAAATTTCTGCTGACTCTCTGGGATCTCGACCGGGACCGGCAAAGCTATATAGTTGTTCTAAATAAAGGTTTTTTACCTGAATTTTTTCCGCTAATATTCGATAAGATGCATTCTCTAAGGATTCTCCTAGTCTTACTAAAGTTCCAGGAAGACTCCAGCGATCTATAAAGGGCTCGTGTCGCCTCTTTACTAATAACACAAGCAGCCTTTTTGGTTCGATATCGACTGAAAAAATGACGCTATCGACCGCGACTTTGAAACTTGCTAATTGGTTATTTTCGCTGTTTTTATCCCTGCGTCCTGACATCAATATAATTGTTTTTTTGCAGTTTCTTTACTGCGGTTTTCATTAATTAGTTATTTTACTAGATATAGCAATCCGTGCAGGATTTGTGGCATCGAAGACAAACCCTGTTTCTCAAACAATACCTTCGCCAAAATAAAAAATACCATTTGTAGGTTGGGTGGAGCGACAGCGCAACCCAACAAAATCGTTTGGTTTTAGCTACGAAGATGTTGGGTTTCGCTACGCTACACCCAACCTACAAGAAAATGGCGAAGGTATTGTCAAAGAAACCGGGTTTCTGGGCCCCGAATTTTTCACAATCTGTTAGTTGTGAGATTGCCATATTAATTATTAATTATTAATTATTAATTATTAATTAATACAAATCTTGACCGATAAAAGCTTGAATTGCCGGGGTCAAATTGCTGGTATCCCTTCGCTGGCGATAGGCCGTGGAGGAGACATCTGGCCCTTCCATGGCAGCAATCTCTACTTTAGCACCCAGTTGCCTCAACTTTTCCAAATCGGCCTCTTCTATGGAATAACCGGGACGGGGCACAACTAAAAGGCCAACCTGCTCCAAAAGCTCTTCTATTTTATACCAGTCGGGTAGCTGTCCCACTATGTCTGCCCCAACTACCAGGGCCAATCTTTCTTGTTGCCATTTACTTTTGGCCCTTTCGACGGTTTCTAAGGTCCGCTGGCTGCTTATTTCTGCACAAACTAATATATTATCTTTGGCAGGTTGTATCTCTTTTATTAATATTTCCAGCATTTGCGATCGCATTTCCAACGATGCGTGGTGAGACTTAAACGGATTGTTCGATGCCCAGACCGCTACTTTATCGAAATTATCCGACAGCCATTTAATAATTATTTGATGTCCCTTCGTCGGCGGGTCCGCACTGGTTCCAAATAATGCTATTTTATCCATAATGTCTTTTAAAATTTACCCGTAAAACAGGCATCTTGCCTGTTCCTCCTATAATCTTCAACAGGCAAGATGCCTGTTCTACATTTCCCCCCTCATCCGTACGCGGCTTCCAACCTTTCGGCCAAATCAGCAATATCATCTTTTCTCGCCAAGACTTCTATCCAGTCCGACGGAATATTATCGATGCCGTAATAAATCCCCGCCAACCCACCAGTTATTGCAGCGGTGGTATCCGTATCCCCTCCTAAATTAACCGCTTTTAGTACCGCTTCGGCATAAGAAGAAGCATTTAAAAAACACCAAAGTGCAGCTTCGAGAGAATGGAGAACGTAAGTATCGGATGAAATTTCTTTCATGGGAAAACTATCTATTTCGCCCTCTAATATTCTGGAAAATAAATGCATTTCGCTTGCATATTTCGGTGTCGAATAAATAACTTTAATTCGTTTTATTCCTTCGATATAAGCTACTTTTGGTTCTAATCCTTCTAGCAAACAAATGGCGATACTGATATAAATTCCACAAGCTATTTGCGACCTTAAATGAGCGTGAGTCATGGAGGAACAATAATGAACTCGCTGAATTAATTCGGGGAAATCGACTGTTTTATAACAAAACGCCAGAGGCAAAATTCGCATCAGCGATCCGTTGCCGTTGTCAAATTCTCCCATTCCTCCTGCTTTCGTTGGTGGTACGCCTTCTCTTAAGCGAAAAATTGCTTGAGAAGTAGTACCGCCAACATCGAATACCTCCCCCCGGGCAGTCCAGTAATCTTCATAGTACCAGCGAACAAAATTACGGGCGATCGCCTCTAAATTAAACCCCTCGCATAAGGCTTCTGCCAAACACAAAGTGAGGGAAGCATCGTCGGACCAAGTACCGGGAGGTTGCCGATAAGTTCCGTAACCGGTCATTTCTGTAACGGGTTTTTTTCTCCTTTTTTCGCGACTGCTAAATTCTACTGGAACTCCCAGGGCATCGCCGACGCAAACTCCTATTAATCCAGATAATATTTTCAAATTTTTCATAAGTTCGTAGTAATCGCTTTAGCGATTAAAATCTAGTTCGTAGTAATCGCTTTAGCGATTAAAAATCTAGTTCGTAGTAATCGCTTTAGCGATTAAAATCTAGTTCGTAGTAATCGCTTTAGCGATTAAAATCTAGTTCGTAGTAATCGCTTTAGCGATTTATTTAAAGTTAGATAAAAATCGCTAAAGCGATTACTACGAACAGCCTCTTGGTTTTTACAGGGATAATTAAACATTAGCTTTTTCTCGTTTTATCCGTCAACTCTTGCAATTTTGGAGAAATTTTCATTGGTGGGAGATTGGGATTTTCTAAACGGCGGGTTTCTGGTGGCAAACTGGCAACTGAGGCTGCCGCGCGTTGGGCGATCGCCTCCAAACTTTCCGGCTGCTTCAAAATTTTACCATCCACCATTACCAATTCTAATAAACTCGAAGTTTCTTCGTTTTTATCTGTCTCTATTTCCTCGTCTAATAATTTCAGACAATCTCCCCGGACTTTGCCATTTTCAAAATATCTTAAGATTTGCTTCCTCCCCGGATAAGTTACTTTGCCGCTGGCTTCTTTCATTACTGGGATGCCGTCAATTTCTACTAATTTATAAACTCCGTTGACTGGAGAACCAGTTACTAATTTCGTGCCGATGCCGTAACCGTCTATTACTGCCCCCGCTTCTTTTAATTTAATAATTTCCCATTCGTCTATATCTCCACTGGCAAATATCGTTGCTTCTGGGAGGAGCGATCGCACTTCTAATGATAATTTAACCAAGTCTCCCGAGTCCAAACGTATCCCTTTTACATCTATTTCTCCCCGTTTCATTCTCTCTGCCAACTGGCGCGCGGCTTCCACCGTGTCGTAGGTGTCTATCAACAGCGCCGCCCCGGGGAAATATCGGTAAAAGGCTGTAAAAGCTTCTTGTTCCGTACCTTCGATGGCAGAAATAGCCATGACCAAAGCATGAGCCATGGTCCCCGAGGGTTTGCGACCTAATTTGACCGCCGCCAAGACGTTAGAAGTGGCATCCAGTCCGCCAGCGATCGCCGCCCGGGCAGCCCAGACCGCCCCCTGGGGACTAAAGGCGCGGCGGGTTCCAAATTCCAGCAGCTTTGCTTGGGGGCCGGCGGCATCTCGCAGGCGGGCGGCTTTGGTGGCGATGAGGGTTTGGTAGTTGATGGTATTGAGGAGATAGGTTTCGACAATTTGGGCTTGCCAGAGGGGCGCTTCTATTCTTAATAGAGGTTCGTTGGCGAAGATGGCGGTCCCTTCTGGTACGGCCCAGACCTTGCCGGTAAACCTACCTTCTGCTAGAAGCGACCAGAAGCGATCGGGGGCTTTGTCAAATATTCCGGTGTTTTTCAGGGCTTCTATTTGGGCCCCGCTAAAGCGGAATTTCTCTAAATAGTCGAGGGCTTGGGCAAGGCCCATGGCGATGACATAGCCGAAGCCCGCTGGCAGCCGTCGGGCGAATAGCTCGAAGTTGGCCTGTCGTCTGTCCAACTCTTC
Source organism: Cyanobacteriota bacterium (assembly GCA_034189005.1). Taxonomy (GTDB): domain Bacteria; phylum Cyanobacteriota; class Cyanobacteriia; order Cyanobacteriales; family Microcoleaceae; genus CALKCV01. The sequence goes on along the minus strand of JAXHVR010000007.1, from coordinate 15,884 downwards.
GCCGACGTAACACGCGGCCATAGTTAGCTGGTAGAGGTCTGTTAGGAGGCTGTAGTCTTCTGGGGAAATGGTTAGCTGTCGGTCTTCTGGGGTTTGCATAAGACTTTTTTACTAAAAGGTTTAGTTTTAATTATAGTAAAAGTTACCATATTTGCCTAAGTACCCGTGCAAAATTAATCTGGAACAGGCGAGACGCCTGTTCTACGGGCAAATCCGGGGTGAAAAGTAGGTAGCGCGATCGCGAAACGCAATTAACGATGTTGGGTTGCGCTGTCGCTCCACCCAACCTACAAGATGCAGCGGCGTTAGTATTGTTCAAAAAAACCGGTTTCTTAATTCCCAATTTTGTTCTGGTTAAATTAAATAAAAAGCATAATTGCTTAGTGACAATTACTCGTCATAATTTGTTAAATTGAGCCATGGAACTAAACTGGAATTTATACCTATTTTTTCCTTTTATTTTGAAAGTTAAATTTGGATAAAAGCGGAGATTTGTTAAGAAATAATACAAAAATGCTGCTGAGATGTAGCTTTTAGTACAAAAATGATTAAGAAGAGTTAACAAAGCTAATAAAATATTAAGAGTTGGGCGATCGCCTTAAGTTTGCGCTATAGTAAAACCATTAAGAATAAAACAATAATGTTAGATAAAAACCGGAGGTGGCTGCAAGTTATGAATATTTTAGAACCAATTCAAATGACTTTAGGTTACATTTACGAAGGCGTAGCTCGCCTTTTCAGCCCGAACCAAGATGACTATCCCATGGTGGGAGTAAGTTCTTTTGAAGGAGATATTTATAAAGGTTCTTACTGGGCAGACTAATTAAGAAAAATTCACGTCGTCAATCCAATAATAAATAGTTAGTGTCAGTTTCAAATTAACAACCCCTCTCCCGCCCTTGGGAAAGGGGTTGTTTGTTTTTATTTTTATTTTTGTTAATGTGACTTTATTTTTGTTAAAAAACTCCAATCAACCAATAACAAAGGGCGGCGCTGCCAACTGGTACTGTTAAATTATCAATTCCCCATTTAGAGAATGCTTCCAAACCGGTAGCGACTAAAGCCACGGCTAAAGAAACTATCCAAGTTTGCCAAATATTCCCCTGCACTCCTAACAAAATTAAACTGCAAATAACATAGCTAACCAAACACATAGTCAGCGAACCTTCCCAACTTTTTTTAATCCCTCCCACTTCGTAGGAATGTTTGCCAAATCTCTGACCGATAATTGCCGCCAAACCGTCGCCCCAAGTCATAATTAAGATTCCCAAAGCGGCATATTGTTCGAGGTGCAACGGCCAAAACCAGGCGATGAGAGTGCCGATGGTAACGGCGTAGAAAAATGTTCCGAAGCTGGTACGCCCGATACTGTTTACGCTCGGCAAAATGGGGAGTTTGTAGGAGATGAGAGCGATCGCCCCGGAGATTACCCCGGCTGCGATGCCGAGATAAGCCGGTATGTGCAGCCACCAGGCTAATAAAATGACGTTGCCGCTGCCGATGTGAACTATTTTGCGGGATACTTCGGAAGTTACCGAGGTAAAACGATTGAGTCCTTCGGCTGCGATTAAGATGGCACCCAACCACGCTCCAACTAGGGTTATTTGGAACGCAATTTGGGGATTTTCGGTAAAAATAGACACTGATTTTTATTTCTATCGAGCTTTTTTAGCAGTTTAATTGAGATGGGTAGTGGGTCACAAGTAGTGTTTTAAAGCTAAAATCAAGTTTGTAGTAATCGCTTTAGCGATTTATCTCTATATAAATCGCTAAAGCGATTACTACGAACTGGAAATAATCTTATGTAAATATTTTTGCTTACCTACTTAAATAACCGCTATACAATCAATCTCTACCAAGACGTCTTTCGGCAAGCGGGAGACTTCGACGCAAGCTCTAGCGGGGGCGGTGTCGGGGTCGAAATATTTGGCATAAACGCCGTTGACGGTGGCGAAGTCGTTCATGTCTTTGAGAAATACGGTGGTTTTGACGACGTTCGACCATTTGGCACCGGCGGCGGCGAGGATCCCTTCGATGTTGGTCATTACTTGTTCGGTTTGTTTGGCGACGTCGTCGGTGTAAACTATTTCGTTGAGGCGGGTGTCGATCGCTATTTGACCGGAGACGAAGAGCATTTGACCCCTCGCGGCGATCGCTTGATTGTACGGCCCCACTGGTGCGGGGGCGCTGTCGGTTTTTATTACTTGGCGTTCCATAGATTTTTTGATATTTGGTTGTTTGTCGCTGGAGGTTTCCTGGTTATAGATTTCTCCATCTGGCATTATCGCACCAGTTAGGTCGGCGTTGTCAAAAGTGACTCCATAGAGGTTGGCATCGGTTAAGTTTGCTTTTCTGTAGATAAAAAGCCAGGAAATTAGAGGCGAAGGCAGGGCAAAGCATTCGGATATCTAGATTTAAGGTTTTTTAATAGATTTAACGCCCGAATGCTGTTGCCCCTACAGCTCTATTTTTGGCATTAACCATTTAGGATTGCTATAGTTCTTTTCCTTCCATAATCAACCTCCAACTTGTATTTTTATTATTTTACCAGCCCATAGAAAAAGGAGCATCTCAGTTTGACAAATTCCCGTTCTAGCTAGAATGGAAAAGACAAAACTGAGATGCTCCCAAGGCTATAAAAGTGTCATTTACGCGCCTTTATTGCTATAGCAATAAAAGTGCAGGGATTAGGAAAAATTAGGGGGCTAGAAACCCGGTTTCTCAAAGAAACCGGGTTTCTAAAATATCGCGAACGATTTAGATATTGTTGGGCCCTGCGAAGCTACACCCAACCTACAAGAAAATGGCGACGTTTAATGTCAAAGAAACCGGGTTTGTCTTCAATATCGCGAACGATCTACGAAGCCAAAGCAACTTCTAACATTTGCTGAAGTTCGCCTTTTTGATACATTTCGTACGCCACATCGGAGCCACCAACAAACTCCCCGTTAATATAAACTTGAGGAATAGTAGGCCAGCTCGAATACTCTTTAATACCCTGACGAATTTCATTATCTTCCAACACATCCACCGTTTCGTAAGGAGCTCCCAAAGAGTTCAAAATTTGCACGACATTGTTAGAGAAACCGCACATCGGCATCAGTTTGCTGCCTTTCATAAAAACCAAAACTTTGTTTTCTTTTACCAAAGAATCAATTCTTTCTTTTACTTCTGGAGTCATAGTTTTTGGTCCTAATAAGTTTAACGTTTTGAACAAAAATTTTACAGCAAAAGGTAACGAGGGCTAGCTGACAAAAACAGAAATAGATTACCAGCGCCTAACATCAAGTCGCAATAAACAACCATAACAAAACAAAAAGGAGAAAGAGGTTAATGCAAGTCTGACCTTGGGTTTCAAGCTTATGTCCCAATTGTTAATTATTAATTGTTAATTGTTAATTGATATAACCCCTAATTAAGCAACTATTGGCCCGATGCCTCCCATTGGGCGGGAGTGTAGGTTTTCAGGGCCAGGGCGTGAATTTCTTCCGTAGAGAGGGGAGCTTGGAGGGCCTTATAAATCATTTGATGCTGTTTGACCAAGCTCTTCCCCTCAAACTCAGAAGAAACTACAGTAGCCTGTAGGTGGTCGCCGCCCCGTAAATCTTCCACTCTAATTTGGGCATCGGGCAACTCGTTTTTAATCATCGCCTCAACCCGATCTAAACTAATCATTCAGTCCCTCTATTAAAATTCGTCATCTCAAATTGTAGTTTAATTACCTAGAAGAAGTAGGTTCGTCCTGAGAACTGGGATAGGGAACGTCCACAAACCCAAGCTCCAATAACTGCTGGTAAGCCTTCTGCCCCAACTCGCGCGTCGGTTGCTGGGAACTTATGATTTGAACCAGCAAGGGCACGGCCAGTTCCGGTTGACTTTGGGCCCGATGGACTAGGGCTAACTGATAGGTAGCGTTATCTCGCATCTGGGCCGTATCCAGGGCCTTAGTCCGCTGGCTGTCCGCCAAACGGTTGTCAATACCAGAAAAGCTAGCAGCTAGTTGGCTGTAGAAATTAGAAAGCTGGTTGAATACTTGCCGAGCTTCTTGGAGTTTCTGGCTTGCCAAATTGTAATTTTCCGCAGCGATCGCCTCACTTGCCTCCTCCATCAAGCGCTGGCCCCCCTGAAGGCTCAGAAAGCTTTCCTCTGCCAGAGGACGAGTATTTTCCGGGTCGGTGGGGGCCACCGGCCGTATTTGAGTGGGGCTACCGGGTACCGGTATCTCCTGAGCTCTAGCTTGAAGCGGTTGCAGGAATAGGGTTAAGCTTCCCAAGATTGGTAGGATGATAGCTTTTGAAATATTAACCCGGTCAATTAGTAAAAAGGATTCCATAAGTCGGTAGGAGCGATTTTAGAAAGAAAAACACTATATTCAGGGTATCTTATCATCTATCAGAGAATTATGGGGATGAGATAACCTAGCTCAAACAGTTTAAAAAGAAAAAATTATGACTTTATCTAGCAACGAACCAACTATGCCAGAACGGGAACCTCAAATAGCAGAGAGCCCAGAAGAAAATGTGGGTTATATTTTGCAGCGCGGCGGCAAAAGGCTAACTCTCCAAAAAATGCCTAACCGGTTTTCTGTGCGCGTTCAGCCTCAAGGTCTGGCGCAGGATTGGCGATCGCGCGTCCCCATCCAATATTACCAACCGATGCCGCAGACAAACTTACAGGAGGTTGTAGTCAAGGCTGAGGAATTGGACACAGTTATGGAGACCTTGCGCAGGTCGGATAGCATCGCTTTTGCCAGTCACGTTTATAAGCCAATTAAAGACCCGGCAATGTTAATTTATCTGACTTCTCAGATAACTATTGAATATAAAGAATCTACCGATGAAGCAACTAAAAAGGCGATCGCCTCTAACTACGGACTGCGCCAGTTGAACTCGGTGGAAACTCTTGCCAATACTTTTGTCTATGAAGTAACCGACGATGCTACAGAAAATCCCATCAAAATTACTAATCGCCTGATTAAAAACCCAGATATCTTGCAGGCAGAACCTAATATTGTCGTGCCGACTCAAAAATACTATCGCCCAAAAGATACTCTCTACGACAAGCAGTGGTATCTCAACAATTCGGGAGGTTATAATTTAGCAGCCGGTTCCGATATCTCGGCGGAGCGCGCGTGGGATATTACTCGGGGCGATCGTTCTATTGTGGTAGCGATCGCCGATGATAGCGTCGATCTAGACCATCCCGACTTTCAGGGTTTGGGGAAAATTGTCGCTCCTTTCGACCTCCGAGACAGAGACCGACTCCCCATGCCGGAGGCTCCAAGCGACAATCACGGTACCGCTTGCGCCGGTATCGCCGTGGCGGAAGAAAATGGCGAAGGCGTAGTGGGGGTTGCTCCCGGTTGCGCTTTGATGGCGATCCGCACCAGCGGCTATCTCGACGATGGCTCGGTGGAGGAGATTTTTGATTGGGCGATCGATAATGGTGCCGCCGTTATTTCTTGCAGTTGGGGCCCTTCTGCTATTTATTTCCCTCTTTCCCTCCGACAAAATGCCGTTATTACCAAAGCCGCCAAGAGAGGTCGCCACGGCAAAGGTTGCGTGGTTCTCTTCGCGGCGGGCAATGCCAACCGCCCCGTCGATGGGGTTGTTGACGAGAAGGGTTGGCCTAATAATCTGATCCAAGGTGAAACTCCATGGCTCGGCGGCTTCACCCTTCATCCAGATGTAATTACTGTTGCTGCTTGTACCAGTCTTAATAAAAAGTCGGTTTACAGCAATTGGGGCACCGGTATCTCCGTTTGCGCTCCGAGCAATAACGCTCCACCCGGTATCTGGATGCCGGAAACAGGATATATCAGCACCCCTCCAGAAATTCAAGATTCTATTGTTGGTTTGGGAATTTTTACTACCGATCGCATAGGGGCAGCAGGCTACGAGCGAGGGGATTTTACCGGCTTTTTTGGCGGTACTTCTAGCGCTACGCCAGTGGTAGCAGGGGTTGTGGCTTTGATGCTTTCTGCAAATCCAGATCTCAAGTCTGAGGAGGTGCGCGAGATTATTCAGGAAACTACTGATAAGATCGTCGATCCAGACCCCGACCCTCAGTTGGGAACTATGCTGGGTAATTACGACGCTAACGGTCATTCTCAGTGGTTCGGCTTTGGGAAAGTTAATGCTTATAAGGCGGTTTTGGCAGCTAGGGAGCGGCGATCGCCCCTACAACAACCCACTAAAAAAATTCGCGCTGAAAATAATAGCAATATGGCTATCCCGGACTTCGACCTAGACGGGGTGACGAGCGTTATTTCTATCTCTGATTCTGGTTTGGTACGCGATATTGAGGTTAGCGTCGAGATCGAGCATACTTATTTGGGAGATGTTGACGTGCATTTGATAGCTCCCAACGGGCAGAAAGTTTTGCTACAAGGTCGGACTTTGGGCCGCGATACTGCTCTTAAGACTACTTATTCTCTGGAAACTACCCCTCAGTTACGCCGTTTTCTTAATTTGTCTGTTGCTGGGAATTGGCAGTTGCTTGTTATCGATCGCGCCCGCTTCGATAAGGGGACTTTGAAGGGCTGGCAGTTGATTTTGGGGGTTTGAGCTTAATTAATAATTAATAATTAATAATTGAGTAGTTCGTAGTAATCGCTTTAGCGATTTATATTGAAGAATCGCTAAAGCGATTACTACAAGCCCTACGTTTTCTGCACCGCTACTTCTGTTCTATTAGGATCTAGGCAGCCAATTTTCATCCAGCAATTCTTCTAAGGTATAAAGACATTCGCTAGGGAAAGAATCGAGTTTAGTTTTAGCTTTAACAAACTTGACGGCATCTCGATAAATAGAGAATAATTCAGCGTCTAAATGATTCCGCAAATTAGTAGTTAAACGGCGTTTTAGTTGAGTTCTGAAATTCACTATTTCTGCCTCCCAATGATTTGCGTTTTGGGCAAATTCTGCTTGCCAATGTTCGTACAGAAGCAGATGGCGGATAATTTGTTCGAGTAAACTTTCTACCGCATTTTTCTCGTTTCTGCCCAAAGCCTCTAACTCCTCAATTAGGTTGTCGTAATCTAAGCTATCTAATTGGCCGCTGCTGAGGATTTTTATAGTTTCCTCCAGCCAGCGATCGTATTCGGTTTCGTAGAGTTGTTTTAAATTAGCGATCGTTTCTGTCATATAGCAACGGGAAAGTATGATGATGTAGTAGGGCCTAAGATCGATTAACAATTAATAATTGAGTAGTTCGTAGTAATCGCTTTAGCGATTTATATAGATGAATCGCTAAAGCGATTACTACGAACTTTTGCTTGACCTACAATTTTAGCTAGTAAGGTGCGCGGTGCGCACCCTACTACTTTATTAACGGTAATTCCGCATTCAGAGGATGAATCTCCAGCAATTATTAATTATTAATTATTAATTATTAATTACTTAAGGTTTCGACTAACGCTTAAATGCAGGAAGCTGCCACAATTCTGGTTCAAATTCTGTTAGAGAATTAAGGACTTTATCTGCTTTGGCAAATAGGTTTTTATCCATGTCTGGATCCGGTACGGCGATCGCTGACATTCCTGCCTCGGAAGCTGCTTCTATTCCTGCTAGGGAGTCTTCAAATACCAAACATTCTTCTGGTTTTGCTCCCCATTTTTGGGCGACTATTAAAAATATGTCTGGGGCCGGTTTTCCTTTTTTAATTGCCGGATTGTCTCCTACTATTATGTTGTCAAATATTGAAAACCACGGCCGATGGTTGCTGGTTTTTAATCGAAATGCTTCGGTTGACGAACTGGTGGCTACTGCTTGGGGTATTTTCTGTTGGTGCAAATGTTGGGTCAAACGAACTGCGCCGGGCATGGACTTGGCATGGGGAAATAGTTGGTAGGTTAGGGCATTGCGCTGCTCTAAGTATTCTTCCCCCGTTAGCGGCAGTTCCAATAGTTCGACGATCGCCCTGGCAGACTCTATGGATTTTCTACCCGTAATTTGACATTTTATTTCTTTGCTGAATATTTTTCCGTATCTTGCCGTGACTTCTGCGTTGACTTTGGCATGGATCGACTCTGTGTCTAGCAATAGCCCGTCTAGGTCGTAGATAACATGGGAGATCTTTTTCCTGTCGGTCATCTCTTTTTTCCTCTTCTGGAATTTTTGACCTTTTTACTATACCGGGCTTATTTTTTTTTAGTTGATTAAAGAATCAAGCGTACGGGCGAACTCCCCCTGCTAACTTAAGACTAACAAAAAAAATTTTCCTTGTCAAGGGGTTAAGAAAAAAAATTTTTTTCGCGCTACAAATGGGCCATTTTAGCTAAAAATTATTTGTCTTTAAGAGTTAGCAAATGGGGCGATGTTTGGTACGGGAGGAAGGAATTGTTTGAAACGCTAATGGTGTTAAGATTATCTAATTGTTTGGCAATTTGAGGAGGAATCTAAAAAGATGATAGTCCACATAGTTTTATTTAAGTGGAAAGAAGAGACTGCCCCAGAAGCGATCGCCGAAGCGATGGAAGCTTTGAGAGGATTAAAAGAAAAAATCCCGGGAATAATCGACTTATCTTGCGGGGAGAATTTCTCGGAAAGAGCGAAAGGCTACCAACATGGTTTGTTAGTTAAATTCAGCGATCGCTCTGCCTTGGATGCTTATCAACCGAACCCCGCCCATCAAGAAGTAGTACAAAATTTAATTAAACCCATTGTAGCAGAGGTTCTGGCTTTAGATTACGAAGTAGTTTAATAAGTTCGTAGCGATCGCGAAGAGCGATTAAAACAGGCTATTCGTCACCCAAACAATAAAAGGGAAAAATTAATATAGCAATCCGTTGGTATAAAGGGATATTGAAGACAAACCCGGTTTCTCAAACAATACCTTCGCCATTTAGGAAAAATGCGATTCGTAATAGGGCAGCACAGTTAAAATTGTGAGCCTACTTCGTAGGATAGCTTGTAGTAATCGCTTTAGCGATTGATATCTATGAATCGCTAAAGCGATTACTACAAGCTAGCCTACAGCGTTAAAATTTACCTATTGAAAAAATGGCGAAGGTATTGTCAAAGAAACCGCGCCTTCTGGCCCCCGAATTTTTAAGAACCCCTGCACTCGCTAATCGCTAATCAAAACAGGCAAGGTGCGCTGGGGCGCACCCTAAGTACCTGGGCAAAATGTAATTGTCATTGTTTCTTTCCTCCAACTAAATTTACTTCCATTAACAACTAACAACTAACAGTATTTGTTAAAATTATTGGCAAGCTGACGATAAAAGTAGTTCCCACCTCAACTTCGCTCTTTACTTCAATAGTACCCCCATATAAATCGACGCATTGTTTGACGATAGACAAACCCAAACCGCTACCCCTAACACCCCCTACATTACTAGCTCGATCGAAGGGCTCGAAAAGTTGGGACAACTTCTCTGGCGGGATACCTATGCCAGTATCTTCAATTATAAAGGTTACTCGATCTTTCTCATAAATAAACTCAAACTTAACCACCGTTTCTCGGTCGGAATATTTAAGGGCATTGGAGAGTAAATTGCCCAGAATGTGTCGGAGAATTTTTTCATCCATTGGCACGACTTTTGCACCATCGATGCCTTCTGCAATAGTAGCGTTAATAAAATCAATTTGGCGATCGCTATTACTTAATTCAAACTCGCAAACCAAAATTTGACAAAATTTTTCTAAATTAATTGGAGAGATATTTAACTCTAATTTCCCCTCTTCCGCTTTAGTAATCAACAAAGTATCTTCCAACAGATTATTGATATTTTTAATAGATATCTTCATCCGTTCCAACAGTTCTTCTTTTTTCTCCTCTGGTAATTTATCCTTGTAAGTTTGTAGTATTTGAATGCTCCCAGAAATGACGTTTAAAGGATTCCGCAAATCGTGAGCGGCTATAGAAATAAAGCGATTTTTCAGAGCATAAAGTTTGGTCAGCTTTTGGTTATTTGCTTCTAGCTGTAGAGAAAGCTGTCGCGATCGCAACAAACTTTCTAACCTAACTACCAACTCCATTTTTTCAATGGGAGTAATAATTACTTCATCAACAGTATTTCGCAGATCGTCGCTCAATAAACTAACTCTTTGCCGAGGAGTCAGGAGTACGAACGGTAAAAAAACTGGTTCCAAATCTCCCCTGAGTTTTTGCACTTGCGGTTGAATTTTTTTTAGGGCAAAACCGTCCGCAATACAGACATCAAACTTTTCGAGAATGCTATCATCATTTTGGTATAATAAAACTTCATACTTTTTAGCCAAAAGCTTTCTTAATATCTGCAAATTTTGCGTTGATTCTAACATCAGTAAAACTCTATCCATAGCCATAGCAATCCTCTTCTATCAATTAATAATTAACAATTAACATTTTCCCAATTGGGTTAAAGGCATAAAACCATGGATTTTACTGGCTTTGCCTTTTCTACTCTCTTGTTTTTCCGCTGGCTGCATTTATTGGGACTCGATCTTACAATAGTTGAAAAAATAATTCGGATATTTAGAAAGTATTAACGCTCCGCCAGAGTTATTTGTTAAATTTTAATCCATTTTTGGATTTATTATAGCGATTATTGAATCGGTGAAGTACACCCCGCTGGATCCCCCTAAATCCCCCTTAAAAAGGGGGACTTAGAACTGTTCCGGCTCCCCCCTTTCTAAGGGGGGCAGGGGGGGATCGTTCCGAATGTACCTCATGGATTCAATAATTGCTATACCATTCGCGAAGGGATTACTATAGTTATGGCTTTAATTATTTACGAAATTACAAATAGCACTCAAAAAATCTTTGAGAATCAAAGGTTTAACCATAATTTTCTCAGCGCCGTAGTTAAT
>JAXHVR010000007.1:0-4988 GCA_034189005.1 Cyanobacteriota bacterium | reverse complement strand
TACCATTCGCGAAGGGATTACTATAGTTATGGCTTTAATTATTTACGAAATTACAAATAGCACTCAAAAAATCTTTGAGAATCAAAGGTTTAACCATAATTTTCTCAGCGCCGTAGTTAATTCCTTGTTGCTTAATCGTAGCGCTTTGCTGGGGTGAAAGTACGATAAAGGGGATATCCAACATTTTGAGTTTTTCGCAACAATTCCAAACTCGGCGATCGAAACCGCTGACATCAACAACAGCTAGGTTAATAGCCGGTTCCTTTAATATTTTTTCCTTAAATTGTTCTATGCTAGAAACGCCAATAACTCCATATCCTTCGCGACCTAAAAACTTTCTCAGCAATTCCAAATTAGATAAATTTTTATCCAATGCTAAAATCAATCCTCTACGACCGTCGAGAGTATTTGTCTCTGCTGTCTGTGTTCTCATTTCCCTTTTAACCTACTGCCTTTTTATATACGCAAATAAAATTACGCGAGATAATAAGCAGTTTTTGAGGTGGCTGTCGCGATCGCAAAAACAGGTTATCAGCGCGTAATTTTTATTAATGCAGACCAGAGCAAAGGCATCGGAGGAAAATTCTAAACGATTGTTAAAACCAGTCTTAAATGGATTAGATTTTTTAATAATTGAGAGTTTTTTGGGGAAGTTTTAGTTCGCCAAAATCCTGTCTGTAGGAACATTTAATAACAATTTAAGAGCGATTGGTTGGAAATGACATTTTTGTTAAGTATCTTTACTCAACGTCAGTTTTACTAGCCTGCTAGATAGAGTGTACCTCAATCTTGAAATTCCGGGTGTCCTTTGAGAATACCTCGCAAATTGAGCATCGGTTCGCCCACCTTAATACCATCTGAAGTTAGGTTCATTGGCCGTAAAGTTTTTTCAAAATCGCTCAAGCGCTTTTTGAGAACGCCAACAGCTTTGCGCAACTCCCCTTTTACTTCTAAATAGCGCAGGAAAAGCACGTTATCTGCCAGGTAAGAGATCTTCATGTCGGTAATTTGAAACTTACCGCTGATGGCCTGGACTTCATTAATGACAATAACAGCTACCCCCATGTTTTTGAGATAGCGACACAAACGATGCATATGCTCGACCGTGTACTCCTGTGGGAAGCAGAGATGATAACCGCTGATGCTGTCGAGCATGACCAATTTAGTATTTCGTTGCTCCACCTCCTCGCGCAGCAGATGAGCGAACTCATCTGGAGTCTTATCTAGAGGTTCAAAAGTTGAAACCACTAAATTTCCTGCCTCCATCGCCTCATCTATAGGCATATTGAGCTTTCTCGACCGTTCGACCAGAGTGCTAGGAGTTTCATCAAAACAACAAACCACCGAGCGTTCGCCCCTCATGGCTGCTTCTGTGAGAAACTTGATTCCCATGCTAGTCTTGCCCGCCCCTCCGGGCCCGCTTAACATGGTTACAGTACCGCGCTCTATACCCCCGTGCAACATTTTGTCGAGTCCGGGGATAGCGGACGGGAGAACTTCGCGCTCAAACTCCCGAGAGAATCGATCGGGTATAACCCGAGGAAAGACCTTCATCCCTAGGTCGGTTAAAATCATTGAATGGTTGCCCTGGTCGTATCTGGAGTTGCGAAACTTGTAAATGCTGAGGGTGCGTTCTGTTTGAGCTATCTCCAAATTTATAATGCCGTCCACGAGAAATTGCAGGCCCTCGTCCGGTGCTTCGGGCCCCGCTTCGGAGGTCAAAAGCACGGTGGTATCCCTTTCTTGCAGAAAGCGCAGGAAGGATAAGATTTGTTTGTGAAACTGAAACTCATCCACCGCCAGATACCGAAACTGGGTCACCGAATCTACAAATATTCGCTTGGGTTGCTGGGCCTGGACTTGTTGGACAATTCGTTGGGTGATGGGTTCCCTTTCTACTTCTGCGGGGGAGAAGATGTCATAGCTTTGGACCTCGGTGAAGAAGTCGGAAGTGGGACTTAGGTCGAGAAAGGCCACGTTGGTTAGGTCGAAACCTTTATTGGTAGCATTACGACGCAGTTGAGCTTCTGATTCTGCGATGGTAATGAACAAGGTTTTTTCCCCTTGAGAGCTACCCGCCCCTAAAAAATGCATTCCCAAGGTAGTCTTGCCGCTACCGGGACACCCTCTGACTAAATACGCTCCTCCTGCGAGGAGGCCTCCGTCTAGCACCTCGTCTAAACCGACTACTCCTGTAGAAAGGCGCTTCTTCGATACATTATTAGTTTTGCTCATCTATTAAATTAGTTTTTTACTTCAAATTGGCTTTCTCAAAAAAGCCATGATGAGATTCTTTTCATCCTCTAAGCCTGTATTTCTATTATAGTTATTATTGAAGCTATTTACAAGGACTGATTTTTTGTGCTAGATAAATTAAAAACTATTGTTGGTGCGGACAACTGCTATGTTTGGGAGGAATTCGATGTTATTGAGAGGGAAAAAATCTCTAAGGCGATCGCTCCACCGATCGGCATAAATTGCATTATTTACCCCAACAATAAAGAAGAATTTATAGCTGTTATTGCCTTAGCTTATAAAGAACAGTGGCCCCTGTTAATTTGCGGCAGCGGCAGCAAGCTTTCTTGGGGCGGTTTGGTTGAGGGAGCGAAGGTTGTTGTTTGTAGCGATCGCCTCCACTCCCTCATCGAACACGCAGTCGGCGATCTAACCGTCACCGTCCAGGCGGGCATGAAGTTTGCCGAGTTGCAACAAATTCTGGCAAAAACCGGCCAATTTTTACCCCTCGACCCCGCTTACCCGGATAAGGCCACCATCGGCGGCATCGTTGCCACGGCGGACACCGGTTCCCTGCGACAGCGGTATCGGGGGGTTCGAGATTTATTATTAGGTATTAGCTTCGTCCGTGCCGACGGCAAAATTGCTAAAGGAGGAGGGCGAGTGGTTAAGAACGTAGCGGGTTACGATTTGATGAAGTTACTAACAGGTTCCTACGGAACTCTAGGCGTCATAACCGAAGTCACTCTCCGCACTTATCCCCTCCCAGAAGCATCGGCAACGGCGGTACTGGTTGGAGAAACTGATGCAATTTCCCAAGCAAGTCAAACCTTATTATCTTCTGCTTTAACTCCCGTTGCTTTCGATTTACTTTCCGCTCAATTAGTGGAGGAGTTAAACTTAGGTAAAGGTATGGGATTAATGGTTAGGTTCCAAACAGTGACGGATAGCGTCAAGCAACAGAGCGATCGGCTATTGGAGTTAGCTGAAAAATTAGGTTTATCGGCAAATCTTTCTGGCAATAATGAAGCAGAATTATGGCAAAGATTAAAACAAAAAATGTGGGAAAACGTCGGAGAATCGGAAGTTGTTTGTAAAATAGGAGTAATTCCCACCGAAGCCGCAGTTACTTTGAATAAATTAGAAAGCGGCACTGGTTTAATTCATGCCGGTGTCGGTCTGGGAGTATTGCGGTTTGATTCTATTTCTATAGATAGGCTTATAGAGATGCGCCGCTGGTGCGAAGAGCGAGGCGGTTTTCTTACAGTTTTGTCCGCCCCAGTTGAGATTAAGCAAAATTTAGATGTTTGGGGTTATAATGGTAATGGTGTCGATTTAATGCGCAAAATTAAACGACAGTTCGATCCTCAAAATATTCTCAATCCCCGGCGTTTTTTTTAGAAAATAAATCGCTAAAGCGATTACTACGAACGGGGGAAATCGCTAAAGCGCGATAGCTACGAATTTAATAAAATAATCATGCAAACTACAGATAAAACAATTCCAGCAAAAGAAAGTAATTTTCTCGGTCAAAATCCTCATTTAAACTCCTCAGAAATTCCCGGTTTTGACGCAAAAAATCCGCCAGATGCTAAATTAATAGATGCCTGCGTCCATTGCGGTTTTTGTTTGTCAACTTGCCCCAGTTACCGAGTTATCGGGAAAGAAATGGACTCTCCGCGAGGGCGAATTTATTTAATGGATGCTATTAACGAAGGAGACGCGCCGCTGAACAAAATTACCAGCGAACATTTCGATACTTGTTTGGGATGTCTCGCCTGCGTTAGCACCTGTCCTTCTGGAGTTCAATACGACAAATTAATCGCCTCAACTCGCCCCCAAGTGGAACGAAATATTCCTCGTTCTCTTCCCGATAAATTCATTAGAACCCTAATTTTTAATCTCTTCCCCTATCCCAACCGACTCCGACCTTTATTGCTGCCTCTTTTCCTCTATCAAAAATTAGGCTTTCAACAATTAATGCGCCAAACAGGAGTTTTGAAAAAAGTCAATCCTCGTTTGGCGGCGATGGATTCTATTTTACCTGAAATTACCCCCGACTCTTTCCGCGATAATTTGCCAGATGTCATCCCCGCCAAAGGAGAAAAACGCTATCGAGTAGGGATGATTTTAGGTTGCGTCCAGCGATTATTTTTCTCTCCAGTAAACGAGGCGACGGTGCGAGTTTTAACTGCCAACGGTTGCGAAGTCGTCATTCCCAAAGGTCAAGGTTGTTGCGCTGCCCTGCCAGAACATCAAGGACAAACCAAACAAGCTCATAGTTTGGCAAAACAAATGATAAACAGTTTTGAAAATATGGGAGTGGATGCAATTATTATTAACGCGGCGGGTTGCGGTCATACTCTAAAAGAATACGGTCATATTTTGGCGGACGACTCGGAATACTCCCAGAAGGCGACGGAGTTTTCTAATAAAGTTAAAGACGTGCAAGAGTTTCTGGCAAATGTTGGTTTAACTGCGGAACTTTCGCCTTTAACTGACGATGAGGAATTGACTCTCGTCTATCAGGATGCCTGTCATTTGCTGCACGGACAAAAGATTAGTTTGCCGCCCCGGGAGTTGCTTAAAAATATCCCGGGAGTGAAGTTGCGCGAACCTATTGATGCTGCTTTGTGTTGTGGAAGCGCGGGAGTTTATAATATGTTGCAACCGGAAATTGCCGACGAGTTGGGGCAGCAGAAGGTTGAGAATTTATTGAATACTGGGGCCGAGTTAATTGCTTCTGCCAACCC
>JAXHVR010000069.1:24423-30861 GCA_034189005.1 Cyanobacteriota bacterium | reverse complement strand
GAGCGATCCCCCCCTGCCCCCCTTGAGAAGGGGGGAGCCGGAACAGTTCAAAGTCCCCCTTTTCAAGGGGGATTTAGGGGGATCGATCGGGGTGTACTTCACCGATTCAATAATCGTTATAACAATTAACAACTAACAACTAACAACTAACAACTAACAACTAACAATTCCCAATTCCCTACGCACTAACAGCACCGGTTAATAATCCTTCAAATAATTTGATGCCATCGCTGCCGCCTAAGACCGGTTCTGAGGCTCTTTCTGGGTGTGGCATCATACCTAAAACGTTCTTTTTAGCGTTGCAAATTCCCGCAATATTGTTGAGGGAACCGTTAGGGTTCCCAGCAGTATTAACTTGGCCATTAGCAGTAGAATAGCGAAATAAAATTTGGTCTTTATCTTCTAATTGGGCGAGGGTGTCGGCATCGGCATAATAACGACCTTCGCCGTGAGCTATTGGTAAGTTAATTACTTCTCCAGATGAATAGGCAGAAGTCCAAGGATTGTTAGTATTTTCTACTTTTAAAAGCTGGCGATCGCAAATAAAATGTAGGTCTTGGTTTCTAGTTAAAACACCGGGCAATAATCCCACTTCAGTTAATACCTGAAAGCCGTTACAAATACCTAAAACAAACTTGCCTTTATTGGCGTGTTCGACTACGGCGGGGATAACTGGAGAAAAGCGAGCGATCGCTCCGCATCTTAAATAATCTCCGTAGCTAAAACCCCCCGGTAAAACTATGACATCTACATCAGAAATATCCGTTTCTTGATGCCAGATGGTACGGGTCGGTCGGTCGAGCAATCCAGAAGTAACCCAAACTACATCCCGATCGCAATTGGAACCAGGAAAGACTATAACCCCAAATTTCATAACTTCTATTTTTGTTTTTTGATTGGCGAGTAGATAGTTGCTATTGCACTACTGCATTTGGTTGTTCTTGCAGTTCGAATCGATAATTTTCTATTACCGGATTTGCCAATAAGCGATCGCAAACAGCATCTATTTGTTCTTTAGCTGTATTGGGATCGCCTGCGCTTACAGTCATTTCTATATATTTACCAATTCTTAAGCGATCGACATTATCGTAGCCCATCTGTGCCAACCCAGACCGAACTGCATTACCGGCAGGGTCGGAAACTGAGGGGCGAAGAGTAACATAAATTTGTGCGAGATATTTTTTAGTCACAGTAAATTTTTAATCTAAATTCTCTTCTATTTCTCAAAAGGATTATAGCGCTTGGAGGCTTGGATTAAAATAAAACTACACCTCCAAACAAGATTGAGACTGGCCATGAGTACCCGTCGCACCCGTTCCCAAGAGCTAATTTTAAATTTATTAAAGGGCCAGAAGCGATCGCTTTCGGCCCAGCAACTTTATTTAGAGCTGCGTCAGAGCGATCGCCCCATTGGTCTAGCAACGGTCTATCGCTCTCTGGATGCTCTCAAGCGCGAAGGTATCGTACAGGCCAGAACTTTGGCCAACGGCGAATCTCTCTACAGTTGCGTCCAGGAAGACCAACATCACCTCACCTGTGTCGAATGTGGAATCTCCGTCCCTATTAACGAATGTCCCGTCCGCGATTTAGAGATCGAGCTTCAAGGTTCCCACAGTTTTAAGATTTACTATCATACTTTGGAGTTTTTTGGAGTCTGCGATCGCTGTTCTCTAACTGAAAAATCTTAAGTAATTAATAATTAATAATTAATAATTAATAATTGTTCGTAGTAATCGCTTTAGCGATTCTTAAATGTATGAGATACGACTGGAGCGATCCCCCCCAGCCCCCCGATTCTGCGGGGGGAACAATATTTTTTCAAACTCCCCCTTTTAAAGGGGGGCCAACGGGGTATCGATCTGGGTTTACTTCAGCGATTCAATAATCGCTTTAGCGATTTAAAATAAAAGAAAAATCGCTAAAGCGATTACTACAAACTAGCTAACCGCTAACAGTTACATTTTTTTCAACTCGACATTTTCCCCATCTGCCATAATAGAGCGCATCCCTTCCAAAGTAGCAGGAATAGCGCGGGGATCCATGAACATCACCTTACTACTGTCACTGCTGCCAATTTTAAGACCCATATCCATATAACTTTGAGCTAACAAAAATTGAAGAGCTTCTTTAGCTTGTGGGTCGCTTTCTAAGATCTTACCTACAATTTGCAAAGCTTCGGAAGTAGCTTGAGCTTTGAGGACTTGACCTTGACGGTCTGCTTCCGCTTTAAGAACGATCGCCTTTTTTTCGGCCTCAGCTTCCAAGATAGTAGCTTGTTGGCTAGCTTTAGCCCCCAAAACTTGAGCTTCTGCCTTACCTCTTGCGGAGTTAATTGCGGAATCTCTTTCACCTTCAGAAGTTAAAATTGCGGCTCGTTTTTTCCGTTCGGCACTCATCTGTAATTCCATAGAGTCTTGAACCGCTTTAGAAGGAGAAATATCCCGCAATTCTACCCGAGTTATTTTCACTCCCCAAGGGTCAGTGGCAATGTCTAATTCTCGCAGCAAAAACTCGTTAACTTCCGTTCTGGCAGTGAAAGTTTGATCTAGTTCTAATTTACCCATTTCCGAACGTATTTGAGTTAAAACTAGATTAACCATTGCCGCTTGGAGATTTTCTACTTTATAAAAAGCTTTCTCCAAATTCATAATCCGCCAATAAACCACAGCATCGACGCTAATAGCCACGTTATCGCGAGTAATACATTGTTGGGGCGGAATATCTAAAACCTTTTCTCTGATAGTTTCTTGGTAAGCAACGCGGTCTAAGAAAGGTACGACAAAATTCAGACCAGGTTCTAGTTTCCGACCGCTATATTTTCCCAAAGTTTCTACTAAAGCTTCGTTACCTTGATTGACGATTCTGATACCTTTAGCTGCCGTAGTTCCAAAAACCGCCAAAATTATTACAAAAATCCATTCTGCCATTTTCTTCCTCCTTGTAGTTTTGGTAGGGCAATGTTGTTTTAATAGCGCAACAATTTTTCGGGCATGACGAATAAAGTATTGCCTTCTCGTCTGACAACGATCGCCCTTTCGTTCGCTGCTACGGCTAAAGTTTCATCCTCGCACTTAGCACGCCAAGAATTTCCTTCATAGAGTACCCTGCCCGCTCCACCTGGTGGTATCTCAGTCAAAGTTTCCACCTCCTGGGCATCGCTCAAAGCGGCCACCTTTGTCTTAGGTAACAACCGACGTAAGAAAAAGATCGACACCACCGACAACAACATCCACAGGGTCACTTGTACGCTGACAGAAGGCAAAACCAGGGACACTGCCGCCAGAACAAAGGCGCTCAGTCCCATCATAAATATGACAAAGGCCGTCGGTACGAACAACTCCATCAAACATAAAGCGGCTCCGGCCAATAACCAAAAGATTGTCGGATTAAGACTCATACCATAGATCCGAATTAATGTACTTTATATTTTATCGCAGCAGTAGAGATTGAGTGGAGGATGAGTCCCGCTACCGACTATTTAGGTGATAGAATACAACCTATTGCCCATAATGCGGGGCTTCAGTAATGGGGTCAAGAGTGCTTTTTCCCCGATTAAAAATAGCTCAATAATTTCATGTCTCGGGATCGCGTCAGTTTTGTAAATAGATTTTTTTTTGCCAACTAACAACTGACAACTAACAACTAACAAAAAGCAGTACGTTTTTGCTTCGCCTCAAAGGTGACGTGCTCCCCATGTCTCTCCCTCTCCCAGCACGAAATTTTGACCTGTCAACTACAGCACAGGTTGTTTGACTTAAAATATACTTTCGCTTCCCCACTGCCGATGTATTGCTCCAATCAAAATTGTCCTAATCCCCTAAACTCTTTAGGCCGTCACGAATGCGAAACTTGTCAAAGTCCTTTAGTTTATCGCTATTTATGGGCAGTGGGTTTAGCAGCGGCGGATTTTGCGCCGGGAGAGTTGCTAGGCGATCGCTATCAAGTCGTAGCCCCTCAAGTCTGGCTGGATACTAGGCCGGGAGAGCTACCATTCGCCCCGGAAGAACTGCCCGAGTATATTATTCCTTATCTATTTTTATATTCTCATAGAATTCATATTCCAGAAGTCTATGGTTTTTATCAACCCCCAGAAGAAGCCGATGCCAGGCAGATCGTTCTTTTAGAAAAGGCGCCTTTAGATTCAACGGGCCATTTACTTCCTTCTTTGACAGAAGCTTGGCCAACGGCTACGGCAGTCCGTCAGCTTTATTGGCTCTGGCAGATAGCCGAGTTGTGGAAACCTTTATCAAAGTATGGAGTAGCCTCTAGTTTGCTGTCAGAAAATCTGCGGGTTGACCATTGGCGAGTGCGACTGCTGGAGTTGGAGTCTCCCAGGGATAAACCAACCTCGCGAGATTTAGCAGATTTCTGGTTGAACTTGTCCGGGACGGCCCAACCATCAATACAACAAGCTCTGCAAGACATCAGCTATGGTTTGGCAGGTGGGGAAGAGTGGGAGGCGATCGCCGGTCGATTAAATCAACTTTTATTAGAACAAGCAGCCCAACTACCCTTAAATTTGGAAATAGCAGGGGCTACAACTACTGGTCCGGTACGCTTGCACAATGAAGATAGCTGCTATCCGACAAAAAACGATCTAGAAGAAAGCAGCACTCCTCCTAACCACCAACTAATTCCAGGGCTTGGAATTATTTGCGATGGGGTAGGTGGCCATGAAGGAGGAGAAGTAGCCAGTCAGTTGGGTATCGAAAATCTGAAATATCTGGTTAACTGCCTCATAACTCAGGTGACGACTCAGCCAGAATTGATACAGCCAGAACTTGTCAGCCGGCAACTGGCACAAATTATTCGGGTAGTCAATAACGCGATCGCTACCAAAAATGACGAACAGAGACGAGAGTATCGGCAGCGCATGGGTACTACTCTCGTTATGGCTCTCCAGTTGCCCCAAGAAGTCACAACTTCCGTAGATTCCCAACCAAAAAATGCCCACGAGTTGTATGTGGCTCATGTAGGAGATAGTCGGGCCTATTGGCTGACTCCAGACTCCTGCCAGCAGCTAACGGTGGATGATGATGTGGCTGCTAGAGAGGTTCTGCTCGGTCGCTGTCTGTATTGGGAGGCCCTCCAACGTCCCGATGCCGGCGCCCTAACTCAAGCTTTGGGTACTAGGGATGGAGAATCTATCGAGCCTACGGTTCGGCGTTTTGTGATAGAAGACGACGGCCTGTTGCTCCTGTGTTCTGACGGACTCAGCGATAACGATTGGATCGAGAAATATTGGCATCATTACGCATCCCCCGTTCTTAATGGAGAACTTCCTTTGCAGGCTGCCGTTGAATCTCTGATCGATTTAGCAAATCATAAAAATGGCCACGATAATACTTCTGTGGTACTGTTTCACTGTCGGGTTTCCCCTCAGAAATTGGTATTGACAAAAAACGACCCACCTCCAGAAGTGCCTGCTTCAGAGCCTCTCCAGGAGTCGGAAATGTCCGAGGCTTCTAAGGTGTTGCTGTACGATGAGAGCGTGCCAGAAGCAGAACCGACATCAGTGAATGACGAAAGAAATTGGAAAGTTTGGCTGCTCGTCGGTGGGGTATTGGTCTTTTTACTGTTGGCCTTGGGGGTGGCTTGGTGGCGCAATCGCGATCGGACACCAGAGGAGCTTCCTTACCCCTGGGAAACTCCCGTACCTGAGTCAATTGCCCCAGGAACAAACCAGTCTTCTCTTTGAGTAGTAGCGCGTCACGGCTAAAATTGTGGGTAAAATCGACACGGAGACACGTCCAAGGGGAGACAGGTCGAAGGTGAGACCCATTCCAGTGTCCCCGCGTCTCCGCGTCTGTGCGTCCCCGCGTCCCCGCGTCCCCGCGTCCCCGCGTCCCCGCGTCCCCGCGTCTCCGCGTCCCCGCGTCCCCGCGTCCCCGCGTCCCCGCGTCCCCGCGTCCCCGCGTCTCCGCGTCTGTGCGTCCCCGCGTCCCCGCGTCCCCGCGTCTGCCCACCCACCATTTTAGCTGTGTTGCGCTAGTAGGTGGCAGCACGCCCCTTGTATGGGAGAATAAATAAATTGTCGTGCTGTTGTCGCTCTAAATGAGTTGCACTGGTTCTGGCAATTTGAGAGGAAACAGAAAGGTTTTTTTGTCTATGAGTTCTTTGTTAAAAACGGGCGATCGGGTTCGCGTTAATAAATCTGTGATTGTTTACATTCATCCAGAAAATCGAGGGCAGCCTTTTGATATTAAAGGGCTAGAAGGGGATGTCAAGGCCATTGTTACTGAATGGAACGGCAGACCGGTTAGTGCTAATTTGCCGATTTTAGTTCAATTTAGCAAAAAGTTTAAGGCCCACCTCCGAGAGGATGAATTAGAAATCGTACAAAGTAGCTAAATGCCTACATAATTAAAAGCTTACGGGGCTCGGTCCCCGTCCGTGCCGTTAGTAGAACAGGCATCTTGCCTGTTATCCGCCAAGGGG
>JAXHVR010000069.1:0-24323 GCA_034189005.1 Cyanobacteriota bacterium | reverse complement strand
CGATTGCCTGTTATCCGCCAAGGGGCGATTGCCTGTTATCCGCCAAGGGGCGATTGCCTGTTATCCGCCAAGGGGCGATTGCCTGTTATCCGCCAAGGGGCGATTGCCTGTTATCCGCCAAGGGGCGATTGCCTGTTATCCGCCAAAACGTAAGGTGGTTCCGCTAAAAGTTAGACTTAAATATAGCAATCCGTGCATTGGTTGTAAAAAGTTAAAAAGTAGAAAAAAACTCTAAAACTCTTGCCTGTTGCCTGTTGCCTGTTGCCTAAAAGCGGTAAAATTTTGGACGCAACGGTGTTTGGGATTGCTATATACGATTTAATTACTTGCAGCTTTATCGGATTAATTTGCAAGTTTGTCAGCATAATTAACATCGGAGATTGTCTTAATCTACGGTATTCATTTATTCAAAACTTTATGATACAATCCGATCCTTTACCAGAGAGGTCGTTGAAAAACTCTAAACAAAGCGATCGCCCTTCTTTAGAAGACCAGAAAAATTCTGTACATTCCCACGTTCATAATGATGAATATTTGCGCAGTTTGGTAAATAGATTATCTCGAATTGAAGGGCATATTCGAGGTGTTAAAACTATGCTACAAGAAAGTCGTCCTTGTCCTGAAGTTTTAGTTCAAATAGCAGCAGTTCGAGGTGCTTTAGACCGGGTAGCGAGAATGATTTTAGACGAACATTTAAGCGAATGTATTTCTAGAGCGGCTAAAGATGGTGATATTGATGTAGAAATTGAAGAATTAAAAAAGGCTTTAGATAGATTTTTACCTAAATAAAAAAACTTTCCCGTCACAGGCAAGATGCCTGTTCTACGTTTGTTCCTAACAGGCGAGACGCCTGTTCTACGTTTCCCGTCACAGGTAAGATGCTATTTTTGGGCTTTATTAATTATTGAAATCCACTCGATGCATCGAGCTAAACTTAAATTTATTAATTTCCAAAGCGGCGCCGAAACCAGCCGAAAATATTAATGTCTCCTTGCATTTTTTTTAGTTCTTCTTGGTGTTGTTGGGCAGTGGCGCAGTACCACTGGCAATAGTTTTTAAAGTTTTCGCGATATTCAACTTCTCGATAAAACTCCTGGGCTGCTTGATGAGCTTGGAGAATTTCTGCAGCGGGTTGCTCGGGTTTTGGAATTATCCGTCTCAACTCCTGGGACATTAGGTCAAACTCCTATTTGCAATCTATTTTCAGGTTAGCACGGTGGTGAAAAGAGTAGGAGTATGGGTATAACGAAATTAAATCCAGCCCCGGAGACGATAAACCACTAAACCGACGTACTCCTTTAAGGCTTTGGTAGATTCCTGGAGGTTGTAAGCGTCGGGAAGCAAATTTAGCAAATGAGCGAACCAACTGGTTTCTTCTTGAGAAATATAGTTTTCAGTCACTAAAAAATCTGTCGGCGCTGCTATAACGTTAATACCCTGACGCTGGAAAACTAAGAGCGATCGCGGGGTATGCATGGCAGAAGTTACTAATAAAACAGAACCTTTAATTCCTTTACTCTCCAGAATTTTCCGCACCTCCACCGCATTTTGATGAGTATTAAGAGAATTGGGGTCTTGCAAAATTGCCGATCTCGGTACGCCCATAATCTCAGCTAGATAGGCCATGTCTTCCGACTCTGGTGGCCCACCATCTTTCCAATCGATCCTACCCCCACTCAGTATTAACCAAGGCGCTTTGCCCTGGCGGAATAATTCTGCACCGTAAATAATGCGATCGCCCGCTTCGCTGACATCCACATTGGGCCTCGGAGGAGTAGCGGGTTTAACTCCCCCCCCTAAAACTACAATAGCTTCTGCTTGGGGCAATTCGGCTTTTGGCAAGTTTTGCGACTCTAGAGATTTCACTAACCACCCCGAAACCCAACCGTTACTAGCAATGATGATGACAGTTAAGGCCGTAAGAATTGCTCCTGCTGCCCCTCTGGAATTTCTACGCCACAGCAAAACTAAACCTACGATCGTCAGCAGGCAACTCAGTCCCAGAGGATAAATAAAGAGCGGTAATAGCTTAGAAAGAAATAAAAACATTTGGGGACAACTTGGAATAGGAAATAGGAAATAGGAAATTGGGGAGCATCTCAATTTTGAAAAAACCCCAAAAATTAACGCTTTTTGGTAATGGGGAAAACGGTAATAGGTAATAGGAAAATTTTATTTTTGCTTTCTCTGAGATGCTCCCGGAAATTGCCTATCGGTAGCTTTTCCTTTTTTTTAGTATTAACGGCGGTGGCTTTTAGATGAGCCTCCTTCCTTCATCAAGAACCACGAAAATAAAGATACCCCTTTCCTACGGGCGCGACTTGAGGCTTCGCTCATCTTTTTTGCTGATTTTTGAAAATTATCATCATTTTCTTCAGATGATTTATCCTCTGCTTTTTCATCCTCTTTGGGCGATACGCTATCTATGAATGTTAGTTCGTAATTTTTGGGTAATTGAGTAGTTCGATCTCTATTATTAATGTTATATTTTTCCCTTATTTCTCGGGGTAAAGAATAAGCAGAAGGATCTTTATCGCTTACGTCTTCATTATTCTTTTCCTCCTCAACCGACGAACTATCGCCAGAGGCTTGAGTCGTTTCCAATTCCGTTTTCTCCCCTTCTTCTGCTTTTGCTTCTGCTTCTTCTAGTTTCTTTTCTTCCGGTTCTGTATGACTCCAACCGGCAATTAAGCCCCCAGAAACACCCGCTACAATCCCCAAGAAAATACTCTCGTTAACAGTATATCCTAAGAGGACTAAAAAGTTCGGAAAAAATAACAATAAAAGTAAGCTTGTTATTGAAGCTGCTTTGCCTGGAGGAATTTTCATAAATAACTTGAGTTATGGATTTGTTTGCGAAAATTAATTGGTAAATTAAAACCTTGAGGGTGGTTCTGAGTCTAATAGGGGCGACTCCATAGACCTCGTAGCATTAATAAAGACGGGGCAAAGCATAAAGAAAATACCATTCACCGGGGATTTTTACCAAAATTGACCGCCATTCTGCTTTGCCCCTACATAAAAATTGACTTTTGCGGCGAGCTCTGATGTAAAATCAATCGGGAACAAATAAGGAAGGTAAAATGACAGAAAACATCGAAAACTCAAAGTCAATAGATGTCTTTGGCGTCGGCAACGCTCTAGTTGATATCTTAGCATTTGTCAAAGATGATTTCATCAAAAAACACGATATTAATCGAGGTGGAATGACCCTGGTAGATGCCCAACAGCAAGGGGCACTTTTGCACGAGCTGGAAAATACCGAGCTAAAATTGCGTTCTGGAGGTTCGGCAGCTAATACCATTATCGCGATCGCCCAGAGTGGTGGTACTGCTTTTTATACCGGCAAGGTTGCCGGGGACACCAACGGCGAATTTTATCGCCAAGACCTGCTAGAAGTTGGGGTAGAATTTGACGTCACCCCCGCCCCAGTCTCTCAAGGTCCGACTGGAACTTGTTTGGTTTTGACAACTCCAGATGCAGAACGGACTATGTGTACTAATTTGGGAGTTTCCATCGGACTAACTAAGAGCGATATTAATGTAGAACGGCTCAATTGCTCTAAATACAGTTACTCAGAAGGCTATCTCTGGAGCGGGCCCGACACCAGAGCCGCTTGTATCGAAACTATGGAAAAGTCTAAGCGTAATGGAGTCCGGGTTTCTTTTACTTTTTCCGATAAGTTTTTAGTAGATAGTTTTGCTGATGATTTCCGCAAGCTAATTGGAGATTATTGCGATTTAGTATTTTGTAATGCCGAAGAGGCGCGGAGTTTTTGCGGCATGGAATCTTTAGAAGATTGCGCGGCAAAAATAGGCGAGCTCGTAACTACTGCTTTTATCACTGATGGTCCCAACGGCTGTCTGGTAGTGGAAAATAACCAGGTTACTCATGTAGCCGGGTTTCCAGTGAAGGCCCTCGATACAGTGGGGGCTGGAGATGCTTTTGCTGGTGGAGTTTTGTTTGGTATTACCCACGGTCATACCGCAGTCCAAGCGGCTCGCTGGGGCAATTATTTGGCTTCTGAGGTGGTTCAAATTCAAGGCCCCCGTTTGGAAGGTTCTCAGGCAGGCAAGCTCCAGGAAATTATTGATAGTTAAAATCGTTCCTAGCGTGGTGAGGTAGTAAATCAGATGTCAGGTCAAAATTCCCCACAGTCCATAGCAACTATTAGCGTTGAAGAACTAGCCCTTCGCTTAACAGAAGGAACAGAAAATCTCCAACTGGTTGACGTGCGAGAACCCCAAGAAGTTGAATTGGCAAGTATCGAAGGGTTTGAAATTTTCCCCTTAAGCGAGTTTGCCGAATGGTCGGACCAAATACACGGCAAGCTAGATGCCGACCGAGAAACTCTGGTGCTGTGCCATCACGGAATGCGATCGGCGCAGATGTGTCAATGGCTCGTCCAACAAGGGTTTAGCAATGTCAAAAATATTGTTGGGGGTATAGATGCCTACTCTGCGATCGTAGATCCTGGGGTTAAGCGCTATTAAATAGGTCTGGGTGGGCCATGCCTGCCCAGCTAAATTTGTTGCTTTTGCTACGGTTGCAGAAAGTAGTAGCTCGTCACAGCTAAAGTGCTGGGTAAACTTCGCAGGCTAGCTTGTAGTAATCGCTTTAGCGATTGATATCTTAGAATCGCTAAAGCGATTACTACGAACTTTTGCTTTACCCACCACTTTAGCTGTGCAGTGCTAGTAGTCCCATTTAGGGACTTCCAAAAATTCTTTTCTCCAAGAATAGAATAGTATTGTTGGGTTGCGCGGGGCGCAGAGCCCAACCTACAGAGCAATTATTTACTACGGTTGCAGAAAGTAGCCCCATTTACAATGGGCGATATTTGCTATCTTAAAAATACAACCCAACAAAGCCCGCCTTCGGCAAAAGCAATTCCTCAGTAGAACGGCAACTTACCATTAATTCTGCTCATGCCAGTCCAACTTTCTCTCAACGACCGACAGCAACATATTCTCTGGGCAACCATTCGTCACTATATTGCTACAGCAGAACCAGTGGGCTCGAGATCTCTGGTAGAAGAATACAAACTCAAGGTCAGTCCCGCGACTATCCGTAACGGGATGAATTTTTTAGAAAAAGCGGGACTTTTATATCAACCTCATACTTCAGCGGGACGAGTACCGTCTGACTCTGGCTATCGAATTTATGTGGACCAATTGATGACTCCCTCGGAAACTGTGGCGAATGGGGTAGAGTCCGTCTTACAACAACAGCTTAATTTGTCTGAGTGTCGCGTAGAAGCCGTACTGCGAGGGGCTGCCCAAGTTTTGGCAACTTTGAGCGGGTATATTACTTTGGTAACTATGCCCCAAACTTCGACGGCGAAGTTGCGACATTTGCAATTGCTACAAATTGAACCTCAAAAGGTGATGCTGATTGTAGTGACTAATACTTACGAAACTCAATCGTTTTTGATGGATCTAACTGCGGCAACTTCAGGCATGGGTCGATCGCTCGATAGTCAGTTACCACAAAATCCCGAAGATGTGGATAGAGAATTACACATTTTGTCAAATTTCCTCAATAGCAAACTGCGGGGGCGATCGCTTTCTGAGTTATGCTCTCTGGATTGGTCGGAGTTAGATAAAGAATTTCAACATTATGCTGACTCTATTAAAAACTTGTTGGCTGAGTTAACTCGACGTTCCCAGGTACCGACATATACCAGAATTTTGATTAGCGGTTTGGCAGAAGCGTTACGTTTGCCAGAATTTTCCGAACTCCAACAATTGCAGACCATCATTCATTTGTTAGAAGAAGAACAAGAGCAGTTGTGGCCTTTGATTTTTGAAGCCCCCGAGTCCCAGACAACTAAGCGAGTAAAGGTCAGAATTGGTTCTGAGAATCCTCTGGAGCCTATTCGCTCTTGTACTCTAGTTTCTGCTACTTATGGGCCTAATTCTCAACCCATGGGCAGCGTTGGCCTTCTCGGACCTACTCGCATGGTTTACGAAAACAGCATAGCTCTGGTGGAAGCTGCAGCGGACTATCTCTCTGAGGCCATTGGCGGCGTTTAGTCCTGGGGCTGCTTTTTTTCCTTGAGGATAAATATATTTTTTGACCGCGATTCTGTTAATATAAAGTTGGTAGATGCACTCTGATGTCGAATTTTCCCCGGCTGCAATAGGCGGGGCTTTTTTTATGGACTTTTAGCGGGTAAACTCTGAAGTCTGACGCACTTGTGCTAAGGTCAAGGACGATCGCTCTTCCATCTGAGGGTCTGCCCCTACCCGAATTAAGAGATCGGAAAATGCTCTATCTTCGGCAAAAGGTCTGATCGCTTTAATTTTTACCCCCGCATTAATTAAAGTTTCAGCAACCAATTTAACATCATCAATATCGACTCTGGCACTAAACCAAATCGAATTGCTTGGCAAATCGGAAATTATTGCAGGCATAATTACTAAAGGAAAATCAAGGCTTCTCAACGCTTTTTCGACGGTGCCTTTATCTAATTTTTTCGGGAAATATTCTATTAAAGCCAAGTCGGCGTTTTTGCTAGAAGAAGTAGCTGCAAAACGAATTTCTTCTTCTAAAAGTTGCTGATAAATTTTGGGTAAATGCCGACTCATAGAATTAGTTTCTATCCCGTAGCCCAAACTGGTCCAAGTACCGGATAATAAGCGCAAAACTTTCTTTAACTTTCCTTGACGCAATAAAGTAGAGATGTCGTTTTTCCAATAGTAGCGATCGCTCAACCAAGCATGAACTACAGCATCTTGATATTCAGCTTCAAAGCTATAGGGTTGCCAAAATAACATCCCGGGAGGATTGGGATGATACCGTTTCGCCATTTCCTCCCAGGTAGAACTTATAAATTGATACCGTCCGGCGGCGGTACTGCAATTACCTCTATTCGGACCCCAAATAATAGTTACGCATAAGTCTGGATGGCGACTTAAATCGGAGAATTTTCTGCCGCCATAAATAACCCGATAAGGTTGAGAAACGTTAGACTCGCTAGCGGATATGGTACGCATTAAAGCCCTAATATAAGGATCGCCATCTTTCATTACTAAAGGTGGAAAATTGCTTTTATTTTCTCTATGGGAAGGGAGGAAATTAGGTTGGTTAGAGAACCATAAAAATTTCAGGGAAAAGGTAAGAGCTAGGAAGAGGAAAAAGCCTATTATTAGGCGTTTAATAAAAATAACTGCAGGGCGCTGCATCATCTATCTTAGTATTATTATTTATCTCTCCAGAAAAACAGTATTCCGGCAGTTCGTAGCGATCGCTTTAGCGATTTTAATTTGTGTTTTAAATCGCTAAAGCGATTACTACGAACAAGATTTATACGCTGAAAAATTACTTGCGATCTACTTTCATTCAAATAAGAGGTGACGCGCGCTCTTATTAAATAACATTAACTTACAGAAGCAAACAAATCCTCAAACGACTTGAGAGAAGCATCCTCTTTAGCAACAATCTCAACAATTTTATTGCGAGATTCTGGTAGGAAAAGTGCTTCTACGCAAACCAGAGCAACTTTAACCCGAGGAACGCTGCCCTCAAACAAAGTATCTGCCGACTCCATCACCAGAGGAAATTGATTCTCCTCATTTTTCAGACCTCCAGGGCGAACGATAGTGTAAGTCAAACCGCTTTTTTGTAAATACTCTTCTGCCTGCTTCTTCCATACAAGAATTAACCAAAACAAATTGAGTGGATGAAAAAATTGGGAGACGCAAAGAGAGGAGACGAAAACAAAATGCTCGATCGCCTTAGCCTTAGCAGCATCCACCAGATTTGTATTTCCTTCATAATCCACCATGTATGGCCCCGTTGGGTCAAAACTGGGACGTGCCCCCGTGGCGCAAATTAAAACGGTACTGTCGCCGATGGCACTCTGGAGGCTATCGGCTTTTAGAACATCCCCCACCACTAATTCTGCTTCAGGGGGCAGAATTTCTCTGGCCCCCTCCAAATTCCTAACCAAAGCGCGGACGGGAATCTTGCGGTTGACGAGTTCCTTAACGATGCGGCGACCTGTTTCGCCTGTTGCTCCTGCTACAAATACTTTCATTATTTTTGATAAAGTTAAATTTTTCTTGATGATTTGCCAATTTCAATAGCTCTATTGTATAGACTTAGACCTAACTAAAACATTGCCACAATTAGCCGGCAAGATCGAAACACGGAGACCAGATGATGCAGCAACCTGTCCCTGACGGCGAAAACCAAACTCCTATTGAAGATTACGGAGAATTGACCGACCCCAACCTAGTGCCAGAAAAATTACAGGGGGAAGATACAGAGATACCAGAGGGAACAGAACCTACATGGTTTCACGCTCAGTTTACGGACTGCATGGAATTGTACGCCGACCTGGACACTGCAGTCCAACATTTTGCCGATCATCGCAGTTGGTTCCCTCGTTGCGCCCAACCGATGAAGGCCGAACCCTTGGGCGAAAATGGCTACGATTTATTAATTGGTCGTTTTGGTGCTTTTGGCTACAAAGTTGAAGCAAGAATAGGTTTAGATTTGCTCCCACCTGACTCCGAAAGTATTTATCGGATCGAGACTATCCCTTTACAAGGGTACGAGCCACCTGGATATGAAGTAGATTTTCGAGCGACGATGAAGTTGGTGGAAATGCCAGTGGAGCAGTTTTGTTCGCAAGCGGAAGTCAAAAAGTTAGGACTTCCCACTACTATTACTGGGGCCGAGTGGGTTTTAGATTTGGCAGTGGGGGTGAAGTTTCCCCAATTTATTCGCAAAATGTCTCGATCTTTGATTCAGAAGACGGGGGACGGCCTGTTAGATAAAATCGTCAAACAGGTATCCCGCCGCTTGACTTACAAAACTCAATTAGACTTTCATAGCAACCACGATTTGCCTTTCCCAGGACAAAAAAATGGACAAAAAAAAGCTAAGAAAGGAGAGAAGGGGGACGAGCTAGAAATTACCAATTAATAATTAATAATTAACTTTTTCCCAACTGCCTATTTCCCATTCTCTATATTCCCTAGTTAGAACAGATCGCCGATTATTCGTTGGAGAATTTCAACCCCGGTGAAAGCTTGCCAAATAAATATTCCCAAAAGTATGACGTTCAGGCCGATGTGGGTTGAGCGGGCCCATTCTTTGCCTTTCTGCATGAACGGAGTTAGGGAAGCTGAAACGGCAATAAGTCCAGTCATGCCCAGGCCAGCTAGGAGGTGGGCACCAAAAAATAACTTCTCGTTATTAATATAGGTTACTCCCATGCCTCCAATGGTGGCGAGAACCATAAAGGCCAAAAGCAAAGAACCGATTTTGTGGTGTTTGTCTTTGAATTGGCCTTTAATGAGTTGTTTTTTCTCTTCTCCTTCTGCGCTTCTGGTGCGACGGATTTTCAGGCCCAGGTAGAGGGCGTAAAAGCAGACCCCCAGCAATACGAACATAATAGCTGGATGGAAAAAGTTGAGCCAGGGCTTAACTGACTCGGGGATTGAAAGGTTCATAGCGTTCTTCTTCTTTAAGATTGGCAAAAAAAGTTCATAAAACTTAGCATAACACCGAGGCGGTCTCGTGCGACTTTAAAACATAGGATTATCTATTTATGCGATCGAATTATGACTTCTATTAGACAAGAACCTTCCTTGGTTCGCGCGGCTAAAAATGGCAATATCATTAATGCCCGAGCTTTACTGGCTAAGGGTGTTAATCCCAATGCTAGGGATCGAGAAGGGATCAGCGCTTTGATGTTAGCTGCGGAAAAAGGCTACATAGAAATAGCACGAACTTTACTCGATAAAGGCGCTGATGTCAATTATTCCAGCAAACAATCTGGGCAAACGGCTTTGATGTT
This sequence comes from Cyanobacteriota bacterium, assembly GCA_034189005.1. Lineage (GTDB taxonomy): Bacteria > Cyanobacteriota > Cyanobacteriia > Cyanobacteriales > Microcoleaceae > CALKCV01. The sequence goes on along the minus strand of JAXHVR010000069.1, from coordinate 14,512 downwards.
GGCCGCAGCCCAGGGGCGGGCCGATGCGGCCAAACTGTTGACCGAGAGGGGTGCGGATGTCAACTCCAGGAGTAAATTCGGGACGACGGCATTAACGGAGGCTGCGGCTAATGGGTATGGGGCTGTGGTAGAAATTTTGCTGGCTGCTGGGGCCGATGTCAACGCAACGGATAAAAACTATAATACTGCTCTGAGTTTGGCAGTGGAACGAGGGGATATAGATGCGATCGCTGCTTTATTAAAGGCGGGGGCTAATTTGGATGAGGCTGCTTTGTCGCTGTTGGGTAGCGGGGAGTATGGGGAGATTATCGAACTTTTCAAAGAACGCGGGGTGGATGTCAACGGCAGAAATGTCGAGGGCAAAACTTGGCTGATGCAGGTGGCGGAAGAAGGAGATTTAGAAACCGTAGAAAAGTTGTTAGAAGCAGGTGTTGAGGTTAATCTTGAGGATAAGGATGGCGAAACTGCTTTAACTTTGGCGGCGGATCTGGGTCATCTGGAGGTGGTAATGGCATTATTAAATGCCGGTGCGGATGTCAACTTTACTAATAAAAATGGCGAAACGGCTTTGATGGCGGCGGCGGCCGAGGGAAATGTGGCGATCGCTTCTAAGCTACTGGATGCCGGTGCGGAAATTAATGCTAAAGACAGCGAGGGCGCGAGTGCTTTGCATCTAGCAACAGCAGAAGGTCATCTGGAGATGGTGGAGTTGCTTTGCGATCGCGGTGCCGACATCCAACACAGAAATAATTTAGGAGACACCCCCTTGCTTATAGCAGTTTTTCACGGTCACAAGGATGTTGTTGCCCTCTTCGCGCAAAAGGTCGAACCAGAAGATTGGGATGCTTTCTTCAATGCCCAAAATTTGGGCGAGACTCCTTTAACTTTAGCTGCTGTTCGCGGTAAATTAGAAATAGTTAAGGTTTTACTCGATGCCGATGTGGATACCAACGTACCGGGAGATGGCGGCACTACTGCTTTAATGAAAGCTGCTTATAATGGCGATGTTAGTATTATCAAGGATTTATTAAGAAAGGGAACGGATATTAATCGTAAAGATGATAATAATGCCACTGCTTTAATGTGGGCGGCCTATCGGGGTTTTCCCGATGCGGTGAAGGTTTTAATCGATGCTGGGGCCGAGTTAAACCATAAAAATTCCGGGGGTTATACGGCTTTGATGTTGGGTCAGCTTCATAATAATAAAGAGGTAGCGTATTTGCTGAAAAATGCCGGTGCCGGAGAGTAGCAAGTTCGTAGTAACGACTTTAGTCGTTCTTAGTTCGTAGTAATCGCTTTAGCGATTCATCCATAAGAATCGCTAAAGCGATTACTACAAGCTAGCCTACGAAGTCGGCCCGCGCTTTTAGCTGTGCAGTGCTAGTAGGTTGGGTGGAGCGAACCTTCACCCTAGAATGCTATTTTGAGGTAGCGTATTTGCTGAAAAATGCCGGTGCCGGAGAGTAGCAAGTTCGTAGTAACGACTTTAGTCGTTCTTAGTTCGTAGTAATCGCTTTAGCGATTCATCCATAAGAATCGCTAAAGCGATTACTACAAGCTAGCCTACGAAGTCGAGTTTTGGAAATGACTTTAGTCATTACTACAAACTTTTCAATCTCTCCAAATCCAGCCATTAATAGTAAAACGACTATCGGCAAAATTCCCGTTCTGACAATTAACGGGCAAGACTTGATGCCAGTAGCGGCTGTAGAAAAAAATAATACTATTATTGGTAGGTTCGATGAGTTGAAAAGAATCTGCTTTGAGGGAGCGATCGCCTTCTATTTTTTCGTCGTAGAGAAGTAACTCGCCTCCAGAAAATGCCTTCGGTTCTCGATTAAAATAATAGACATAGGTAAGTTCTCGTTTGTCTAGCGGAGGCATACCGTTATCGTTATGAAGTTTATAATAATTACCGTCGTTATGGGCGGTGACTTGAGCTTCTATTTTATCTAGATTTAGGTTAGAACAGCTTAATTTTTGGGCTGCGAAACGAACTATGGGTGTAATTCGTTGGGCGATTAAATCTTCGGCTTCTGCAGTTACAAGCATTACAAGCGATCGCCTACGATCTTCGTTTTTTGAACTGCTTTTACTAGACTCAAAAGCACTTTCGTATTTCCTAACCCACTCTAGCATATTTCTATGTTCCTGGGGGGTCAGAAAATTTAAAAATTTGATAAATTTAGCTTTTCTTACATTAGAATCATTCATATTTTTTCTATTTCTTAGTAACGGTTCGTAGTAACGACTTTAGTCGTTCTTTCCTTCGTAGTTTAGCGTAGCGAAACTGAACAATATCGTTGGGTTTCGCTACGCTACACCCAACCTACAAGAAAATAAAATGGCAGAAGTATTGTTCGTAGTAACGACTTTAGTCGTTCTTTCCTTCGTAGTAACGACTAAAGTCGTTGAATTCAAAGAAAGAAATGACTAAAGTCATTACTACAAACTTTAAAATTAATTCGCCCTTCGCACCCAACCATTAATAGTAAAACGACTATCTGCAAACTCTTTAGAATCGCACTTCACCGGCAAAACTTCGTGCATATAGCGACTGTGGAAAAAGACAATAAAATTATTACGAGGTTCGATGATTTTAAAAGTATCTGCTTTAACATAATATTTACCGTTAATTTGGCTGTCGTAAATAACTAAATCTCCTCCCGAAAAAGCTTTGGGTTCCCGATGAAAATAATAAACATAAGTCAAAACCCGAGTAGCGGTATCTGGGGAACCATTATCGTTGTGTATTTTATAAAAATTACCGTCATTATGCATGGTTAATTGGCTTTCTATCTCGCCAATAGTAAAAGGTTCCATGTTTAATTTACTCACAACATCGGGAATAAGTTTGTGTATTTTATTAACTATTAATTCCCTAAACTCTGGGAAGGAATGCAACACCAGAGAACGGCGATAATTATCAGCATTAGTCGAAGTCGAAGTCGGCACAAATTCTGCTTGTTTTTGGCAAACATAATCTAACAGTTCTTGATTTTCCGCCGCACTCAAGAAGTTATTAACCAATGCATACCGAGAAATTAAATCGTCTCGGCCTTGTTCCGATACCGTCGGTAATTGGATAAGGGGGTTTTGTTGTACTTCCCTATCTTGCAAGCGGTCTTGTAAATATATTGGTGGATTGGTAACAATTCCTATTAAATCGTTGCTAGAAAAAGATAGACAAGAACGACCTTCCTCGATAGGAATTTGCAACAAACTAGCAGCGTCTGCTTTTTTTTTAGCGCGAGATAATAAAGCCTTTATCAACAGTTGCAGCATTGGAGAATCAGATTTAAGAAATATGGTATATTCGTGTCCCCCGCTTAATAATAATTTAACTTTTATTTCCTTGGTTTGCTCTTTTTGAGCGGTAGCTGTCATAATTATTTCCTCTTTCTAATAAATACCTTAAGATCGATTAACATTTTCCCAATTAATAATTAAGTAGTAGCACCACTAGGCTAAAAGTTTGGGCCGACTTCGTAGGCTTGCTTGTAGTAATCGCTTTAGCGATTTATCTATATCAATCGCTAAAGCGATTACTACGAACTTTTGCGCGCGTTACCCCAATTCTAAATTCCCTAATGCAAAAAGTGACGCATTCCGGTCAAAACCATGACTAAACCCAACTCATTAGCAGCAGCAATGGAATCTTTATCGCGGATGCTGCCCCCAGGCTGAACGATCGCCTCTATCCCCGCCGCCGCCGCAGTACGCACGGAGTCGTCGAAAGGAAAAAAGCCGTCGCTAGCTAATATCGCCCCCTTAGCCTTCTCGGAGGCTTGTTCCAAAGCAATTTTAGCAGCGCCGACGCGGTTCATCTGACCGGCACCGATACCTACAGTGGAGCGATCGCGCGTTACTACAATAGCATTAGACTTAACGTGTTTGCAAACCTTCCAGGCAAACAACAACTCTGCCAACTGTTCCGGCGTCGGCTTTTTCTCAGTAGCAACCTCCCACTGGTTCGGATCGTCGGGGGCATCGTCGGATGCCTGGATTAAAAAACCGCCGGCGATCGCCTTCACCACTCCGGGCCCGCCGCGCTTCATCTCCGGCAAAACCAACACTCGCAATTTCGACTTAGCTTTAATAATCTCCTCAGCTTCCGCCTCGCAACCGGGCGTCACGACGCATTCTAAAAATGTCTTAGTTAAAGCGCTGGCAGTAGCAGCATCCAGAGGGCGATTTAATGCCACGATACCGCCAAAAGCAGAAATCGAGTCCCCGGCAAAGGCTCTTTCGTAAGCTTCCGAGAGAGTAGGGGCGATCGCTACCCCGCAAGGATTGGTATGTTTGAGAATTGCCACGGCAGGTTCGTCGGTAAATTCGGTAATTATCCGCCGCGCCGCCTCCAAATCTACTAAATTATTGTAACTTAATTCCTTCCCTTGGAGAATAGTGCTTGCCGCCCAACCAGTAGGAGTCGAACCGGTTTGATACCAAGCAGCAGTCTGGTGCGGGTTTTCTCCGTAGCGGAGAGTTTGGCGTTTCGTGCCGGAGAGGGCGTAAGTCTCGGCGGTGTCGTTGGTTTGTGCTTCGAGATAAGCAGAGATAGAGCGATCGTAGACGGCCGTATGTTGGAAACCGGCCAAAGCGGACTTTTGCCTAAACTCCAAAGATGCCTCCCCGCCATTTTGGCGCAACTCTTGTAAATAAGCATCGTATTGAGACGGGTCGCACAAAACCGTTACACGATCGAAGTTTTTCGCCGCCGCCCGCAACAATGTCGGTCCGCCGATATCGATTTGTTCGATCGCTTCTGGTAGAGTGACTTTTTCCGAGGCGATCGTTTCTTCAAAAGGATATAAATTAACTACCACTAAATCTATCGGGCGAATATCGTTAGCTGCTAAATCTTCCAAATCTTGAGGAACATCTCGCCGGGCCAAAATGCCTCCATGAACTCGCGGGTGGAGAGTTTTCACCCGCCCGCCTAAAATCTCCGGCGAACCGGTATAGTCAGAAACTTTTTGAACGGGAATTCCCGCATCTTTTAAAGTTTTAGCAGTACCGCCGCTGCTAATTATTTCATAATCAAATTCTTCTACCAAACAACGCGCCAAATCCGTCAAACCAGTTTTATTCGACGTACTCAATAAAGCCAAACGTGTCATTAATTAATTCCTCTATTAAATAAATTTGTTCCTATTGACTATAAAGTAGCGATCGCCCCAACAGTAATTTCTTAAGAAAAACTTTAGAAAGTAGGCAATAGGTAATGGTGTCCGGGAGCATCTCATATTTGCAAAAACGCAATATTCCTATTACCCATTACCTATTACCCATTACCAAAAAGCGTGTTTCTTCTTAGCTTTCTTCAAAATTGAGATGCACCCTGGTGTCCCAACAACTTTATCCCCCCCGGGGGCCTTTCGGATGCGGGGGAAGACAGTTAATTGTTAATTATTAATTATTAATTATTTGAGCGATCGCCTCCAAATCCTCCGCCGTTAAAAACCCTCCAGTAGGCTTCTGGGGAGAGTTTAGAATTAACAACTTTGTTTTCGTAGAAATTGCTCCCTCCAAATCTTCTATTTTAAAGCGAAAATCAACTTCTTCTAATAAAGGCAAAGGAATCGGCTTGCCGCCGACAAAATTAATTGTGGATTCGTAAGCCGGAAAACCGGGGTTGGGATAAATAACTTCATCTCCAGCATCGATTAATGCCAGTAAAGTAAAAAAGATAATTGGTTTCGCCCCAGGAGTAACAACAACTTCTTCTGGAGCGACAGAAACCCCGCGAGTTTTAAAAATATGTTCGGCTATAACTTCGCGAAATTCCAACAAACCAGCCGCTTGAGTATAGCCAGTAAAACCATCTTTCATCGCCTTAAAAGCGGCTTCGCAAATATTAGCTGGAGTAGGAAAGTTGGGTTGACCTATTTCTAAATGAATAATCTCGCGACCCCTGGCTTCGAGAGCTTTAGCTTTACTCAAAACCTCAAAAGCAGATTCGCTTTTAAGGCGGTTCGTTCTGGAGGCAAAATTGATTGTTAAATTAGATGTCATGGTTTTTTTATCTTAGTAGTAGCGCAGCACAGCTAAAGTGGTGGGCCGACTTCGTAGGCTAGCTTGTAGTCATCGCTTTAGCGATTCTTATGGATGAATCGCTAAAGCGATGACTACGAACTTTTGCGCCGCGCAGCAATTCATTATATAGTAATTCTAGATGGTTCGCTAATCTTACGAAACCGGTTTTTTCATGCATACCCGGTTTCTGGCAACCAATCCAAACAACTGTAACCCAAAAAATCACCATGTCCGACTCCAAAGCAATTCCAGACAGGCAAGATGCCCGTTCTACCAGGCAAGATGCCCGTTCTACCAGGCAAGATGCCCGTTCTACCAGGCAAGATGCCCGTTCTACAAAAAGTCTAATATTAGAACCTGGAACCCTGGCAGAAAAAATCGCCGCACAAACAACTCATGCCCTAGAATGCGGCGCCCTCAAACCAATACCCACAGATTACGAATTCGTCGAAGACGGCAACCTTCGCTTCCTGGTACGGATATCGTCCAATCTCGCCCGCAAGGATAAAGCCAAAAAACAACAAAAAAAAGCCAAAGACTTTAACCCCTTCCTTCCCTATGAAGAAGATTTATTCGTCGCCGATATTTCCGAGTCCCACATTAGCCTGTTGAACAAATATAACGTCGTCGATCGCCACCTCCTCATCGTTACCCGCCAATTTGAGGAACAGGAAAACTTACTGACATTAGCAGATTTTGAGGCAGTGGGGGCCTGTTTGGCAGAAATAGACGGTTTAGTATTCTACAATGGCGGCAAAAATGCCGGTGCTTCCCAACGACACAAGCATTTGCAAATGATTCCCCTCCCACTGGCACCCGAAGGACCGCCCCTACCGATAGAACCGGCCATCGCTGCGGCTAAATTCGAGGGCGACATCGGCACGACCCCTGATTTTCCGTTCTTACACGCGATCGCTAAATTAGATATTGGCAAGGCATCTTCTCCCCAGGAAGCGGCCGAAGCAACTTTGGAATCTTACTTTAGTCTGCTTCATGCCGTCGGAGTGCGGGGCAGCGATGGCATGAAAGGCAAGCAGTCCGATGCTTATAACTTGCTGGCGACGCGGGAGTGGATGTTGTTAGTGGGGCGATCGCGCGAGGATTTCGAGTCTATCTCTGTCAACTCTCTTGGGTTTGCCGGCTCTCTTTTTGTCAAAAATTCCGAGCAAATGAAGGCTCTAAAAGAACGCGGCCCCATAACCCTTCTCACCCATGTCGCTAATATGAATTAACATTTTCCCAATTGACATTTTTCCAATTGAGTATAACAGGCATTCCGACCCGTTCTACTCAATCTTCCCAAGGAAATTAATCTTGCTATATTGTGTTTTTATTTTTCAACTGCGATCTACTTTGGAATTAGATCCCCAAACAAAATACAGATATTAGTCCAACAGATCGGCAGCAGAGTTGTTAGAATATAATAGTCATCAACAACGAGGAAGAAAGTTCCAACCTCTCGGAAAAGCAACTACTATAAAAGCGACAAAAAGAAGCGATCGAAATCACTTCTTTCGCTGTTTTACATCACAATAACTATGCCAAAAACATCAATTATAATGTTATAATTTTATTCAAAACTAAAGCAAACTGGTGCGTAGTTAATCCAGAAGAAAGCTGAGGATTGGGAGAAAAAAAGAAGATGACGATGTCGTTACCTGGATACCAAATTAAAGAACAAATTTCAATGGGAATCAGTACAAAGGTTTATCGCGGCATTAGAAAGCGAGATAACCTACCAGTAATCGTGAAAATACTCTCGAAAGAATATCCCAGCATCCAAGAAATTAGCAGCATCAGGCAAGAATATAATTTAACAAAAAATATAGACATACCTGGAATTGTAAAAAGTTACAGCTTAGAAAGATATAATTTGGGATACGCTCTAATTTTAGAAGATTTTGTAGGGCGATCGCTTAAAGAACTTTTAACATCAGAAAAGCTAGATCTAAGAGAAAAATTACGGATAGTTATTGCCCTAGTAGAAAGTTTGGGAGAAATGCATAAAATCCCGATAGTTCATAAAGATATAAAACCGTCAAATATTATCGTAAACTCAGAAACTGGACAAGTAAAATTAACAGATTTCGGCATTGCCACTCATTTAGGAGTGTCGAATCAAGCGATCGCCAATCCCAATTTATTAGAAGGAACTCTGCCTTATATCGCACCGGAACAAACAGGAAGAATGAATCGTTCCATCGACTATCGTAGCGACTATTATTCCCTAGGGGCAACTTTATATGAAATGCTGACGGGAAGACTACCATTTCTCAGTACCGATCCGATGGAATTAGTACACTGTCATATTGCCAAAACGCCAGTACCGCCACACGAGTTGGAGACAGATATCGGGTCAGAAAATACCATAGTTCCCAAGGCAATTTCTAATATTGTAATGAAATTATTAGCCAAAAACGCGGAAGACAGATATCAGAGCGCCGAGGGTTTGAAATACGATTTAGAAAAATGTTTGAATCAACTTATAATTAATGGAAAAATAGAAGAATTTACTCTGGCCAAACACGATAAAGGAAATCAACTATTAATACCCCAAAAACTCTACGGTCGCGAAGCAGAAGTAGCCGCTATTATGGACGGATTCCTTCGCGCGAGCCAAGGAGCAAGGGAGACGATTTTAGTGAGCGGTTATTCTGGCATAGGAAAAACAGCGATAGTTAATGAAGTTCACAAACCAATAGTCAAAGCGCGAGGGTATTTCATCTCGGGGAAATTCGACCAGTTTAAACGGGATATTCCCTTCGCAGCGATCGCCAAAGCGGTATCCGAACTAATAGAGCAATTATTAACAGAAAGCCCGGACAAAATTAACCTTTGGAAAGAAAAAATCTCATGGGCAATAGGAGAAAACGCTTGGGTAATAATAGATGTAATTCCAGAAGTAGAATTGATAATCGGTTCTCAACCAAAAGTGCCCGAGTTAGGACCGACAGAATCCCAAAACAGATTTAATCGGGTATTCAAACAGTTTATGAGGGTATTTTGCCAGCCGGAACATCCTCTAGTAATGTTTATAGATGACTTGCAGTGGGCCGATAGTGCGTCTTTGAAATTACTAGAATTGTTGATGACTGATGTGGAAGGAGAGTATCTATTAATTATCGGTGCTTATCGCGATAACGAAGTGAGTTCTACCCATCCCTTAATTAAGGCGATCGAGAAAACAAAAGAAAGCGGCGCGGTAGTTAATAATATTACCATAGCCCCCCTGCAACGGCAACAGGTCAGTCAATTAGTAGCGGAAACTTTAGGCGAGACAGAAAGTCCCCCAGATTCAAGGGTCCGGACCAACAAACAAGGTGGATCGCTTAAGTCTAAAACTCAGCCTTTAGCGGAGTTAGCGTTCAATAAAACTCAAGGCAACCCCTTCTTCGCCACTCAACTGCTGAAAACTCTCTACTCGGAAAAGTTGCTGGTTTATAGAGCAGGTATGGGGTGGGAGTGGAATTTGCAAGAAATTCAAGCTGTTGGCATCGCGGATTATAACGTGGTGGAATTGATGGCAAGAAATATTAAAAAGCTGCCGGAAGATACCCAGTTTGTGTTAAAACTAGCAGCTTGCGTCGGCAACCAATTTAATTTAGACGTGTTGGCCATAGCTCTGGGCAAACCCCCCACCATCGCCGCAGCTTATTTGTGGCCGGCATTGGAAGCGGGGTCGATTTTACCGCGATCGGATGCTTATAAAATTCCCTTGGCCTTTGCAGAAGATGAAGCAGCATCGTCGCGGTTGCGGGATGTGAAAGTTGACTACAAGTTTTTGCACGATCGCGTCCAGCAAGCTGCCTATTCTTTGATTCCCGATCTGGAGAAAAAAGAAACTCACTTAAAAATCGGTCAATTGCTGCTGGAAAATACTACTCCAGAAGAACGGGAAGAAAATATTTTTGCTTTGGTAAACCAATTAAATTTCGGCATCGATTTACTCTCGACCCAATCGGAAAAAGACGAGCTGGCCCAACTAAACGCGATCGCAGCGAAAAAAGCCAAGGCATCCGCTGCTTATGAAGCCTATCTTAATTATCTGAAAGTGGCTCTAAAACTACTGGGCGACCATAGCTGGAGCAGCCATTACGAATTTAGCTTGAGTGTTTATATAGCAGCGCAAGAAGCTCAATATCTTAATAGCAACTTTGAAGAAGCAGATTTATTAGCTGAAGTGGCTTTGGCAGAGGCAAAAAGCAATTTAGAAAAAGTTAAGGTTTACGAGATAAAACTCGAATCTTTAATTGCTCGATTCCAGCACCAGAAAGCTGTGGAACTGGGGGAGGAAATTATAGAAATGTTGGGGCTAACTCTGGAGGAAGAACCGCCAAAAATAGAAATGGCGATCGAGGATTTAGCCGATCTGCCAGAAATGACATATCCTGACAAACTGGCAGCAATGGAAATATTAGACCTGATAGCTACTGCCGCTTTTTCCGTCGATTCAGAAAAGTGTATTAAGATTAACAACACTAAATTAAAACTATCAATTGAATATGGAAATTCGCCATTTAGTCCGGTTGCTTATCTCGATCTTGGTTTTTTCTTATGCGGGTCAATAGAAAACATAGAAAGAGGATATAGATTGGGCAAGCTGGGCATAAAATTATTGGATAAGTTCGATCTCAAAAAACAAAAATCGGTAATTTTAGATATATTTAACTCTCATATTAGACATGGGAAAGAGCATCTAAGAGAGACTTTAGAACCTTTGCTAGATGCTTTTCAAAGCGGACTGGAATTTGGAGAGCTAATTTATTCTGGTTATGCAATTCTTACTTATGGTTGTCACCTGTTTTTCTTGGGAGAAGAGCTAGAATCTGTGGAACGAAAACAGAGAGAATATTTAGAAAAGTTGCAACAGCTTAAGCTAGAATATCATGTGGCTTACGGTGCTATAGGAAGGCAATTGTCTTTAAATTTGTTGGGACGGTGCGAAGATAATTTGAAGTTAATCGGAGAAGCATTTAACGAAGCAGAAATTATTCCTATTTTAATCGAAAATAATGTCGCTCCTTGTTTGGCATATTTTTATACAGCCAAAACCATGCTCTGTTATTTGTTTAAGGAACCAGAAGAAGCGATCGCTAATGCCCAATTTTTTGAAAAATACAAACTAGGGGCGACGGGATTTATTACATCCTCTCAAAAGAATTTTTACTATTCTCTAGCTCTATTGGCAGCTTGTAAGAAAGTTTCAGAATCCGACCGACAGGAATATTTGAAAATTGTAGAATCAAACCAAGAAACCATGAAAATTTTGGCGGGACACGCCCCCATGAATTACGAGCATAAGTACGCTTTAGTGGAAGCGGAAAAAGCGCGGGTTTTGGGTAAAAAATGGGAAGCAGCGGAGCTTTACGAAGCAGCAATTAAGGGAGCGGCAAAACAGAAGTACCCTCACGAAGAGGCTTTAGCAAAGGAGCTTGCAGGGGAATTTTATTTAAGTAACGGCCAAGAGAATATAGGAGGGTTTTATTTGAGAGAGTCTTATTATGGTTATATTCGCTGGGGTGCTAATGCCAAAGTTCAAGATGTAGGGAAACGCTATCCTCAATTTATTTCTAAAATAGTAGAGAGAAATCTTCAAAATATTGCTTTTGATGCTACCATAACTGTTCCTTCGACTACTACGACATCTGGGGGCTGGCAATTATTAGATTTGCCGACAGTAATCAAAGCATCCCAAGCAATTTCGAGCGAAATTATCCTCGAAAAGTTATTAGAATCTTTGATGAAAATAATAATAGAAAATGTTGGTGCGAGAAAGGGAATATTGATTTTAGAAAATTCCGAACGAATAGGGCAGGAAAAGCCAAAAGAAATTTGGGAATATAGGGAAGATCGAGGACTGTCTGCTATGGGGGAATTAACTAAAAACGACCTAGGCGATCGCTTGCCGATGGCGGCTATAAATTATGTTACAGTTACTCAAAAAGATTTAGTATTAAACGATGCGACCGCTTCGCCAAAATTGGCTGCCGATCCTTACATTCAGCAATATGGACCAAAATCAATTTTATGCGCGCCTCTTGTCAATCGCGCTCGAACGATCGCTATTATTTATTTGGAAAATAATCTGGTAAAAGGTGCGTTTACCCGAGAAAGGTTGGCGCTATTAAAGCTGTTGTGTTCCCAAGCGGCAATTTCTCTACAAAATGCCAAATTTTATCAGGATTTGCAAGTTTCTAATGGGGAATTACAGAAATCCCTAAAAGAGTTAAAAGAGGCACAAATTCAGTTAGTGCAAAGCGAAAAAATGTCTGCCTTGGGAAATTTAGTGGCCGGTATCGCTCACGAAATTAATAATCCGGTGGGCTTCATCTCGGGCAATCTCGAACCTATTACTGAATATGTCGAAGAGCTATTCGAGGCGATCCGTCTCTACCAGCGCTACTATCCCGAAGCAATTCCAGAATTAGAAGCACAAATAGATGCCATGGATATAGATTTTTTGGAGGAGGATTTGCCCAAATTAATTTCATCCATGGAAACGGCGACCGATCGCATCGCCGATATTAGCAAGTCGATGAGGACTTTTTCGCGATCGGATGCGGAGAAAAAGGTAGAGTTCGACATCCACGAAGGGATAGACAGCACTCTGGTAATTATTAAGCATCGGCTTAAGGCCAATAGCACCCGCCCGGAAATTCTGATTCTTAAGGAGTACGCAGACTTGCCAAAAGTGCTTTGCTATCCGGGACAACTCAATCAGGTGTTTATGAATTTAATTTCCAACGCGGTTGATGCTTTGGAGGAGTCGAATGCGGGGCTTTCTTATAGGGCGATCGAGGCAAACCCAAACCGGATTACTCTCAGAACTCGCGTTTTGCTTGGGGAAAATGCGGTGGAGATTCGCATAGCCGATAACGGACCTGGAATTGCCCAGGAAGTGCAACAGAGGTTGTTCGAGCATTTGTTTACTACTAAAGCGGTTGGGAAAGGTACCGGTTTGGGCTTGTCCATCGCCCGCAATATCGTTGAGGAAAAACACGGGGGCAAGCTGAGTGTGGTTTCGATGCCGGGAGAGGGGGCCGAGTTTGCGATCGTTCTTCCTATTGCTTGATTGTAAGCGGACAACGGGCAAGTCTTAGCTCGGAACAGGCAAGTCTTAGCTCGGAACAGGCAAGTCTTAGCTCGGAACAGGCAAGTCTTAGCTCGGAACAGGCAAGTCTTAGCTCGGAACGGGCAAGTCTTAGCTCGGAACAGGCAAGTCTTAGCTCGGAACAGGCAAGTCTTAGCTCGGAACAGGCAAGATGCCTGTTCTACAGCATCGCTGCCATGGATTGACTTCGGCTATTTTCTGAGGAACCATCCAGAGGTTCGAGGGCGAAAAAGGTTTCAAACACTTTCTCTCCCGTGTGGTTAATTCTTCCTTGGAGGTTATCGAGAAATTCGTGCAAACCCATTTCAATAATTTCCTCAATAGTGAGAAAATCCAACTCGGAACGCAAGCGACCTAAAGAGCGTTCTGCCGAATTGCACCAGGTACCTACTGGGGAACCTGTAATTTGATGGAGCGATCGCTCTGCTTGTAACAAACAAAATTGAATAGATCGCGGAAATTCTCGATCTAAAATCAAAAATTCTACTACTCCATTGGGAGTAATTTTATGTTGTTGGCGTTTGCGATACATCTCATAAGCGCTAGCCGATTTTAATAAAGACATCCACTGCACTTCATCGAGGGGAGTTCCGACATCTTTAATCGAAGGCAGCAGAATAAAATATTTAACATCTAAAATGCGGCTTGTCTTATCCGCTCTTTCTAGCAACCTACCTATCTGACCGAAGTGCCAACCTTCGTTATGGCTCATGGTAGCATCCATTATGCCAGCAAATAAATGCCCCGCCATTTTTACTTCCTCAAAAAATTCTGGTAATTGAGACCTATTTAGCGTTTTATTGGCAGCATCCTTTACCATCATGTAAGCAAAATTAACTTGCTCCCACATTTCTGAGGAAATTATTTCTCGAACGGACCGTGCATTTTCCCTAGCAGAGACCAAACAAGAAAGAATCGAGTTTCGATATTCGCGATCGAATGTTAGGAATTGAATGACGTTTTCTTCTGTTACTTCTCCATAGCGTTCTTTAAACAATGGCAAATCCCCCGTCGTCAATATTAATGGTTGCCATTGTTGGGCTAAACCCGAGGGAGAATCTAACAGTAAATTTTGATTTACATCCACAAAGCGAGCAATATTTTCCGCCCTTTCGACATAACGGTTTAGCCAATAAATAGAATCTGCAACGCGACTTAGCATGGTTTGTTAATTGTTAATTGTTAATTGTTATCGTAGAACAGGCATCCTGCCTGTTTCCCCCGTAGAACAGGCATCCTGCCTGTTTCCCCCGTAGAACAGGCATCTTGCCTGTTTCCCCCGTAGAACAGGCATCTTGCCTGTTTCCCCCGTAGAACAGGCATCTTGCCTGTTTCCCCCGTAGAACAGGCATCTTGCCTGTT
>JAXHVR010000068.1:0-31414 GCA_034189005.1 Cyanobacteriota bacterium | reverse complement strand
GGTGTTTAATTTCTTGAAGCCACTGGCCTGTACGGATTGTCCGGCTACTAATACAGTGGAGACTGTAGCGGCAGCGACTGTTAATACGGTTTTGAAGTTTAGAGTTTTCATTTGATTTAATCTCAAGAGTTGTTTCTGAATTTATTGATGAAGCAGTAGAGTTTTCTTAGCTCAATTATCTATCTTTTATTATGAAGATAGCTTTTCATGCTTTCTCAGCAGATAGGCAATTTTGCTAAATTTGATTTGCGATCGCTCCGGAGATTATTTATTAGTTTTTATAAAGGAGGTACTACTCACCCAATAACCCCCTCTCGCTAATTAAGCCCGATCGCTTAGTAGTCTTTCTATAGCACCCTAATTGTTTTTTAATACTACCCAAGACCCCCCAACTTCCACAAGGGTTTTTGCGCAACTTCATCAAAACAATATAAAAACAACCAGAACTCAAACTAACTCAAAATCAACCTAAGTCTTTATTCCATAAGACTTTCATCGGGTTCCCCACTCGATCGCCGTTTTGTAAAGCTTTCGTAAAGTACGATACAAAGTCTTAATTAAAGAGCGATCGCCTGTTACCATGTCAGACTTTTTCCTCCCCAACCCATCAGTCGCTCCCAACCTGGCATAATAAAGGACTGCAAAGCGCGTATATGAAATAGGTATGGTTAAAGCATTAGTAGTAGGCAGCGGCGGCAGGGAACACGCGATCGCCCGGACCCTCGGACAGTCTCCCAACATTTCCCAAATATTCTGCACCCCCGGCAACGGCGGCACAGCCACCCTCCCCGGTTGCCAAAACTGCCCCATCCCCGTCTCCGACTTCGAGGCCATTAAAAGCCTCATCGCCAAAGAGGACATCTCCCTTGTTGTCGTTGGCCCCGAAGTCCCTCTGGCCCAGGGCATCGTCGATTACCTCCAACAGCCCAACCTCAAAATCTTCGGCCCTACTAGGAAGGGGGCAATTATCGAAGCCAGCAAGTCCTGGGCCAAAGACCTCATGTTGGAAGCCGGCATCCCCACTGCCAAGTCGGCCACTTTCAACGCCGCTCAAGTGGCCAAACTTTATGTCAAGAAGGCCCCCGTCGTCGTCAAAGCCGATGGCCTGGCCGCAGGTAAAGGTGTCACCGTGGCCTCAACAGTTGAAAAGGCCCATCAAGCAATAGATGCTATTTTCCAAGAAGATCTCGACCAAAAAAACCTATTTGTGGTAATTGAAGAATTCCTCACGGGTCAAGAAGTATCAATTTTGGCCATTACCGACGGCGAGACAATTAGGCCCTTAATCCCTGCCCAAGACCATAAAGCCATCGGCGAAGGAGACACGGGCCCCAATACCGGCGGCATGGGGGCCTACGCCCCGACTCCCATCGTTACAGAGGAGTTGAGCGATCGCATCCAGACAGAAATCTTAGAACCAACCTTGGCCGTCTTACAAAAACGAGGCATCGACTATCGCGGAATCATCTATGCCGGGTTGATGATTTCCCCAACAGGAGAACCGAAAGTATTGGAATTTAACTGTCGCTTCGGGGATCCCGAGACCCAGCCTATTTTATCCCTGCTGGAAACTCCACTGGACGAGTTATTAATTGCCTGTTGCGATCGCCGTCTGGCAGAGTTACCCCCCATAACTTGGAAAGCGGGAGTAGCAGTTTGCGTAGTCTTAGCCTCTGGCGGCTATCCAGGCAGTTACGAGAAAGGCAAAGTCATAACCGGCATTGCCGAGGCCGAAGCATTAGGGGCAACAGTCTTTCACGCCGGCACCAAACTCCTCGACACCGGGGAATTAGTCACCGACGGCGGGCGAGTCTTGTCCGTAACTGCCGTGGGAGAGACTTTCGAGGCAGCCAGGGCAAAAGCATATTCTGCAGTTGAGTGCATCCACTTTGAAGGAATGTACTGTCGGCGGGATATTGGCGGACGAATTTGTTAGTAGTAATCGCTTCAGCGATTTAGATAGAGCTTCTTTTAAATCGCTAAAGCGATTACTACCAGCGAAATACCATATAAATAAATAGAAAGCAGTTCCCTTAGACTTGAGAAAAATGCTCGCCTTCCTGAAAAAAATCCGAAAGATAGTCGCCAGTTGGTGGTCGGAATTCAACCTCCAGACCAAATTAATGGCCGGAGTCACCCTAATGGTGTCCTTAGTAATGAGTAGCTTCACCTTCTGGGCCGTGAATACCATCCAAATGGATGCCCGCCTCAACGACACCCGCTACGGTAGAGACTTAGGGGTATTGCTGGCGGCCAACGTCGCCCCCCTGGTAGCCGAGGGCGATCGCGACGAAGTGGCCCGTTTTTCCCGCCAATTCTACAACACATCTTCCAGCATCCGCTATATGCTCTACGCCGACGAAGAAGGGGATATTTATCTAGGCTTGCCCTTCAACCAGTCAGAAGTAAAAACCTCCCTCACCCTGACCCGCCGCATTCAACTCCCAGAAGAATTTATCGCCAAAGTCGAGGCAGGAGACTTTAATTCCGCAACCATGGCGCGACAGCACCCCACTCCCGATGGAGAAATTACCGACGTTTTCGTTCCCCTCATAGATGGAGGCAAATATTATGGAGTTTTAGCAATTGGTATCAATCCCAATCCCAACGTCGTAATTTCTTCAAACCTAACCCGCGACGTTACCTTAGCCGTATTCGTCTCCATTTGGGCCATGGTAATTTTAGGAGCAGTTTTTAACGCTTTAACTATTACTCAACCGATTAAAGAATTGCTCGAAGGAGTTACAAATATTGCCAAAGGTAACTTCCAAAAACGGGTAGATTTGCCCTTCGGTGGAGAACTGGGGGAGTTGATTTTAAGCTTCAACGAAATGGCAGAAAGATTAGAATCTTATGAAGAGCAAAATATAGAAGAATTAACAGCAGAAAAAGCCAAATTAGAAACCTTAGTTTCCACCATTGCCGATGGGGCGGTGCTTCTGGATGCTAATTTACAAGTAATCTTAATCAACCCAACAGCCAGACGGATTTTTGGTTGGGAAAACAAAACAGTTATAGGGCAGAATGTAGTCGATTATTTACCCGTATCCGTACAAATAGAATTAGCCAGACCTTTATATCAAATTACTGCTGGAGAATTAGAAGGAGGCGAGTTTCGCTGTTCCATAACCGAACCGAATAAACGGACCATGCGCATTTTATTAACAACAGTTTTATTACATAAAGCCCCAGAAACAGAGTCTCTATGTAAAAGCTGTCTTTACGACGAAGGGGATAGCTGTAGTATTAGCGATCGCCCTGCAGCTTTAGAATGTACTTTATATGCCAGCGACTCAACCCAAAATCCCAATCCTATCTACCGAGAAAGTCTTAAAGGAATTGCCATGACCGTCCAGGACATTACCCGGGAAGTAGAATTAAACGAAGCCAAAAGTCAGTTTATTAGCAACGTCTCCCACGAATTAAGAACTCCTCTATTTAACATCAAATCTTTTATCGAAACCCTACACGATTACGGTCAAGACTTGACCGAAGATCAACGGCTAGAATTCTTAGAAACTGCCAACTACGAAACCGACCGCTTGACTCGTTTGGTAAACGATGTTTTAGATTTATCCCGCTTAGAATCCTGTCGTATCTATCAATTTGAAGCCATAGATATAGTTCAACCAATCGAGCAAACCATGCGGACTTATCAACTCAATGCTAAAGATAAAGGCATAGAATTGAGTCAAGAACTAGAACCCAATTTACCGCCAA
Organism: Cyanobacteriota bacterium; assembly: GCA_034189005.1. GTDB lineage: Bacteria > Cyanobacteriota > Cyanobacteriia > Cyanobacteriales > Microcoleaceae > CALKCV01. Next base: position 27,694 of record JAXHVR010000068.1, on the reverse strand, counting down.
TTTTAGGTCACTACGATTTATTATTGCAGGTGTTGGCAAATCTGGTCGGTAACGCTCTGAAATTTACAGAACCAGGAGGCAAAGTAATTATTAGAGCCTATTTATTAGAGCAGGAATCGAACCAGAAAAAAGCTTCAGATTTAGAGGGTCAATTAGAAGAAAAACTAGAAAATATTGATAACAATTCAGAAGAAGGAGACCGAGAAGAAAGATGGAGAATTACACCCCATCCCTATTTTGCAGCCAATGGTAACTCTAGTTTAAATATTCCTCAGCGTCCAGTAGTAAGGATTGAAATTGCTGATACCGGAAGCGGCATCGAACCCAAAGAGCAACAAGCAATTTTCGATCGCTTTTATCGCGTAGAAAATCGAGTGCATACCTTAGAAGGCACAGGTTTGGGTTTATCCATTGTTAAGAATATTATTGAGAAGCATCATAGCAAAGTAAACTTAGTCAGCGAAGTGGATATTGGCACGACTTTTTGGTTCGATTTAACCGTATTTAATAATTAACAATTAATAATTAATAATTAACAATTAATTAAACCAATCGAGCAATTGCCCGAACCAATTAACCTCGGTATTAGAAGTAGGGGGAGGTTCTGGGGGTTCGTTAAGATCGCGGTAGAGAGTACAATCTTTAGCGTGGGGCCTTTGCGGATAATTGCAGGTGTCGTCCGCATGATAGACGCAGGTCGTACAGAGGTATTCATCGCCCGTGGCCCGATATAAAGGAATGCCGGGATGTCCGAAAGCTTTAAGAGACAATTTGCAGTGAGGACAAGCGATCGCTCGGTCGTCCGCAGGTTGATGGCAGCGAGGACAATTTATCATCAGCTAAATGTAACAAAAAGGAACAAATTATGAATAATAACGAAAACTTACTCAAACAACTTTTAACCATCGGTATTGGCACGACAAGCTTAGTAGCAGAGAAATTGCAGGAAGTGACCAACCAATGGGTCAAAGAAGGGAAAATGGACAGCGATAAGGCCAATAACTTTGTCGAAGAGATCATGGGGCAGGTAAAAAACGAACAAGGCAACTGGGAAGCGCAAATGCAGCGCCAGATGCGAAACGTGATGCAGGATATAGGAGTGCCGCGCCAGGCAGAAATGGACGAATTGCGGGGGAGGTTGGACCGTTTGGAACGTCAAGTCCGAGATTTAGAAAATCGCAATTGGCGCTAAGGTATTAATTGTCAATTGGGAAAATGTTAATTGTCAATTGTTAGTTCTTGACCGTTAACCATTAATACGACATGCACCTAAAGACTTTAAATGTATGGGAGGATAACTACTGTGCGAGAAATACTGATTAGCTTAGGGGTAATGCTGGTTTGCGGGTTTGTTTTAATCGTCGCCCAAATTACCGGGTCCGGTAAAGAAGCGATCGCCAACCAACCCCCGCGCCCGGAGAGCCAACCCCTAGTCGCAACAGCAGCAAATACAACAACAATTGCAGAAAATATAATGTCTGAAGCAAACGAAAACGAAAATATCGTCACCACCGACTCGGGTCTTAAATATGTTGAGATAACAGAGGGAGATGGTGCTTCTCCCAGCAAAGGACAAACGGTGACGGTTCACTATACCGGTACTCTGGAAAATGGGACGAAGTTTGATAGTTCGCGCGATCGCAACCGTCCCTTCCAATTTAAGATTGGCGTAGGCCAAGTAATTCAAGGTTGGGATGAAGGAGTCGGCACCATGAAAGTTGGAGGCCGTCGCAAGTTAATTATTCCCTCAGAATTAGGTTATGGTTCTCGCGGTGCTGGTGGAGTCATTCCACCCAATGCTACTCTCATTTTTGATGTAGAATTACTGGGAATTGGCGCTTAGAAATTAGCCACATTTTTAATTAGCTGAAAAACGGATGCGTCGCCTAGATAAATTTGGGTGGCGCAGTTTAAAATTAGCTAAATCTGCTCGCTTTTAGGCAACAGGCACTATTGCTACAGGCAACAGGGTAGCAGAGTTTTAAAGTATTTTTGCAAAGATGACGTGCTCCCTGCCAATCAACCCTGGGCTTGCACCAAATCACCCTCGGCCGTTCGCGGTAGTTTGAACGAGATTGCCCAGGCAAACACCAGACAGATAACCGACCCCCATAAGCAGGCAGCCAACCCAAACCACTGGTAGAGTAGTCCCGAGGCAACTGTGCCCAACAAGCGTCCCCCTGCATTGGCCATGTAGTAAAATCCAACATTGAGGGCGACGCGATCGCTGTCAGTGTAGGCCAAAATCAGGAAACTGTGAACGGAGGAATTGACGGCAAAGATAGCCCCAAAGATGCCCAATCCAATGACGATGACAAAGGGCACTTGCCAATTGAAGGCGATCGACACCGCAATGATGGCAGTGACCACGGCCAAGATAAATACCCACAGTTGCGACGTTCCGCCGTGAGCCACGGGCTTTCCTTCACGCTTAAAGAGGCTGGGTGCTGCCCCCTGGATAACACCATAACCTATAACCCAGGCGGCAAAAAAGGTACCAATCGCAGTAAAGCTCCAGCCAAGCTCAGACTCCAGAAAGAGCGGTAAACCAACCACAAACCATACATCGCGCGCGCCAAACAAAAAGAATCGGGCCCCGGACAGAACGTTGATAGCTGGTGTTTTACTGAGCAACTCTTTGAAAGGTACTTTTTGCTTGGTTTTGCCCATATCTCGTTTGAGAAATATCGAGCTTAACCCCAGCACCAGAGCCAGGCCTCCAACCATAATCCACAAGCCAGCAGTAAAGCCGACCCAACTCAATAGCGCTCCACCCAGGAAAAAGCCAACACCTTTCAGCGCATTTTTACTGCCAGTCAAAATAGCCACCCATTTGAATAACGTTCCCTCGGCGTTGGGCGGCACGACCAGCTTGATGGCACTCTTAGAGCTCATCTTGGTTAGGTCTTTGGCAGTGCCGGATAGAGCTTGCGAGACCATCACATAGATAACTGCCGCCCACTGGGGCCAAGTGGCAGGTAATAGGGCGAGCATAATCAGAGCGAAAATTTGTAGTCCCAGGCCGCTAAAGAGCGTGATTTTTAGTCCGAATCTGGAGCCGATCCAGCCCCCAATCAGGTTGGTCGCTACTCCGGCAATCTCATACAACACAAAGAGAATCGCCACCTCCAGGGCGCTATAGCCTAGTTGATGGAAGTAAAGCAGCACCAGCATCCGTAAAGCCCCATCCGTGAGGGTAAAACCCCAGTAGGCGGCTGTGACAAGGGCATAGCTTTTAAGATCGACTTGCTCGTTTGCAGTTGTGCTTGACATTTATTGCTCCTGTTAAGTTAGGCGAATTGGGTGGAGCAAGTATGCCCACCTGCGGAACGGCTTTGCCTCGATACCTCACCTGGGTCGCACCTGGGCATACTTGCTCGCGCGGCTCCTAAGCAAGGCTATTAGGGACTTGCGAAAGTTACAATCTCCAAATAATACATCGTATTGTTGGGTTCCGTTTCACTCCACCCAAGCTACGGTTCCATTATTTATTTGGAAATCCCTTAAAGCAATTGCCCGACTTTACTAGCTAATTCAACCATCCGGTTGACGTAGCCCCACTCATTATCGTACCAGGCTAAAACTTTTACCAATGTCCCATCAACAACCATCGTCGAGTTGGCATCAACGATAGACGAGCGTGGGTCATTGACGTAATCGGATGAGACTAAGGGGCGTTCCTCATACCCAAGTATACCGGCGAGATTATCTTCTGAGGCGGCTTTGAAAAGCTCGTTGACTTCCTCAACTGTGGTTTCACGCTTAACCTCAAAGACGGCATCGGTCAACGAGGCGTTGAGGAGCGGCACTCGGACGGCCACCCCGTTAAGCTTGCCGGTCAGTTCGGGGTAGATTTGGGTGATGGCTGTGGCCGAGCCGGTGCTGGTCGGGATTAAGTTTTGTAGGGCCGAACGGGCTCGGCGCAGATCTTTATGAGGGGCATCAACGATAACCTGGGTGTTGGTTACATCGTGGATGGTGGTAATCGCGCCGCGATCGATACCCAGCCCTTCGTGAATGACTTTGACGACTGGGGCCAGGCAGTTGGTGGTACAGGATGCAGCAGTGATGATGTGGTGCGCCTCTCGATCGTAGCGATCGTCATTGCACCCGAGCGCGATATTTAAAACCCCGGTTTTGACGGGGGCTGAAACAATTACTTTTTTGATACCTCGATCGAGGTAGGGGGTGAGGGATTCCACGGTGCGAAATTTGCCACTGCACTCCAGGACAATATCGAGATTCATCTCCTCCCAGGCTACTTTACTTGGAGAATCGGCCTCGCTAAAGGCGATCGGCTTATCGTCAACCCATAGCTGTCCGTGTTTCGCTCCAATGGTCCGCTCCCAGCGCCCATGCACCGAGTCAAACTCCAGCAGATGGGCAGCCCCCTTGAGGCCGCCATAGGGTTCGTTGATGTGGACAAATTCCAGCTCGGGCAGAGCCCAACCGGCTCGAAATGCCAGCCGGCCGATGCGCCCGAAACCGTTGATGCCTACACGGATAGTCATAAGTATGGTCTCCACTAAATTAATATTCAGACAACAACACTATCCTATAACGAGCTTTATTTGCTGCTACCTTATCCATTGCCTCATTTACCTGGCTCAAGGGCATGGTTTCGATGGTCGGTTTTATTTGATTAATCGCCGCAAACTCTAACATTTCGCGCATAAACCGGCGACCGCCAACTACGCTACCCACGACAGATTTTTGCCCAAAAATTAACGGAATAAGTGGCACGTTCAGACTGGAAACGGGAATGCCTACAAAACACAATACTCCATTATTAGCTAATAGGCTAAATGCTAAATCCCAGTCAGTTTCAGCGGAAATAGTGCATACAACTAAATCCAGAGTTCCCGTGACTGCTGCCATTTCTTCAGCAGTGCCCCACTTTTGATAGTGATGGGCTCCAAACTCTTTGGCTTGTGCTTCTTTGTCCGCAGAGGTAGAAAAAGCGGTGACTTCTGCACCCATTGCCCTGGCAAATTTAATCGCCAGATGTCCGAGCCCGCCAATTCCCATGACTCCAACCTTCATCCCGGGGTGTTTAATGTAAGTCCGTAAGGGCGCGTAAACCGTAATTCCGGCGCATAATAGCGGTGCAGCACTAGCAGAGTCTAAAGCATCAGGAATTTTGTAAACAAAATCTGCCGTGACTCGGAGGCGATCGGCAAATCCGCCATAATTGCCTACAATTAGACCTTTGTAGCCTTGGCGACAGATATTTTCTTCCCCTTGCAAGCAATAGTCGCAACTCCGACAAGAGTTGCGGATCCAGCCTACTCCTACGCGATCGCCTTTTTTCAAAGAGGTTACTTTTTCTCCTACTTCGGTGACGACTCCTACTACTTCATGCCCCGCAACTAGAGGAAATTCACTCACCCCCCAGTCATTATCCCGCATGTGAAGGTCGGTATGGCACAGACCGTTATGAGTGACGCGAATTTCTACTCGATCTACTTCCAATGCTTCTGGTTCGTATTCCCAAGGTTGTAACTTTTCCCCTGCTTTTAAGGCAGCGTAGGCTTTAAACTTCGTGGCTTCGGCCATAATAGTTTTCCCTGAATTTTGCTAAAAAACTTACCAGTGAGGTATATCAAGTCTTTCATGCCAAGTCGCTAAAATTTAATCAAATCTTAACACTAGAACGAGATTTGAACGGAGCGAGTAAGTGGCGATCGTGGGCTACAACCAGTTGTCAATAGTTTGATACTTTCTCAAAAAAATCATCGTTTTTCCTTCATTAACGTCTGGGAGTAGCTAAATTTCTAAACCTAGTAAACTGAGAATCAAACAAAAACTTAACAGTACCAACAGGTCCGTTTCTGTGCTTAGTAATAATAACCTCAGCAATGCCGGCATCGGGAGTATCTGGATTGTAATATTCTTCTCGATACAACATAATAACTAAATCCGCATCCTGTTCGATACTGCCACTTTCCCTGAGATCGGACATCATCGGACGTTTATTAGTCCTAGTTTCCACGCTGCGGCTCAGTTGAGATAAAGAAATAATTGGCACCGACAATTCTCGTGCCAAACCCTTAAGACTCCGGGTAATTCTCGATAATTCCTGCACCCGATTATCGCTGCCGCTACCTTCCATTAATTGTAAATAATCTAATAAAATTAATCCCAAAGCGCCCCCATTTTCCGTTTGCAAGCGGCGAGTTTTAGAGCGCATTTCGTTAACAGTAATATTAGGAGTATCGTCGATAAAAATTGGCAATTCCGATAAAGTACCGATGGCCTGGATTAATGGTTCCCATTCGTTCTGGCTAACTCGACCGGCCCGCAATCTATTACTTTCAATTTTTGCCTCGCTAGCTAACAATCTTTGCACCAATTGTTCCTTAGACATTTCCAGACTAAAAATAGCGATCGGCAACTTTTGAGTAGTAGCAATATTATGAGCGATATTGATTGCGAAAGACGTCTTTCCCATTGACGGACGCCCGGCAACAATAATCAAATCCGATCGCTGAAAACCCCCGGTCATCGCATCCAAATCGTAAAAACCGCAAGGAATACCGGGCAAAGCTACCCCTTCGTTACGATCTTCGATATCCTGAAAAGTATTAACTAAAGTCTCGGAAATAGATACTAATTCCTGTTGGGGACGCTCTTGAGTGAGACCAAAAACTTTTTGTTCTGCCGAGTCTAAAACCGTTTCTAATTCTATAGAAGTCTGATAGCCAATATCTACTATTTCATTGCCAGCTTGAATTAATTTGCGGCGCAAAAACTTATCAACAACTAAAGCAGCATATTGATCTATATTAACAGCAGAAATAGTCCTTTCTACCAAGGTCGCGATTTTCATTTGTCCGCCAACTTTTTCTAATAAATCGCGATCGCCCAACCAAGTAATCACCGTCATTAGATCCGTCGGTTTTCCCTGTTGATGAAGTTCCACCATCGCTTTATAAATACTTTGGTGAGAAGGAAGAGCAAAAAACTCCGGGCGCAGCATTTCCAACACCCGACTAATAGCTTCCGGGTCCAAAAGAATACCGCCTAAAATAGCCTCCTCTGCCTCAATGTTTTGTGGAGGAAGGCGATCGCTTATTTGAAGGTTTCCTGAATTGGCCATTTTTAAATATTTATATTTTTATAGCAATTTTATTTGAGTTGTGTCCAAAAGCCTGACGCTTTTTGGTAATGGGTAATAGGGAAAACGGTAATGGAGAAGAAGGTTTCCAGGATTTTTTGCTATTAGTAAAAAGCATGAGTCTTCGTTTACATCTCATTTGGAAACGCTATATAAGTAGAACAGGCACTCGGGAGCATCTCATATTTGTAAAAATAAAATATTCCTATTACCTATTACCTATTACCCATTACCAAAAATCGTTCGGTTTTTGGGTTTCTACATTCTTGAGATGCTCCCCAGGCACTAGAATATAACTAGCCTGTTCTCTCAAGCTGTCTCGCCTGTTTTATAATTATTTTAAAATCGCTAAAGCGATTACTACTAACGAGGCTTTTTACTACTACCAAATAATTAGAGGGCGGGCGACGGCAAATTATCTCAGAAAGACAATTAAAAAATCCATAACCCACCCTCAGAATGGTGACAAGAAAAATACCAGTTTTAGGAAATAAAAAACCTTAACCCGCCACTACCTGAACTTGCACCTCAGCAGTTACCTCTGGATGTAATTTAATCTGAGCTTTGTAGAAACCAAGCTTGCTAATATCAGGCAAAGTAATACCACGGCGATCGACTTCTTGCCCCGAATTTTGAAGAATTAGATCGGCCAACTCTCGATCCGTTACCGTACCAAAAATAGCATCGTTTTCCCCAACCTGTTTCGCAATAGTAAATCTGCCAATAGTTTCCAAAGCAGTCTTGCGAACTTTTGCCTGTTCCTTAATTTCTAGAAGCCGCTTTCTTTCTTCCTCCTTGCGACGTTCCACCTGCTTGAGAAGGCCGGGAGTTGTGCGCAACGCCATTTGTTGGGGAATCAGATAATTACGGGCATAACCGGGGGCGACCTCAACCACATCTCCAACTTTTCCCAGTTTAGCTACATCTTTATTCAAAACCACTTGAATTCTTTTGGACATGACCTTTAGCCTCAATTTTTTAGTCGAACTCTTAATTTTACCGCCTCCGAGGGACGATAACAACAGTCCCTTAAAATCGATCCTTCATCCCCCGGAGGCGGGCAAAAGTTTGGACTGGATCGTCGCTGTTAGCAGCTTCCTGGAGATTAACTCTATCCCAACCCATAAAAGGGTTAGTCCGCTTCTCCAAACCAATAGTCGATGGGACAGTGGCCTCGTTCCTACTGCGGGCCGCCTTAACATTCGCAAACCTCGCTTGCAAGTCCGAGTTTTGGCCGTCAACAGTCATAGCAAATTGGAGATTTTTTAGAGTATATTCGTGAGCGCACCAAACTCGCGTATTTTCTGGCAACTGGCGCAACTTGCCCAAGGAACTTACCATCTGAGTTGGCGTTCCTTCAAACAGCCTGCCGCAACCACCAGCAAAGAGAGTATCCCCGCAGAATAACTCTGGGACTTCATCCGGGCTCGTCGCCGGAAAATAGTAAGCTATGTGGGCGCGGGTATGGCCGGGGACAAAAAACACTTCCCCCGTTCGATGGCCTAATTCCACGCGATCGCCCTCTTTGAGAAACATCTTTTGTCCCGGAATGCGGCCCCGATCCTCAGCCCCTCCATAAACAGTTAGTTTGGGGAACCTTTTCAGCAACTCTTGATTGGCCCCTATATGGTCGTAGTGGTGGTGAGTGTTGAAAATTGCCACCAACTCCGCCCCCAGTTTCTCCAACTGCTGCAAAACAGGCCTTGCTTCTGCCGGATCGACCGTGGCCGCAATTTGCTGTTTTGAGTCGTAGAGCAGAAAAATATAGTTGTCAGAAAGCGCTGGCAACCGATAAACTTGCATAATTAAACCTCTCTAATAGCCACTGTGCTTTAATAAAATTGTAAGGGAGATTAAGGGACTCCAGCAAAACATACTTTTTTTGTTTGAACCTTAATTATTCTAAATAATTAGAAACTACTTTACTTTCAGCAATAGACGAATTAAACGTGGGTCGCACAATATGTTATCAACATCTCAAAATCAGTCAGACTTTAGCATCAATCGAATAGCAGAGACAATTATGACCTCCGGTAAAATCGCTCGCGGACAACACATACGATTAACTAACGCTATTTTATCCGAAAATCAAATTACAGATGAAGAGCGACGTCTAATCAATCGAATCTTTGATTACATTCAAATTGGCAAAATAAAAATCGTCGATGTGGGAACTGCCCCTAAAATAAAATAGGCTATTTTTAGGCATTTTTAAAAAGAGTTGCCATAACAAATGCTTTAATTTTGAGGTCGCTATCGATTAATTATTATCGCAAAATTACCTAGACAATAGAGGAAAATTTTCCAAAACACCAGATGAACCATCCGTACGAACAGCTTAACGTACCAACAGGGTCATTAAAAGTCCCAAAGCTAACTTCAAAATTCACAGATGTGAGTTATGCAAAAAACAGGCTCTCTCTGGTAATTCCAACTTACAATGAAAGCGAAAATATTAATAATATTATAGAAAAATTAAGCCAATTGCTCGATCGCGCCGTTCCCGATCGCTACGAGTTAATTGTAGTAGATGATAATAGCCCCGACTGCACTTGGAAAGTTGCATTAGAATTAACATCTAAATATCCGCAATTGCGAGTAATGCGAAGGGAAAAAGAACGAGGATTATCCACAGCAGTAATTCGAGGTTGGCAAGTTGCCAGAGGAGAAATATTAGGAGTAATTGATGGAGATTTACAACATCCGCCAGAGACATTATGGCAGCTTTGGGCAGAAATAGAAAGAGGAGCAGATTTAGCAGTTGCCAGTCGTCATATTGAAGGAGGAGGAGTTAGTAATTGGAATTTTTTAAGGAGGTTTTTATCTCGTGGGGCGCAAATTTTAGGATTGATTTTGTTTCCCGAAGCGATCGCCAGAGTCTCCGATCCGATGAGTGGATATTTTATGGTGCGTAGGGAGGCGATCGCCGATATTCCCCTCGATCCCATAGGTTATAAAATCCTCATCGAAGTATTAGGTCGGGGCAAAATTCGTTGGATCGGGGAAGTTGGCTATGTATTTCAGGAAAGGGTCGAAGGAGAAAGTAAGGTAAGCTGGAAACAATACCTCGAATACGTCCAACATTTGTGGAAGTTGCGTTGGGCTTGTTGGCCTCTGGGTCGATTCCTCCGGTTTGGGGCAGTTGGATTTAGCGGCATCTTTGTGGATATGGCCATGTTTTCCTTGTTGAGGCAGTCAGTTGGTTTGAGTTTGAGTGCCAGTGCCATGCTCTCCGGTGAAGTGGCCATTATAAATAATTTCTTGTGGAACGACTTGTGGACGTTTGGGGATATTGCCAGCGGGCAGCGAGGCTGGACCAAGGGTGCGAAAAGATTGTTAAAATTTAATTTAATTTGCTTGGCTGGGTTAGTATTGAATGTATCTATAGTAAATTTTTTGTCGGTTGGTCTGGGTTTAAATGAATATGGGGGGAAATTAGTGGCGATCGCCGCCGTTACCTTATGGAACTTTTGGATTAACTTAAAGTTAAACTGGCGAGTAACAGAAGTAGATAAATAAAAAATGATACTCAATAAACTGACCTACAATGCAGGAACTGCTGCGAGAGTAGTTCGAGCAAAACTAAGCTTTCCTGTAAACAAAAAAATGATTCAATTTTGCGGAATTCAGAGATCGGGAAATCATGCCGTTATTAATTGGATTATAGGACAAGAATCGAGTAAAACCTGTTTTATTAACGGCGTTTTCCCTGGAGAAAATCCCTGGCATAAAAATTGGGGAATATCCTATCCAAACTACCCTTACTGGCCTAAAACCAGGGATTTGGCAGGAGCATTTGTAAGCAAAGATTTAGTTATTTGCTCTTATGAAAATAGAGAACTAAAAAAAATTGCCAAAGACCGCAAGCTTTTACCCAAATATTTTGGTAACAGTACGGAAAACTATTCTGTAATAATTATTAGAGATCCTTACAATACTTTTGCTAGCTGGCTTCAAAAAAATTGGCAGCTAACCACAGAAATTATTCAACTGTGGAAAGATTACGCTTATGAATATCTAGGAAAGACTAACTATCTTAAAGGTAAAAAAATTTTTGTTAGCTTTAATCAATGGTTTTTAGATAGCAACTACCGCAAAAAAATAGCCGAGAGTTTGGGTTTAGATTTTAGTGACAAAAACTTAAATTATGTCAGCTTTCATGGAGGTGGAAGTTCGTTTGACGAGCAATCTTTAAATCGACAAGCGCAAGAAATGAACGTACTAAATCGCTTTCATAATTATCTGGAAGATGCCCAATTTTTGCAGATATTTGAAAAAGATCCAGAAATAGGAAAACTGTCGGCTGAAATATTTGGTTCGATAGAGCGATCGCCGTAATTGTAGAAGTTCCCAGATAATCAGCAGAGGTAAAAACAGTGGTTAAAATTTCTATAATAGCTAGCGATCTATCCAGCAGCGGGGTGGGTAGATGGGGAGGTGCAGTCCGTCCTTTTTTACTATCTCAAGCCTTGCAAAAAATCGGATGCGAGGTAGAAATTTTAGGCTTTGTTGATGAAGATTCGCCTACAAATCTTAGCAACACTAAAGTGCCGATAATTGCTATTCCCAGTCAAAAATATTATCCCAAATTTCTGTTTTCTGCCCAAAAACTCCTCAAGCAAATTACCGGAGATATTATTTATGCTTACAAGCTAAAACCTAGCAGCTTGGGTTTAGCTCTTTGGAAAAAAAGGCAAACTGGTTGCCCGGTATTTTTAGATATAGACGACTGGGAATTAAGCTGGCATGGAGGAGATAATTGGAAATATCGCCCCAGTTTAAAACAATTTGCTAGAGATATTTTAAAACCCAAAGGGGCATTGAGACAGCCAGATAATCCCATTTATTTAAAATGGATAGAAAGACTTGTTTCCAAAGCGGATCGGGTGACTCTACACAATCAATTTTTGCAGAAACGCTTTGGAGGAGTTTATTTACCCAACGGTAAAGATATCGATTTATTCGACCCGGGGAAGTACGATCCAGAAATCAGTAGAGAACGCTATGGTTTGAAAGATTATAGGATTTTAATGTTTCCCGGTGCCCCCAGACCTTATAAAGGTGTAGAAGATGTTTTAATAGCATTAGAAGAACTGAATCAGCCAGATTTAAGGTTAGCGATCGTAGGGGGGAGCCCTTACGACGATTACGATCGCCAATTAACCGAAAAATGGGGAAAATGGATTATTAAAATGCCTAAATATCCACCCACGGAAATGCCTGCAATTGTAGCGGCGGCTCATATAATAGTAGTTCCTCAGAGAGATAATCCGGCTGCCAAGGCACAGTTTCCGTTAAAATTAACCGATGGAATGGCGATGGCAAAACCAATTATAGGAACTAAAGTAGGAGATATTCCCGATATTTTAGGAGATACTGGTTATTTAGTAGAACCTAGTTCTCCACTTCAACTAGCTGAAAAAATTCAATGGATATTTGACAATATGGAAAAAGCCAGGGAAACAGCAATGAAAGCTAGGGAAAGGTGCATAAAAAATTATAGCATAGAAACTATGACATTAATATTATCTGATTTAATGACAGGTATAAAGAAGTAGTATATCTGCTTTTAAACAGAAAAAAAATTGGAAAATAAGCTTGTTCATTTTGGATTTTGTACTAAATAACCTTGGAATAATTCATGTCAGCTAATAAGTTGCTCGTAAAATTTGCAAAAAGATATCCTTTAAGAATTGTAGCCACCATAATGCTTGGCTTTTCCGGTGCTTTATTTAATGGGGTCAGCACGACCCTAATCGTACCAATTATTCTAAACGTACTCGGTCAAAAACAAGACTTAACAGGTGCGCCTCCCCTGATTCAAAATCTCATGTATCCTTTTGAATCCCTACCGGAAAATTATCGCCTGCCGTTAATGACAGGCTCGATTTTATTAGCTATTATTTTAAAAAACCTAACCAACTATATTAGAAGTTTAGTTTCTAGTTCGTTGACCCGTGCTTTAACTGCTGACATGAGAGAATCGGGGTTGCGATTATTATTGGAGGTAGATTTAGATTATTACTCGAAAACAAAAATTGGGGATATCATCAACCGGCTTGGTGGAGAAATGGGAAAAGCATCAGGTACGATTAGCACCTACATAGGAATGTTAACAACATCAATTACTATTTTAGTATTTGCGGGTATGTTGATAGCAATTTCCTGGCAACTGACATTAGCAGCAACATTTTTGCTTTTAATAGTGACAGGGATAAATCAAATCATAGTCAACCGTTCTAAAAAGTTTGGTAGAATGCTATCGCAGATGTCTAGAAATTATTCTATCAAGCTATTAGAAGTTCTAAATGGAATTAGACTGGTAAAAGGAACGGGCAATGAAGAGAAAGAATACAAGCTACTAAGTAAGTTAATACGCGATCGCGAAAAAGCTGATTTTGATGCCCAGGTTAACTCCGCAGCAATTGGACCAATAAATGAGGTGGTCAACATTTCTATGATTCTTTTATTGGTAATACTAGGTAAAACATTTTTGGAGGATCAAATATCATCTATTGCCACAGTTCTTTTGACGTATTTATTTGTATTGTTTAGAACTTTGCCTTTGGTTTCAGGTTTGAATGGTTCCCGCAGTCAAATAGCAAATAAGGCGGAGGCTGTGGGAATAGTAAATGACTTTCTAAGGCACGATAATAAAAATTTAATGAAAAATGGTACGGTGGAATTCACGGGATTAAAGGAGGAAATTCATTTTAATAAAATATCTTTTGCTTACCCAGGCAATGAAGACTTAGTTCTTGAGGATATAGACCTACATTTGCCTAGGGGAACTACCCTAGCTTTAGTAGGTAGTTCTGGTTCTGGAAAGTCAACATTAGCAGCTCTATTACCTAGATTTTACGATCCAAACCAAGGTGCAATTACCATAGATGGAAAGGATTTACGAGAGTTCGATATTAAAAGTATTAGAACGGCGATGGGGATAGTAAGCCAAGATACTTTTTTGTTTAATGCTTCGGTTCGTTACAATCTCGCTTATGCCAAGCAAGATGCGACAGATGAAGAAATTATTGAAGCAGCTAAACGAGCTAATGCTTATGAATTTATTGAGAATTTGCCAAAGGGATTAGATACTCATATAGGCGATCGCGGCGTGTTATTATCGGGAGGTCAACGTCAAAGAATTTCTATTGCTAGGGCCTTAGTCCAAAATCCTGACATACTAATCTTAGATGAAGCCACCAGTGCCTTAGATACAGTCTCAGAACGTCTCGTCCAAGAAGCAATAGAGGAACTCAGTCGCGAAAGGACAACTTTAGTTATTGCCCACCGCCTTTCCACTATTCAAAAAGCAGATAAAATTGCTGTTTTAGATGAAGGGCGAGTTGTGGAACTAGACACCCATGACGAACTACTAGCAAAAGGCGGGCAATACGCACGATTGTACACCATGCAATTTGCTGATGAAGCAGACCGCGATCGCGCCATCATTAGAAGTTCCTATGATGTCCGTACTCGCCTTAACCCCATGATTGGTTTTCTTCAATTACTTGCAGACGATATTATAGACGACAAAGAAGAGCGAGAAGAATTACTTAACGAATCATATCGGTCTGCAACTAATATTCTTGACAGTTTAGAATTTATCGAACAGAGCGTTAAGCTACGGCTAAATAAAAGGTAAAAATATCTGCCTGAGGATAATCTTATTATGTCCAAACACTATATTTTTTTTACGAGAAAGGTACTACCTCAACCCAACGTAGCTAGTTTAGTTCAAGTGGTACATTCTGCCAATGCCGCAGCTAATTTGGGTTATTCAACTGTTTTAGCTTATATGCGTCAAGAAACAGGTACTTTTAACCCTATTGAATTTCTCCGCCCTTTTCAGCCCCAAAAACCAGAACCAGAACTTATTAAACAATATAATATTCAAGAAAAACTAAAGGTATCTCCTTTACCGATGCCATGGCCGATTAACGCAAAATGGGGCGGTAAATGGACTAATTCTAGTACGATAGTATCAAAATATTATTTCCCAGTTCATATCCTTCCTCATACAAAAATTGTTCATACTCGCGAGTGGAATTTTGCCAAAGCGGCTATCAAAAATGGAGTGCCAGTAATTTACGAACAGCACCACCACGAGGACAAAAAGTTCCCTCCAGAAATAGTGCAATCTCCCTTATTTAAAATAGCAGTAACAGTTGCCGATACTGTTAGAGAAAGCACGATAGAAAATGGAATGCCACCGGAAAAAGTAATTAAACTTCATAACGGTTTTAATCAATTATTTCTCATAAGACACGAGGTAGCAGCAGCAGAATGGCGTCAAAAACTTCTTAAAGAGGAAGGGCAGCATTTAGTAGTCTATTCCGGCGGACTTTATCCGTTCAAAGGAGTCGATATGTTAATCGATGTTGCGAAAGAATTGCCGCAAATTCAATTTGTATTTGCAGGTGGTAGTGAATCTCAAGTAAAAGAATACCAACTCCAAGCACGAGAAAAGCAAGTTAAGAACGTTAACTTTATCGGTTATCAACCACAAAATCAACTGGCAAGTTTGTTGCAAGCAGCCGATGTTTTAGCTCATCCTCATTGCTTGACTCAAGCTGCTACTTTTACATCTCCTTTAAAGTTTTTTGATTATATGGCATCGGGCACTCCGATCGCTGCTACAGAAATTCCCCCGTTGATGGAGTTTAAACAATCAAATATAGCTGTTGGTTGGTGCGAACCAGATAATCCAATTCTATTTGCTAGCTGCATCGAACGAGTTTTATCAACCTATCCGAGGAAATCAGAAGGACATTCAGAAACTATTAAATTTGCCAGTCAGTTTTCTTGCGAAAATCGGATTAAGAAAATTATGAGCTATGTTGATGAATCTATGCTTCCAAAGAAAGTAATTTAAGGGGTAAAACAGCGATAAAAAACTTTGACAGAGTTACCGTAGAAGTAAAACCTAGCCGAAACGAGACTTTCAAATAGTAAGCCTAGAGGGTGGAATTAAGGAAAAGATACTCGGTGCATTAGTTGATTATGATGATGTAGGAAAAAAATGTTAGTAATATCAGCTAAATCAGGTCAATTAGGAAATAGGCTCATTCTCTTTGCTCATTTTATCTCCTTTGCAATAGAGAATAAGCTTACGGTACTAAATCCAGGATTTGCAGAATACGCTGAATATTTCCAAGGAACTGCTACAGATTTATTCTGTTGCTATCCTCCTCCTTTACTTAAAATACCAGCTAATAGGTATTGGCGGGAAAAATATTATAAATTTAACTGCATTATTAGAGACAAACAATGGTTTGAACTCGAAAAAATACCTAGAAATAAGCCTTTTTGCTGGAAATATTATCAAGATAATAGCAGGGTAAAATTAGTATTTTTTACAGGGTGGCTATATAGAGAAGGTTGGTTTGTAGAAGATCTGAAAAAGTTAAGGAAGCACAGAAATCAGATTAGGGAATACTTGAAACCCATGAAAAGGTATCAAGTTAATGTAAATAATTTAATGTCTAAGCTTAGAACTGATGCTAATGTTGTAATTATAGGGGTGCATATTCGTCAAGGTGACTATCAGCAGCATCAAGACGGGAGATACTTTTACACAAGCGAACAATATGCAGAAAAAATGACATCAGTTAAAGAACTTTTTCCAGACAAACAAGTGAAATTTTTGATTTGTTCTAATGTAGAACAAGATAGTAAATTGTTCAATAAATTCGAGCATGTAAAAGGCAATAATCAATTAATAGAAGATATGTTCTCATTAAGTGAATGCGATCGCATAATCGGCCCTCCGAGTACTTACACAATGTTTGCATCTTTTTATGGCGATATTCCCCTGTACATGATAAGAAATGTAAATAAAGAAATTAGTTCGGATGACTTTGTTATCTTTGACCAATGGAAAGGAACTTTTCATTACAATGATGACTGGAGTAAGACTTATTGGGAATGGACACACTAGAAAAATTTGATGTTATGAAAAAAGGATTTATTACTGTACTCACGGGTGTTTACTCTTTTCAAGACTGCGTGCACTTTCTTACATCAGTTAGAAAGTTTCATAAAGAGCCAATAATTATTTTGATTGATAGGGTGCCAAAATTTTTATATCCTTTGCTTAAAGCTCCAGGAAATATTATATTAAAGTCTGCACCAGGAAATGACAATCCCGTTTTAGCCTCTCGACTAGCTAAATTAGCTTTGTATCAAGAATCGCCATTCGAACAAACAATATACATGGATGCTGATATATGTTTGCTTACAAATATTGATGAAGTTTTTCAATATCTAAATGAAGTAGATTTTTTAGTAACAGAAGATGTTCAACCAGCAATTGCCAAAGCTTCAAATTTGTTAAGAGTAAAACAACAGATATTACCTACACTCCAATCAGTAGGTTTGCCTCTAAAAGAAAATAGCATTCAGTACAATGGTGGATTTATCGCTTTTAGAAAGAGTAATAAAAACGAGATTTTCTTCAAATCCTTTAAGAAAAATTTCGATCTTGTTGCGGCTAACCAAGATGTTTTATTATTAAGAGACCAAGGAGCTTTTGCAGCAGCAATGGTAGAAGTAGAACCCCTAGTAAAAGTTTTACCCCCAACTTATAATTTTTTAGATAAGTGGAAAGAAGTTTATCAAGTTAACGAACCAATAAAAGTTATGCACGCCACTTATCCTTACCGTCCCCAATATGCAAAGAATATTACTCGCACGCTTTACACGAGAATTTTCGATAAAGTTGCTAAGTACCTATTGCCAAATCAAGTAAAAAATCCTTGGCGAAAAAGATAAAATCCGAACTGGCAAAAGTGAAAAAGGATTGCATAAGATTTTATGGAGAGAGTTATTCTAGAGTGGGAAAAAAATTACTTTAATAAGCAAACAAAATGACTGAAAAAATTATTGGAATGATTACCAGTTACCCCAGTGCTAACCAAACAGATTGGTTGTGGCAACAAACTCCTCATAATTTTGGCAAGTGGGGTAATATTGCCATGGAGGCAACTGCGAAAAAGCCTGACTTTTTACTGATGTATCAATTTGATTTTAATAAACCCAAAAAAAATCTGTCATTCCGAGAACGTTGGCGACACTTTGCCCAACCTAAAAAAACAAAACTAGATATTAGAGAAAAATTTAGAGGAGTGCCTAAAGAACGCATTATTTATTTACTTCGAGAACCGCCTTTAGATAAAGTAGTTCCTAGAACGAAATACAATTACCAACAAGCTCAAGTTTATTGCGATTATGTCTCCGGTCCCGATAATTTGGCCCCCATACCAGATTATATGCCGGCGATTTGGTACCATCATAATTCTTTTCGCGAACTTAATGAAATGGAACCGCCTACAAAAGAGCGTTTTTGTTCTTGGATTACTTCTGGCATTAATCGCAGCGAAAACCACCAGCGCAGGTTGGATTTTTTGAAAATGATGCAAGAGGGAGGTGTGGAATTCGATCTATATGGCAGGAATTTGCCTAAATGGTCCAAGTCTCGGGGACAATTAAATAATAAATGGCGGGGTATGGCACCTTACTATTACAATTTGGCAGTTGAGAATTATGCGGAAAACGATTTGTATGTTAGCGAAAAACTATGGGATTCTTTATTAGCTTGGTGTTTGCCGATTTATTATGGTGGGCCTGCGGCGGATAAATTATTGCCTAAAGGGAGTTTTCTTCGGTTGCCGAGTATGGATGAAAAAGGATTAAAATACATTGAAGAAGTAACTGCTACTCCCGATGCTTGGTACGAGGCCAAAGAGGCGATCGCTGAAGCAAGACAAATTATTTTGCACGAATTAAATCTGCTTAATTGGCTATCAAACTATGTCGCTAAAATATAACAAGTTGAATTAATATGAATGGTATTTGCACCCTTGGTAATGATGTCGTTTACGATCAATTGGTCGGACTTCTAAATAGCATAGATGCCGTCTTGGGACCGGAAACTCCCGTATGCGTCTATCCCTTCGACGATCGCATCGAAAAAATAGCGGCAGAAATTGCCAAGCGACCTAACGTCAGTCTTTATGGCGATCGAGAATCAATCCAGCGATGGGATAATTTTATGCTGGAGGCAGCACCGGAAAAGCTTAATAAAGATAAATTTAGATTGTATGGAGCCCATAGGCGTTTTTGCGCTTTCGACGCTCCTTTTGAAAATTTTATCTATATGGATGCCGATACCCTAGCGATGAATTCGATGGATGTTGTTTTTAATAAATTAGAAGAATATGATTGGGTGGTTTATGATTTCCAATTTACAGACCCAACTAAAGTTTATAACCTTCAATCTTCCAAACTTTTACAAGTATTTGAAAAAAAGCGAATTGATGATGATATTTTCTGTTCTGGATTCTACGGTTCCCACAAAGGAATGTTTGATGAAAAACGGAGAAACTGGCTTTTATCTAAACTCAAAGAGGGAGAAGCAGAAATTCTTTATCGAGGTGCGGGAGAACAACCATTGATTAACTACATGGTAATGAGAAGTGGGATTCGCAGTTATAATTTTGCTAAAAGTTTGCCAGATAATGAAAAAACAGGGTGCAGCGCAACTTCAAAACATTTTACAGAAGAAGATCGGATTTTGTACGACAAAGGAAATCGACTAACTTACATTCATTATATTGGGGTTCAACCTCAAGTAATTGCCAGAGTTTGTGGGGGAGAAAATCTGGATTTTCCTTATCGAGATTTGTTTTTGCATTATCGCTTTCTCCACGAACCCGAGAAGCGTCCGGTTTTTACTACGCCACCAAAAAAGGAGAAGTCTCAAACTGGTCCCAGTTTTTTAAAAAGAGTTATGAAAAAGTTGAAGTTAACTCGTTAAGGAGAAGAAAAATTTATGAGTAGAGGTATTTATATTGTTGCTAACGATCGCGTTATGGAGAATGCGATCGCTCTCCTTAATAGCATCCGTTTTTATAATGAAGAAGTTCCCATATTTCTCATCCCTTTTAATGAAGATTACCAGCAAGTAGCTGAAGTTTTAAATCGCCTTCACAAGGTAGAAGTTTTCCCAAATATGGAATTGGTGGAAACCTTCACTCAAAAAGTAGGAGAAATATTCGATCGCGACTTTCTCAAACTTCCCAACAAAATGCGGAAATTAGTCGCTTGGTTTGGACCCCTCGAAGAGTTTATTTACATCGACACGGATATCATTGTTTTTGAAGATATCGCCGCAAATTTAGAACAGCTTTCTGAAGTAGGTTTTTTTTGCTGCGACTATCACTATTCAGGACAAAAATTGAGAAATATTTTTTCCCCAATAGTCAAAGAACAAAATATTTTCACGGAGGAGGAACTAGAAGATGTTTTTAATAGCGGTTTTTGGGGTTCCAAAAAAGGAACGATTACAGAACAGCAGATGTACGATCTACTGACCGAGTGTTCCCAACATCGAGAATATTTCGACTTTTCTCAGGGAGTAACCGATCAGCCAGTTCTAAATTATCTGGTTTTGAAGTTGATTCCCAAACGCTGGAATTTAGTTAAAATACCTGGTGGCGGTCCAGGGAGTTGGGGTGGTTCGCAACATTTTGAGGAGAAAAACCATATACTGTACGATCGCGGCAAGCGTCTGAAATATCTCCACTGGGCGGGAACGGGAATTAAACCTGGAGGACCGTATTGGAACGTTTGGGAATATTATCGTTATCTCCACGAAGGTAAACCAGCATGGCAGAAAAAGTTGGGTCGTTTATTTTCTTTTCTTAAAACATCAACTTAATACAAGGAGAAAACTGATGACAAATGGTATTTATACTTTTGCTAATGATGTAGTTTACGACCAACTGCTTGCTTTACTTAATAGTATAGAAGTAAACGGGGGTCGAGAATTGCCGGTTTGTATTATTCCTTACAACAGTCAGTTAGATAAAATTCGCGGCGAAGTTGCCAGTAGAAACAACGTTACTTTATTTGAAGACGATGCTTCTATTGCCTTTTGGGAAGATTTTATGACTCAGGCGTGGAAAGCAAACAAAACTGCCCAAAAAGATTGGCGAGAAAAAGGCAAGCCCGAAGTGCGTCGGGTGAATTTTGTCAGAAAGTTATGTAGTTTTGACGGTCCTTTTGACAAGTTTGTTTATATGGATGCGGATACTTTGTTAATGGGAAACTTAGAGCAAATTTATCAAAAGTTGGATGACTATAATTGGGTCGTCAATGACTTTCAATACAAGTCCGATATGCACTATATTTTTAATCCAGAAAAAAAGCAGCTTATCGAGGAAATTATAGGGTTAGAAAAGGCTAAATCTCAGATTTTTTGTGCGGGGTGGTTTGCTTCTAAAAAAGGGGTTTTTAATAAAGAAAGGGTAGGGCAATTACTGGATAAGTTAAAGTCTGGCGACGCTGAAGTTCTGTCTTTACGAGGTTCAGATCAACCCCTTTATAATTATATGGTTTCCCGCAGCGGTATTTCCTATTATAATTTTGCTTATCATAATTTAGAGGAGGCAACTGGTAGTCACTGGTCTTCTAAATTTGATGTTGTGGATAACGTGCTTTATGACAAAGGTAAAAAAATTACTTACATTCATTTTATGAGCATATCTTCTTCACGGTTTACTCAGCTTTGCCACGGTGAAGATGTGAAGATTCCTTATCAGGATATGTTTTTGCATTATCGTTATTTGAAGTCTCCCGAAGAGCGTCCCCAGTTAAAGCCTCCAAGTTTGTTGGTTAGGGTGCAGAGGAATGTTAAGGGGGCGATAGCTTATTTGAGCGGTCGAATTAGCTCAAAAATGCGTCAGATTAAACGAGGTTTTACACAATAGCTATTGCCAAATTTATCCCTTTTTCACTGTTGTTTTATTAAGTTCTAAAATACTATGCCAGGTTTAATTGGTTTTACTCGGTCTGATGCGCTTTATGACTTTTCTCCAACTTATTTAAAAAACATGGTAGAGATGACCATCCATGACTCTTTTTATCAGCAGGATGAGTTATTCTCTGATGAAGCCGTTTGTGCGACTCGTTCCCATGTGAATGTGATTCAAACAGATGACCAGCCATACCAAGATGGAGAGGTGCTGGTGTGGTTGGATGGGGAGTTTTACAAGCAGGATAAGCTCTTTAGTCAGTATAACTTATCTCGGCAAACAGATCCTGCCTTGCTGACATCTTTGTATCGACAAACTGGGGGTTTTAACTTTTTGCGACAGGTTGAAGGGGTTTATGTCGCTTGTTTGTACGATCGCAGACAACAAAAACTCCATTTAATAAGCGATCGCTACGGGATGCGTCGACTCTACTGGACAGTGTACCAAAATGCCCTTGTTTGGGCGGGCGAACTGAAAGCCCTTTTGTCTCTTCCTAACTACCGACCCAAAATCGATCGCGCTGCCATGGAAGATTTTTTGGGGTTACGATATATGATTGGCGATCGCACTTGGTTTGAAAATGTCCAACTCCTCCCCGCAGCAACCGTTTTAACCTGGGATATCCCAGGAAAAACTATCTCTCAAAATCGTTATTGGGGATGGGATGAACTTACTCCCCTCACTACTCCTCCCCCAGAAAGCCAAGCCGTGGAAACCCTCGGACATTTGTTCGTTGATGCTGTACAAAGTCGGGTTCATCCAGGGGAAAGAATAGGACTTACCCTTAGTGGAGGACTAGACTCTCGTGCTATTTTAGCCGCCATGCCTGATTATAGCCATCCCGTTAATACTATTACCCATGGTCGTAAAGACTGTGAAGATTATCGCATTGCTGCCCAAGTTGCTGCGATCGCAGGGGATAACAGTTATTTTGCCGAAATGAATGCTGAAAATTGGCTATTTTCTAGGGTAAAAACCATCTGGGAAACCGATGCCTATGGTAGCTTTATTCATTTTCATTTTTTGTCATCATTAACCCAAATTAAAACTCAAGACTTATTTAACATAAATTTACATGGAGCATGGGGAGATGTAACTGGGATCGATATTTTTGAGGGACTAAATTTTTCAGATATGGTTAATAAACGCTTAGGACTGGAAAGATTTGCTCTTTCTTTACAGCATAAAAATTCAGTTCTAGAACGCATGAATGATTATTTCAAATCATGCCATTCTTGTCCTCATGTTATTTGGATGGATCATCGCATTCGTCGCTTTATTTTTAAAGATATTAACGTTAGCTTAGTAAAGGGTATAGAAACAAGAACTCCTTTTTTAGATTGCTCTTTACAAGATTTTTTGTTTGCTGTAAGTTTTTCTTTTTCCCCAAATTTTAATCTCTATAAACCTATGCTTTGCCAATTTTTTACTAAATACTATAAAAGCATTCCTTGGCAAAGTACCGGAGAACCAATTAGTACCCCAAATTTGACGCTCAAGGTTCAACGAAAATTAGCACAATTCCAAACGAAGCTCATTCGCAAATTCAATCAATTTGGATTATCTTTCGAGGTCGCAAATTCTCTAAAAAAACGAGAAGTTGATAAAGGCTATGCCAATTATGCCTCATGGATGCGTGAAAATCCCGCTTATTCCCTTTGTCAAAGCATTTTAGAAAATCCCAATGCCCTTTATCCTGAATACTTATCCCTTGAAGAAACGGAAAAAATTAAACAAAACTGGCAACGCCATTTGAACGGAGAAGATTTAAGCGATCGCGTCAGTCTGGCTTTAACACTTGAACTATGGCTGCAACAGGTCTTTAACCAAGAATACCGTACTTGAGGCGACAATCTTCCCCTAGTCAAACTCTGAAACAAACCTTCCGCACCACAAAATGTAGTATTTGAATTGAGTCGCTAAAAGCTTTAGTTCATAAAAGCTACAGAATTTATGAGTATCATGACATACTGCATTGATTGTTGACTTCATTCTCAATAAGAAAGTCTGTAATCCACTTTCTTCGTTAAAAAATCTGTTGTAGTATGTTTGTGGTGCGGAATGTGGGCTGAAAATCTCTTTCCTGCCGTTCTGTTTTTCCGAGATTCCGAGCAACCACTTTATAATTATATACTTTCCCGCAGAAGTTCAGAAAAAAATTGAGAATCCCAATTATTCTATCTTTGATAAAATAGCAATTAAGCTGAGGAAAAATGCAGAATATTTTTATCGTTCAATTCGTATGAGAATCGCAAGTATTTTTAAATATTTTCATTTATAATCTAAAGAACTAATCATCCAGTTTAACAACTTAGAATGCAGAAATCTTACCTACCATTATAAAAATATTACTGCACGGGGTATAAATTAACGTTCTGGTGCGATAGCTATTTTTTAAGCACTACCTTATTAGGCACTATGCTATTTAACTCGTTTGTATTTTTAGGTTTTTTCATTGTAGTTTACGCACTTTACCTAATATTTAAGAAGCACTACCGAGTCCAAAATACCCTCCTGTTGGTAGCTAGCTATATTTTTTATGGATACTGGGACGTGCGGTTTCTATCCCTATTAGCTATTTCCACAGTAGTTGATTTTTTTGTTGGCAAAAATCTGCAAGAAACAGAAGAACCACGAAATAGAAAAATCCTTCTTTTTGTATCTCTATTTTCTAATCTATCCATTCTGGGCTTCTTCAAATATTTTAACTTTTTTGCAGACAATCTTACCCAAGTTTTCAGCATTGTTGGTTTGCAAACTGACGGCGTAACCTTAAATATTTTACTGCCAGTGGGAATTTCTTTCTACACTTTCCAAACGATGAGTTACACCATCGACATTTATAGAGGAAAGTTGAAGGCAACTAAAAATTTCCTCGATTTTGCACTGTTTGTTTCCTTTTTTCCCCAGTTAGTGGCAGGTCCGATCGAACGTGCAGCTACCTTACTGCCACAAGTTACTTCTCCTCGTCAGTTAAAAATAGAACAAATAAATGCGGGGATATTTCTAATTCTCTGGGGATATTTCAAGAAAATAGCGATCGCCGATAATATGGCGAACCTTGCCAACCCTATTTTTAACAATTACACCAACTATCATGGCTTGGATATCCTCATCGGTATTCTGGCATTTACACTGCAAATTTATGGCGACTTTTCAGGTTATTCTGACATAGCCCGGGGTATATCTAAACTCATGGGTTTTGAACTGATGGTCAATTTCAAGCTGCCCTATTTTGCCCTAAATCCCAGTGATTTTTGGTCGCGATGGCATATTTCTTTATCTACTTGGCTGCGGGATTATCTCTATATTCCCCTGGGAGGTAATCGCTTGGGAAATTGGAAAACTTTTCGTAATTTATTTGCTACCATGCTTCTAGGCGGTCTTTGGCACGGTGCCGCCTGGAACTTCATTATTTGGGGTGGTTTTCATGGATTAATTCTTATTTTTTACCGTATTTTTGACAAAGATCCAGAACATCTCGATCCTTGGGGTGGTAAGTATTCATATAAACGTATTCTGGGTAAAATGTTATTAATGTTTATCCTCACCAACATTGGCTGGGTAATATTTCGTTCGAGTTCGGTAGAACAAATTTACTATATTTTAACCAACGTTGGTCTCAGTCTGTCAGAGCGAACTCTGGAGTGGGGATATGACTTGTTGTATTTCAGTTTGCCACTCTTGGCGATCGAAATTTATCAGTATGCGACTTGTGACTTACTGATTCTAACCAAGCTCAAATCTTCGGTAAGAGTTCCCATATACAGTTTCTTAGTCATCTGGATTTTCGTTTTCGGCGCTCGTAAGTCTGCCGAATTCATTTACTTCCAATTCTGAATTGAGCCTCAATTTATATGAAACAAAAACAAGCAACCAACAAACAACTTACAGAAGAAATAGTCGCCCCTGCCAAAGGTCGTCAAGTTTGCATATCTATCCTGGGGACTTTGATATTTGTTCTGCTCGCCAATTTTGTAGCTCGTTGGTATCTGAAATACAATACAACCAATCGCGGCTATTTGCTGATTAGAGAAAAATGGGAACTATTGCTCGCTCAGAAGCAACCCGTTGACTGGCTTATTTTAGGAGATTCTAGCTGCAATCAGGGGGTAGTCCCCAGTATCCTAGAAAAAAGACTGGGTGGAACTTCTATTAATCTCTGTACTTTGGGAGACCTAGGTGGGGTGGACGATGCTTGGATGGTCGATCTGCACCTACAGAAATTAGGATCTCCGAAAAATATTGTTATCGTTCATGTTTATGATGTTTGGCATCGCGAAGGCATCTCGCGTAAATTATTGGCAAAAATTCCTTTAAGTTGGGGATATTGGGAAGAATTACAACCTCCGATGCAGTTTAGTCCACGAGCGATGCTTGACTTTTTGTTATTGCGATACGTCCCACTACTTAAAGAAAATCAGACTCTTTCAGAAGTGTTACGATCTCCGGTTCATTCATTTCAAAAAAGTCGTCGCTTGAGTCTCGATGCGAATGGATTTATGGCTTATGAAGAACCTCGACCAAAGAGAGTAGAAAATGACAAGAACAAGCATATTAAGTTTGTCAGAAAAAACAAATTTAAGATGTCAGTTCCCAACCGTCAAGCTTTAGAACAAATTGTGGCACTGGCGCAAGAATATGGATTTAATGTTTATTTGGTTAACAGTCCTATCTACCAAGATCTTTACAATAACGAAGATTATCAAGCCTATTTCAGTCAAGTCCAGAACACTCTCTCCGCTTATGCAGCTAAAAGTAAAAAGGTGTATTATATTCGCGAGCCGATGGTTTTTTCTAAGGAAGAGATGGAAAATGCAGATCATTTAGTTTACCCGGCTGCCAAGGTTTACACCGATAAACTGGCTTCAGAAATCGATTCTATTCGACAAGCTAGGGATGAAAGTAGGTAGAGAAGAAGGTTGAAATTAAAATAGCGAGCGCTAATTCAATCCGACCGAAATGAAGCAGGGTCTAAATTTGATTTTAAATTCGATATTTTTCAAGATTTATCTAGCAGCATCTTCCACTTCCGAGACATCTTTAAGAAATTTGCAAAAGCGAATTTGATGAGTACAAGTTTCATAAAAAGACTGGTTTTTATAATAGGAATTTGCAAAAAAAACGTGGGGAATTTTTAAGAGAAGACAAAGGGTGTATCTCAATTTTGAGATACACCCTTGTTATGAGTAAAGCGATCGCATCCACTCCCACTCTCGCCTCAAACCTTCGGCTAAAGAAACCTGCGGTTGATAACCCAAAATTTCCTTAGCTTTAGAAACATCGGCGCTAGTATGGCGTGCATCTCCCCTGGCAGCTTCCACAAAATTTCTGCGGATCGGACGCCCGACAATTTGTTCCATTGTATCAATTACTTCTGTCAGCACCACCCGAGAGCCACCGCCAATATTGAAAACCTGTCCTACCGCTTCTGGTACTTTTGCTGCTGCTAAGTTGGCGGCGATCGCATCCTCAATAAAAGTAAAATCCCTCGTTTGCTGTCCGTCGCCATAAATTGAAATAGCCTTGTCTTCCAGAATTAACTTAAAAAACTTATGAAAGGCCATATCTGGACGCTGACGGGGTCCGTAAACGGTAAAGTAACGCAAAGAGGTGCAAGGCACCCCAAAATTTTGATGGTACAAACCGCATAGTTGCTCTCCCACTAACTTCGTAATGCCATAAGGAGAAACCGGTTGGGGACAAATTGACTCTGGAGTGGGGAAAGTTTCCGCATTGCCATAAATAGAAGAAGAAGAAG
>JAXHVR010000067.1:0-32384 GCA_034189005.1 Cyanobacteriota bacterium | reverse complement strand
AACGTAGAACAGGCGTCTCGCCTGTTAATTGAAACGTAGAACAGGCGTCTCGCCTGTTAATTGAAACGTAGAACAGGCGTCTCGCCTGTTAATTGAAACGTAGAACAGGCGTCTCGCCTGTTAATTGAAACGTAGAACAGGCATCTCGCCTGTTAATTGAAACGTAGAACAGGCGTCTCGCCTGTTTCCGTAGAACAGGCGTCTCGCCTGTTAATTGAAACGTAGAACAGGCGTCTCGCCTGTAACTAAAAAAAAACATTGTAAAAACCTTTTATTATTCATACAAATGGACTTAAATAAGTTTAAATAATCACGCAATCCGACTCTAAATTTACCAACTTTTTAACATCTTTTACCGGTTTGCGATAGGCTTTAATTGTCGAAAACACCCCCGAAATAATCGGCAAATGCGCCTGAGTTTGAGTAGGATCCGTGGGATACAATAAAGGAATATCTACCACTTCTCCCCCATAACCATTCATCAACTCCTCGCAAGCTTTTCTAATCCCCGTTTCTTTCCCCCCGTGATGGAAAAATATCGCCTCTTTATTCTCATCATTCAACGCAGGCAAACAATCGTGGAACATCATAATTCCTCCAGGAGCAAGTAGCGGCCAATAATTAACAATATCCTGCTTTACTCCTTCATAACTATGGTCGCCATCGATAAAGATAAAAATAGGAAACTTCCCATCTTTTTCCAAAAAATTTTTAACCGGCGGCATCGCCCGATCCGATAACATTCGCAAATGTTGAACTTCTCCAGTAAACTGTTTTAATACCTCATAAAACTGTGGCGTTCCTCCCGGTTCCACGGCAAAAGCTTGCAACTGCGGCGCGATTCTTTTTAAAGCTTTACAAGTTAAAAATAAAGAACTTCCCGCATAAGAACCAATCTCGATAAAACGGACGGGCGAGGTCGTTTCTGGTAACATTTTTCTGAGAACGTAATAAAGTTGAAAGCGTTCGTTAAGCGACATCTGACTTTCGATGCTATATGCCACTGGGTCGTCTTGCTCGAACTCGTTAATTAATGTCAGTTCTACAACCGAATTTATCGGAAATTTATTAGGGCAAGAACACCAAACTCCGGTATCGTCTATTCGGTTTAAATCAAACTTAATTTGGCGTCGATCTTCAAACTCGCTAACTGCTAGACGGCAACCCTCCCAGTAACCGTAATCGTCTATCTGAATAAAACAATTATTTCCTACTTTATCATATAAATTCTCTAAAATTGTTTGAGTTGACTCGTACCAATCTCCATCAATATGCAGCAAAGAGATCGTACCCACCCAAGAGCGCATTTTTGGCAAAGTTTCTTGAAAATAACCTTTCACGGTTTTAACAAGATCCGCAACTCCCAACCGAGAGCAAAGCTGACCCACGTTTGCTTCTGGGGCCGCACAAGTTCCCGTACCCCAACCGGTGGCATTGGCGGGGATGCCCTCGTGTTTGTCCCGATCGCTTGGCGCAGGCATTCCGTCGAAGGAGTCAAAGGCGTACAACCAACGGGTTTGTTTGCTATGGCGCTTGATGACTGCTGCCATTAAGGCCGTGGAACCCCCCCCAGCAACTCCGCATTCTACGATATTACCGGGAATATTTTCCAGACAAATTCTTTTTGTTAGGGAGAAAAGCGAATACAAACGAGCTTCGCTCAACATGGTATGGGGGCGGACAATTTGCAGCAATTCTTGGAATTCTAGGTCGTCAATTGTACTTGTATTAGCCCCAGTTTTTTCTAGTATTTGTTTTAATAAGTTTTGGGCAGTTGCGTTGTTAGGAAAATACCGCAATTCTTCGTTGAACGCTTGTATTGCTGCTTCTGATTGATTCTGCCTGCTGAAATAAATTGCTCTTAAATAGTCCAATCCTTCTGTTGGTTGTTTGAGGGCTTTGGCTTGGTTTAATAACTTAAATGCTGCTTCGTTTTGGTTTTCTTTTAAGGCTTGGTTTGCTTGTTTTATTAATTCTTGAGCGGACGTTTGCTCTGGGGCGGGCAAGATGCTTTTTTGCTCTGGGGCCGGCAAGATGCTTTTTTGCTCTGGGGCCGGCAAGATGCTTTTTTGCTCTGGGGCCGGCAAGATGCTTTTTTGCTCTGGGGCCGGCAAGATGCTTTTTTGCTCTGGGGCCGGCAAGATGCCCGCCCTACTTTCTTGGGAAAACTGTTGTTTCCAAGTAGCGATCGCCTCCTTATCTATTCTTACTTCCGTCGCCCAATTCCCATTAATTTTCCCCTCTAATTGAAACGCCATCTCTTCTCTACTCACCAGAGGCAAATTAAAATCCAATCCCATTTCCATAGCTCTATTATCTATGCCGACAATAAGCGATCGCCGTTGATATTGTAAAGCCCTAATACCAGCATGGAGCCTCGTCCCCACATAATCCAAATTTTCCCTCTCCAAAACATCATCCAGCGCCTCCAAAGACGGATCGATAAAAACTAATTTATCGCCGCATAAATCCCGCGCGTAACTATAATCGCCGTACATCTGCGGCCAGAAATAAATAGTAGAATAATTTCTAGCCACTAAATCGAATAATAATCTATCTAATTTAGGCTTTTGATTGTATTCAGTAAAAGTTAATAACGCTTTCTCTGCTTTTCCCTGCGGAATCCCGGCGCAATGTTCCTCCGTCAACCACCACATCGTCGGGCATCCCGTATTAATTCCCTGAAATCCTAGATTAGTAAATCTTTTAGCAGTGTAACCATCTCGAAGAGAATGAATAGTATTTTTATTGAGAGTTTTATTGAGAATAACTTTAGTATATTCGTTAGGCGGTATTTGTTGGTATTGCCACCAACCAAGTCCCATCAATATAACCTTATTTTGCCAAAAAGTTTCTTGAGGTCTTGCGCACCATTGGCTGGTCTTTTCCATATCGGAACTAAGTAAATTAGTTCCCGCCAGAAACACATAATCAGCCTCTTGTATTTTGATAATACCAGCTTGCAAATATTCCAAAGCCGGCACTTTGTAAAAAAAATCGTGAGGGAATATTTCTCTGAGGGCTTTATAGACAGCTTCGACAATAATTTTATTACCCAAATTGGTATTATTCGTCCAGGTGTCTAAAATGACAATTCTTTTCATTTTATTAATCTAAGCTCGGATTAAATTCAGTTAATTCTATAGCAATCCGGGCGCGGGTTGTGGAAGATCGACCCCTGCCAACCCGAAGCCTCCCCGCAAAACCCTCCGGGCCCGAACGCACTGGCTTATTTTTTACGACTATAGCAATTATTGAATCGGTGAAGTACATTTTCGATCCCCCTAAATCCCCCTTAAAAAGGGGGACTTTGAAATGGCTCCCCCCTTTTTAAGGGGGGCTGGGGGGGATCGCTCCAGTCGTACCTCATACATTCAAGAATTGCTATAGAACAGGCGAGACGCCTGTTCTACGGTCGGTGTCTGCGAAAAGTTTTAATACCATTAATCATACTTTGGCGATAATTAAAAATATGACTAAAAATCCACCCCCCCCGATCCGATTCGGCAACACCGAACCTTAAGGTCGTGGTACGATTTTAAACATAAGTTAATATAAATTAATAAACCCAAACAGCAAACATCCCAACATCATCCAAAATTAGGAGGATCTTTCCGAGTGAACAACAAAAGGTGGAGAAACGCAGGCCTTTATGCCCTGCTAGCGATCGTAGTAATAGCCCTAGCAACGGCATTTTTCGACCAACAGCCCGAGGCCCCCGAGTCGTGGAAATACAGTAAATTCGTCGAAGAAGTCCAAAACAACGGCGTAGATAGAGTAAACATGAGTTCCGACCGGAGCAAGGCCCTAATCACGGCCAAAGACGGCAGCAAAATTTTCGTCAACCTGCCCAACGACCCCGACCTCATCAACATCCTCAGCGACAACAACGTAGATATATCCGTACTGCCCCAGGCAGAAGAAGGCGCCTGGGCAAAAGCACTCAGCAGTCTTTTCTTCCCCATTCTCCTATTAGTAGGACTGTTCTTCCTCCTCCGTCGCGCCCAAAGCGGGCCGGGTAGCCAAGCAATGAACTTTGGCAAATCAAAGGCCAGAGTCCAAATGGAACCCCAAACCCAAGTAACCTTCGGCGACGTAGCAGGCATCGAACAAGCCAAACTGGAACTGACGGAAGTAGTAGATTTCCTCAAAAACGCCGATCGCTTCACCGCCATCGGAGCAAAAATTCCTAAAGGAGTCCTCCTAGTCGGACCTCCAGGAACCGGTAAAACCCTGCTAGCTAAAGCCGTAGCAGGAGAAGCAGGAGTTCCCTTCTTCTCTATCTCCGGTTCGGAATTCGTCGAAATGTTCGTCGGTGTCGGTGCCTCCAGGGTCCGGGACTTATTCGAGCAAGCTAAGTCTAACGCACCTTGCATCGTCTTCATCGATGAAATCGACGCCGTAGGTCGCCAGCGCGGCGCCGGTTTGGGCGGCGGTAACGACGAACGGGAGCAAACCCTCAACCAGTTACTTACAGAAATGGACGGCTTCGAGGGCAACACCGGCATCATTATTATTGCCGCCACCAACCGCCCCGACGTCTTGGATGCGGCCTTATTGCGTCCCGGTCGCTTCGACCGACAAGTAGTTGTCGATCGCCCCGACTATGCCGGTCGTCTGGAAATTCTCAACGTCCACGCTCGCGGCAAGAGTCTCAGCAAGGATGTAGATTTAGAAAAAATCGCCCGTCGGACTCCCGGGTTTACTGGGGCCGATTTGTCTAACTTGCTCAACGAAGGTGCTATTTTGGCTGCCCGTCGCAATTTGACCGAAATCTCTATGGACGAGATTAACGATGCGATCGATCGCGTATTAGCCGGACCGGAGAAGAAGGACCGAGTTATGAGCGAAAAACGCAAAGAATTGGTTGCTTATCACGAAGCAGGTCACGCTCTAGTAGGGGCCTTGATGCCGGATTACGATCCAGTGCAGAAGATTAGCATCATCCCTCGCGGTCGCGCCGGCGGTTTGACTTGGTTCACTCCTAGCGAAGACAGGATGGACTCCGGTTTGTATTCCCGCGCTTATCTGCAAAATCAAATGGCCGTTGCTTTAGGCGGTCGTCTAGCTGAGGAGATAATCTTCGGCGAGGAAGAAGTTACCACTGGCGCTTCTAACGATTTGCAGCAGGTGACTCGCGTCGCCCGTCAAATGGTTACTCGCTTCGGTATGAGCGATCGCCTCGGTCCCGTGGCCCTAGGCCGTCAGAACGGTAATATGTTCCTGGGCCGCGATATTATGGCAGAGCGCGATTTCTCTGAAGAAACAGCCGCAGCGATCGACGAGGAAGTTCGCAATTTGGTAGATCGAGCCTATCGTCGCTGTAAAGAAGTTTTGGTTGGCAACCGCGATGTCCTCGACAAGTTGGCGCAGATGTTAATCCAGAAGGAAACTGTCGATTCCGAAGAGTTGCAAGAATTACTGGCAACTAATGACGTGAAGATGGCAGCTCTAGTTTAATCTGGGTAATCGTTAGTTGTTAGTTGTTAGTTGTTAGTTGTTAGTTGTTAGTTGTTAGGGCTCGACTAACAACTGACAACTGACAACTGACAATTATAAAATCCGATCTAAAGCTCGCATTCCGCCCCAGCGATCGACAATTTTATCGTCGTAGTCGTCGGCAATTTCTAAAACCGAAGTTACCGATGCTTCTAACTCAGGTTTGTCGCAGGTCGAACCTACTATTGTATGCTCGAAGATAATGTCTCCTTTGTCATCTACCCCAAAGGCACCGAAACGCATATTGGCATTTTCTCGCAGTAAAAATCTCATTAAATCTGGGGTTAATTCCGCATTCGTCACTACATAAGAGCGGGTATTAATTATTGCTTCCCCGTCGCCCCAGGGAAATACTAAGACTTCTACTAAAGCAGAACCCATAAATATGGCTAATCCCGGTACGTCTTGTCTGGCACAGGGAAATTTGCCGAATAATTCCCTCATCCACAAAGCTATTTTGCCGTAGCAGCTTTCCTGCATTGGTGTCTCGAATTTCATTCTTGATATCCTTGTTTTTTAAATTCTCTATCTGCTTTCTACCATTTTTGGGGCCGTTGCTGGAGAATTTGTATTATTTAGGGAAATAAAGGATGGCCATCTATAGCAAGCCGTAGATCGTTCGCGATATTTTAGAAACCCGGTTTCTTTGAGAAACCGGGTTTCTTGCCCCCGAATTTTTCTGGGTCCCTGCACGGATTGCTATATTCTCTGCTGCTAACCAATGAATCAAAATTAAATATGATAAACCTGAAGTAGTTTAAGGAGGATTTTTAAGATGAACGAATTGTTCGCACCTAATTCAATACCTTGGGTATTAACTGTGTTAGGTTCTCTGGGATTCTTTTTCTTGGCATTCCAGGCTTTACGGTTATTGAAGTATTAGTGCTTAGATAGAGGCGATCGCTTTTGGAGCGATCGCCTCTACCTCACAATACATTCAGCCACCGCCGGAGGAACGTTCCACTAATTGCGCGATCGCCTTCTCCTCACAATCTGCGCTTAGGGACTAGCAATTTAATGACATACCTGTTGGGTTGCGCGATCGCGGAGTCCGACCAACAAGGGACTGCGCGATTGCCGAGTTCCCCAGAGGAAAGAAGAAAGGTATATTTGTTCTGAGTTTAGTTCCAGTTTGCTCGATTTAGGAAAGGTCGAAAAGGAAGCTACATACCCATAATCTCGTAACCAGCATCTACATATAATACCTGACCGGTAATACCGCTGGCCAAATCGCTACAGAGAAAGGCCGCAGCATTGCCCACTTCCTTCTGGGTAACAGTACGACGCAAAGGCGCTACTTCTTCGACATGGTGAATCATATCTAAAATTCCCCCCACAGCAGAAGAAGCCAAAGTTCTAATGGGGCCGGAAGAAATTGCATTTACTCGAATATTTTGCGGTCCCATTTCAGCAGCCAAATAGCGAACGTTCATCTCTAGAGCTGCCTTGGCCGTACCCATAACATTATAATTAGGAATCACCCGCACCCCTCCGACATAAGTAAGAGTAACGATGCTACCCCCTTCAGTCATTAAAGGTTTGGCGGCGGCGCTCAACTGCATCAGAGAATAGGAACTAATCTCCAAAGCACGAGTAAACCCTTCGCGGCTCGTATTGCTAAAGTCCCCCGACAGTTCCTCTTTGCCGGCAAAGGCCAAACAATGAATGAGAATATCCAGCTTGCCCCACTCCGAGGCGATCGCCTTAAAAGCAGCATCCACTTGCTCGTCGTCTTGGACGTTGCAGGGTAAATACAAACTCGGGTTCAAAGGCTCAACCAGTTCTCGCACCTTCCTTTCGTGGCGTCCCTTTTCGTCTGGTAAATAAGTAATCCCTAGATTTGCCCCCGCGCTGGATAGCTGTTGGGCTATGCCCCAGGCAATGGAACGATTGTTCGCAATGCCGGTTACAAAAGCGTTTTTTCCAGTTAAATCTAACATTTAAGCTTATTCGCTACCTAAATAACACTATCAAAGGCCAACAGACAGATTCTACAGCTAGCGGTAGAATCGGATCTGGTGGCGCTATAATACCTTAAATCAGTGCCCCAAAGGAAGACGAGGGTACCAGCGGCAGAAAAACAGATATTTGAGGCAAAACTTAAAACACCTCAAACATTTTTCGACAAACTAGGCCAGGCAGAATTATTTCTGCTCCACCGCTGGAAAAATAAAGCGCAAGTCTAATAATTTAAGAAACCCAAGCGTTTAGCGAAGGTAGATTAGTTGGTGATTGTAAGGGATAGGACCGTGACGCAAGATCGACCGCTAGCAGCAATTTTCCGCAATATAGCTGGTGGGCCCTTTCCCCCAGTGGTAGAAACTTTTGAACGAGGTAAGACAATCTTTTTCCCAGGAGATCCAGCCGAGCGCGTTTATGTTCTAATCAAAGGGGCAGTCAAACTCTCTAGGGTTTACGAGGCAGGAGACGAAATAACGGTGGCCCTATTGCGAGAAAATAGCGTATTTGGGGTATTGTCCCTGATTACGGGCAATCGATCGGACCGTTTCTATCATGCGGTGGCCTTTACTCCAGTGGAATTAATCTCAGTCCCCATAGAACAGGTGGAGAAAGCTCTTAAGGAAGATCCAGAACTTTCTTTGGTGATGCTGCGGGGGCTTTCCTCAAGGATATTGCAGACTGAGATGATGATCGAGACTCTGGCACACCGGGATATGGGATCGAGATTGGTCAGCTTTTTGTTGATTCTTTGCCGCGATTTTGGGACTCCCGATGACAATGGAATTACTGTGGATTTAAAGTTATCTCATCAGGCGATCGCTGAAGCTATTGGATCGACTAGAGTGACCGTTACTCGCCTCCTGGGAGATTTGCGAGACAAAAAAATGATCTCCATCCACAAGAAAAAAATTACAGTCCATAAACCAGTCGCACTCAGCCAACAATTCACTTAATAGGTAATGGGTAATAGGTAATGGGTAATAGGTAATGGGTAATAGGTAATGGGTAATTGGTAATGGGTAATTGCTTCCTTCCAATTTCGATTTTGCAGTTAAAAAAAAGTTAACAAAACTGTCTGATGACTGCAGGTATAATCTTTGTCTTAGTAATATTAACTCTGGGAGGGGTAATCGCTATTATTAGCGATCGCCTCGGCAAAAAAGTAGGCAAGGCTCGTTTGAGCCTCTTCAATCTTCGTCCCCGCAAAACTGCAGTTGTAGTTACCATGATGACGGGGACAATTTTATCTGCTTTAACTTTAACCACTCTATTTGCTACTAGCAAACCTCTACGAAGAGGTGTTTTTCAAATAGACGAAATTCAAACAGAACTTAACGAGGCCCGTAAAGAACTTACAAAAACTGAATTTGAAAAAGGCGTTATAGAAGGACAACTGGCTCGGGCTCTGGGCGAATTGAATCAAATCGACCGCTCTCTGCGAACAACCAGAGTCTTACTAGGAGAAACCCAAGCACAATTAAATATTCTTCAAAGCCAATTGCAAGCCGTACAATCTGCTAAATCTACACTGGAAATAGAACTAAAACAGGTCGCAGAAGCTAAAGCCAAAACTCAAGCTGAATTAAACCAGACCCAAGATCAATTAAAATTTATCTCCGCTCAAAAGCAAGCCCTCCTCCAAGAAATCCAACAGTTACAAAAAGCACGGCAAAAGTTAATAAATCAATAAACGAAAAGTTGTTAGCTGTTA
Source organism: Cyanobacteriota bacterium (assembly GCA_034189005.1). Taxonomy (GTDB): domain Bacteria; phylum Cyanobacteriota; class Cyanobacteriia; order Cyanobacteriales; family Microcoleaceae; genus CALKCV01. The sequence goes on along the minus strand of JAXHVR010000067.1, from coordinate 23,212 downwards.
GTTGTTAGTTGTTAGTTGTTAGTTAGTCTCGTAGGTTGGGTGGAGCGACAGCGCAACCCAACATCTTATGAAAAATTCGGAGGCTAGAAACCCGGTTTCTAAAATCAATACCTTCGCCATTTTTTTGTAGGTTTGCTGTTACGAACCACGGTAGCATTCGTAGGTTGGGTGGAGCGAAAGCGCAACCCAACATCTTATGAAAAATTCGGAGGCTAGAAGGCGCGCTTTCTTCGACAATAACTTCGCCAAAAATAAAATATCCGTGAGGCATGGGAACTTAAGAAACCGGGTTTTTTGAAAAAACCCGGTTTCTGGCGGGCGAATTATCATTGTTCCGCAAAAATGGCGAAGTAGCATTCGTAGTAGCATTCGTAGGTTGGGTGGAGCGACAGCGCAACCCAACATCTTATGAAAAATTCGGAGGCTATAAGACGCGGTTTCTTCGACAATACCTTCGCCATTTTTTTCTAGGTCTGCTGTTACGAACCACCGTAGAACAGACAGGAATGCCCGTTGCTGTTATCCCCTTAATAATTAATTATTAACTGTTAATTATTAATTATTAATTATTAATTATTAATTATTAATTGTAGATGATTTTAGGCTTCGATCCAGGTCGCGATAAATGTGGTGTTGCCATTATTGGGAAAGACAATACGCTTCACTATCACCAAGTTTTATTAGCATCCGAAGTAACTAACACAATAACTGCATTATGCCGACAGTTTGGTATAGAGCGCGTAGTTATCGGAGACCAAACTACTTCAAAATTGTGGACAGAAAAACTCAAAGAAATTTTGCCGGCATCGGTAGCGATCGCTACAGTAAACGAGCGTAATAGCAGCCTCGAAGCACGCGATCGCTACTGGCAAATGTATCCTCCACGAGGAATTTTTAGGCTAATTCCCGTGACAATGCGGATGCCCCCTCGTCCAATAGACGATATTGTTGCCATTCTTTTAATAGAAAGATACTTAAAAAGCAAAGCTTAAAGCTGGATCCCCTCTGCTTTTGCCTTTATTTTTCTCAAATTGGCAGACTTAACAATTCTTAACACTACGAGCTTACCCCTAAACCAGACAACTTAGGATAAAATATTAAATAAATGTTAAAAATTAGCATTTATTAAGAAACTACTGGTACTCAGCATGGACTTAAAAATGCAAACCAAAGAACTGTTCGGGCGATACGAGCGAGGAGAAAGAGACTTTTCGGGAATAGACCTCCAAGGTGCCGACCTCAGAGGAGCAATCTTAATGGGTGTCAACCTATCTGGGGCTAACCTAACAGGAGCTAACCTCAGCCGTGCTTTCCTAACAAAAACTATCTTCAACGGGGCGAAAATCTCCAGAGCCAATCTCAGTTTTGCCAAAATGGGCGAAACTAAAATGGCCGATGCCGACTTAACCAAGACCAATCTCAGCGGAGTGTTTATGGTAAAGTCCAAACTACCAAGGGCCCAACTAAGCGGCGCAATCCTCACCGGTGCTAATTTGCGGAGGGCGAATCTTTGGAGTGCCAATCTATGCAGCGCCAGCATGGAATCGATTAACTTGCGGGAAGCTAACCTCACAGGGGCTAACCTCAAATGGAGTAATTTATACGGTGCAAGAATGGGCGCGGCCAAGCTGTTTGGGGCCTTATTAACTGGGGTTAATTTTAGGAGAGCTTACCTCAATGGGGTAGATTTGAGCGGGGCCGATTTGAGCGGGGTAAACTTTAGCGAGGCTAAACTCAATGGAACTAACCTCGAAGGCGCTAATTTGATGGTAGCTAATTTTAGCCAAGCTTTCATGCGAGGAGTTAAGCTCTGCAGTACGGATTTAACAGCAGCCAATTTAAAGCGAGCTTCTCTGGTACGAGCTAACTTAAATTGGAGCAAATTATGCGATGCTGACTTGAGGGAAGCGAATCTCAGCGATGCTAGCTTTCTGGGTGCTAATCTTTCGGGAATCGATCTGGCTGATGCTGTTTTATCGGAATCTACAAGAGTTTATTTCCGTTTCGTCGCTGCAGGTAGCGTCTCGACATTGAATCGAGAAGGAATAAGCGCCACTGCTTGAAACTGGCACAAGTGGCAAGCCATCGCCGACCAAAAATCTAGTCTGAGAATAAATAACTAATATGACTAAACCTAATTACGGGGTAGTTTTGGTAACTGCCCCTTCCAGGGATGAAGCGGCGGCGATCGCTCGCTCCCTCGTAGAAGCAAAACTAGCTGCTTGCGTTAATATTTTCCCCATTCATTCTATTTACACTTGGGAAGAAGAACTCTGCACCGACGACGAGTGGCAGTTAATTATTAAAACAGATTTAGCTAAATTCGACGCTTTAGAAGCAAAGGTGCGAGAACTTCATTCTTATGAAGTCCCAGAAGCGATCGCTTTACCCATCGTTTCCGGTTCCGCACCTTATCTCCACTGGATGAACCAACGAGTTAATAGTTAGGGAAAAATATGTACATGAAATTATTCTTTATTTCCCCGTAGAACAGGCATCTTGCCTGTTCCGTATATAACTGTTGCGCAGGTACTTTCGGAGGTTATTGACGGGGAGAATGGCCATTGCAGAACAGGCAAGATGCCTGTTCTACGGGGTAAGCAATAAAACCTAACAGACATTCCGGTCTGTTCTACGAGAGCATAAACCTAATCTAACTGTTCTTCGCCAATTTCATCCAAAGCGGGAGGTAGGTTGTAAGGCGATCGCAAATTCTCAACCAACTCCTGTATTTCTGCTGGTGGCGCGGGGGTAAACCGCGACACTGCCACAGTAACGATGAAATTTAACGCCATCCCTACAGTGCCGATGCCTTCGGGGGAAACGCCGAAAAACCAAGTCTGCATTCCCAAAAACTTGACCCCGATAATATAAACCGTGGTAAATAACAACCCCGTCACCATACCGGCGATCGCTCCTTCCCGGTTGGTGCGTTTGTCGAAGATGCCCAAAATAATAACCGGGAAAAAGCTAGCCGCCGCTAACCCGAAGGCAAAAGCCACGACCTGGGCGACAAACCCCGGCGGGTTGACTCCGAAATAACCTGCAATAGCGATGGCAAACCCGACCATTATCCGCCCCACCATCAACCGTCGCGCCTCCGTAGCCCCAGGATTTATCATCCGGTAATAAATATCGTGAGCGATGGAACTGGAAATCACTAATAACAAGCCCGATGCCGTAGATAAGGCCGCCGCTAAACCCCCTGCAGCTACCAAAGCAACTACCCAAGGAGCCAAGGAAGCTACCTCTGGAGTGGAGAGGACGATAATATCGCGGTCTATGATAATCTCGTTCGTCTCCTTATCGGGACTTAGCTCGAAACGACCGTTGCTATTTTTATCCTCAAATCCCAGCAGTCCGGTGTTTTCCCACTTCGTCGCCCAATCTAACTGTTGCACTTCCTCGACGGTTTTATTATGCAAGCTGTCGATGAGATTGTACCTGGCGAAGGTCGCTAGCGCTGGGGCCGTGGTATATAAAATCGCAATAAAAAGTAGCGCCCAAGCAGCGGAATAACGGGCAGACCTGACGTCCGGTACCGTGTAAAAGCGGACGATAACGTGGGGCAGCCCCGCAGTGCCTACCATCAGGGCGATGGTGATAAACAGCACGTCGAGCATAGTTTTGCTGGTAAAGGCGGCGCTATATTCCGGGAAACCCAGATCTACTTGTACTTGGTTGAGTTTTTCTACGATGTCGCTGAAGGTAAAGGCAAATTGGGGGATGGGGATGCCGGTCACTACCCAGGCGATCGCTATTGCCGGAATTAAATAAGCGACAATTAACACGCAATACTGCGCCACTTGAGTCCAGGTGATGCCTTTCATCCCCCCCAAGATGGCGAAAAAGGCGACGATAACCATGCCGATGACCACCCCTGTTTCTACGTTTACTTGCAAAAAGCGGCTGAAGACGATACCGACTCCGCGCATTTGCCCGGCGACGTAGGTTAGGGATACGAATATGGCGGCGATGACTGCCACTACTCGGGCGGTGTTGGAGTAGTAGCGATCGCCTACAAAGTCAGGCACCGTGTATTTCCCGAATTTCCGCAGGTAGGGCGCCAGCAGCAGGGCAAGCAACACATAACCGCCGGTCCATCCCATTAAATAGATGGAACCGTCGTAACCCAGGAAGGAGATTAAACCCGCCATTGAAATGAAGGAGGCGGCGGACATCCAGTCTGCCGCAGTGGCGGCACCGTTGGCTAGGGAGGGGATGTCCTGGCCAGCGACGAAAAAGCCTTTGGTGTCTTTAACTCGGGAACTCCAACCGATATAGAGATAAAGGATGAAGGAAATTGCGACAAATATCATTGTCCAGACTTCTACTGACATTTACTTCCTCCTATTAATGTCGTATTTGCGATCGAGCTTGTCCATCTGGACGGCATAGATGAAGATTAGGGCTACGAAAACGTAAATGGACCCTTGCTGGGCCATCCAAAAGCCGAAGGGTACGCCAAAGAAGGTGATGGCGTTTAGGGGTTGAACTAGCAGGATGCTAAAAACGAGAGAAACTAGGGCCCAGACTATCAGGAGGATTCCGATTAAAGTCCTGTTGGCTCGCCAGTAAGCTTGGCGCGGGTCTTCGTTCATGGTTGATATGGTTTTTTTATTAAATGAGGATTCTATTAAACCACTATCTGGGACTTTTTTCTAATTTTTGTCAGGCACTATTACTTATGTCTCTGGAGGGAGAACCTTCGTAGTTGTACTACTAAAATGGTGAGTAAAGCAAAAGTTCGTAGTAATCGCTTTAGCGATTCATATTTATAAATCGCTAAAGCGATTACTACAAGCTAGCCTGCGAAGTCTGCCCACTATTTTATGCTTTATGGCGCTACTACTTGCAGTAACTCAATTGTTTCTCTAATAATTTATTAGTTTAATCTTGGGTTCCACTGGGTGGAGCCCGACCTACAGAGCTACAAGTTGAAAAGGCGATGGCCTTGTTGCCTTCCACTCGGTTTCGCCCAACCTACTAGCGCAACACAGCTAAAATGGTGAGCGGGCAGACGCGGAGACGCGGGGACGCAGGGACGCGGGGACGTGTCAATGTTACCCACCATTTTAGCCGTGACGCGCTACTACAAGTTGAAAAATGGACATTTCGCACCATTAATGTAAAGTTTTGTAACAAAAAGCTAAATTAGGCGTAAAAAAAGAGGTGTCATCCCTAATAGAAAAAATAGGGGGTTTAGAGCTTTTTATTTTGGGGGCCATACTGGATCTTACCGATCGGGCCATTGGGTTGGTTAAAAAATCCCAAAATATAGTTGCATAATTTTCGAGTGCATAATTTTCGAGATTTTTCTAAAAGTGTTAATAGAGATAGCTATACAAAAAGCTAACCGTCATGTTAAATAGAAAAAAGTACCGACTAGGTACTTTACTCAAATGACATGAAGTAAAATCTCTCAAGGTGAAAGACAAGATGCAATCAAAAATAGACCGCGAAGTTCCACGGCTATTCCATAAGCGGGCAACAGTCAGAGAAAAATTTACAACTCTGCTGATGTTTGTCCAAAAAGATAATTTGAAGCAAGGGGAATGGGTCAAAGATCGTCGGTTAGAGACCAACTGGAACCACCTGCAGCAGAAACTCCCATCCCATAGGAGCGAGTTAGACTGGTTGAGCTACTTTTTGGTAATAGTAAAAGATATATATTCGCCATTACTAGAAAGACAAACAGCCTTAGCTCATCTAAAGTGCTACTACCAAGTAACTTGCTACTGGGCTACTAAAAAATTTTGGGAAAATCTGCACAAAAAAAATTTCTCGACTACCGGGGAACTTATTTGGGAATGGGAGCAAATTTTTGACGAAGCTACGGGAATTTTTGACTCTATAGAAAAAGTCGAAAACGATTTAAGAGATTTTAGGCCCGAGCGGAGTACAAGAGAGTATGTCAAAAAGGTAGTTTATTACAATCTTAGTAATTGGAGAGATAAGAAAATTGGCAGGGATGCCCGCATCGATCGCCTTTCCCTAGATGCCTATTCGAGGGAAGATAGCCAAGAGGATAGCAACTGCTTTTCGAGGTCTAGGAAAATTGAGGATTTAATGGTTCACAACGAGGAATTAAAAAGGGAAATGTCTTTCTCTAAAAACGAGCAAGATCGAGCTTTAGCCTTGGTGGATTCCATCCTCAAACAAATCGAAACAAATGTAGGAAAATGCTATAAAACTAAGGTTGGTAAAACCGATTTTAAAATGTGGAATTTGTTGCTACTAACCTACGGGTTAAATTTGCTACAATCTGAGGCATCTGAAGTTTTAAAAGCCAATGAAGTTTCCATCGCTCAAGCGACTATTTCTCGTTGTATTAAAAATTTATGTTTGAAGATTCAATTAGAAATAGTTAAGGAGTTTAAGGCAGAGATTAAGGGAATTTTAGGCGAACGCTGGAACGATGAAGAAGAACAGATAGAAAATTTAATGGGGGATTTGGTGAAGAAGAAAAAAAAGGAAATTGATGAGGTATTAAAAGAACGCCTGCAAGAAAAAGTATTTAGTTTGGCGGTTATGCCTCAAGAACGAGAGTTAAAAAAACCCGGACTAACAAAGCCTATAGATGTCTTGGTGAGAGAAGAATTAGAAGGGTGGTGCGATCGCTATCTTCAGATATCTATTAATCCGGAAAAATTATCGGAAAAAGCAAATAAAAAAATAGTAAAATTAGTCCAAAAGTTCGCAAAAAAACTACAATAACTCTGACGAACTCTACAAAAGGGTGTAAAATAAATAAAGCCCAATTAGCGATGTTGCACCTGCAACGTTGCGGGTTTCATGCCGCGCCCCGCGAAACGCCCGAGTCAATTAAGAGCAAAACTATTTGGGAGTAGAAAATGTTAACCTTACCACAACAGCAGATGGACGAAACCGAAAACTTTTACCTGATGTTTTCCTCAGAAATAGAGGAGAAAGCGACCCGGGAATCCGAGGGTTATTCTAACAATATTGCTAGTTGGAATGCGTACCGCTACCGTTTATGTTTGGAAACCTTTTTGGATTGGTTGCGCGAATTTGTGGCAGAAGATGAAACGCAACCGAAAGCGTGGCCGCAGGAAGCAGATTTACCTAGTTTTTGGGAAGTATTAGAAGGGGCCGCCATTCAATGGGGGGAGACCAGAATACTATTAATTGCAACGGACGATGGAGAGTCAGAAACTTTCTCTATTCCCGGGGAATGGGTGGATATTTTTCCCGCCGATTATTATGTGGCGGCGAGAGTGAATTTAGATGAGGAAGAAAGCGGTATGGAAATTTGCGGCTATGTTACTCATCGCGAATTGAAGACGTGGGGGAGATATAATGAAAGCGATCGCTCGTTTGTTATTACCTACGAAGAATTAGTACCAGACATCGACATGATGTTAATCGCTAGGGAGTTTGTCAAGAACAGAAAAGCTCAGGTAAATCCTGTGGTGAAATTACATCCAAACAAGGCAGAAGTTCTGCTGGAGAAATTGAGCGATCGCTCCGTAGATTATCCCAGGGGATTTGCGAATTTTGAGGACTGGGGAGGGTTATTGATTAACGATCTATGGCGAGAGCAGTTGTACGAGAAAAGATTGGCAAAAGCTAGGGGGGTTATTGGCGGGGCAGCTACGAGCAAGTTATCAGAAAAATTGGGGCAATGGTTCGATAATATGGTGGATACAAGCTGGCAAACAATAGAGGAATTAATGGACGGTTTGGGAGGCGTGGAGCCAAATTTAGCATTCGGTGGCGTCGGCGGTGGCGATCGCTTTCGAGATGCAGCGGCAGCTACGGAAAAGGCCATCCCCGGATTGCTGGAACTGTTGTACGAGGCTACGGATAAATGGACGAAGTTGCAAGCAGCTACATTATTAGGTCGTATTGGCGCGGGGAACCCAAGGGCGATCGCGGCTCTAGACGAACTGCTTAATAAGGCGACCGATGGAGAGCTGCGCCGACAAATAGCGCTAAGTTTGGGGAAAATCAACCCGGGGAATCCTCGGGGGGCTGTCAGGAGGGGGAAAAAAATAGATCTGGGAATGCAACTGGCAGGTTCTCAGGTGGTATTGGTCCTAACGCTGATACCAGAAAGCAATGGTAAGACTAACGTTCATTTGCGCCTGTCTGCTGTCGGGCAGAATTATCTCCCGCCTTCGATACAGTTGGCCGTGCTGAGTGAAACGGGAGAGACCGTGCGGGAGGCGAAGTCTAGGAATGCGGATAATGCAATTCAATTGGAGTTGAGGGGCGATCGCGACGATGCTTTTGCGGTGAAGGTTGCTAGGGGAGAAAGCAGTATTACTCAAGAGTTTATCATTTAATAACCGATCTACTTTATCCAAATAACTACCATGAGCAAATTAGCGATTATCACAATTAACGAAGGTAACTTCCAGGACGGTTTTTTTGCCACAGTGCGTATTGAGGAGGACGGCAGTTGCATCTACCATCAAAACCATAGGTTGCCCGACGCGCCAGAGCTGCCAAAATTATATCAAAGTTGGAAGTGGGAATATAGCGGTCGCCAGGCGAGGGGCAGTCGGAACGGGTCCGAGATGCCTTCGGGGGAGAAAGCCAATTTTCGGGCAGTGGAAATGATTGAGAAAGAACCAACCAATATTTCCATCAGCAATCTGGCCCAGCAGTTGGAAAACGGTTTGAATGGATGGCTCAATTCTTTAGATCGGGGAGTGCAGAAATTTCGGGAGGGGTTGTTGGACAATCTCAGCAGAAATGAGGATGTTAGGTTTGCGATCGAAACAAATGACGAGACTCTCTCTCGGCTGCCTTGGCATCGCTGGGACTTCTTCGATCGCTACGACCGTGGCGATGTGGTTCTCTGTTTTCCCGATCGCCCCATACCCGGCCCGCCGATAAAGCTCAAAGAAAAGGTCAAAATTTTGGTGATTTTGGGGGAAAGCAGCGATATTAACGTTCAAGCGGATTTAAAGTTGCTCCAAGACAGACTCCCGCCAGATGCGGAAATTCTGGAACCGTTAATCGCTACCAGCAGGGAGAAAGTAGATCGGGCTTTGTGGGATGAGAAGTTTGATATCCTCTTTTTCGCCGGTCACAGTAAGACGGATTTCGAGAATGGGGAGGGGAAGTTTTATATCAACGAGACGGAAAGCTTGACTGTAGCGGATTTGAAAGAAGGGTTAAGGGAAGCGATCGCTAAGGGTTTGAAGTTGGCAATTTTCAATTCTTGCGACGGTATCGGGTTGGGCAGGGATTTAACAGATTTGCAAATGCCGGCGATCGTGGTGATGCGCGAAAAGATTCCAGATGAGGCGGCCCAAAGGTTTTTAGAGTTTTTTCTTAGGGCTTTTGCTCTGGATGGAAAAACTTTATCAGCGGCGGTGACGGAGGCCAGGAAGAGGCTCATAGGTTTAGAAGGTCGGTATCCTTGCGCCAGTTGGTTGCCGGTGTTGTGCCAGCATCCAGAAGCCGAGATGCTGACTTGGAAGTCTTTGCGGGAGAAGAAACGGGAGCGATCGGCACGACGAAAATTATCTCTAGTTCAGGGTTTGCAGGTCGTACTGTTGGCCAGTTTCATTGGGTCGGGGGTAGTGACGGCAACGAGACAATTCGGCTGGTGGCATCGATGGGAACTGAAGGCTTACGATCTATTGATGCCACAGCGACTGTTAAGAGAAGAACCGGATAAGCGTTTATTGCTGATAACTGTTGATAATAAGGATGTTAATTCGCAGCCGAAAGGGGATAGAGGTGGGGCATCGCTATCGGACGAATATTTTCAGCAATTGCTAGAGCAATTGATGCCATACGAACCAAGGGCGATCGGATCGTTGATTTATCGAGAGAATCCTGTGGGAGAAAATAACTCTGAGTTAGCTAATTTGATGCAGAGCGGTCTCCTGTTTGGTATCTGTAAGTATGGTAGTGGCGACTCTCAAGGCATTTCAGCGCCACCAGAAATCCCTGAGAACAGACAAGGGTATAGTAACGTGCTGCAAGATTCTGATGGTATCATTCGTCGGCACTTATTAGCTGTCGGCTCGCCAGAACCTTGTCAGGAGCAGCTTGCCTTGAGCTTCCAGTTGGCAATACGTTACTTAGCTGATGAAGGAATTACGCCGGTAATTTGGAAGGATTACATTAAACTGGGGGATGTTCCTTTTATAACTTTAGAAAAGAGTAGCGGCGGCTACCACAATATTGATGCCAGGGGGCATCAAGTGATGGTGAATTACCGTAATTCTGAGGAAATAGCTAAGACGCTGACCTTGAGGCAGGTTCTAAGGGGCGATTTCGACGGAGAACTTGTCCGCGATAGGATAGTTTTGATTGGCACTACTGACCCGGATTTTAACAACCATCGTTGGTTGACTCCCTACAGCGGCAGTGAATGGCCGATTCTGGAATTTACGGGAGTAGAAGTCCAGGCGCACATGATTAGTCAAATTCTCAGTGCGGTTTTAGACGATCGACCTTTGATTGGGTGGTGGTCGGACTTCGGCGAGAATTTATGGATTTGGTGGTGGTCGTTGCTAGGAGCAACTATCCCTTGGCGCTTTAATAAGTTGAACCAGGGAGGGTTGGCAGCAAAAGCAGATAGTCGAATGGCGGCTGCTTGCTTGGCTCTAGCACGGAAGGGCCAGCAACTTTTTGGCATTTGGCCTCCCCTGCCCTTGGTGTTGGCACAAGGGGGAGTTATTGGCGTTCTGTATGGCAGTTGTTTGCTGCTGCTAACTGGAGGTACTTGGGTGCCTTTGCTTCCTTCGGCTTTTGCCTCGGTCATTGGCGGTGGCATAGCGATTGTTTGGATTAATATTTTGGATAAAAGACAACAATAGCGAGGTTTTGATTATGAACTGGACTAAATTTTATGGATGGCTGTTGAGGGATTGTTTGGCGATGGCCGTGTTATTTATTTTTTCCATTGCCAACACGACTTTAATTTTCCCGCAGAGCGAGCGATCGGGAAATAATACTTTGGCGCGATCGCCAATTTTTTTTAAAGTACCAGATAAAGGCACTCCGGCTCCTCCAGCAGACACAGACAGTAGCAGATAGTGGAATAACGGCTGCTAGGCTCTAGTACGGAAGGGCCAGCAACTGGCGGCTTTTGCCTCGGTCATTGGCGGTGGCATTGCGATTGTTTGGATTAATAAGTAGGTAGGCAAAAATATTTACATAAAATTATTTCTCCCAACCCCCGTAGAACAGGCGAGACGCCTGTTCCAGATGTGCAATTAATTTTGCACTGGTACTTATTTTGGATAAAAAACAACAATAGTGAGGTTTTGATTATGAACTGGACTAAATTTTATGGATGGCTGTTGAAGGGTTGTTTGGCGATGGTCGTGTTATTTATTTTTTCCATTGCCAACACGACTTTAATTTTCGCGCAGAGCGAGGGACGGGAAAATGATACTTTTGGGCGACCTCGAATTTTTTTTAAAGTGCCAGATCAAGGCACTCCCGATCCTCCCGACGCAACCGGCAGTCGCGGCGACTGTCCCGGAGTCGAACCACTACAACTACCCATGGTTCCTGTGGTAGGTGGAAATGCCAATTTTCAGTTAACTGCCAATCCTTACCCTACCTTTTGGGTGTATGTTCCCTACAGGCGAGAAGATGTAGCCACTGGCAAATTTATTTTGCAGGAAGATGGGAAAGAAAGCGAAGAGAACTTCTGGGAAAGTTATTTCCAATTACCAGAAAAGACAGGAATTGTTCGCATTGCTTTGCCAACTTCCGAAAAACCTTTAGTCCCAGGTCAAGTTTATCGCTGGTATTTCGAGATTGACTGTCCTACAAAATCACCGAACCAGGAATCAGATCTAGCTTATGTCACAGGAGCGGTAAAGTTTTTACCTCTCCCCGACCTCCAAAGTCAATTAAATTCAGCATCGGTGCCCATAGAAAAGGTGAAGATTTATGCTGAAAATAGTATTTGGTACGATACTATTACGGAACTAGCTAAACTTCGAGAAGAACAGCCAGAAAATACTGATTATGAGAATGATTGGATCGGTCTTTTTAGCCAGCCTGAGATAGGCTTAGAAAAGTGGGCTAACGAACCAGTTGTTGAGGCTGAAATCATAACCAACTCCCTACCAGAATAAAAGGAGCCCAATAATAAGGTTTTTCGTACTCTTCGTCTTTTATAGGTTCCAAATTATCCTTTAAAAAAGCTACTTGGACTTTGCGAAGAGCTTCTGCTTTAGTTAATTTGGGATCGTTCTTTAACTCTAGGTAATACTGGGTCATAAATTTAGCAGTAGAAGCATCATTTACTAGCCACAAGCTGGCTATGGTACTGCGGGCGCCAGCTTTAATTGCTACGCCTGCTAACCCTAATGCAGCTCGCTCGTCTGATGTTGCTGTTTTACAAGCACTGAGAATTAATAGTTCGATTTCTCTGGACTCACTGTCAGTATTTACCTGTAGCAAGTTATCGAACTCATCAACTCCGATACGGTCTTCCCAGTCAAGAAGAAAAGTGTCTTCTGGACTTGAACTGAAGTTACCATGAGTTGCGATGTGAACCACATTTATAGAAGCAGAATTAATTTGGTTTTTTATTTCTTCTGCTATAAAATTTTTTTCTGATAGCTCAAAGCTGGATACCAGCTTGCCTACTTCTCTTAACTCATCTTTCACTGCAGATAAAGAAGATAAATCTTCATTTTTAAAACTTGGAGCATCGCTAGCACCGGCTAGGAGAGCATTAATTTTTTCAACTTCAAAAGGCTTTGGTGGCAGTAACTTCAAGCCTGGAGTAACGGCGATCGCGTATCTTTCTATCAGGTAGCGATCGCCGTCAGAAAGAACTGCCATAGGCACATTTTGCAAAAAGTCATCTAAAACAAAAACTAAGGTTTTAATTTTACTTTCTTCTTGCATTAATTCCCATTCCAACTCTGTTTGAAAAGGAGCAATTAACCACTCATATAATGGCTTCGATTTTGTTTTGGACTGAAGTCTGTTTGTACTAGGTGTTTTCAAAGAAGACCGTATTTCTGCTACGATACTATCGATTTTAGCTTCTGAATTTTTAGTATGAAGCAAGTTGTCTTCCCCGGGTAACTTAACTATGACATCTAAGCTGTTTTCTAAAATAATCGAATAAATGACCGCTGTGGAATTTTGTTCGTTCACTATTTCATCCAAGTCCTGCTCTATTCTCTCCTCGCAAGCTTCTAGAAAAAAGTCATCTAATTCCGCTAATTGTAGCGCTTCTATTACCTCCCTCGCCTTTTTAAGATTCTCTTGTCTCGGTTGATTTTCTCCCGCTTCCGGTTGCAACAATAAATCGGCATATTGTCGATAAATTGGTTCGATATCATCCCGGAAGTTAAACTGGGTATCTCGGCTTAAAGCTACTAAATTGCTTCGCTGTTCTTGTAACCTAAAAAAGGCGGAAGCATAATAAGCGATCGCCTCTTCTCTCCTTTCTTTATTGTCTTTCAAAATCCGCCCTATCTGCCACTCCCACCGATAAGCGATATCTTCGGCATTAATCTTTAAAGCAATTACTAAAGCTTCCTCCAGTTGCTTTTGGTTGCCTTCTACTTCCCCCAATATCCCTTTGGCAAAGGATAACATTCGGCTATTTTCCAACTCTTCGGCTAAGGCGATCGCTCTTTCTAAAACAGCGACAATTTTTACTACTGGGGGCGCAGCTTCTATCTGGTCTTTCCGAAGTTTTTTCAAAGTAATAGCGTAGTTAATAATGGCGTAACCTAACTCGCTATTGGAAGTCTCGTTACTTAGAAATAATTCGTTTATTTGCCTGTCAATTTGTTGTTGGCTAGCTGTAATTAACTCCGAGCTTTCTGGTTCAAATTCTCTTAATAAACTCAAGCAATTTAGCCTTGCTTGCAAACCTATTAACTGGAAATCGGCAAGAGCGATCGCTTTTTTGTAAAAATCGACAGATTTCTGTTTATATTCCTCAAGATTTTCCTCGTTTCTAACTTTTTCCAAACTAGCTAATGCTCTAGCAGTATTTCCCAAACTCAGATAAATTGATGCCCTCTCTCTCTCTGGAGCTAATTTCCAAGCCGCATCTAAAACTCTTTCAGATTCTTTCAACTTCCCCAACAATCTCAACCTATTTCCCAAACTCTCCAAACCCATCCAATTAAGAGGTTTGGAATTATCGCTAATTATATCTATTACTACTTCAATCTTCTTTAAATTCAATTCATCGCATTTCTCGATGTCAGGTACAGAAAAAGCACTTAAAACCAGAGCGCAAGACTTCCTATAAAAACCCATCTCTTCCAAAGCTCGCCCTTGATTGAGTTTGCTGCCAACAATTCCCTTATAATTACCGATTTGTTTATAAATTATCTCTGCCTTTTCCCATTCTTCAAAAGCCTTTTGCGCCAGCCCTCGTTCTAAGAGCGACGCGCCCTTTTCTATTAATAAATCCGCTGCTTCTTGTTGCGCCTGCTGGCTAGCTAATAAAGGAGATTTTGCGCCCAAACCAACAATTAAAGTAAAAACTAAAACAGCTAAAATAATCGGTTTAAAACATTTTTTGATAAAGGGTCTAACTCCACGGAAAAGTACAAACAGTTTTCTTGCCATCTCAGATTACCCCAAATCAATGTTGCCGAGTAAAGATAAATATTAGCATAATAAAAGTCTGCTTGTCAAGTATTTACTAAAACGGGCTGGCAAACCCAACCCCACCAATGCGAAAATTTTCGTACTTCTGGAACCCAAATAGATAAACAATCGGAAAGTTAGGCGCGGGGCGGGGGCGCATTCCTACTAATAAAGATAAGAAACCCGGTTTTTTCAACAACATCTTCGTAGCTACAACCAAGGATTTTGTTGGGTTGCGCTGTCGCTCCACCCAACCTACGAATGATATTTTTTATTTTGGCGAAGATATTTTTCAAGAAACCCGGTTTCTAGCCTGCGAAATTTTCATAACCCCCGCACGGATTGCTATATTTAAAAAGGATTTAATTCCAAGGAAAAATACAAACCATTTTCTTGCCAGGTCCGGTCCCTAGAATCAATTTCCACCAAGGGGAAAGCATAATCGAAACGCATGGTTAAATTATCGCCTAATTCCGCTTGCAAACCCAACCCAACGGATGCCAAAGCGTTCGGAGTGGGGGCGTCATTATTGCCGTTATTCCAACCTACTCCCCCATCCACAAACGGCACTAAAGAAATACGTCTGTTATCGTTAGAAACCCAACTAATAGGAAGCCTTAATTCCACGCTTCCTAATACTCCATTATCCGTCAAGCGGGCATCCTGGCGATAACCCCGAACGCTCTGCAAACCTCCCAAACCAAACTGTTCTAATCCTACTAATTCATCGGGAGAAAGCTGCACGTTTCCTCGCATTAAAAGCAAAGTATTATTATTCTTATCCAATCGGCGGACCCATTGAGCCTGTCCTTGCCAGGAGAAAAAGCGACCGTCGGGACCGTTATTATTAACCGTAGCATCGAAAGCATCCACACCAAAATTAAACTCCGAACGGGCGGCAAAAACTTGATTGTCCTCCCGCCTTACCCAATCTTGGAAAAAACTAAGTGTCGAAAGTTTCGTCTCTCCCCGATTATTTGCCCCTCGGGATAGAGGGAAGTTTTCTCCTAATATTGATGTCTGACTTTCCCGGCGAGAAGCAGTTAATCCCAGAGCAAATTCTGTCCTTGGTTTGAGAACTATTGGTTGGCGAAAGGTAAGCTGATAAGTTTCCGAGTCTGCTTCGATATCTAAGGGGTCGAAAGGGGGTTCGATTATTTCGCTGGATTGGTTTTCGTAGGATAATTGGATAGTGCCGTTGCGGGCATTTATGGGGAGGGTGTAGCTGGTGGCGACGTTGTTGCTGCCGTCCGTATTGTTGTAGGCAAGACTTAGGCGATCGCCCCTTCCTAAAAAGTTACTATTGCTAATTTCTGCTCCCCTTTGAAAAGTTCCCACTCCCGGCGTCCTGCCATTATCGGAAATAATTTCAAAATCCCAAGGATCGACTTCTTCTACTCTTACCTCCAGCACGCTAGTACCCGGATCGATCCCTTCGGATAATTCTGCTTTTACTCGGTCGATTAAAGGATTGAGTCGTAACAATTGCAACCCTTCTAATAACCTGTCTTCGTTGAGAGTTCCTCCAGCAGCTAATTCCAAGCGACTTTTGAGGTAATTTTCGTTTAAATTGCCGTTGGTGGAGACTTGAATATCCCTATCCCTTATTACCCCCTCGACTACCCGAATTTCAACGGTGTTATTTTCTATAACTTGGGGCGGGATGTAGGCGCCGCTGGTGATGTATTTCTTCTCTGTATAGAGTTTAGTAATTGCAGTTCGCGCCGCCACCAGTTCGGCGAAGGTCATTTCTTTGCCGATAAATGGTTTGAGTACCTCGTTTAATTCCTCTTCCCCCAATGCTTCGCTGCCGACAATTTGAAATTTTTCCACCGTAACCGTTTGTGGGGGGTTGCTGTTGGCGGCGAATAACGGTAGGGAGGAACGGGAACTAACTAAAAACGCCGGTTCTTCTCCATCCCGCGACAACCTCCGACAGCCTGGAGGAACGTACCAGGGCACGCGAGGGGTTAAGGTTTGGGGTTCGGTCGTCAGTTCGATCTTGCCCTCGGCATTAAGTATTAACCCCAGGGCCTCAACAATTGGTTCTTGGAGATCCCCCCCGGCCCCCCTTGATAAGGGGGGAGAAAGAGGGGAATCTCCCCCGGCTCCCCGATCCTCGGAGGCTGGCCCTTCTTGCTCCCCCCTTGATAAGGGGGGTTGGGGGGGATCCGGCCGCCAGATAGTACGAGGAGAAAGAGTGCGGCCGGGATTAGCGGGCAAACCGCCGCGCCCGGTAATAATAAACTGACTGCGTAGGCCCTCTTCGCCCTCTTCGCAGATATTTTCGTCGATGAGGCCGGAGATATCCTCGATTTGGTCGTCGAATTCTATTAAGCTTTGGGTGGGGTCGATGTCGGGAGTATTGAGTTGGACGATGCCGCTAAATTCGGGACCGAGGTTGGAAGAAGCCGTGATGTCGCTTGTTTCTAAGTTGGAGGCGTCGCGAAATTCCGTACCTAAGATGCTCCGGGCATCTACCGTTACCCGACCTCCACGACCTTCGAGGGCGTTGGCGGTGATGTCGCTATTTTCTAGGGCGGTTAGGGTTTCGGTGTCGAGGTCGATATTGCCCCCCGTAGCGGTTTGGGCGTTGGTGGTAATTTGACTGCCGTTACGCAGGCGGATGTCCTCCGAGTCGATATTAATATTCCCTTGACCGGCTGCGGTGTTGGCGCTGAGGGTGCCGAGGCGATCGAGGCGGATGTCGGGGGCGTTGATATTGAGGTTGCCGGCGGCCCCAGTTCCTAGACTGGAATCTACCGCTGCTAAAGCGCCATCCCGGACCACTAAGCGATCGGTGTTAATGGAGACCGTGCCTGCATCGCCGGTCTCAGTGCTGCTGGCAGTGATGCGACTGGGCAAGAGGCCGTCGGAGTCTAAAAAGGGTGAAGACTCCGAGGGAAAACTGTTGGCCGATTGACCGATGATTTCCACTGACTCGGAGGCGTTTATGGTTAAATTTCCTCCTTGTCCGTTGAGGAAAGTATCTGCTGAAATGGCTGCTCCATCGCGGACGATTAAGCGTTTGGTAGAAACTGTCAGGTCTCCTGCATTGCCTAGGGAATTGCCAGTTCGAGCTTCTGGAGGGGGAAGGATAGACTGAGTAAATAAACCACTGGGGACGGAATCGTTAGTTTCTGTACCGCTTAATTCTATAGACTCTCGGGCGTTGACGGTTAAAGTTCCTCCCTGTCCTACACCCCTAGTTGCTGCCGATATTGCTGCTCCACTTTCGATTGTTAATTTATCTACCTCGATTTCTACATTGCCACCTCTTCCTGTACCATTAGTGCCAGCTACGATCTGCGCTCCATCCAGAACTCTCAGTTCTCTGGTTTCTACCCTCAAGTCTCCTCCATTTCCTCCCTGGAGTTCTGGTGGCAGTTGGCTATTAAAAACTTCAGCGGACAAGCCGCTAACTCCTTCTTCATTCCTCCCGCTTACTTCGACGAATTCGGAAGCGCGGATAACTAAATCTCCTGCATTTCCCGAACCAAAGGTAACTGTTAATATCTGCGTTCCATCTCGGACAATTAACTGGGGGGCAGTAATTATTATGTTGCCCCCATTGCCATTACCAAGAGTCTGGGTAGAGATAAGGCTGGGAAGCGCTTCTGGTGGTGTCGGACCGGTTAGTTCTACCAATTCCGAGGCGTTAATTGTGACGTTTCCTGCCGGGCGATCGCCAAACTCGCCGACAGCAAGAGCCTCGATGGCGGCTCCATTGCTAATCGTCAACCGATCGGTGCTGATTGTTATATTACCGCCCACACCAGCACCTTCAGTCAGGGCAAATAAGCCACTGACAAAGTCGATGTTTGCTATGCCGCTGAGTTCTATAGATTCGGATGCCCGTACCGATAAGTTGCCCCCCCGACCGCTCCCAGAGGTAGAAACCGATGCCTGGGCTCCGTCTCTAACAATAAACCTTCTAGCGGCAACGCTCAAATTCCCTGCATCTCCTGCACCTAGGGTCTCGGTCAGCAAGCCGCTAGGAACAAACATTTCGCCAGCAGAGGTGCCGCTGAGTTCGAGGACATCGGTGGCGCTGACAGTTACAGTGCCCCCCGGGTTATCTCTGGTGACTGCCAAGATTACGGAACCCTCGGCGATCGCTACCCTTCCTCCTTGCACCCGAATATCCCCTGCCCCCTGGCTGTTAGCATCGTTCGTACTGCTAGTATCAACGCTAGAAATTTGCGAAAGCTCGATGTTTCCGAAGTTACTAACTCCTTGGTAGTTTAAACTCAGGGACGGGGGCAGGCCCACTAAAGCGTTGCTGCCAACGCTACCCAATTCGATCTGCCCCTCTGGTGCGATTAAGTTTCCTCCTTCTAGGGAGACATCGCCGCCGACGATCGCTAAGGTTTTACCCGGCAATACTTGCAAGCTCTGGCTTGGATCCCTGCGGATGACTGCCCCAGTTGAGGGGTCTGGCATCAAGTTGTGACCGGGGCCTTGCACCCGAATAGCTCCTGGAGCGGTCCCAAACTGCAAACCAATGGGTGCATTAACCGTCAACAGGGGTTCACCTTGGGGGTTGGCGCTGCTGAATTCGTTGCCGCCGTCAAAAACGACGCTCTCGGCGGTAGTGGCAAAAAAGGAGCCGCCTATCCTCAGTCTGGCCTCGGGGCCGAAAATAATGCCGTTGGGGTTGAGGAGGAATAGGTTGGCATTGCCCCTAGCAGCGATGGTCCCATCTATATTAGATACCGAAGTGCCGGTTATCCGGCTGAAGATATTTTGAATCTCGGGGGCGTTGTTGAAGAAGACTTCCGCATTGGCGGGGACCGAAAATTCCTCGAAACTGTGGAACAGGTGGCTGCCTGTTGCCGTGCCACCATCTATCCTAATAATGCTACCGTTGGGAGTTACCAAGGAGTTATTTGGCAGAGTCCCATCTGGGGTTATTTGTGCTAAGGCTGGAGTTGGCAGAAGACACAAGATGCTTGGCACGAGAAGTAAGTTTTGATTCCAGTTTCCCATTGGTTTGTTTTTTCTGAGTTGTTTTTTGAGTTGCACGGTGCTGCCTAAGATCGCTAGACCTAATTCTATATAGCAATTTTCTACTCTCGGGAGGTACAGCGCTCCCCCATTATCCCCCGTCTAAATATTTGGGCCTACCTACTTAATACCATTTTAACACGCGTTATGCTATAGCAATCCTACATCTTCTGCGATATTTTAGAAACCCGGTTTTTTGAACGATAGCTTCGCCAAAATCAAAAATACTATTAGTAGGTTGGGTGGAACCTCCGTTGAACTCAACAAAAAGCCCCCCCGTATCCATTGGGGGGCAGGGGGGTATTTTCCTTATGTTGGTTGTAGCTACGAAGATGTTGGGTTGCGCTATCGCTCCACCCAACCTACTTATGTTGGATTTTGCTCCCGTTGATGTTGGGTTGCGCTATCGCTCCACCCAACCTACAAGATGCTACAAGAAAATGGCGAAGGTATTGGTTGAAGAAACCGGGTTTCTAGGGCAAATCCTTGTCTATAGCAATTATTTAATCTATGAGGTACAACTATTCCTTCCCACCCGCCCCCCTTTTTTAGGGGCGATCTACTAGATTCGAGTCAAAATTCCCCTAAAAAAGGGGGATTTATGGGGTTCGTAGGTGTACCTAATCCAACAGAGAAACGCTATAAAGATTTTTGCCTACCTACTTATCTATAGCAAGCCGTAGATCGTTCGTGATATTGAAGACAAACCCGGTTTCTTTGACAATACCTTCGCCATTTTCTTGTAGGTTGGGTGGAGCGATAGCGCAACCCAACATCTTCGTAGCACAATCCAACGATTTTGTTGGGTTTCGCTCCGCGTGCGCGCTACCTACGAATGGTATTTTTTCTTTTTGGCGAAGGTATTCTTTGAGAAACCGGGTTTCTGGCCCCCAAATTTTTCATAATCCCTGCACGGATTGCTATATCTCTGGGGCGACATCTAATTATCGGTTCTCAACCGAGAGCGCAACTTGGATACTGCCCGCTTCCCTATTACCCCAACAAACAAGACTCCTAATAATACCATACCAGATATAGCCGAGGGTTCTGGAGTACGTTCGACTGACTTTTGAAGCTCGAAGTTGTTCTTAATATCTAAGTTTATTTCTGGCAAATTATCGTTAAGATCGAACTCAATTTTTTCCACATAGTCTAGTTCGTATTCTGGAGCAATCAACTGCTCAAAGATGTTATTGTCTGTGGTGGGATCGCTAGTCCTGGAAACGACTATAGCATCGTCTAAGTCGATAAATGGATTGGTTTCAAGGTTTTTCGGAAGCCCTAGATAAAATACATTATCTGGGTCCGACCTGAGTGTGAATTCGACAAAATTGAGCCCGCCGATTTCCTTATTTGGAGAACTATCGATGCCCACAAATTCCCCAAGTCCTTCTTCCCTGTGTTTGTAGAACCACCTGTAAACGCTCCTGCGACGTGCCCACACAAAATCAAAATTCATCGATTGCTCTTCAGTTTCGGACTTAAGATATACCTTTCCAGTCCGGGTAAAATCTAAGTTATCCAGGAAGGGCCGCTGGTATTCGATGATATCGGTGTCAAAGCTGTATGTCTTACTCCTTCTTGGTCGTGGCATTTTTGTTTCTCCTTTTACGACGGTTATTTAACTCGGACATCCCGATGTAGGGCAGATAGCTTGCCTTCCATCTACGACATGCGGTCATAAGAGGGCCTCGGATTTCCCAAGGCCTGGTAGGGGCACCCAAAGTTTGCCCTCTCTATTTTTTCTATTAGTAATCGGACCCCTTTTTTTACGCCTTATTTTGGGTTTTGTTACAAAAGTTTACATTAGGAAGTTATTACTTTTAATGGGTTGACTTTTAGACTCAAATAGTGTAATGCAAAATCGGCGATTGGATATATTTTAGATTGTAGATTTTAGATTGTGGATTTGAGCTTGGAGTAGGAGTCCGTCGATGGGTCAGCTAAACTTATCTACAGTAGGGTGCGTCGCGCACCTTACCTAATTGATAATGTGCGTGAGGCGATCGCTTCGATCGCTCGCGCTGGCAGCCACGCTCCGCATGGAAAATCCATCGTCAACTGGGTCTGCCATGACAACTCTAACAGAGCAATTTTACTCAGCTTCTTGTCATTTAGTTAGCGGCGTGCTTTAATAGAAATGATGCTATTAAAATTAATCTCATGTCAAGCTTACCAACGGATAATTCCCCCAAGCGACCGTCGGCTCCCAAAAAGTCTCTGGGAATGGATGAGTGGGTCGCGATTATTGTAGCCCTGGCTACTTTCGGTCCGATCTTCTTTTGGATAGTGGCGAAGAAAGGGCCGAATACTACCGCTGTAGCTAGATCGAACGAACCCCAACCAGAAGCGATCGCTCTGCAAGAAAGCTATAGCGAGCTCGAACCAGAAAAACTCACTTCACAAGCGAGAAGTAGCGATCGCTCTCCAAAAGTAGATATCGAAGATTTTGAGAGTCAACCGAAGTCAATATCTAATACAACTACTATTCCTCTAGATATCGAACAATTAATTGCGGTACCAACTGAAACATTGGGATGGATGTCAACGCGGGAGGAAGTAACTGCATCGGAAGTTGAGGCAGCAACTCCAGTGGAACCGATGCCGGGGCACAGCGCTATAACTCCAGTGGAACCGATGCCGGGGCACAGCGCTATAACTTCAGTGGAACCGATGTCCGTGGCAGCAACTCCAGTGGAACCGATGCCAGGGCACAGCGCTATAACTCCAGTGGAACCGATGCCCGTGGCAGCAACTCCAGTGGAACCGATGCCGGGGCACAGCGCTATAACTCCAGTGGAACCGATGTCCGTGGCAGCAACTCCAGTGGAACCGATGCCGGGGCACAGCGCTATAACTTCAGTGGAACCGATGTCCGTTGCAGCAACTCCAGTGGAACCGATGCCGGGGCACAGCGCTATAACTCAAGTGGAACCGATGTCCGTGGCAGCAACTCCAGTGGAACCGATGCCGGGGCACAGCGCTATAACTCCAGCGCAACCGATGTCCGTTGCAGCAACTCCAGTGGAACCGATGCCGGGGCACAGCGCTATAACAGAAGTGGAACCGATGTCCGTGGCAGCAACAACTAAACCAGCCCCAGAGGCAATGGTAAGTCAACCCGCGCCAGAGGCAATGGTAAGTCAAGCCGCGCCAGAGGCAGCAACTAAACCAGCACTGATGAAGGAGTATCAGCAGATATCCCCTGCTAAAGTCAAGGAAGATTCGACAACATCGAGCAAGCAGCCGATCGCCCTAGACTCTGAGGAGGGAGAAAGGTTACTAACTAGCAGTAGTTCCCTTGCTGATTACTTACCGTTAGCAATGGAGTTCCTCAGCGAAAATAATTCGGCATATTCGGGAGTAGCGAGCGCTGTTATGGTGCTGAATGCTTTGGAAGTTCCGGCACCGTCGGCCCCCGGGTTCGCAAAACAGTATCGCTTTTTCACTCAGGAGAATGTTTTTGATAATCCAGAGGCGAGAAAAATACTCTCTCCAGAAGCGGTATCTCTTAAGGGCATGACTCTCAAACAGTTAACCCGATTTGTGCGAAGTTACGGAGTACCAGCGGAAGCTTATTACGCTAGCGATATCGGTTTGGATGATTTTCGGCAAAAGTTGGTGGAGAACC
>JAXHVR010000066.1:4597-32884 GCA_034189005.1 Cyanobacteriota bacterium | reverse complement strand
CGGCAACTATTTCTACTGCTGACTCTCAGATACTATCTTGTTCTGCTGCCCTGACTCAAGATTTGGTTCCTAGCGCGGCGAAGTCTTATAAAATGGCAAAGATAGGAACCCTGGCAGTGACAGTTATCGTGTTAGCGATCGCTCTGGCAGGAGAAAATAGCGTATTTGCTTTGGTGATTTTCTCTTGGTCGGTGTTAGCCTGCGGTTTGGGGCCGTTATTAGTATTGCGGGTTTGGCAGCAACCGGTCAGAGTACCAGTAGCGATCGCGATGATGATAATTGGTATTATTGTGGCGA
The DNA here is from genome assembly GCA_034189005.1 of Cyanobacteriota bacterium. Taxonomy (GTDB): domain Bacteria; phylum Cyanobacteriota; class Cyanobacteriia; order Cyanobacteriales; family Microcoleaceae; genus CALKCV01. Next base: position 32,587 of record JAXHVR010000066.1, on the reverse strand, counting down.
TAACCTGGAATTGGGGGCTGAACTTATCTAGCGCTATTTACGAAGTGCTTCCCGGCATGGCTGCTGGTTTTCTTGTTTATGGGATAGGTCGTTTTTTCGGGGGCGATAGACCAACATCCTCTAAAAATTAACAATTAACGAACAATTAGCAATTAACAATTAACAAACAAAATATGCGTCAAACTCAATCCACCGAGTCGGGGTTGCGAGTATTGCACCTGGCAGGTTCTCGGGTCTCGGAATTTTACTACAACCTATCAACCATCTACGCGAAAGAAGCCGTGCGACCGAGTGGAGTTAGTAGCTACTACGCAGTAGTCTCCCCAGACGGTTCGTGGCAATTAGGTACGTCCATGGACAGTTTATCGACAAAAATGTCGCTCCAGGAGGCGATCGCCAACCTACCCGAAGTCGATGTAGTAGTACCCCATATGTTCTGTTTCCCCGGCATGACCAGTTTCCGAGGATTGTTCGAGGACGTACTCGGCTTGCCGGTGGTGGGCTCGCCACCAGGCTGTACGGCCTTAGCAACCAATAAAGCCCAAACCAAAAGCGTAGTATCTGCCTCCGGGGTTCGCGTGGCCAAAGCACAATTACTCGGCAGGGGGGATACTGTCGCGATGGAACCGCCATTTATCGTAAAACCGAACTCGGAAGACAACTCTTTAGGCGTGACCTTGGTTTCAAACTCGAATGAGATAGCCTCCGCCTTGGCAGTGGGGTTCGAGCAGGACGAGACTTTGTTGGTGGAAGATTACATTCCAGGACGGGAGTTGCGCGTGGGGGTAGTGGAACGCGGGGGGAAATTATCGGTGTTGCCGGCGATCGAATATTTGGTCTCCCAAGAACACCCCATTAGAACTGTAGATGATAAGTTAGAACTCACGTCCGAGGGAATGCCAAGCTCGCAACCGAAAAAACCTGCTGCTAAGGTGGTTTGCCCTGCCGATGTGGAGCCTGAGTTATTCGAGAAACTCGCCTCGGCGGCAAAGCGATCGCATATAGCTTTGGGAAGTCGCGATTATTCTTTGTACGATTTCCGAGTCCATGCAGAAACCAACGAACCCTATCTGCTGGAGGCAGGGTTGTTTTGGTCTTTTGGTAAGATTAGTATGATTTCGCGGATGCTGGAGGCTGACGGGCAAAGTTTGGAGGATGTGGCGTTGGAGTTGTGGAGTGCGGCGGCGGGGCGGACTCGCGTAGCTTGCGGGTCGTTGTTTAAGTACGTTAATAATTAATAATTAATAATTAATAATTAATAATTCGTACTTGCATAGGAGAAACGACAACATTAGATTGCGCGCGCGGGATATCGCCCCAGACTAAAATACGTTATGGCAATCCGTTAGTCCCAAAGTGACATCAAAGAAACCCGGTTTCTTTGACAATACAAAAGAACTAAATCAAATATCCGTGAGGCATGGAGATTTAAGAAACCGGGTATGCATGAAAAAACCCGGTTTCTGGCGGGCGAATTAGCATTGCGACCGGAAAATGGCGTTGGTATTGTTTGAGAAACCGCGCCTTCTGGACCCCGAATTTTTCTGGGCCTCCGCACCGATTGCTATAGGAATGGGAATTTAATTTCGCAGAAAAGTTTGGCAAACCGACTAGATGTCCGTCCGGGGCTTGCGTTGGGAGCAGACTATGGGACAATATTAGCGTTTAACGTCCATTAAGGAGCTCTTTACCATTGGGCATCGATCTGCGCAGCTATGTTTTTCTCGACAATTTGCAGCCCCAACACGCCGCCTACATCGGGACAGTGTCCCTTGGCTTTTTGCCCTTACCCGGGGATACCTCTCTCTGGATTGAAATTTCCCCGGGTATTGAAATCAACCGCATTACAGACGTGGCACTTAAATCTAATTCGGTTCGCCCGGGGGTGCAGTTTGTCGAGCGACTTTACGGTTTGCTGGAAATTCATTCCAGTCGCCAAGGGGACACTCGCTCTGCGGGTAAGGCCATTCTTCAGTCTTTGGGAGTTAAGGAAAGCGATCGCCTCAAACCCCGCGTCATTTCCAGTCAGATTATCCGCAATATCGATTCCCACCAAGCACAACTGATCAATCGCACCCGTCGGGGCCAAATGCTTCTGGGGGGACAAACTCTCTACGTTCTAGAAGTCCAACCGGCAGCTTATGCGGCATTGGCCGCTAACGAGGCAGAAAAGGCGGCCTTAATCAATATCTTGCAAGTTAGCGCCATCGGTAGTTTTGGACGTCTCTATTTGGGTGGAGAAGAACGGGACATCTTGGCAGGTTCTCAGGCCGCTCTTACGGCCATTGAAAGCGTCTCCGGCCGCGAACATCCAGATAGCAAAGGCTCGGAATAACTGGACTATTTTCAGCTAAATGCTCCTTCCCCAACCAGCTATCCTGTCTTGTAAGATAATAGGATTACATACCCACAGGGGCGATCCATTTCGGGAGCAGGGGTCGGTGGTGTAGTTATAGATTACCGGAGTAAATTTACAATGCCTAAAAAACTGAAATTAATGGTAGTTGATGATGAAACTAATAACTTGGATTTGCTGTACAGAACTTTTAGGCGTCAATTCCAAGTTTTTAGAGCGGATAGTGCTGCCCAAGCTTTAGAAATTCTCGATAAAGAGGGGGAAATGGCTGCCATCATTTCGGACCAAAGTATGCCGGAAATGACTGGTATAGAACTATTTTGCCAGACTTATTCTAGCTTTCCCAATACCATTCGCATTCTCTTAACTGGATACAGCCAAGACCAAATAGAAGAAGAAGAGGATAGAATTAAAGAAGCTAATATTTTTAAATGTATTACTAAGCCTTTTTCTCCGAAAGATCTTCAAGCTGTGGTAGAAGAATCCGTATTATTATATGGCAATAATAAATCAACTAATAGCGATCCTCCAGAAGATTGAAATATAGCGATAATTTTTGGAATAAAAACTCAAACCTCTATGGCAGGATAGAGGCGGAATATAGCGACGAAATAGCTATAAAGTTAGATGTTTTAATCGTTGTTTCTGACTAAGAAAAGTTAAGAATAGCGATGGTTAAAATAGAAGAAAACCGTTTTCGTGAGGGCAGGATAATTTAGATCGATATAGGTTAGCCAACCGAGCAGAAAAGGCTGACAAGATTAAGCATTGGAACCATATTTTCGGTAGTTTGTCAACGAAAGTAAATTACCGCCACCCTCGTCTTGGCGGCGATCTACATATTAATAAGAAAAGTTTTATTAAAATTTGTTACAATAAACCGGACTCCGACAATTAGGGGTCAATAAAAGAAAGCAAAAATATAAAATCTAAAAAAATGCTGCGACTAGAACATATAAGTAAAATTTATTCCACCGGTGTTGCCCTCGAAGACATCAACTGGGAAGTGAAACCGGGCGATCGCGTTGGTTTGGTAGGAGTAAACGGTGCGGGAAAATCAACCCAACTCAAAATTATCGCCGGAGAAATAGAGCCCACCGCAGGGGAAATTATCCGTCCGGCAAGTTTGCATATCGCTTATCTAACTCAAGAATTTGAAGTCGAACCAACTCGAACTGTTAAAGAAGAATTTTGGACTGTTTTTGCTGAAGCAAATCAAACTCACGAAAGTCTATTACAGGTGCAAAAGCAAATGGAAATTGCACCGCCAGAAGAATTAGAAAAACTAATAAACAAATTAGACAAGCTTCAGCGGCAATTTGAAGCTTTAAACGGTTACGCTTTAGAAGCCGAAATAGACAAAATCTTGCCAGAAATGGGGTTTCAACAAGAAGATAGCGATCGCTTGGTTAGCGCCTTTAGTGGCGGTTGGCAAATGCGCATGAGTTTGGGTAAAATTCTCCTGCAAAAACCAGACATTTTACTATTAGACGAACCGACTAACCACCTAGATTTACAAACTATTGAATGGCTGGAGAATTACCTCAAAAAATTAATAACTCCAATGGTAATCGTATCCCACGACCGGGAATTTCTCGATCGCCTCTGCAACAAAATAGTAGAAACGGAAAGGGGCGTTTCTACTACTTATTTAGGCAACTATTCCGCTTATCTCCAACAAAAAGAAGAGGCGCAAATCGCCCAATTAAGTACCTACGAAAGACAGCAAAAAGAAATAGAAAAACAACAGGAATTTGTGGAACGTTTCCGCGCCAGTGCCACCCGCAGCACTCAAGCAAAAAGTAGGGAAAAACAGTTAGATAAAATCGAACGAGTAGAAGCGCCAACGGGAACTTTAAAAAGTTTAAAGTTTAGGTTTCCACCCTCGCCACGCAGCGGCAGGCAGGTGGTTTTAATTAAAGATTTGGTTTATGCTTTCGACGATGAAATTTTGTTTTTAGGAGCAAATCTGGAAATAGAAAGAGGCGATCGGATTGCTTTTCTGGGGCCTAACGGTTGCGGTAAATCTACTTTATTGCGGCTAATGATGGGGGCGATCCAAACCACGGAAGGGATTATAAAATTGGGGGATCATAACGTGATTCCTGGTTATTTCGAGCAAAACCAAGCTGAGGCTTTAGATTTAACTAAAACTGTGATGGAAACTATCCACGACGAAGTGCCTTCTTGGAAAAATGAAGAAGTCAGGACTTTATTAGGAACTTTCCTTTTTAGCGGCGATACGGTGTTTAAAAAAGTGGCTGCTTTAAGCGGAGGAGAAAAGGCTCGTTTGGCTTTGGCAAAAATGCTGTTGCAACCTGCTAATCTGTTATTATTAGACGAGCCGACCAATCATTTAGATATTCCAGCTAAGGAAATGATGGAGGAGGCTTTACAGAATTATGACGGAACCGCGATAATAGTTTCCCACGATCGCTATTTTATCTCGAAGGTCGCTAATAAAATAGTCGAAGTTCGCGATGGAGAGTTTCGGGTTTATTTGGGAGATTACCACTACTATTTGGATAAGCTGGAGGAAGAGAAGGAAGCAGAAAGGTTGGCAAAAATTGCGGCTGAAAATGCAGCGAAGAAAGCGGCTAAAGCTGCTAAGAAGAAAGAAAAGGCTGCGGCAAAACGTCGGTAATATTTTACTCGTTCGTAGCGATCGCTTGAGCGATTTAATAAGACTCTTGGGAAATCGCTAAAGCGATGACTACGAACCGGAAACTCGTTCGTAGTAATCGCTTCAGCGATTTAATAAGACTCTTGGGGAAATCGCTAAAGCGATTACTACGAACCAGAAACTCGTTCGTAGTAATCGCTTCAGCGATTTAATAGGACTCTTGGGAAATCGCTAAAGCGATTACTACGAACAACGATTACTACAAATAGCGATAAAATGATCTATTTATTAATATTAATAGGAAAAGTTAAAGCACCTTTACAAGTGGTTAAAAAGGCGATCGCCACCATGACTTGTATGGCAGTTTTATCAACTTATGAAATAGCAGCAGTTAGCGCTTATTTAACCAGACCGAATCTTGCTTTTTTACCCGTATCGATCGCCGCAACAGAATCCCCCCCAGTAGCGTCCGAGTTAAAAGAAATTTTGCCTAAAATTAAACAGGAAACTAAAGTGCCTGTTTTGCTACCCGGTCAATTATTAATTACCGCGACGGATAATAAGATTTATATCGATGGCAGCGGTAATGCCGAGGGATATAAAATCGAGCTAGCGTTTGAAGAAAATTGCAGCGAACCTCGTTGTCTGGTTGGTTATTTGAGCGGGGAAAAAGCGGGTAAAGCAAAGGAAGATGAGTTTAGCAGGGAGTTAAGTCTGACTAATAATATTAAGGGATATTTTCGCCCCAAAGAATGCGACAGGCTTTGCACTATTCCTATTATTGGTTGGGAACATAAAGGGGTATTTTATCGCATCGCATTAAAAGGCGTCGGTCAAAGTCCCGAGATAGAGGGAGAAACTTTGATGAAGATGGCTAATTCTGCTATTGAAGCGGGAGCGAGGTAAGGTTTTATAGTCATTTCAGTTTAGGTTAAGACAAGCTTTCCTGGCAATGTAAGGGTTTCAGCCGACAAAGTGTCTCAATTTTAATTGAAATGACTATAAAACCCAATTTAACTATCTGCAAACTATGGCATATTTCCCTTAGCGGCATCAACCAAATAAGAAAGGGCGCTATCTGCTAAAGTCTCCATTGTCTTATTGCTTAGTGCTGGTTTAGAAAAGGGGAAATTCAAAAACATTTTTCCATCAAAAGTTGTAACGGCAGCCGTAAAAATACCCCCAAAGGCTGTTACGGAAGGAACGAAACTGATTTCTGAGAGTTCAAATTGACCGTAAACTCTGGGAATATTTACTTGCCCAATATTAGTAATAGCCACCGTCACAACTGCTCGATCTGACTGGTTAAGAGCAAGCTCGACAATTTTCCTGATAATTAACACTGGACTGAAGACATCGCTGCGATTTAAACCAACTTCTAGCTGTTGTCTTAAATCCCGCGCTAACTCCCAGAAGGAGCTATTTGTGCTGTGAAATGACGTTAAAGAAGAAACCAGTATCCCCAGGTTTTCATCGCTAATCGCTGGTTTCAATCGCTTGCGCAAATCGACATAAGTCCTGCAAAAAACGCGCGTTTTCTGCCCCGATTTGATTTTTTTCGCTACTGCGAGCATCATCGCCGCACCTAAAGCGCCTTGTACGGTTGTATTTTCTTGGCGGCAAAGATTTATAAGCTTTTGGGTAAAGTCGGCATCTAACTGCCTGCAAACTATGCCGCAACTTCGTTGTTCGATGGGTACTGTTTTCTCAAAATTCAAAGTTTCCGGTCGATACCAAAGTTGTTTTAACTTAAGTCGCAGTAAAAACAACGTACTATCGAGCTTACCCTTAAGTCCTTTCGTAGATGCGGGTAATAATTCATCCACAGGAGGAAGCGCTCTCAATTTCGAGGTCTCTGGAGCGTTTAATTCCCCAGAGGCAATTTTCTGGCAGTAGGTCAAAAGCTCTGAGTGGAGTCGGATACTCGATAAACCGTCGGTAATAGCGTGATGCATTGTAAGAATTAGATGGCCAGCACTTTCTTCTGTTTCTGGTCGAACGAGTACGGCTCGCAATAGCACTTCACTACTTTTAATTTGGGCGTTAAGTTCTTGTAAAAGGATTTCTTGCCACTGTCCTTCGCGTTGCTTATCGACAACCCGCAAAGGAATCTTTTTGGCCCCTGTTTCAAAACGGAGATTATCCAAGTCACCGACGATCCGAGAATTTAGTCTGGGGTGACGATTTTGGATATAGTCGAGAGCAAGTCTGACAGTTTCCTCTGTCAAAAGACCCAAAATGCGCCCGACGGTCGCTACATTAAATGTGCCGCTATAACGATTTAATATTTCCATCCCTTGCTCGGCGGAACATAGTTTTCTGTCGTTCATCGCGAATATCTCCTTGGATGCATCTAAAGATTTATCTAACTCTACCTCAACTTGACGCAATTTACTTAAAACAATACCCCGGATATTAACTTTAACTTTTGACTCTTTTTCTTTAATTGCAATTACCATGCCTTTAAGCTAAGACGCATTTAATTTGTGAATATTCTGCTGGCTTAGAAGTCAAGATATATGAAAAGATAGTCCAAATAGCATTTGGCAAGAATTAACATCTTCTTTGATTATTAGTAAAATGCGAGCGCATTTTTCTGTTGCTATTCTTCATTCTTTAACAGTAAAAGAGCTAAATTTGGCGATATAAATCCCCAGTAAAACCAGAAAAAATGCTACATAGTTCCAGAAAGTCAGCACCTCTGCAAATAAAAGCCAAGCTAAAAAAGCATTAATAATAGGGATAAGTAACTTGCCTATTGCCATTAACCCGGAGGATAAATTTTTCAGGCAATAGGTAACAAGTCCTTGACCTAAAATTTGACAAATTAGACCTAATAAAATAACAAAAATCCACCCCGATAAAGAGTGGGGAAATAGTTGGGTTTCTGTTATTAAAGCAATGGGCAAAATCAACAAAGTTGATATTGTAGAAGTCCATAAAAGGATCGTGGCAGAGTTTAAGTGGGAGCGCAAATATTCTATTGGAAGCAGATATGTAGCATTAAAAAATGCAGCCAGTATGGCAACGCCATCCCCTCGTAAGCTCCCTGTGGCAAGTTGCCAGTCTTGTATGCCAATGGCACAAGCACCAGTAACAGCAACTCCCATGCCGATTAAAAAAATATTATCAAAGGTTTGATTCCATATCAGCCAACCCAAAATCACGGTCCAGATGGGAGTCATATTTGTCAATACAGTAGTGTTGGCAACGCTAGTTTGACTGAGGGACCAAGCTAACAAAAGTTGGTTGCCAGCAAAACTGATTCCAGCTATTAATAATTGCAGCAGGATTAAACTGGTATAGGGATTTTGTTTGACAGATTTATCGGAGGAAAACTGCTCTTTAAGATACTGTAGCCCATTCCACAACCCTAAGAGGATGGTGGCAAGCCAAACCCGATGAAATGCAGTGGCAAAAGGGCCGATTTCCCCTTCTAGAAATCGGAAAAAAATCGCGATCCAAGATAGAGCTAATACTGCGATCGCTAAGGCAGCGATCGCTCTTAAATTGGCGGTTTTAGAAACTCGTATTTGTAGAATTTTCAACATTTACTCCTTTTAAGTAGTCGTGCGGGCGGAATTTTTGTTCAAAAATTGCCCTGCGGATGGCCCTTGTATTCACGCTTCATCGCCACTAGAACGAAACGTCCGACAATTATTAATTATTAATTATTAATTATTAATTATTAATTATGGGTTAGTTCAGCGTTCAGCCATTGGGCGTCCAATTCCAAAAACTCGGCAGTCCACCTGGGAGGTTCATCCAGAACCTTGCTACCGAAAGTAATACAACTATCTAAAAATGGCGTATCCACTCCTACTAAGCGGGCTAAAACCTGTAGTGGAAAAGCCCCAAAAGGTAAATCTTCACAGAGATAACGATGATGGGGAGTGTTGGTGGTAGCATTGCCGTATGCTTCAATCTGGTAAATGTGTTCGTAAAGAGAAGGTCCGGGAGTTCCATAAGAAGTCTTAAAATTGTCGTACATATCGCCGATATCGGGAAATCCTAATGCCTCAGCTACCTTCAGGCGATCGCTATCCAATTCACCAATCAAATTAGCAGTACGAGGGCCCAAACCTCGGTAAAAATTATAATTTTTACCAAGCTCCCAACTTGCTAAAGAGGCTAAAATTAAAGGAAGGTGAAGGATATCATTCCATTTATCCAAATTTATTTCTAAACTCGAAGAAGCAGGATGCATACCCTCAAACGAATCTTGATAATTCCCGATAATGCGTTCCGTCATCTCTGGATTTTGAGCAGCCACTTTGAATTGTTTTTTTAACTTACTAATTGCCACTCGGTCGTCAGCATTTCTGCGGCTGACGAAGGGACTATTATTCACATCCGCAACTGCGGGTAATTCCCTTTCCTTGATGCCAAATTCTCTTCGCAAAACTTTGCTGAAAACTCGACCGGCAAAACGGCTGGCGCAGATAACTAGAATGTTATTTTGAGGGTTAATATATTCCCCTAAAATACTTGCATAAGATTCGATATCCTGACCCCGACAGCAGATAATAATATTTTCTGGCAATTTATTATTATTGGCGGCAGCTATTTCTTTCATGTGGTTAGAACAAGCTGCAATTGGATAATTACCGGGGGAACATGAACCAGTCGAACGAACTATCTTGGTTTTATTTATGGAAGAAGCACGACGAGAAAATAGATAGACCCGATTTCCTTGAGAACTAAGGTGTGCTGCTGTAGCTAGACCGGCAGCTCCCCCACCGACAACTAGGTAACTATCTCGTGACATGAAGTATTCTCCTTTACAAATTCTAATATAATTCCTCTAAAACGCATTTTTGAAGGTTGCTTAGGATAAAGCGATCGCCCTCTTTAATTAAATCACCTTTTGGTTGGGTTTCCGGCAGCTAAACCCAACCTACTAATGGTATTTTGTATTTTGGCGAAGGTATTGTTAAATACCACTTATTTCAAAAGTCGTTGGATCGTACTATTAGCCTGAGAAGCATAACCGCCGCCAAACAAATTAAAATGATTCAAAACGTGGTAAAGATTGTAAAGAACCTTCCGTTTTTCGTAACCTTTATCCAACTGCCAAGCCTCGTTATAACCCTCATAAAAAGCAGCAGAAAAACTGCCAAAAAGTTCCGTCATGGCGATGTCAACTTCCCGATCGCCCCAATAAGTAGCGGGGTCATAAATAACAGGTTCCCCATCGGGAGTTATCGAAGCATTTCCTCCCCATAAATCTCCATGTACTAAAGAAGGTTGTGGTTTGTGACCTGCTAATAATTCGGGAATAGCCTCAATTAAGCGATCGCCCCCGCTAAAACTCCCACCGCCACGCTTCGCCAATTTCAACTGATAGCCGATGCGATGTTCCGCCCAAAACTCCGCCCAATCTTCCGTCCAATTATTAATCTGAGGTGTCGAACCAATTGTATTATTAAAATCCCAACCAAAACCCTTATTTCCATCTTCTGGTTGCCAGCGATGCAAAGCAGCTAATTTCCGCCCCATTTCTTTCCAAGCATTATTATTACCTCGCCCCCCCAAATCTAACCATTCCAAAACGATATAAGCGGAACTCCCTTCCGTTCCATAACAAACAGGTTTGGGAACCCGAATAGTCTGAGTATCCGACATTTGTTTTAAACCAATTGCCTCCGCTTCAAACATGGCAATTTCCGCTGCGGAATTGAGTTTTACAAAATAATCCCGCTTTCCATCTGTGAGGCGAAAACCTTGATTGATACAACCGCCACTAACGGAACGGCGATCGCTAATTTCAAACTTATCTCCCGTCGTTTTGCTAATCTCTTCTGCAATTTTATTCCACATATTTTTTATGTTTTATTAAGTAGTCGTGCAAAATAATTTGAACAAAAATTTGGTCGCGGACGGTGGCTGCATTAACGGTAATTATGCATTCAGAGGATAAATATAGCAAGCCGTAGATCGTTCGTGATATTTTAGAAACCCGGGTTTCTGGCCCCCTAATTTTTCATAATCCATTTAGGATTGCTATATCCAACAATTATTAATTATTAATTATTAATTATTAATTACTTAAAAAATACCGAGATTTTGTCAGCGAGTCAAACTCTTGCCAAGGGGCGGCCCCGTTGGCACTCCAGAAACCCTCATCCCACCCCAGAAACCCTCATCCCACCCCAGAAACCCGGTTTTTCTGAAAAACCGGGTTTCTTATATTCCAGGGTTTCTTAATTCCCATGGCAAAATCTAAAATATAAACTCTAAAAATGGACCGCCTCTGCGGTATTCTAATCAAACGACCATATCAGTTTATTTAATACTTTCTATGTCCCCATCAACATCTGCCCCAACCCGCACGGTTCGGATCGCCTCTCGCAAAAGTCAATTAGCCCTAGTTCAAACTCACTGGGTGCAAGACCAACTTCAAAAACACTTCCCAGACATCAACTTTGAAGTTCATACCATGTCCACCCAAGGGGACAAAATTCTCGACGTCGCTTTAGCAAAAATCGGCGATAAAGGACTTTTTACTAAAGAATTAGAAGTCCGAATGTTGCACAACGAAAGCGATCTGGCAGTTCATTCCCTCAAAGATTTGCCGACCAGACTGCCAGAAGGTTTAGTATTGGGTTGCGTGACGGAACGGGAAAACCCCGCAGATGCCCTGGTACTTCACCAAAAACATAAGGGCAAACAAATCGATGCTTTACCAGAGGGGGCAGTCATCGGTACTTCTTCTCTGCGACGTCTGGCCCAACTGCGCTACCATTACCCCCATTTAGAGTTTAAGGATGTCCGGGGCAACCTCAATACTCGCCTGGCCAAACTGGATGAAGGCAATTACGACGCTTTGATTTTGGCAGTGGCAGGGTTGGAGAGATTGGGTATGGGCGATCGCATCAGTCAAGTATTGCCCCCAGAGATTTCCCTCCACGCCGTAGGCCAAGGCGCCTTGGGCATCGAATGTCGCGAGGGGGACGAGGACATTCTCAAGTTGTTAAAGGCCCTGGAACATGAAACTACGGCCCAGCGTTGTTATGCAGAACGGGCCTTTTTGCGGGAACTGGAGGGAGGCTGTCAAGTTCCTATTGGAGTCAATACCGAAATAGAGGGCGATCGCTTAACCTTAACTGGCATGGTCGCTAGTTTGGATGGCAAGCGTTTGATTAAAGATATTGTTTCTGGAACTACCACCAATGCCGAAGAATTAGGCATCGAACTCGCCCAAAAATTAAGAAAACAAGGCGCCCAAGAAATCCTGGATGAAATCTTAGCTGAATTCCGCCCCGGCAGCTAATATTTCCTATTCCCCAATTCTCCATTTCCTCCCCATAACCCCCGACGTTAAATCCTCTACACTCATCCGCTGCCTAATTCTTATGACTCAATCTCTCGATTCCTTCCAAAAAGCCTTAAAGTTTACCCTAAAATGGGAAGGCGGACAAGGCAGCCCCCAAGATTTGGGAGGTGTAATTTATAAAGGAATTACTCGATCGACTTACGACAGTTATCGCCATAAAAAAGATTTGCCAATCCAGCCAGTTAGCCAGATGAGCGATGAAGAAGTAGAGAGTATTTACTACGAAATGTATTGGCTGGCTTCTAATGCAAATATGATGGATTTACCTCTAGCGGCGGTACATTTCGATACTGCGGTGAATTTTAGCGTGAAGGCTAGCATAGAGTTTTTGCAAGAAACTTTAGGAGGCATAGATGTCGATGGAGTCTGGGGCGGGCAAACTTCAAGGGCGTTGGAATTACAGAATAATTTAGCAAAGGCAAAACGTTATTGTCAAGGTCGCATGGATTATCGCCATCAGCGAGTAGAAGCTAATTCCAGTCAGAAGATATTTTGGGAAGGATGGCTGAAACGAGATAACGATTTGCTCAATTATGTTAAAGAGTTGGGGGGAGAAATAGAAAGCGTTAGCGAAATAGAAGAGATACAAGAGATAGAAGAAGAAGAAATTGCTCCAACAGAAAGTCCTGGAGAATTATTACCCGAAGAAAAGGAAATAGAAGGGGAAGATCGGGAGGATGTTTTGGAGAAATTAGAACAGGCGATCGCTCTTTTGCAAGAAGTGGCGATCGCTCTAAAAACTCCTAAATAAACTCAGTTAATTAGTTAGTTTAAAATACATTTTGAAAGTTAAAATAAAGTTCGTAGTAATCGCTTTAGCGATTTATCGATATGAATCGCTAAAGCGATTACTACGAACGGTCGCTACGGGAATACGGTTTGAGAAACAGGCAGAATTGACATCCAGCGCAAAGAAGTGTCCTCAGCCTGGTACGATCGCCATATTGAGAATTGATTAGGGAACGCAAATAAACCATGCGAATTCTGTTTGTAGCTGCTGAAGTCGCACCTTTAGCAAAAGTCGGCGGCATGGGGGATGTCGTCGGTACTTTGCCCAAAGTGCTAAGAGCAATGGGTCACGATGTCCGCATTTTCATGCCCTACTACGGTACCCTTGCCGAGAAGATGGACATTCCCGAAGAACCCATCTGGAGTGGAAATGGTATGTACCAAAGCTTTTCGGTTTATGAAACCGTTCAGCCAGGAACCGACGTACCTTTATACTTATTTGGCCATCCATCTTTTTCGCCGCGCCGCATCTACTATGGAGACGACGAAGACTGGCGGTTCACTTTATTTGCCAACGGGGCAGCGGAGTTTGCCTGGAATTACTGGAAGCCCAATATTATTCATTGCCACGACTGGCACACTGGCATGATTCCAGTATGGATGCACGAAACTCCAGATATTAAAACCGTATTCACAATTCACAACTTAGCCTATCAAGGCCCGTGGCGTTGGTATTTAGAAAGGATTACTTGGTGTCCTTGGTATATGCAGGGTCATAACACCATGGCCGCTGCCATTCAGTTTGCCGACTGGGTGACAACCGTTTCTCCCACTTACGCCGGTCAAATTCAGACACCCGCCTACGGCGAACGTCTCGAAGGTTTGATATCTTTCGTTCGCGGCAAGCTATCCGGCATCCTCAATGGCATGGATACCAAGTCTTACAACCCGGCAGTCGATCGCTATATCGCCCAGACATACAGCGTGGATACCTTGGAGAAGCGCAAGGCCAATAAAGTCGCTCTACAAGAAGAGGTGGGCTTTGAAGTCAACGGCAACACCTTTTTAATAGGCCTGGTCTCGCGACTGGTAGAGCAGAAAGGGATCGATCTGGTATTGCAAGTGTTGGATCGGTTTATGGCTTATACCGATTCTCAGTTTATTTTGTTAGGTACAGGCGATCGCTACTACGAAACTCAAATGTGGCAGATAGCCACCCGCTATCCAGGTCGCATGAGCGTCCAATTATTGTACAACGATGCCTTGTCCCGCAGGATCTATGCAGGGACCGATGCCTTCTTGATGCCCAGTCGCTTTGAGCCTTGCGGTATCAGCCAAATGTTAGCCATGCGTTACGGTAGCGTGCCGATCGTCCGTCGTACTGGTGGTTTAGTAGATACGGTTAATTACCACGATCCAAATCGAGAGGAGGGCACTGGCTATTGCTTCGATCGCTACGAGCCCCTAGACTGTTTCACTGCTATGGTCCGTGCTGCAGAAGCTTACCGCTTTAAAGATAAATGGACCGAGTTGCAAAAACGTGCCATGAGGGAGAGCTTTACCTGGGACAATTCTGCTAAGGAGTATATCAAGCTCTATAAATCTCTTTTAGGATTGCCCGAAGAAGAACCAGAACAACCAGAACAACCCCAAGAAAAAAAACAACCCGAGGTGGCTAAATAAATAACTTTCTTTGGGTTCAATCGTTGAAAAAAGTCAAAAGTCTTTAGACTTTTGACTTTTTTCGCTTTTTTAACTAAATAAATCCAGAGGCAAATAACCGTAGGTTCCATTAATACCTTCTCCATCCTCGGATTGGCAAGAAACTAAGACACCTCGATATTCTCCGGTATAAGAATCTACATGATAAGATTCTCTTTTGCCATTGAATTTGATATAAACTGGACCTTCGATTTGAAAAGCAGAGTCGTATAAAATAGTTGTGTTGTAGCCGATTGCTTCTAAATAAGGCGTTAAAGCCGAAAGACCTTCCTTTACCGAATTAGCGCAGACTCCTAGCATTTGGTAATCTGACGATTTTGTTAAGAGCAATAGTGCTTCCTGAGTCAGGCTTTTTTCTTCTGGAGAAGGAATGGATTGAATATTGAGACAAGTAAATTTCTTAAGAATTTTTTCTGCTTCTTCAACGGTTAGGTTATTGGAGTTTGGATTAGACATATATTGCTGTATTGTTAAGTTGATGCATCGATAAGTAGTCGTGCAAAATAATTTAAACAAAAATTTGGTCGCAGACGGTGGCTGTATTAACGGTAATTCGGCATGGGGAGGATGAATGTCCAACAATTATTAATTATTAATTATTAATTATTAATTACTTAAAAGCGAGCTTACAAATATTAGGATTAAAAGCAGATAAAGAAAACCCTAATATCTTCGTAAACTCGCCTTGAGTCATAAAGCAACACCATAGAGAAGCTAAACTGTCAACTGAGGTTGCTTAAGTTGGTAACTGTCAAAATCGGACGTTGTGGTAGGGCCGTCCCATTGTTGTGAATTCCCATCCAGGGTAACTTCTGGGACTTCATCGATCGCTACTAACATTGAATCCCTAGATCGCACGACCATTTCTCCACGGGATACAGCTTGCCGCCACTGGCGTCCCTTCTTCCAAGCATAGAATTTAACCCCACTCCAACGAGGGTTTACTGGGTAGCCGGCAAATCCCGCTCGCAACGCCGGAATGTAAGCATCTTTAAGTTGAGTGCGCGCTAATACGGATTCTCCCAGTTTGACAACCTTTTCTTTCTTTTTGTCTTTCTCTAACATGGGACTCACCTCCTGTTGAAACCTGCTTAACTTTTCTTAAAGTTAAATACTACAAATAATACAAGATTTTGCTCCTGTTGTCAACTGCAATTAAGGCCAGGGCGGACCGTTCGAGTATTCTCAGAAACCCGGTTTTTTATTACAATACCAACGCCTGCGCCCGATCGTAGGTTGGGTGGAGCGATAGCGCAACCCAACATCTTCGTAGCACAATCGATTTTGTTGGGTTTCGCTACGCGAGCGCGCTACCTACAAATGGTATTTTTTCTGCATGGCGAAGGTATTTTTGAAAAAACCGGGTTTCTCGATCGACTTTCTAGGGCCACCAATAACCAATTTCTGAAAAAATTCATTCCCCGTTCCCCATTCTTCTATTCTGGCTCAATTAACGAAAACAGTGATACCATCATCCATCATGCTGTCTTTGGGCTAGCGTTAGCAATTAAAAAATTGGAGATAGGTTTTATGAAACTAAAACGCCTCAGCAAACTTTGTTACTTATTAGGGATTTTTCTCCTCAGTTTAGGACTAACTGCGGGAACTGTAAAATCCAATACCGTCACAGTTCCCATCTTTGGTTTCCATGACATTATTGATATTCAAAATAAAGCAGAAATTCCGCCCCAAAGACCCGCTTATAATATTGACTACACCAAACAAGATTTAGAGAAATTCTTAGAATATTTAGTTCGAGAAGACTATTGGTTTCTTTCTTCTCAAGATTTATTTGTTTATTTTATCCAAAAGTCTAAACCAATACCCCCAGAAAGGTTCGGTCAAAAGCCTATTGTAATAACCTTTGATGATGGGTATAAAGGTGTCGATAAAAATGCCCTGCCTATTTTAGAAAAACTCGAAGATAAATATGGTAAAAAAGGCAAATTTGTTTTCTTCGTGAATCCTTGGACTATGGGAATAGATAATAATGCTAAAGATTTATCCCATGTAAGTTGTAACGACTTAAGAGAGGGATATAAAAATGGTTATTACGATATTCAATCCCATGGTTTTTCTCATAAAAACTTAGCCAAGATAGACAAAAAAGAATTGGAACTAGAACTCTATTTAGCCAAGTTTGCCTTGAGGAAATGCACCAGCGATTTAGACAGAAATAAAATCGTAGCCGCTCATATAGCCTATCCCTACGGAGCAATTAACAAAACTGTAGAAAAGCTTTTGCCTAAATACCACTTAACGGGTTTTTTATACGATGATAATGTTGTCCGGGTAAATCGATTGAAGAATAAATATCGTATTCCCCGGGTTATCGTTAACAGTAAAACTTCGCCTTACAAACTAATTCGACGAGCCAAACAGGCTTCTACTTTAAAGAAAGGTCTTAAGTGGAGAAAAATTAATTAGGGAATAGCGAATTTATACTCAAAGCGGCAAAGAATTGCGCTTCTTGGGGAGGACGCGCTTGTGGGGGGAGAAGGGGGATGAGCTTCTTTTAATCTCCGTGTCTCCGTGTCTCCCCCTCTCCGCGTCTCCTCTCGTAAAAAGCGCATTTTTTGCCCGTGCTGAGTATAGCAGGGTGCATTGAGATGCGCCCTGCACCCCCAGTTTATCGATAATTAGTAAATTGCAAAGCTACGGGAAAATCTTCCTGTTTTAACTTCTTCATAACTTCTTGCAGGTCGTCCTTAGACTTACTGGAAACTCGTACTAAGTCTCCTTGAATAGAAGCTTGAACTTTTTTATATTCATCTCGGATCGATTTAGAAATCTTCTTTGCTAATTCCTTGGAAATTCCTTTTTGTAATGCAATCTCTTCTCTAACCCGGTTGCCGCTAGCAGATTCAATTTTGCCTCTTTCAAATATTTTCAAAGACAAATTGCGCTTTGCAGCTTTAGTTTGCAAAATAGTAATAACCGCATCGAGAGTAAATTCGCTATCCGTGTCCACCGTTATTGTTGTCTCGCCTAAATTTAAAGTAGTATTGGTGTCCTTTAGATCGTAGCGAGATTTAACTTCTCGCTGGGCTTGGTCGATGGCGTTAACTAATTCCTGACGGTCGAAGTCGCTGACAATATCAAAGGATGAAGTAGAAGCCATAAATGTTTATTTTTGATAATTGGTAGTTAGGTGTGGTGGGTGTATCTCAATTATGAAATTAACTTTTTAGTTATTGCTTTTTGTTAATTGTTAGTTGCAAACTCTTCTCTTTATTTGTTATGAAATACACCAATTTGTTAGAGAAGTAATTTATGCTATTTGACTTAAAAAGCTCAGAGCGAATAAGGTAAAAGTTCCTCCAGAGCCTATAGCGAACATGAGCGATCGCCCCAAAGGAATATTCGCAATATAAAAGATCGAATAAAAAATTCGTGCAATAACAAAAGCGATCGCGCAATAGCCGGCCACTGTCGAATTTTGCCCGGTTACATAAGCGCTTAAAGCTGCCACCGCAAACAAGGTAAAAGTTTCAAAGGAATTTTGGTGCGCCCAAGTCGCTCTTTTAGCATAATCGGGAAGTTTATCGAACATAGCCCGAGGCGCTGACAAATCTAAACCCACTTGAAGGCGACCATAAGCTACTACTAAAAATGGGGCATAAACAAGAATTGCCGCCGATGCAATACAAGCGATTAAAATAGCCGAAACTGGTAAATCAAATAAGGTCATAATTCCTTAATCTAAATAAAATAAAGTAACAATTTTACGCTGTTCTTCAGCTTCGCGGCAAGTTTTGAGCAAAGTCTTGCTTTCGTGAAAAGCAAAACAAATCAACTGCTGGCAGCGAGAAACTATCTCTTGATTGCATAGAGAGCTAGCTTCAGCTAAGGATAAATTATTGTTTTTAGGATTTTCAACTAAGTGAATGACCTGTTCTAGTTGCTTGCGAGATTCTTTTGGTTGGCGTTTGAGACTTTGGGGTAAAATTACGGTCAGATGATTGGCATCTGCCCGCATCGCTCCTCGGATGACCGCTGAATTAGTGCCCGTAGCTCCCGAGGTGATAATCTCATTCGATTCGAGAACTAAGGCATAACTTAGCATTTCAATTAGGTTCTGGTGGGTAATGGGGATGTGACGAGAGCCTAATAAGGCGATCTTTTTGGCTCTTGTTTGTTGGATCGCCACCAGTTCTTGTAAAAAATCATCAACTTTGGGTATATCTATGGATTGACTCAAAGACCCTGCCTAGTTTAATAGAACGACGATGAAAATTTTAGCAAACAAATCCTCTTTTGGGCTTTTTTATCTATTGCTCGATCGCTCTTTCCATAAGCTTTAGCCCTTTTTCTTCCCCATCCGCTTATAAGGCCATTTATGCGACCTTGATGTTGGGCAACCTCGCATAAATGGCCTTATAGTAGATTTCAGCCTGAATTTGCCTTAGCTTTTTATTCCCAAGTGCCCGAGCAAAGACTCAAAATTAAAGTGTTCGGCCATGAGTTGGGTAATACATTCGACCTTAATGGGCTCGTGGAGGCGGACTTTGCCAAAAGTCTGGCGAACAATTTCCACAGTAGTTAAGGTATCGGAAGCAACGGAGAGAATGGGAACCTCCAGTTCTTCGGCCCGGCTAATAACCATGGGTTCGGGGGCCAGTTGTCCGGTCAAGATCAAGCATTGGGTAGAAGTTTCCAAAGCTGCTAATTGAATATCGGTGCGATCGCCTCCCGTAATAACGGCCATATTTGTACCTTGGCGGAAATATTTGATAGCCGCGTTAACGCTCATCGCGCCAACTGTCAAGCTCTCTACCATTAAATCCAAGCGATCGCCGCGACAGATTACCTCAGCTTGCAATTGTTTGACCAATTCATCAACGCTGACGCTGCGAAGCAAAGCGCTTGTGGGCAATATTCCCATGACAGGAATGCCTTTTGCCTCCAGAAAAGGTTGCACCATACCGCCAATCGTTTCATAATCCGTCGAGGAAGCATCGTTAATTACCACGCCCGCCAACCGATGGCCCAAACGTTCTTTAGCTGACAACAAGCGATCGAGGAACAAACTCGAATGGGGACGAACTACCAACAAGACAGCCGCATCTAAAACTTCAGCCATTTGGGGAAGAGAAAGATCGAAAATTATCCCCTCATCCAAGGTACTCGGCCCTTCTAAAAGTGTTAAGCGATCGCCCGAGCTTTCTTGATATTGAGCTAAAGACTGACCGTAGTCTGTTTTATCTTCACCCTTCAGGCGCTTGGCCAAAAGGCGATCGTCAAGTAAGGCCAGGGTTGGTTTGAGATCGGCGTTAGATAAGTTTAAAGTCTTACTAATAAAACGCAAATCGGCATCGCCAGAGTCTTTTGCTTCTTCTTGCAAAAAGTTTCCCAAAGGCTTTCCGTAGGCAATAGAGATTCCTTGTTCTTGCAGATTTTTGGCCAAGCCCAAGATAATTCCAGATTTGCCAGTACAAGGCTCCGTGGAGCCTACTAGCAGATATTTAGCAGATTTAGGCACATCCTCACTCCTGTTATTGGGGGACTCCGAGCTAATTTATAGGCCGCACGCGCAGGGAGCCCGCAGTCATAATCTTGGGGCCAATTTTTATTAGTCGGACTTTATTGTAAAATTAATCGACCCTGCTATAGCAATCCTAAATAATTTGCGATATTTTAGAAACCCGGTTTCTTGAACAATACCTTCGCCAAAATCAAAAATACCATTCGTAGGTTGGGTGGAGCGCCCCGCGAAACCCAACAAAATCCAAGGATTTTGCAACGATTTTGTTGGGTTGCGCTATCGCTCCACCCAACCTACAAGATGCTACTAAATAATTTGCGATATTTTAGAAACCCGGTTTCGCAGAAGTTACCGGGTTTCTGGCCTCCGAATTTTTCATAACCCATTTAGTAGGATTGCTATAACTAATCGTAGCGAAGAAGCTTGCGATAAAAACCCTTAGAAAAATCTATGCCATGAGTGCGATGGTAATTAAGCAATAAGTCTATTAAGAAATCAACAAACTCGTTCGTAGGCATCATTACTTCATAACTTAGTTCTGCGTTGTCATCAAACTGCATTCGACAACGAGTTAAGTCTGAAGGAAGCATAGAGACGTTCCAAGTTGCCACAAAAGGAATATCTTCACCTCCTTCTACATGGCGGGCTCCTTCTAGGTTTTTTTGCTTGTAAAGGCTGATGGTATGGCCCAAATATTTACGCCTTTTCTCAGGATAATATGGAACGTAAACAGCTACCTCACCTTTATCTGCTGGTTTTAGTTGATTTATCGACATCCCGATCTCTCCTTACAATTGCTATCAATTTCTATAGTTAATATTTTTGCTTGCGATGAGAAAAAACGATCGCCAAGCATCAAAGACAAAGGGGCTCTTCTGGGCGATACCAAAGCAGAGAGAACAGAAATAAGCAGGCCGATCGTTATCGCAATTTTTGGACAAGATCTTTGGTAGGATGAGAGCTACTGACCCAGGAGGAGGGGATAAAGTCTATCTCCTCATGCTAGACATCAGACCAAAGTCCAATAGAAATCTCCAAAAAAGAGGTAGCAACCCTTGTCCAACAAGGGTAAAAATTGACATTAGGTCGAGGTCTAAACAAAGCATACTCGGTCAAAGGTTGACAACAATATTGGCAATTAAATATTTTTAGCTATGCCGGAGAGTTCTTGGCCAAAAAACGATTTAGATAGCGGGCTAAATAATGAAATCCCCGATCCTGACGAGCAAGAGCCAAATGGGCCAGAGCTTGAAAGCGCTCTTTTAGAAAATTCGCAAAATAGCAAGTCTTTGCCCAAAGCTGCGAAGGAAGAATACATCTACGATGGTCGCCGGGGCAAGGCAGCGGCGATTTTAACTATTGTTTGGGGTGGTACGATCGCCCTTCATCTGGTTTCTTGGGGTTTGTGGTTGGTTTTGGCCTTTACGGGTTTGCTGTCGGTGCAAGCACTGCGAATATCTTTTGCTCGCGTCAGAGAAGAGCCCGAATCTTTGTTGGAGGAAAATAGGGAGAACTGGCCTTATGTATCTCTGCTGGTGGCTGCCAAAAATGAAGAGGCTGTGATTGGGAATTTAATCGAGGATATTTGCAATCTGGACTATCCCAAGACTCGCTACGAACTTTGGGTTATTGACGATAACAGCACCGATAATACCCCGGAGGTATTGGCAGAATTGGCGCGAGAATACCAGCAAGTTAAAGTCTTTACCCGGGGGTCGAATGCTACTGGCGGTAAGTCTGGAGCTTTAAATCAAGTCTGGCCTGTAACTAAAGGGGAGATTTTAGCGGTTTTTGATGCGGATGCTAGGATAAGTCCCGATCTGCTCCAAAAAGTTTTGCCTCGATTTAAACGTCCAGAGGTGGGGGCGGTTCAGGTGCGAAAGGCGATCGCTAATTCTACTTTTAATTTCTGGACTAAAGGCCAATCTACAGAAATGGCCTTTGATAGCTTTCTCCAAGAACAGCGAATTGCTATCGGTGGCATTGGGGAATTGCGGGGTAACGGTCAATTTGTGCGCCGCGCTGCTTTGGAAAGTTGTGGCGGTTGGAACGAGCAAACTATTACGGATGACTTGGATTTAACTATACGCCTACACTTGCACCAGTGGGATATCGATTTTCTCAGACTTCCCCCAGTAGAAGAAGAAGGGGTAACGGATTTTGTCGCTCTCTGGAATCAGCGTTCCCGATGGGCGGAGGGTGGATATCAGCGCTATTTGGATTACTGGAAACCTATCTTGCGCAACCAGATGGGTTTTGGCAAAACTTGGGACCTATTTGGGTTTTTTGTGACACAATATCTCTTACCTACTGCGGCAGTTCCAGATTGCTTGATGGCGATCGCTCTGCGTCGTTTGCCTGTGACTACTCCTCTTACTTTTCTCAGCATTAGTCTGTCTTTATTAGGAATGTTTGTGGGTCTTCGGCGCGCTCGCAAATCCGAGCAACCCTCGCCCTCGGAAGATATTTATTCCCCAAAATTATCTTCACAATTCGCTCCTTTTTCTTTCTTTGGTACTGTCTTAGAAAGCGTGTTGGGTACTGTTTATATGTACCATTGGCTGTTGGTGATGGCTAGTACCACAGTAAGGATTTCAATTAGACCGAAGCGATTAAAATGGGTTAAAACCGTTCATCAAGGAGAGAAAAAAATTAATAATTAATAATTAATAATTAACAATTAATTAGTCCTGCCTAATTAATTTTGCAGGACTAATCATTTGAAAAAAATGGGATGCACGCCACAAGACTAACCGTAGCAGTAATACTGCTAAGTAGTCGTGCCAAATAATTTCAACAAAAATTTGGTCGCGGAGGGGTCGGGTATTAAGGGTAATTCGGCATTCAGAGGATGAACGTCCAACAATTATTAATTATTAATTATTAATTAATAATTGTGGTTTTGAGTAAGTAATGCGGGGACCAGAAACCCGGTTTCGCAAAAGTTGCCGGGTTTGTCTTCGATATCGCTTTGGGACTAACGGATTGCTATAACTTATTAAAAACAAAAAATAAAAATTGATATGGATTTACTAGAATATCAAGCCAAAGCATTATTTCGTCAGAAGGGGATACCAGTTTTGCGATCGCAAACTATCGACTACCCCAAAGATCTAAAAGGGTTAAAAATACCTTATCCAGTGGTACTAAAATCTCAAGTAAAAGCTGGAGGAAGAGGGAGGGCAGGGGGCATAAAGTTTGTCGAAAATACTATTGATGCAGTGGCAGCAGCTCAGACAATTTTTAATTTGCCAATTAAAGAAGAATATCCAGAAGTCCTCTTGGCAGAAGCAAAATACGATGCCGACCAGGAATTATATTTAGCAGTTTTCCTAGATCCCATCGCCTCTCGGCCCATACTCCTGGGGTCGCAACAAGGGGGCAATAACATAGAGCTAACTATGAAAAATATGCAGCAAGTAGTAGTAGAAGGAGAATTTTCCCCCTTCTACGCTCGCCGCCTGATGGTGAAAATGGGATTGCAAGGAGAATTAATTCAGTCGGTAAGCAATATTGTCGAAAAAATGTACCAATTGTTTGCCCTGAAGGATTTAGATTTAGTAGAAATTAATCCTCTAGGAATTAGTTCGACAGGGGAGGTGATGGCTTTGGATGGAAAAGTAAGCGTTAATGATAGCGCTTTAGGACGTCACCAAGACTTAATTGCTTTGGTAAATCATAAATCTCAACCAGAGGAAAAACAGCAGCAGACTTTGTGGCAGCAGCCGACTTATCAAGGGATAGTTCCCGACTTTAATTGTAATGGAGATGGAGTAGAAAAAAAAGAAACTATTTCTTTACAACAAGAGTTGAATTCTCTTAAGGGAAATATAGGAATAATTTGCAATGGAGAGGGTTTGACTATGGCTACTCTCGATTTGGTAATTCAATCTAAGGGGAAGCCTGCGAATTTTTTGAATCTGAGATTAAATGACAATCGAGAAATGCCGAATACTCTAAGCGATCGCTTGATTGATTCTCTCGATTTGGTAACGCAAGATAAAAAAGTGACTGTGGTATTGATTAATATTATCGGCACTATTCAACCGGCTGAAGAGTTGGCAGGGGCGATCGCGGAATATCTCCAACAACTAGACCCCAGCAATCGGAAAATAGAATTTGTATTGCGGCTGATGGGAAGTAGTTTAAAGATTGCCAAAGACAAACTCAACGGGTTGTCGGTTGAAATAGTAGAAAATTTGGATGAAGCAGTTAGCAAAGCTGTATCTTTAGCAAAGTAAATAGGTAGTGGGTCGCAAGTAGCGTTTTATAACCATAAATCAAGTTTGTAGTAATCGCTTTAGCGATTGATATAGATAAATCGCTAAAGCGATTACTACGAACAGTTGCTAAATCTTTACCACTACCAGTAAATAATTACGGATCGTCTTAAATATGAACTTAACTCCAGATAGTAAAGTAATCGTACAAGGGGTTACAGGAGCGGTATCTACTAATACAGTCTCGATGATGAAATCCTACGGCACTAATATCGTGGCCGGTGTTAGCGCGGGAGAAGGAGGACAGGAATGGCATGAAATTCCGGTGTTTGACTTAGTGGAACAAGCCCAGAAAAAAGTAGGCCCCATCGATACTTCTGTAATTGTGGTGCCCCCTTACGCGGTACTGGATTCGGCCTGCGAAGCGATCGCTGCAGGAATCCGACAGATAGCAATTATTACTGACGGAGTGCCGCCGTTAGATATGGTGACTTTGCTCGGGAAAGCGGAGGCAACTGATACTTTAGTTGTCGGTCCTAATTGTGCTGGTATTATCGTGCCGAAAAAATTGCTATTAGGAACTCATCCACCGGAGTTTTATACTAGCGGTTCTGTCGGTGTCATCAGCCGCAGCAATACTTTAAGCTATGAGGTAGCGCTCCAGCTAACTCGCGCTAAGTTGGGACAGTCTATTTGCGTGAGTATTGGTAGCGATGAGATTATAGGTTCGTCTTTTATTCAATGGTTGCAAATTTTGGATGAGGATGAGGATACGGATGCGATCGTTTTGGTGGGAGAAGTGGGAGGCGGCAGGGAAGAGGCGGCCGCTTCTTACATATCAGAGACTATTGATAAGCCAGTTGTTGCCTACGTCGCTGGCATACATTCGCCAATACAAAAAATTATGACTCATGCGGATAACTTGATGAGTTTGAGAGCTGCTGCCCTAAAATTGAACGGTACTGGTACTGCTGAAAGTATTGTTAAGGCTTTTAAAACAGCTAAAATACCAATGGCAAATCGCCCTTCTCAAATTCCTACTTTGGTGAAAAAAGCGCTGAAGAAAAAGTAATTGTTAGTTGTTGGTTGTTAGTTGTTAGTTGTTAGTTGTTAATTTACAACTATAGCAAGCCGTAGATCCTTCGCCATATTTTAGAAACCCGGTTTCTTTGAGAAACCGGGTTTCTGGCCCCCTAATTTTTCATAATCCCTGCACGGATTGCTATAACAGGCGAGACGCCTGTTCTACGGAAACAGGCGAGACGCCTGTTCTACGGAAACAGGCGAGACGCCTACGGAAACAGGCGAGACGCCTGTTCTACGGAAACAGGCGAGACGCCTGTTCTACGGAAACAGGCGAGACGCCTGTTCTACGCTTTTAATAAAGCTTTTGATGCGGACTCGCCGGCTTTGAGTAACTGTTGCTTTAATCGCAGGTTCAACAATACCAAGACGCTAAACTGACTCAAAATAGCAACAAAAATAGAAGTTGCTGTTGCTTCTTTTACTGCGGTAAAAGAAAGAGCCGTAAACAGAAACGGCATCGCCATTGAGTATGGTTGCACGGACAAGAAGGCAAGAGTTAATAATGGCAAAATAATTAAAGTTCCTACAGTTCCTGCCGCCCATAAAGCTCGCTTGCGAACTTTCATTAATAGCATTAACTGAGCTATGGTAGCGCAGATTAAGATTAAACCGACGTTCAACAGCAAAGCTAATAACATTTGCATTTGTTGGGACGCTCGGTCCGCAACTAGCAAAACTGCGGGCACGAAGAGGGCTGCTACTATTAATAAATTAAAGTCGAGCGCCACTACAGCGGGACTTTTTTCGCCCCAGATTAAATCCCGCATCAGGTAATGAAACTTCCGTTTCTTTCCTCCTTCCCGGCGATATCGCGCCCAATCTTGTAAGGCTTGTCGCTGGGGAGATAATGAGGCGATGAGGCCGCAAAATAGCAAGAAGTTCCACGCTAGAGGAATTCCATATCGTTCGCTTCCCCCGTTAAAATGTTGCAGGGCAAATCCCATGCTTAAAGCAGTAAAGCAAGCGGTGACTATATAACTCTGACGCTTGCTTAAAAGGGTAGCATTTCGATCGCGGAAACAACGTTTTAAAGAGCGCCAAATTAAAGCAGTCCACACGCAATAATTGAAAATGGCAAAGAGCATGACACCGACTACGCTGGCACCGATGGGTAAATAAAACCATTCCCAGTTTTGTAACTCAGAAAGTCGATTTGCTGCCGTCCAATCGAAAATATGAATATTTTTGAGCAAAGCACGGGGCACTAAATACGGCAAGATAGTTGTTGGAGAAAAGATGTCTATAATATCCCACCCGTCTAAGGTGATGTACTTGGAACTAAATACCACGGTGGAAGCGAGAACTATGCCGCTGCCCAACCAAGACTGAAACCCTCCCATCCAGCTATTGACTAAACCAAAGAGCAGGGCAGCGCTGTAGATGAAGACTCCGCAAACAACGAGCAATAAATCGAAACTCAATATTAACGGCAGGGGAATTTCTGCTGCTAATCCCGACCATAAATGGAGGGGGATAATTGCTGCTGCTCCTAGATAGAGCAATATGGGAACTCCTAAGAGTTTGCCGAGAAAAATATTTTGGGTTGATTGGGGGCTGAGTCGGATAAAATTGAGAGTGCCGTTGCGTTCTTCTCGGGATAGATCGCCTATTAGCATATAGGCACCGACGGTGAGGAGGGCGATCGTACTTACTAAGCTGAGGATGATGAATACTTGCAACCACCAAACTTGCCAATTAATAATCCAGTTGCCGGTAATATCTTTGATGCAGTTGTATTCGTTGTAGTAGTTTTCCAGTAGGCTGCCGGTACAATATTTGTTGGTTGTTTGCTTCTGAAGGCTAAATGGTAGCTCGCTGCGACAAGACATTATTATCAGCAGTTGAGCGACGAAGGATATGCCTAAGGCGAGGGCTACATTTCTTGGGTTCAATCGCCCTTTCAATTCTCTAAATAATTGGGCGTTTTCTTCGCCCAATTTGCGATAAATGGAAATCATGCTAGTTTTCCTCAATTATTTGGTTTTGAGTATTGAGTTTTTCCTGGGACGGTGGCTCGGTCTTGGATTTTTCGTTGTTCGGCTGAATTTAACTACATTCTACCTCCCTCGATTACAGATTGTCAATGGCTGGGTTCGTAGTAACGACTTTAGTCGTTCTTGGAAAGTTCGTAGTAACGACTTTAGTCGTTCTTGGAAAGTTTGTAGTAACGACTTTAGTCGTTCTAGGAAAGTTCGTAGTAACGACTTTAGTCGTTCTTGGAAAGTTCGTAGTAACGACTTTAGTCGTTCTTGGAAAGTTTGTAGTAACGACTTTAGTCGTTACTGAATCGCTAAAGCGATTACTACGAACCTATCGCTAAAGCGATTACTACGAACCTATCGCTAAAGCGATTACTACGAACCTATCGCTAAAGCGATTACTACGAACTCATTAGGGATTTAGATGCAGATTCGCCGGCTTTTTTTAATTTCC
>JAXHVR010000066.1:0-4497 GCA_034189005.1 Cyanobacteriota bacterium | reverse complement strand
ATCGCTAAAGCGATTACTACGAACCTATCGCTAAAGCGATTACTACGAACCTATCGCTAAAGCGATTACTACGAACTCATTAGGGATTTAGATGCAGATTCGCCGGCTTTTTTTAATTTCCGGGTTAATTGCAAGCTTAATAATCCGAAGATGCTTAAATGAGCGAGAAAGCTGACACAAATTGTTGTTAGCGATATGTATTCTACTGCTGCAAAAGCTAGGGGTGAAAATAGCCATAAAAAAGGCGATGTCTCCGGGTTTGGGGAAACTAGAAGGAAGGCCGCTGGCAGCAGGAAAAGCAGAGAACCTAATATTATAACCGTCCATAAGGCGCGTTTTTTGGTTTTCCTTAAGAGGGTTATCCCCGCGATCGCTGCATAAATTAAAATTAGGCTCAGGGTCATAATTAAACCCATCGCAGATTGTGCTTTCATATCTGCATCTTGCCTGGATAGGAATATCCAAGGCAGCCAAATAGCTGCGCTTATTGCTAGATTAATTCCTATGGCTAATAAAGCGGGACTTTTTTCTCCCCAAATTAGATCGGAAATTAGAGAGTTCCCTGATTTTTTCGCTTTAGCAGAATTAGCGTTCGCTCTTTGTTGGTGTTTGTATCGCGCCCAATCTTGTAAGGCTTGTCGGTGGGGAGACAAACAGCCAATTAGCAGTAAAAACAAAATTAGGTTGAAAATGCAGACAAAATAAACAGCAGGTTGGAAATCGTATTTATAGCTGGCACTCATTAGAGACCAGCAAAAACCGAAGACAAAGATTTGTAATTCTGCTGCCCATAAATAACTTTGTTTTTTACTTAATATTGTGCCCCCTGGATTGCGGAACAAACGGTTGGCTATTTCCCAGAAAACGTAACTCCTAAAAATACAACGGTACAGCAGTAAACCGTATGCAACTAAGACTGCATCGCCTAGTTCTGGGAAGAAAAACCATTTCAGACTGTCTATTTCTAGATTAGTTCCTTGTGTTAGGAAGGTAACTACATGAGCAATAGGCAATAAGAAAATTGCGCCTAAAATGCTAGCTAACCAAGCTTGACTTCCTCCTAAAAAGGCAAAGACTAGGGAAGCCGTGTAGAATAAACTGCTAATCCCTACTAATAGTCCGTACCAGATTGCTAATTCTGAAGCTGCATTTGCTTGGTAGGCAGACCAGAGATGTAGGGGAATTGCTACGGCAATTACTAGGTAAATTAAAATGGGTACTCCTAACAGCTTGCCAAGCAATATTTTTTGACTTGACTGAGGACTTAAATTGATAAAGTTGAGAGTGCCCAGGCGTTTTTCTTTTGCGACATCTGCTACTAACATATAGATGCCGGCTAATACTAGGATGATGAGAAATCCCCAACTAAGAAAGCAGAAAATATCGTGCCACCATAGTTCCCAGTTTATTTGCTGACAAGCTTCTGTGCTTTTCTCGGTGATGTATTTGTATTCATTGCAATAGCGGTTATACTCGCGACCTGTTGCACCTAATATTGGCAATGTTGTCCAGAAGCAAAATACTAAAATTCCCTGGGCTATAAGGGATAAAAAGGTAGCGATCGCCGCTTTGCGAGGGGTCAATCTACCTTTTATTTCTCGGAATAGTTGGGGGTTCCAGTTTCCTAACTTATCTAATAGTTTTGCTAACATTTTAGAGCCTGCTTGTAGGAAGAATTAACAATTAACAATTTACGACGCCTGTTGGTGTCCGAGTTTGAGGAAGATGGTTTCTAAATCTTCCTGGGTGTTGTGAAAATCAGTTACGGGGATGTTGGCGGCGACGATCGCCCTCAACAATGCGGCCGACTCCTCCAGAGTACCAGAAAATTCTACCCGTACTTCCAGGCTTTCTGGTAACAACTCCCAGGAGACCACTGCTGGATGATTTTTGAGTTCGCTTTTGAGGGCATCTAGTTCTCCTAAGACGGAAATGGATATCTGCTGGCGACTCAGGCGCTTATATAATTCTTTTAGGGAGGCGCTTTCTACCAGAAAGCCTAATTCCATGATTCCTACCGAGGTGCAAAGTTCGGCCAAGTCGCTGAGGACGTGGGAGGAGATGACTATGGTCATGCCCGCTTCTTGCAAGGCTTTGATGATTTCTCGGAACTGCATCCTGGCGATGGGGTCTAAACCGGAGACCGGTTCGTCTAATAATAGTAGTAAGGGTTCGTGAATAATGGTTCTGGCTAAACTCAGCCGTTGTTTCATCCCTCGGGAGAGGGTGGAGATTTGGCTGTGGCGTTTGTTGACGAGTTGGACTAACTCTAATACGGCAAAGAGTCGTTGCGATCGCAATGGTTCGCGCAGGTTATAGAGTCGGGCGAAATAGTCGAGATAATCCCAAACGTTTAATTCGTCGTAAACAGGGAAGTCGTCTGGGAGAAAACCGAGGCGTTGTTTGAGGGTTTGGTTGGTGCGTTCGCGCGATAGCCTTTCCCCGCTAATATATATTTCCCCCGTGGTGGGCTCCTCCGCTGTGGCTAACATTCGCAATAAGGTAGTTTTACCCGCACCGTTGGGCCCTATGAGGCCGTACACTTCTCCAGGGGCGACTTGCAAGTAAAGGTCGTTAACTGCAACGTGTCTGTCAAATTGTTTGGTCAGTCCGCGAGTTTCTATTGCGAGTTGTTGTACCATAATCATTGTTAGGTTAAGTTTCGGGCCTTTTTTTGAGTTTACCCTCTTTCTACAAGATGGCCCGCAATTTTTCCTAAGTTTTTCTTAAAATTAAAGGGTCGCATTTGCTCAAAGGTAGGAGATGGCCAGTCGGTTCTCAATTAACAATTAACAATTGAGTCGGATTGGTGGGAGGATTTCCCATTTGCCATTTACCATTTACCATTTGCCATTTACCATTTGCCATTCACTAATTATGTTTGAATTGGATAATCCGACTCTAACTCCTTTCCCGCAAGAAAGTTTTAATCCGGCTGATTGGTTCGAGCTTCACAACGAACCATCGGCAGATATTGTATCCACTGCCCCGATAGTTGAGGAGGTCGATCGCGAAGCGTTGCGGATGCAACATCGCTATTTATCGTCCGCCCATGGTGAAATTTCTCCTACCATTGACGACAAGGTAGATGACATTACTGGCTCCAGGAAAGATGAAAGTAGGACGGGCGTCTCGCCTGTCTCGGAGAGTAGGACGGGCGAGACGCCTGTCTTGGAAGAGGATATCTTGACTGGTGGGGTTAGGAATATAGAACCTCGTCTGGTAACTTCTGAGAACCCAAACAAGGATCGCTACCTCGTGGAACCAGGAGAAAATGTCAACGGTCTGAATTTAGATGGGGTGGCTCGCATAGAAGATTCTTTCTTTGGCGATGTCTTTTGCACTGGAACTCTGTTGCCGACCGGCAAGCATATCCTCACAGCGGCCCATTGCGTCTTCGAGAATGGCGAGGAGTTGGAAGCTAGGGATATACAGGTTACTTTCGAGTTGTCTTCTGGGGATGTAACTAGGCAGGTCAGCGAGATATTCTTGCATCCAGACTACGACAGCGCAAGCGAAGCTAACGATATTGTAATTTTCGAGCTTGCTTCTGAGGCCCCAGAAGGTGTGCCTCGATACGAGATTTACCGCGAAAAAGAGGAAATTGGTGCGGTTAACTTAACGGTTGGTTACGGTGCAACTGGGGAAGGGGGTAAGAGTAGTAGAACATCCGACGAGAAAAAGCGGGTTGGTTTCAACGTTTACGACGATTTGGGCGATAAATTAGATGAAAAGTTTTTAGACGATCCCGGTTCCATTCCTAACGGTACCCAGTTGGCTTACGATTTCGATAACGGCAAGGCAGCTAACGATGCTTTTGGTACGTTTTTCGGTATTAACGATACGGGTTTGGGGGTGCGAGAGGTGAATTCTGCGGTGGGGGACTCCGGCGGCCCTACTTTTATTGATGGCAAAATAGCCGGGGTGACTTCTTACGGTTTTGGCGGTAATGCGGGGGTTAGTACGGATATAGATAATCGAACTAATTCTACTTTTGGCGAAATCTCTGTGGATACGAGGGTTTCGGCTTATGCTGACTGGGTTGATGATGTTGTGAGTCCGCCACTAGAAACTGTGCCTAGTTCGGATTTCGACGGCGATGGCAACAGCGACATACTGTTGCGCAATAGTCAGAACGGTCGAAATCAGGTTTGGTTCATGGAGGACGGCGAGCGAGCCCAGACGATTAACTTACCGTCGCGCAATAGTAAGTGGGAGTTTGCGGGGACGGGAGATTTCGACGGGGATGGCAACAGCGACATTCTGTTGCGCAATAGTCAGAACGGTCGAAATCAGGTTTGGTTGATGGAGGACGGCGAGCGAGCCCAGACGATTAACTTACCGTCGCGCAATGGTAACTGGGAGTTTGCGGGGACGGGAGATTTCGACGGGGATGGCAACAGCGACTTACTGCTGCGCAATAGTCAGAACGGTCGAAATCAAGTTTGGTTGATGGAGGACGGCGAGCGAGCCCAGACGATTAACTTACCGTCGCGC
>JAXHVR010000065.1:13620-33075 GCA_034189005.1 Cyanobacteriota bacterium | reverse complement strand
GTAGAACAGGCGTCTCGCCTGTTTCCCGTAGAACAGGCGTCTCGCCTGTTTCCCGTAGAACAGGCGTCTCGCCTGTTTCCCGTAGAACAGGCGTCTCGCCTGTTTCCCGTAGAACAGGCGTCTCGCCTGTTTCCCGTAGAACAGGCGTCTCGCCTGTTTCCCGTAGAACAGGCGTCTCGCCTGTTATTTGTAGTAATCGCTTTAGCGATTCATCTATCTAAATCGCTAAAGCGATTACTACGAACATTCGCTACCCTGTTTCCGAAATAAAGTCTTCGCAGTTTTGATGGCGCGATCGCTTAGAGAGATTCCCCCAAGAGTAATGGCTGACGGGGAAAACGGTAATAGGTAATAAGTCATAATTACCTATTGCCACAATCTTAACCAAATGGAAATAAAAATGCTACAATAAGCGATCGACACGGGTGCTACCACTATTTTTTTTCAACTGCAAACTATCGTGTCAAATTACCCCTCATATTTTCCCATGTCAACCGAATATTTCTATCAAGACTTACCGAGTTTTTCGCAATTTTGCAGCGTGACGACCGATGCCGATAAATTTGTGTCAGTACCAGATGATTGGTGCATCGTTATTACCGATGTTGCCGGTTCGACTAAAGCTATTGAAGCAGGACGCTACAAAGATGTTAATATTTTAGGGGCTTGTTCGATAATTGCAGTTTTAAACATAGCAGGGAACCTTAAAATTCCTTTCATTTTTGGTGGCGATGGCGCTTCTCTGTTAGTGCCGCCATCGCTGCTGGCAAAAACGAGGGAAGTTTTGCTGGCAACTCAACATCTTGCTTGCCAGGAATTTGACTTATATCTGCGAGTAGGAGTCGTGCCCGTTTCTACGGTAACTGCTGCTAACTATGAAGTCAAAATTGCTAAAGTTAATATTTCTAAAAAGTATCAACAAGCTATGTTTTCTGGTGGTGGTTTGGCTTATGCCGAAGAACTTATTAAAAATCCTGCTACCGGGGAAATTTATAATCTGACAAACCCGGAAAATTTAGTCGATGCTGATTTTTCCGGCTTAATCTGTCCGTGGCAAAATGTTGCGAGTAAAGAAGGGTTGATGCTCAGTTTAATTGTTAAAGCAACCTGTAGCAGCGATGCGACCAATAATTTAATTTATGTTGAGTTTGGAGAATATTTAAGTAATAACTATAAAAATGAAAATTTGATGAATCCTATCGCAGCGGAGAAATTGAAAATTACTTTGAGAAACGAAGATTTATATTCAGTAGTTAAAGTTCATTCTCGCTTTCGCGGTTGGTGGCAGAAAATGTTGCTGCTGTGGCAAACAAAAATAACGAATTTTATGTTTATTTGGTTTATGAAATTTAAAGTTAAATTGGGCGAACAAGATTTTGGTAAAAGCAAATTAAATGTAGTAGCAGATACAGATTTTCGCAAATTTGACGATGCTTTGCGGATGGTGATTCCAGCGGATGAAACTCAGATAGAAAAGTTAGAAAACTATCTCGAAGCTCAGTATCAAAAGGGTAAATTAGTTTACGGCTTGCATATTTCTCAAAATGCTTTGATTACTTGCGCGGTTTTTCAGGAAAGCGGGAATCATATTAGTTTTATTGATGGTGCTGATGGTGGTTATGCTTTGGCAGCGAAGGCTATGAAAGAACGTTTGAAACACAATTTACAAGTTTCCAGTAGTTAGTAAAGAAAACCAACTATGAAAATTCGTTGTATCGCCAACACTGGCCCATCCCTTCGGGAACATTATCTCGATCCCTATGGAGATTTCACAAAAGAGCTGGAATTTCAATTAACCATTGGCAAAGAGTATGTTGTTTATGCCTTTTATGAAAGACAAGGACAAGTTTGGTACTACATTGCTGACGATGATTATATGTATTATCCGATGCAAAATCCCGCGCCATTATTTGAGATAGTTGACAACCGGGTATCAAAATATTGGCGGTTCGATCTAAAACCGAACGGTTTGTTAAGAGTCGCTTTTTCTCAATGGTTTATCGTTCCCTATTTCTACGATAAATTAACAGACCAAGAACCAGAAGAAGTAGATTTGTTTAAGACGATAAAAGCCCTCATGGAACTCGAAGCAGAAACTCCTTGTGAAGCAACAGAAAAGGTAGAAAAAGAATTAGCTAACGCTCCAGTTTAATGTAAGAAAAATTGGTTGCGATCGCTCTTTTTAAATCTTGTTTTGGGAGGGGGCGATCGCTTTGATGGTATAATAAAAATTGACCTTTTTTACCAACCAATAAAAAACACCGTGACAATCGGCCCAGTTCCAGATGAAAGTCCCATAAATTTACAAGAACAACTGCTTCTAGAAGAGGCACAAAGGGGCGAAGGCAAGATTATCTTTAATGGTTTGAGAAAACCTTTAAGATATGCTCCGCAACTTGTAGCAAACTATGGCGGTTCTCCCGAGGATTGGGATAAGATGACAACTAAACAATCTGCAGTCATCGATGGAGCTTCCGTACAAGTGCATTGGTATCAAAACAACAAAACAGGTCAAAACGTTGAGTTCAAATTCAAACGGGAATATCCCAAAACAGCACCTAGAAATCAATGAGGAAAACCAACCATGAAAATTCGCTGTATAGCCAACACTGGCGCATCCCTTCGGGAACATTATCTCGATCCGAATGGAGGTTACACGAAAGACCTCGAATTTGGATTGACCATTGGCAAAGAATATGTGGTTTATGCCTTTTATGAATGGGAAGGACAAGTCTGGTACTACATTGCTGACGACCATTATATGTATTACCCGATGCAAAATCCCGCGCCTTTATTTGAGGTAATCGATGACCGACTGTCTAAATATTGGCGCTTTAAACTGTGGGAAAATGGTTTGTTAGAAGTAGCTTTTTCCCAATGGTTCACCGACCTCTATTTCTACGATAAATTAACAGACCAAGAACCAGAGGAAGTCGATTTTTTTAAGAGGATAAAAGCCCTCATGGATATGGAAGCAGAAACTCCTCGTGAAGCAACAGAAAAGGCAGAAAAAGAGTTAGCAACTGCTCCAGTTTAATGTAAGAAAATTGGGAGGCGATCGCTCTTTTAAAATCTTGTTTTGGGAGGGGGCGATCGCTCCTTAATTATGTAGCAATCCGTGCGCCATTTGTGGCAAATTTAAAAATAAATAAAAAAACATAAAATTCAACGTGGGGCCGGCGGCATTGCATTCGGAAACGACATTTTATGGTTTTTATCAAGATTGAACTACCGAATGCTTTTCCCCTCTATTGATTTTGGACGCGACTGGAATAGGATTGCTATAGAACTTAAAAACTCTTATGCCAATACTCCAAACCAGTGACAACTACCTCTTCTAACCACTTTCCAAAACGTTCTCTGAGATTGTTTTCTTCATCTGCATAAGAAAACTGAAATGGCGTATCTGCTAATACCTGAATTTCGCTAATATTGTACTGGTTTTCTTCCGTATTGTTTTTATGATAAGCACAAGCATAACAGGCAAGCAACCCCCGATATTCTCGTCCTAGAACGTGAAACGAAAGTAGAATAATAATTGATGTCTCTACGTTAATAACCAGTTGAACCCAACTATGATAGTTACGAAGATTGGCAAAGTATTTTAATTCTTTAGCTGTCTCTACAATTTGATAGCGATGATAATAGGAACGAGAATCGCCCACAGGAGATTTTACTATAAAAACTTCAGCATCGCCTACAAAGTTTTCAACCGATCGCTTAATTTCAACAGCAATACTTTCTAAACTAACCGACGCTATCTCAAATAAAATTGCTGCAAAATCTTCGACTTTTTGACATTTTTCTTGAATAGAAGCGGACTGTTTTTTCTGAAGTTTATCGGCAACGGAAGCAATAATTACCTGAGTTATTCTAGTTTCTGATAAGATTTGTTCCGATAAACCCAGACTGCGAATAAATGCTTGTCTTTGGCTTTTAACAAATAAGTTAATTAGATTAGATAAATCTCCTCTATCTGAATCTTCTAATGCAGAAATATAAGTAGAGCGATCGTCGCGAGTCAGAACCAGCGGAAACCATCCCGCCCGAATAAAAACTAAACTGGCAAGACATCTAGCAATTCGACCGTTTCCATCTTGAAATGGGTGAATTTGAGTAAACCGATGATGCAACCATGCCGCCTCTACTTCTGGGGGAATCTCTCTGGTTTGATGTTCGCGGTGCAACTCAATTAAGCGATCCATTTCCGATGCCACTTGTGAAGAATTTTAATTTTCTAATGCCTTTATCCCTCCTTTGTCAGAGATGGCCAGGTAGATGCCCGCCAAAATTACTGCAAACCCCAATAAGTTGAGCAAGCTTAGGGTTTCTGAGAATAAAAGCCAACCTAGTACGGCAGTCAAAATGGGACTCAGCAGAAGAATTGTTGCCATTAATTCTGAAGATAACCATTTAAGGCTATATCCGACTAAACTGAAGCAAACAACTGTGTCCAGGGCAAGCGTTATTAAAGCTAACCAACCTCGAACAGAATGGGGTAGCACTTCATCACCGGCTATGATTACAACAGGAAAGGAAAGAGCAGTACAAGCTCCAGATGCCCACATCAAAACTATTGTGGCTGTCCACCAAGCGCGCAGTTTTTCTATAGACATTAGATATGCGGCATAAAAGACGGCTGAGAGCAATGCCAACCCGTCTCCTTGTAAACTGATGCTGTTAGAAAGATCGCTGGCTCCAATGGCGATCGCCCCCACTGTTGCTGCTATTACTCCAATTAAAAATCTGCCACCAAACTTGCGAGCAAATAACAGCCAACCTGCCAAAGTGGTAAACCCTGGAGTCACAGAGTGTAGAACTTCTGAGTTAGCAACGTTGGTTTGACTTAGGGACCAAGCCCATAATAGTTGAGTACCAAGAAAACCTATTACTAGCCCTAGTAACGGTACTAATAACTTTTCTAATGAGTCTTTAACAGAATGGTTTGTCTGTCTAGAGCGCAACCACAAGACGTTCCATAACCCCAAGATTGCCGTCATTATCCAACTGCGGTTAAATATTGTGGCGTTGGGGCTAACGTAATCCTCGCTTATGCGGATTAAGATAGGCATAACAGCATAGAATACTGAGGCTGCTAGTGCGACAGCGATCGCTATTTTCGCTTCTTTTCCGGCTAATTGCTGTTCTAATAATTCTAATTTAGATGTCATCTTGTTTGGTGTAAAAACGCTAAACGAACTACAGACCTACTGTTTGGCTATCAAAACAGAAATAGAATACCTTTTAAGTAAGTGAGTTTTAAAGGATTTTTTTGGCAAATTTGTACATATATTCTATCAAATATTCGACAGCTTCTAGAGTGACGGCGTTATAAAGACTTACGCGACATCCTCCCTTAGTACGGTGTCCTCCTATTCCCACAATTCCTGCTTCCAAAGCTTCCTTAACGAACTGTTCTTCCAAGCTTTTAGTAGGTAGTGTAAAAACTACGTTCATCCGCGATCGAGAGCCCGGCTCTACAGGGCAATGAAATAAAGGTGTTGAATCAATAAAATCATAGAGAGCAGAAGATTTTTGCCAATTAATCTTTTCCATCGCTTCCACTCCGCCAATCTCTTCTTCTAGCCAACGCAATATTAACCACATAATGTAAATAGAAAAACATGGGGGAGTATGGTAATTAGATTTACGCTGAATATGGATACGATATTTTAAAAACTCGGGTAACTTGTCAGAAGTATTTGCTAGCATACTCTTTTTTATAATAACAACAGTAACGCCAGATAGTCCTACATTTTTTTGCGCGCGTGCGTATATACAACCACAGGGAGACGGATCGATGACTTTACTCAAAAAATCGGAACTCATATCAGCGACGATCGGAATTGCAACTTGAGGAAAGTCGTTAAATTGAGTTCCGACAACAGTATTATTAGTGCAAAGATGTAAATATTTGGCTTCCGAGCGGGTTTGAATACTATCCGATTCGGGAACATAGGTACGATCGCGATCGCCTTACGAAGCAATAATTTCTACATCTCGATCCAAACTCTTCGCTGCTCGAATAGCTTTTTCTGCCCAATATCCGGTATCAATATAATCTATCTTTTCCCCCGGATGAGATAAATTCATTGACACCATCAAAAATTGCAACGATCCTCCACCTTGGAGGAAGATCGCTTCAAATTCGTCCGACAAATTCATCAGCCTCTTAATTCGTTCGGCGCTGTCATCAATGATATGCTGAATCTCTTTCGTGCGGTGACTCAGTTCCATCACGCTCATCCCTGTATTGTTAAAGTTAAACAGTTCCGAGCGAACTTGCTCTAGCACCGGTAAAGGTAAGGCACCGGGGCCTGCATAAAAATTGAATGCTCTATCTTTCATCGTGGTTTTTCCGCAGTAATTAAATTGAGTTGGGTGGGCAAAAAAGTTTGTTTGTGTTTCTCAAAACCAGCATCTGTCAACCAAGAAGCAATATCTTCACTCGGATAATCTGCACTGCCGGGATCGAAAGCGATTTTTAGATACAGATCCATCATCGTGTCTAAGAAATGCTTCTGATTGTTTTCACCCATCTGCATAAAATCTTGTACGATAATTAACCCCCCAGGCTCTAACACCTCGAACGCACGAGAAAAGATTTTACGGTTTTCCTCTTCGGAGGTAATACAAACAACCCCAGAGATGAGAACTACATCATAATCCTCGTTCAATTCTACGGTATGAAAGTTACCCTCTTTCAGTACGACGCGATCGCTCATGTTGTTCTCTCGTACCAGCTTTCGAGCCAACTCCAATGATTCTTTTGCATCCAAAAGGCAGACTTGAAGATTAGAATATGCTTTGCAAAGTGGAAGGCTATAACTACCCATACCACCACCCACATCAAGTAATTTTTTTCTACCTGTCAAATCTGTATTTTGAATCAGATTGTCTATCTGACCTGACTCCGCACGGTTATGTTGTCCGTACATATAGTCTTTCCAGTAAGTTTGAGCATCTACAAAACCATTGTCAAAAGGTAATTCCGTTCGCCCTTCAAGAATCAGCCGATCTAACTTTCCCCAGGTTGACCAATAGTTCGTAATATGTAGCGCTAAATCGCCAATATAATTAGATTTGCCAGGTATCAGAGACTCTGATGTTTCTTTGGTGTTTCTGTAATCATTGCCCTCTTTTTCAAGTAATCCCAAAACTACACAAGCCTCTAAAAAGGAGTGCATAAATTTGGGATTGCTTTTGAGAGAGTTGACAATAGATTCACAGGAACAAGGTTGCTTCTCTTCTAGGAGTGAAAAAATTCCTAATTTGATTCCTGCCCTTAGCACAGCAGAATTCCAAAATTGATAAATTATGTCGTAAGTATTGCTCATTTTTTTGCTCTATCTATTTTTCAGAGATATACGATCTTTTTTTGACGACAACTTGCTTGATACTCACCGCTAGTTATTCGATTTCATAGGCATACACCGTAGCTTCGCCATGAGAAGCCCGTCCCGCAAGAGCCGCATCGAGCAGGTCTCTCGCAGAGCCATCCGCGAGTACCGCCTCGACTCGCGCCACGAACTGCTTTAGCTCTGTAGGGGTCAGCAACCCAAAGGCTGCATCCGTCGACCGCCAACCTGGGTCAAGACATTGGGCAACCATCTGTTCGTCCTCTACCTCGACCCAGTGCGATTCAGATGGAGTCGCGCTGCCAACCTTGACAAACCCCTGTTGCTGCATCAGCGACGCGAACCACGGGCCTTCGGTCAGGGACCAGATCGCATCCAAACGCTCCCACGCCGTTTTTGGGAACAGGTTGAAGTGCCAATAGGCTGCACGTCGCTGCTCGCGGCTGGTGGTAACGAGTACGACCCGTCCGCCCCTTCGCAACACCCGCTTGGCCTCCACGAGGGCCTGCTTGCATTGCTCCCGTAGGATATCTTCTGCATGGACGCCGTCCCCTCCAAGGTGGTGTAGCACCTGTGCCAGCAGCAGCACATCGAAGGAGCTATCCTCAAAGGGAAGCTTAGTTACAGAGCCGACCTTGAAGCTTGCGTTATCCAAGTGGCGGTAACGCTCCTGGGCGATCGCTACCCGCGCGCTATCGGTGTCGAGCCCCACTACTCTATTTGCCACCTGAGCGAGATGTTGCACGTGCTGTCCCGTCCCGCAACCAGCGTCCAGCACTGCGTCTCCTGCGCGGATAAATCCCAGAATCTCCTGGACTCCAAAGGGGTTGCGAGCCTCGTTGTAACGATCTGCCTGCTCTACCTGTCCCGCGTTTCCTACATACGGCTCCGTTCGCAGGTGCGGGTTGTGCGCCACCACCCGATGCATTCGCCGCAAGCCCTGATAGTCTGCTTTTGCCAAGTGCTGCACTCCGTAATTATCCCATATAACCACATCGTTAAGTTTCCAGGAGTGCGACAGGATATATTCTGGACTGCTTGCCTCGGAGAATACGCGCTCCAGAAGCGCATTGCTTTCTTCTTCCGACATCCCCACCAGCCCCACGGTGAAGTTCTCGTTCAGATAGAGGATGGGAACTCCTGTCTCGGGATGCTCGATCGCTGCTGGATGAATGGATACTATATCGGACTTCACATCATCCGGTCGGTTTACCCGAGAATAACCCTCTTTTAAAGAGTGAATTCCGCTGATATTATGCAGTCGTTCCTTTAGTTCCGGCGACAGTCTTTGATACATATGATTGGCATTTTGGAAGCAGGTGTCGCCACCACTGGGAGGCAATATCTTCGCACATAGCACGCTAGCACAGGATGGGTTGACTCGCCAGCTTATATCTGAGTGAAACAGGAAAGAATCTGCTGGAATCCCCGTGTCTCCCATTGTTTCCAAAATTTGTACCCTGCCTGCACTGTCTTTGCTTTTGTTGACCGGGTGATAGTTTTCGAGCTTCCCGAATAGCCTTGCGAGTTCTAGAAGGCTTTCATCGGCGTGGATTTCTCTAGCCCCATTTCTCGCTGCGTCGCCTGGAATAATCAGCACCCCGTTTTCGTAGAGGAGTTCTCGGATGCGATCGCGATGCTCTTGGGAGTCAATATCGACGTTCGTCAGCTTTGCTCCAAAGGGTTTGAGTTTATGTACTGAAAGATTGGATAATAATTGCATAGATATTTAAGGGCTTGCTGAATAATTGCCTTCTAAATATTTGAGGCAGCCTCAAGGTCTGAAAAAGAGCGATCTTTTTGGTTTTAGCCCCTCAGAAAATCGATCGCCACAAAATAAAATTGAGGCAGAGAAATAACTTCCCTGTCTCAATTTTTCACCGAGTAGTGGGAAGTTGGGTTGCGCGGGGCGCTCCACCCAACCTACAAACTACAAACTTAGTACATTCTTTGATTGGGCTTGTTGACTATGAAGCTCAATACTTGACATTGCTTCACGTTGTCGAAACCCATCACGCGGATGTAGCAGTTGGGATATTCGCTGCGGCAAGCCTGAATTTCAGACAATACCTCTTCAACGCTGCGGGCGTGGAATAAAGGCAACTTCCACAGAGTCCAATAGTGCATGGCAGCATCAGAAGTTTCGCTGAATTCTACACCAGGAATATAACCCTGCTCCAAAATGTACTGGATTTGGCGGCGCATTTGGGCATCGCTCAGAGGGGGCAAATAGGATAAAGTTTCGTAACGACGCTCTTTTGGTAAAGTTCTCATTGAATTTCGGGGATTTGTTAATTAAAGTGTACGCGATTTTGTCGAGCTAAGTAGTTAAGCAAAATAATTTAAACAAACAATTTTTTCAGTCCCGGGCTAGACTTAATAGCGATTTCTAGTTAATCTGGCACCGTTGACTTAATTATTAATTGTTAATTATTAATTGTTAATTACTTAATCCGGTTTTCCGTCTGGATCGAGGCTAGGGTCTGGGAGGTTTAGTTGCGTAATTCGCTCTAGGTATTGACGTCGATGCCCCATATTAGCCTCTAGGATGCCGGTGCGAACCATTTCTGGCAAGTAATCTGCCACTTCATCTGCCAAATGCTGCCGCACGGTCATTACCCGAAAGGCTAACTCTTGGTTTTCCTGAAGTAGTTCTTGCAGATATGCCTCTCCATCCTGAATTTTTCCACTAGAAGAAAAGCCGCTCAACCAGATTCCCAAGCCAGGATTTGTCTCCCTTAACTGATTGGTGACGGTCCGCACGGCTTGATAGGTCAGGTAGCTCGACAGTACCTTTGCCGTATCCTTTGCAACTTTTTTAATATCCATTTTTGACCCAAGCCCAAACTATTTTAGATATTAGATTTTAGATTTTAGATGCCATATTGTATCTGCAAGAATACCTAACCGTCAAGTTCGCTGCGAACATAACAGACAGGAGCGAGGAACTATCTAAAATCTAAAATCAGCCAATCTAAAATCGATTAGACGGTATCCATTGCCTCGAACTCGAACTTGATTTCCTTCCACAGTTCGCAAGCAACGGCCAATTCTGGAGACCACTTACAAGCTTCGCGGATAACGTCGCCACCTTCGCGGTACAAGTTGCGACCTTCGTTACGGGCCTGGATGCAAGCTTCCAAAGCCACGCGGTTAGCTGTTGCACCGGGAGCATTACCCCAGGGGTGTCCGAGAGTACCGCCACCAAACTGCAAGCAAGCATCGTCGCCGAAGATTTCTACCAGGGCGGGCATGTGCCAGACGTGAATACCGCCGGAAGCTACTGGCATTACACCAGGCATGGAAGCCCAGTCTTGAGTGAAGTAAATACCACGGGAGCGGTCTTGTTCGATATGATCTTCGCGCATCAGATCGACAAAGCCCATCGTAATGCCTTTTTCACCTTCGAGC
Source organism: Cyanobacteriota bacterium (assembly GCA_034189005.1). Classification (GTDB taxonomy): domain Bacteria; phylum Cyanobacteriota; class Cyanobacteriia; order Cyanobacteriales; family Microcoleaceae; genus CALKCV01. The sequence goes on along the minus strand of JAXHVR010000065.1, from coordinate 22,306 downwards.
TTACCGACAACGGTACCGGAGTGCAGGTGGTCTCCTCCAGACATCCGCAAGCACTTGGCTAATAAGCGGAAGTGGATACCGTGGTTCTTCTGACGGTCGATGACTGCGTGCATGGCGCGGTGAATGTGCAACAAGACGCCATTGCGACGGCACCATTTTGCCAAGGTTGTGTTAGCAGTGAAACCACCGGTCAGGTAGTCGTGCATGATGATGGGGGTATTAATTTCTTTGGCAAATTCTGCCCGTTCCATCATTTCTTCGCAGGTGGGGGCTGTTACGTTGAGGTAGTGGCCCTTAACTTCGCCGGTTTCTGCTTGAGCTTTCTCGATCGCCTCTTGAACGAAGAGGAAACGATCGCGCCAGCGCATGAAAGGCTGAGAGTTGATGTTCTCGTCGTCTTTCGTGAAGTCCAAACCGCCGCGCAAGCATTCGTAAACTGCGCGACCGTAGTTTTTCGCCGACAAACCTAATTTGGGTTTAATGGTGCAACCCAATAGAGGACGACCGTACTTGTTCAATTTATCGCGCTCGACGGTGATGCCGTGGGGAGGACCTTGGAAGGTCTTCAGGTAAGCGATGGGGATGCGCATATCTTCTAAGCGCAAGGCCCGCAGGGCTTTGAAACCAAATACGTTACCTACGATGGAGGTTAACATATTGGTTACGGAACCTTCTTCAAATAGGTCCAGGGGATAGGCAACGAAGCAAATATACTGATTGTCTTCTCCGGGAACCGGTTCGATGTCGTAGCAACGACCTTTGTAGCGATCGAGGTCTGTCAGCAAGTCTGTCCAAACTGTAGTCCAAGTACCAGTGGAAGACTCCGCAGCTACCGCCGCGCCTGCTTCTTCTGGAGGTACTCCGGGCTGGGGGGTCATGCGGAATGCTGCCAGAATGTCCGTATCTTTTGGCGTGTAATCCGGCGTGTAATAGGTAAGTTTATAATCTTGTACCCCTGCCTTATATCCTGCCTTGGACTGAGTTTGAGTTTGAGCGTAAGCCATGTGTCCAATCCTTAATAATCCTTAACTCTTCTGCTTTTTAGCAGACTATAAAAGATAATATCAAGATTTTGGTATTTTTTAGCTTTTAAAATCATTTTCTCAACAATAACTTTTTTTAATTGTTTGTTACATTTGTTAATAGTTTGCTCAAATAACTGCCTTACCTTTATTAAGACCGTTACGGTCTCAAAATTTACGGCATAAATACTTATTGACAAAAGTACCTCGATGGGATACTTTTTCGTTCCCTAAAAATAGGTAATTATCCCTCGAATAACTTTAATTTATACCGCAGTAAATCTGTAGAGCCATTTAACTCGTACTCAGAACGAGTAGTTAGGATGGATTGGAGCATCTTTGTTTTAATAATCGGGGAAACGGTCAAGGAGCAAAACGCAGAAATAGGATGGCTGCTACCACAGCGCGGTTAATTTGTAAAGAAAAATTCTGAAAAAATCTATTCTTATTTATATAGAATAAAAAGATGTGAAAAAATAGAAAAAATTTCCACTGTCCCACAGCCTGCAAATAATCGTGCATCAGCCCGCATCCCCAACCATCTACTGCATCAATCCCCATTGCCCCCATCCGAGCCAAAGTTGGGGCGATAAATATTGTCAGAGTTGCGGAACCCCGCTGCTGCTAAACGATCGCTATGTCCCCCTAAGACCCCTAGGGATCGGCGGTTTCGCCAAGATCTACACGGTCTGGGACCTGAAAACTAAAACGGAACGAATCCTCAAAGTATTAGTAGAAGCCTCCCCCAAAGCATTAGAACTATTCGACCAAGAAGCCTGGGTTCTGACCCACCTCCGGCATCCCGGCATCCCTCAAGCGGAACCAGGAGACTACTTCTATTTACAAAAGCGCAACAGCAACGCTCAACCGGGCCATCCGACTAATTGGCGGCTGCCTTGCCTGGTAATGGAGAAAATTAACGGCCTTACTTTGGAAGAAGTACTCCAACAACATCCCGACGGCTGTCCCCAAGAATGGGTAATGAGTTGGTTAACCAAAGCCATAGAAATTCTCTGGGAGTTGCATCGGCGGGGAATCATTCACCGGGACATCAAACCATCCAATCTAATGCTGCGGACTGCCAGAGGGGATAGCGAACTTTTTCCCCTACAACCAACAGAAGCAATAACGGCTCCGCTGGTAGCGATCGATTTTGGCGGGGCAAAACAAATCGGCCCTAGGAATAATCGTCCTCCAGAAATCTTATCCAAAAGCAGCACGAGATTAATTTCTCCCGGATACAGCCCCCCAGAACAAATGACCGGGGCTGAAATAGGGCCGCCTGCGGACTTTTATGCTTTAGGCAGGACTTGCATTCATCTATTAACGGGCAAGTATCCAGCAGATATGGAGGAGCCATCCAGCGGGGAATTGCAATGGCGAGAGCTAGGGGAGATTCATTCTCCTTTCGCAAATTTGCTCGACGATATGGTTAGTTTGAACGTTGGAGAACGACCGAAAAGCGCTGCGGGGATTTCTATTCGTCTGGCAAAAATTCATCGACATCAAAGAAGATCGAAATCGCCTTTTGCCCTAGGGAAAATAGGTCGAGGAGTAAAAAAATTAACTAATTTTACTTCTGAAATTATTAGCAACATAGTCGGCGCCTGTCTGGATACGTTATGGGAAGCGATCTTAGGAGGAATAGGCAGCGGTGTCGGGGCTAGCATGGGTTTAGTTTTAGCCTATTGGTCGGCAGTAGGCGATCGCCTGGGGGATATCTTAGCTAGCGAATGGTTTCAGGTCGCGGATCTGCCGGTTAGCTTCGGCGAAGAAGTGCTAGTATTTGCTTTGGCGGGATTGTTCGCGGGCATAGGTCTTACGGATACGGGCAGTTTCTCTCAAGATCGCCGCTACGGTTTGGCGGCTTTGATGGGAACTATAGGCTATGTTTTGGGGGGGTTGTGTTGGGAAGTTGCCAGAGTGGGTGTCTTTGTTTTTTCTACGGCGGATGAAATTATGGCGTTTGAACTGTTGGGGAGGCTTTCGGTGGGAATAGCGATCGGCACTTTAAGTTTGGGACTGGGTTTGAAAAGCCATAAATTCGCGCAAGCTGTCATACTCACCGTCGGGGTGGCGATGGCGTTCGTGGGTTTGGAGAGTTTGAACTTATTCCCCGAACCAGTCTTGCAGTTTGTCTCGGTCTCCGGCAGCAAACCTAATTTGTTCGAGTTTTTCGCTAGTATCGGTTTTTTTGCTTTGTTGGGCGGGGTTGGGGGCTTTTGTTTGGGAGTCAGTCATTATTTAATCGTTCCCGCGTTGCGGTGGTTGGGGTTGCGGTAGGGAAATTTTTAGTAGATTAGATGTTACAGAAATTCTTGAATGTATGAGATACAATATTTCGATCCCCCCCAGCCCCCCTTAAAAAGGGGGGAGCCGGAAAATATCAAAGTCTCCCGGACAGTAAAAACTTCTTCCTCTGGCCTCCCCGAAAACATCAAATCTTCTTCCTCTGGCTCCCCCCTTGACAAGGGGGGCGGGGGGGGGATCGGAAATGTACCTCGTCGATTCCAATAATTGCTATACAGAAATGGAGAACAAAAGATGGTAATTACAACCCAACAATTGAGCCTATGGAAACAGCAAGGGCGTAAAATAACGGCTTTGACGGCTTACGACTACCCGATCGCCCAATTATTAGATCGCGCAGGGGTCGATTTAATCCTCGTCGGCGACACTCTGGGGATGGTAACTTTGGGCTACGAGACAACTTTACCCGTTACCCTCGACGAAATGTTGCACCACGCGAAGGCTGTCCGTCGGGGAGTCAAAGAGGCATTGCTAGTGGTGGATTTACCGTTTCTGACCTATCAGGAAAGTCCGCAACAAGCGATGCATTCCGCAGGTAGGGTATTGAAAGAAACGGGAGCCCGGGGGGTAAAACTAGAGGGGGGCTCTGAAGCGATCGCGGAAACTGTTAACAAACTGACGATCGCTGGAATTCCCGTCCTTGCTCATGTCGGCCTTACTCCCCAGTCGGTGCATCAATTTGGCGGCTACCGCAAACAAGGCAAAACCACGGACGCTGCCGATCGCATCTTAGCGGAGGCGGTGGCTTTGGAAAAGGCGGGTGCTTTTGCCATAGTGTTAGAACACATTCCCGCAGATTTAGGGAAGACTATTAGCGAAAAACTGACTATTCCTACTATTGGCATCGGTGCGGGGCCTCACTGCGACGGTCAGATTTTAGTTATTAATGATATGTTGGGTTTATCTGCCTGGCAGCCGCCTTTTGTGAAAACTTATGCCAATATCTCAGAGACTATTACTGAGGCTGTTAAGGATTATTGTCTGGAGGTTAGGGAGGAGAAGTTTCCTCGCGCTAGGGGCTAACGGTTTGTGGGGAATTGTAGCGATCGCTCGAACAACTAACTTGCACTATAAGCTAAAAACCCGGTTTCGTAGTAACGGGGAGGATCCCTCCACCACCACGAAACCGGGTTAAGCATTTTTATCATATAATTTTTTTTTATGTCGTCAGGGACGAAATTTCATTAACCATTTCTAATCGTCCTCGACGCAGGGATCTGAGCATTCGGTCGATACAGCGTTTTTCTTCTTCTCCCAAGGACTCATCCATGACAGCCGCTAGGAGTCCATAGCGATCGGCGATGGTAATACGGCCGGTAATATTGGCTTGGGCAAATAATTCGCCCAGGGCGTTTTGCAACAGGTAAATAGTTTTCATATTTCAGCACTCTTTGAACTCTACATCTTCTATTATGATTCTTTCCAAAGAATCCCGCAGCGATCGCTATCCCAAAAATTTGTGACATCCATTTTCCTATTTTGCGATCGTCGTCACCGTCTCCAACTAAAGGCACAGAATAATTCCTAACTAATGGCAGAGGCAAATTGAGGCTGCGGGCTCCAGCGGTTTTTTAGCAGTATCGTAGGTTCGGTGGAAGGCAGTGGAACCCAACAGCAATTAATTTTGGACTTGAAATTGGTACTCTCGGCCCGCGCAAAGTCCCTAAACCAATTTTAAAGCACTCACCGGCACCTCATCCCAAGACTCGACTGTCCGCAAACTGGCAACCCAGCCTTCTTCTTTTTGTGCTTCGGTTAAATTGCTTTTAAATTCTTCGTGGCATTCTTGAGCTTGTTTTTCGTCAGCACAGGCAATGCAGGAATAGAGGATGCCGCAAGGATCGATCTGCTCGTTTACCCATATAGTCATAGTTTTTTCTCCTTTGTCATTTAAGTTTAAGCTCTGTTTGCTTCTAGTTTTACCACGGTCAAGAAACCGGGTTTCTCTCAAGTATCCAACTAAATATTGGCGTTTTTTAAAGAAGAAACCCGGTTTCTGATAATACTTGAGCGACTCTCTAGTTTTACCACATAGTTACCATTTGCACCGATGACAAAGGGCTTCATCTGGGGCGCTGTCACCAAAACAAGCGATGTTGCATTCTAGGGCGCTGCGCGTTTCGTGTCGCGCCCCGCGAAACGCCGGTTCGCAAGCAGCGGAGAATCTAGCCTTTTCCCTATCCTCGCTCTGGGCTGAATTAGTATTACTTTTGGTATTAACTTTCTTTCGCTCGCTCGCTGGAGGCTATGGCCCGATAAGTACCCGTGCAAAATTAATTGGACATCTGGAACAGGCGAGACGCCTGTTCTACGGGGGTTGGGAGAAATAATTTTATGTAAATATTTTTGCCTACCTACTTAAAGGCGATCGGTTGCTAGGCAGACTGCAAGTGCCTAAGAGCGTCAATGGTTTTGAGGGGATGCTATGTTGGAATTTAGAGAATAAAGCTAATTTTCGTGGAAAGTCTTATGTCCGAACCCCAGCCAGAAAAAAAACAAGAGGAAAAACAACAACCACCACCCAAGCCATCTTTTGAAACAGAACGAAAAGCATCTCGCAAATTCCTACTCGGACCGGTACAAACTTTTATCCAGTGGATGCCAATAGGAGGGAGTGGATGGGCGTTCGTTTCTTTTCTGCTGGAAGAATATCTCAAAAACCACCAGTGGAGAGATGCCGGTATTGAAACTAATAGATTGATGCTTCAAACCGTTGCTAGAGAAAAGAATGATTTTATAACAATAGAAGAAATAAAGGATTTTAGGTAAGTTGCAACAGTTGGAGGATGAAATGAAAGCAGATTTGGATGAGTTAGAGGAGTTATTAAGTGGATATTAATCTGCAAAAAGAAGAATTTAGCTATGCTTATATTCGGACAGTTGCCACGGTTGCGGGTTGCGTTTGCGAAAGAACGACAGCACCTTTAGATAGGTTGGGAGTCGATTTAATTATTACTGGACTAAAAGAACCTCGACTAGAAAATTTCCCGATTCTTTACGCCCAAGTTAAATGTACTTCCAGGAAAGTTACGAGCGATCGCTCTATTCGCTATCCTCTGGCAGTTAAAAATTATAACGAATTGAGGGGAGTAAACCGTTATCCTCCAATGATTTTAATTGTTGTAGTTGTGCCGGAAAAAGTTGAAGATTGGCTGCTACAAACTGAGGAATCGCTTTGTCTTCAACGCTGCGGTTACTGGTTATCTTTAACAGGGGCAGCTTCTACACAAAATAAGGGAAATATTACTGTTTCCATTCCTAGAAATAAATCATTTTCTCCTACAAGTTTAGAGTTAATGATGCAAAGAGTTTTAAAAGGGGAAAGATTATGAATATAATTGTTAAAGATATCGATTTATTTCAGAATATAGAACCAGAAACGGTAGCCAACTATTTAGACAGTTTGGGCTGGCGGCGACAAAGGCAGATTGAGAATACGGCGGCTATTTGGAAAAAAAATGGTACGGCATCCTCGAATTGCCATCTGGTTTTACCGTTAAATCGAGAAGTGTCGGATTTTCCTTTAACTATGAATTTGTTGGTGGAAAATTTGGCTAAAATTGAGGATAAAACTCAATTAGAAGTCATCCAGAAGTTAATTACTAATTTGCCTAATGTTGAAATACAGGGGTTAATTTTGGAGATTAAGTCGCCCTTGGGGGATAAACTTAGCGGAGAAATTACTTTGATGGGAGTGGTTATTAACAAGTTGCAGTGGATTAAAACAGAATTATTTGACCGGGATTATGTGGAGGGAATTAAAGCTTATCAAGAACGTTTGCTCGTGTCGTGCTGGGGGGATTTAGTTAAGAATGATAATGGATTTTTGTTGAAAAATGTTAGAGATTTTAGGGTGGACGATCGCCATCCTAAAAAGACTTCTGAAGCGATACTAGAAGAGCAAGTTACTTATTAGCAGCTTTCCGCATCCAGAAGGCGATCGCGCTCAAAAATAACAGCCCCATAACCCCCGCTAAAGGGCGATCGACGCTGACGATCGCCCGGGGAACTTTACCCGAATATTCCACCAATTCTCCTACATTAATAATATAAAATCCCCAAACTAAACCAGCATGAAAACCCATTGGCAATCCCAATAGTTCTTGTTTTCTCCTGACAAGTCGCTTCTGGTTGTTAAAGGAAGCGATCGATAAATTGCTAACCGTGGAACGTTTCGCCCAAACACAAATTAAACCCAACAAAAATAAAGCTGGAAATTCAGGCAAAGTGCGGATAATTTCTGCCACTGGTTTAATAAAATGTAGCAGGGCAAATATTAAGCTGCTAACCCATAAAGCTACTTTACGATCGTAATCTCGTTCCAGTTCGTCCAGCAACCAACCTCGAAAAGTTAATTCTTCCGCAAAACCCAAGCCCAAAGATACTAACAAACCTTCTAAAATATACCGCAATAACGAAATTTGCGGAGGCTGCCAGATCGCCCATCCTAACAGCCCTTGTAATATAAATAGACCAAATAAACTAAATAAGCCAACGGCTAAACCTTGGAGCAACAATAAGCCATTTTCCCGGCTTTTAACTAAACCGTAACTGCGCAATAACTGAGGTTGTTTGTAAATATGTTTGCCCCAAAATCTCAGCAGTAAAATAAATTCTATATAGAGAATAGAAAGGGTTAAAATATTAATTTTATTAGCATCCGTTTCCAACCAATAAATAGGTACTGCAAAAGGCAACCAGATGAAAATTAAAGTTAAAACAAAAATTCCCAGCCTTACTGGGGCCGGGTAATGGGCTATAAAGCCAAAATTGAATTTAAGCATTGTTAAAATTTCGGTAGTGGGTCACAATTCGTATTCTAACGTCACGATCGAGTTCGTAGTAATCGCTTTAGCGATTTATCTATATCAATCGCTAAAGCGATTACTACAAGCAACCGTTCGCTACATCTTGACCACTAACAACTAACAACTATAGCAATTATTGAAACTATGAGGTATATTTACGATCCCCCCCTGCCCCCCTTAAAAAGGGGGGAGCCGGAGCAAATCAAAGTCCCCCGTACATGAAAACCTTCTTCCTCTGGCCTCCCCCTTATCAAGGGGGACGGGAGGGGGATCCACAGGGGGACCAACGGGGGATCGACATAGGTGTACTTCACCGATTCAATAATCGCTATAACAACTAACAACTAACAACTTTAAGTATTATTTATTCGTCCGGTTCAATGGTGCTTGTCAGACCGTGATTTTTCAAAGTTTCGCAATAGAACTCGGCGTGTTCTAGAGCGCAGGTAATCACCAAAGCTAGCCCATTAGTATGAGCTTCCATCATAATACTGACAGCCTGAGGTTGAGTCAAACTAGGCACCGTTTGTAACAATACCTGCACCA